>CACMOJ010000063.1 GCA_902615325.1 uncultured SAR116 cluster alpha proteobacterium | reverse complement strand
GCCAAGCCATGCTTTGCTAGAACATATGCTAGAAGGCCATAAAATTTCAACTTTGGAAGCCACCTTATTGTTTGGTGTTCAAACTCCCACAGCTGAAATGACTAATATAAGAAGAAAAGGGTTTTTAGTAAAAAAACAAATAGTACCAATGGTGAAAGTTTTAAGAAGAATTAATGGATATTGTATGTGTGAACCACCTTCTCAACTACCAGTAAGAGAAATTCACATGAGTGAATATTGGATAAGTAAATAATTAAAAATAAATAGGTAATCAATTGAAAAATAAAAATTTAAATTTAAGACCTTGGCAATCAGAAGCTAGAATTAAATGTCTAAACTGGTTGACCAAAATTAATAAAAATAAAAACTTTGTAATTAATGCAGCTCCTGGCGCAGGAAAAACAATTTGTGCAGCAGTTATTGCAAATGATTTAATAGAAAAAGAACTAATCAATAGAGTTATTATCATTGCTCCAAGAGCTGAAGTTGTAAGACAATGGGCTGAAGAATTTAAATTCATAACTGGCAGAAATATCATGAAAGTAACTGGAACTGATATTGATGTTAAAGATTATGGTATTGATCTATGTGTTACATGGTCATCAATTCAAAATCTAAATGATGAGTTTAAAAAAGTTTGTGAAAATTATAATACTTTAATTATATGTGATGAACATCATCATGCAGCTATTTCAGCCGCTTGGGGTGACAATGCAGACAGTGCTTTTGTTAATTCAAAATATTCTATAATCCTAACTGGAACACCAATACGATCAGATGGTAAAGAAACAGTATGGTTAGCATTTGATGACAAAGGTCAAATAAACCATCCTCAGGATGGAACATATTCGCTAAGCTATGGAAAGTCAGTTGACCTTGGTTATTGTAGGCCTGTTACATTTCATAGGCATGAGGGAAATTTTAGTGTTAAAGTAGCTGGCGAGACAATAGCAAATGTTTCAAGTCAAAACGTACAAAAAATTGCCAAACCTTTGAAAAAATTAAAAGGCCTTCAAAAAGCTACAGACTACTATAAATTAGCTTGTATACCTCAATATGAAGACGACCAAGTTACACCTAATCTTAAATCATACCAATCCAGTATGATAAAATGGGGTATAAATAAATTAGATAAAATCAGAAACCTTATTCCTAATGCTGGTGGTTTAATAATAGCTCCAAATATAGAGGTGGCACGATATATGTGTGACATTATAGAAATTTTGGAAAAAGAAAAACCATCTTTAGTTCACAGTAAAATTCCAAATGCTGACAAACATATTGAGTCTTTTAGACACAGTAAAAAAAGATGGATGGTTTCAGTTGCAATGGTATCTGAAGGCGTAGATATTAAAAGATTAAGGTTACTCATTTATTTGCCTAATGCTCAAACCGAACTATTCTTTAGACAAGCTATTGGCAGAGTTGTAAGAAGTCTCGGTGATGATGATCATTCAAGTGCTTATGTGATTATGCCATCACATAGAATATTTGATCAATTTGCTAAATCTGTTGAAAAAGAAATGAAGCATATTAAAAAGCAAGATACTACAGTTAATAAGATAAAGAAGTGTCCTGAATGTGCTCATGAATGTAAGGTCTTCGACAAAGAATGTAGTGAATGTGGGCATCAATTTACCAAACCTAATAGACAATTAATTAATTGTTCAAATTGTGGTAAAGAAAATGAAATAGATGCAGAAAATTGTGTTCACTGTGGAGAAAGCTTAAAAGAAGAATTTTCAATACATTTAAATCGAGCTGAAAGACAGGGAGCAATAATTCGTGGCATGAATTTAAATGAAAGAGAAATATCAATATCTGAAAAATTTGGTCCCTCTCTTAGAAATGATATTCTATCTAGTGGTAATGAAGTTTTAATTGATTTAATAAAACGCCTGCCAGATGAAGCATCTTCAAAACTTGTAGAGTTATGCAACAAGCACGAAAACATAAATTAATTTGAAATAAGTACAAATCTTTGTAATTTATAATATTATTATAGTTACAAAGATTTGTTATGAAAAAAGAAGAAATTAAT
>CACMOJ010000062.1 GCA_902615325.1 uncultured SAR116 cluster alpha proteobacterium | reverse complement strand
AAATAAAAATTTATAAAAATAAATATTAAAAAAACGCTGTAAATACAATAGTTTACAGCGTTATGACGTTTTGAAACCATTAATTTAATATTCCTTTAATACTATATATTTCTAAATCTGTGATGATTTCAGCCAATGCCTGACCTCTTTGTAGAGGTGTTAAAAATTTATTTTCAATTTTATCTTTTTCTAAATTTTGGATTTCAGGATTTTCAATCTTGAAATTTTCTACTTCTTTTTTTAACTTTTCTATTTGAACTTTTTTATTTGAAATATCCTTTGGATTATTTAATCCTTTTGATAACACATTATCCCGAGATGTTCTTTTTTTAGGTTTAGATAAATTTTCCATATTTTTATTGATCTTTTCATTAAGTTTCTTAATTTGAGTTAACACTTCTTCTTGAAATTTTTCTTTATTATTAATTTTATTATCATTAAGATTTTTTTTCGCTGAATTATCAGCATTTGAACTGACCGCAGTTTTTAGTTTATCAACATAATCTTTTTTTGATAAATTTGTTATTTGATCTTTTTTATCTATAAACCAGCTTTTGAAGTTTTGATTAGAGTTTGAAGTTAGCAAGTAACCTAACGCAAAAAAAACTAAAATATTAAAAATTAAAAATTTCATTCTACTCTCCTTCAATTTGTTTAAATTTTGAAAAATTATCTTTTGTTAAAATATGTTCAAAATTTATAATTAATATTGATTTTAAAATTGCTGATGTAGGTAACCCTACAACAGAAGTCATAAATGCCATGCTAAATTGTTCAGTTAATTTACCGATTGTTTTATTTATTGTAGATATGTTTAAATTTGAAGTTGAAAGCTCGCCAATCCCAATGCTTATTCCAAATAAAGTAAATGTTAATGCTATTGTTGAAATACTGTTTGAAACCTGAAGACCAAACTCAAACCAATACCTTCTATTTCGAATTTTAGTTTGATTTAATTGAACAAGACAAAATAATGTTAAAATTAACTGGGTTATTAAAATTACAATAAATAATAAACCTAATGTTGAAACACCCCAGTTGATTAGTATATTCGGATTTTTTCCAGTAACCATCATGTAAATAAAAAACATTATGGCTACTGAACCTATAAACCAACTTATGGATTGGGATAAATTATTAAATTTATTTAATAATAATTTAATCATTTTCTATACGCCTTTGTTCTTTTGAGGTTATCAGAAGTAAAACCTAAATCTTCAAGCCAGTTTATTAAAATTGGTTTGTCCTTTTCCAGTGCAGAATGAACTAAAAAAGTAAAATTAAAAGTTTCAAATGCTTTTATAGTTTTGTTTGAAGGATTTTTTGCTAAATCACTATCATTAAGAACTATTTTTTCCATATCTAATAACTTTATTTTTAATTTTTCTATTTTTTCGGCTCTTTGACTTTCATTAAGGTTTTTGTCAAACATCATTGTAATAGTTTTAGCCCTAACTCTTTCTAAATTTTCGACTGTTCCTGCTTCAACACCTGACAGCATTGACATAATCATCATTAGAGTTAACATAATTTTATTTCTCATTTTATTTCTCCATTTAGTTTAAAAATAGGGTTACTGAATCAGTGGGATCGTTTACATCCTTAAATTCATTGCCTTGTGATATATTTATTTGCAAGCTATCTGCTAGTTCCATAGCATCTAAAGAAACAAGCTTAGCCATTTTTGTAAGAACTTGCTCTTTCAATGCTAATACTGATAATTCACTTTCAAGTTTATCAATAAAAACATTTAACGATTCTAATTTATTTTCAGAATTAAGTAATAAATCATTTTCTTGAAACTTTGGATGAGATTTAATTTTAGTCTCAAGCTGTTGCATTGCAGACATTGTTTTTTGGTATTCTGAAAAATATTTGGAATTATTTGACATATTATTACCAATTAAAAGGTTACTTATTTTTTTATCTAACTTTTTAGATCTTTTTAGAGCTTTTTCTCTAGATGCTTGAAATTTACTTTGAGATTTAAAGTTTTGATTACCTTTTTGAAATAAAGTCTTTCTTTTGATTTTCTCAAAAAATCTTTTTTTAGTGAGTAAATGCTCTCTTTTTATTTTTAGCCTTTCACTCATGTCAGTTATGTATTCTTTCTTTTCAACTATAACTTGATGTTTTAATTCAATTTGTT
>CACMOJ010000061.1 GCA_902615325.1 uncultured SAR116 cluster alpha proteobacterium | reverse complement strand
CAGACCTCAAATTGTTGAAAGAGAAGCTACACACAGAGCTATAAGTCATGCTCAAATAGTTGATATTCCACTTATGATTGTTCATGTTTCAGGAGAAGAAGCGCTAAACCAAATTAGATGGGCAAAAGATAAAGGTATAAAAGTTTTTTCAGAAACATGTCCTCAATACATTTGTCTAACTGAAGATGACCTCAAAGGTTTAAATATGAACTTTGAAGGTGCAAAATATGTTTGCTCTCCTCCGCCAAGAGATAAAAAAAGTCAAGAAGCCATTTGGTCAGGGTTAATCGATGGTACATTTGAAATATTCTCCTCAGATCACTGCCCATTTAGATTTAAAGATAAACAGGGGAAAGATAGACCTGGTGCAAGAACTTCATTTAAATGGGTACCAAATGGAATTCCTGGAGTAGAGACAAGAATGCCCATTTTGTTTTCAGAAGGTGTTACAAAAAACAAAATTGATCTAAAAAGATTTGTAGAATTAACTTCTACAAACCCTGCTAAGATGTATGGTATGTACCCTCAAAAAGGGGTTATAAAAGTTGGTTCAGATGCGGATCTTACATTTTGGGATCCAAATTTAAAAAAGAAAATTTCTCAAAATGATCTTAATCATGGTTCTGACTATACCCCATATGAAGGATTAGAAATAACAGGATGGCCAGTTCAAACTTGGTTACGTGGTAATAAAATTTTTGATAATGGAGAGTTTACTACAGTGAACAATCTTGGCAAATATATGAGCAGAGATTTCTCATCATTTTAAGGAATTAGTTATGAATGAAAATATTTTAAAACTTGTAAATCTAGCATCACCAAAGTTAGGTACTAAAATCATCGATTTTTCTGATGATTTTTTTGGTGATGTTTCAAGAATGCTCAATGATAAAGAACCTGTTTTTATTGAAGATAAATATGATGACCATGGCAAATGGATGGATGGATGGGAAAGTAGAAGAAAAAGAACTGAAGGCAATGATTGGTGTATTATTAAATTAGGTTCACCTGGAAAAATCAGTGAAATAGAAATTGATACAGCATATTTCACTGGAAATTTTCCTCCTTATGCTTCCTTAGAGGGTATTTATTCAAGTGAAAATCCAAACTTTGATGATAATTGGATATCTATTTTAAAAAAATCTGAATTAAAAGGAGACCACTCTCAAAAATTTGAAGTAGAATCAGAGATAGTCAATTATGTAAGATTTCAAATTTTTCCTGATGGCGGTGTTGCAAGGTTGAGGCTTAATGGAGAAGTAATTTACAATTTTGATATAAACAAAAAAAATGACTACGAACTTTCTTCTCTAAATTTAGGTGGAAAAATAATAACTTACAATAATGCTCATTATGGGGATGTATCTGCTTTACTTTCTAGTGGAAGAGGTAAAACCATGGGTGATGGATGGGAGACAAGAAGGCGAAGAACTCCTGGAAATGATTGGATTATTATTAAACTAGCTCACGTTGGTATCATAAATAAAATAGAGATTGATACTGCACATTTCAAAGGAAATTATCCTGACAGAGCTTCAGTGCAATGTGCTTTAGTTAAAGATAAAATGACTGATGATGAGATAATTGATATTTCTTCAAATTGGACAGAAATTTTGTTTTCACAAAAATTAGAGGCAGATAAAATCCACACTTATTTAGACTTAAATCAATGCGGCCCAGTAAATTATGTTAAACTAAATATTTATCCAGATGGAGGTGTATCCAGACTTAGAATTTTTGGAGATTTGTCAAGTTGAATGAACTGCCAATAGAAACTGTTAACCAAGAAGCATTTTTACCTTTTGGAGATATAATAGAAAAAACAAATTCAAACAAAAAACTTACTATTAATCAAGGTACAACTATTAGACATAGTGAAATTTCGAAATTAAATCTTAATACAAATACTGGTGAGAGTTATATTTCAATTTTTTCTGGCGAACCAAGAAAATTTCCAATTGAAATAAAAATATTAGAAAAACATCCCTTAGCAACACAAACTTTTTTGCCTATTCAAAATTTTGATTGGTTAGTCGTTGTAGCAGAAGAAAAAAATAATGCTCCAAACCTTGAGAGTTTAAGGTGTTTTAAAATTAATTCTGAATTTGGCGTAACTTATAAAACAAATGTATGGCACCATCCTCTTTTAGTTCTTA
>CACMOJ010000060.1 GCA_902615325.1 uncultured SAR116 cluster alpha proteobacterium | reverse complement strand
TCCAAAATTTTGCAATTTGTTCAGGAGAATCGTTAATTTTATTTTTCAGACCCATCAACCATATAATATCTGATATATTATAGCTTTTTTCTAACAAAATATTAAAATTACTTTTTCCATTTCTAATTAGATATTCTTCGGGATCAAGTTCATTAGGCAAAAAGACAAATCTAAATTCATTGTCAGTTTTTAATAATGGGAGTAATTTTTCAAATAACCTAAGTGTAGCATTCTTACCAGCTTGATCTCCATCAAACACAACAAAAATATTTTTTGAAAGTGTTGTTAATAATTCTATTTGTTTTTCAGAGACAGCTGTACCCAAACTAGCTACGGCTGCATATCCAAACTTATATAAAGCAATTACGTCCATATAACCTTCACATAAAATGATATTATCTATATTTTGCTTTCTTTTTTTTATATTATATGCACCGAATAATATGTTTCGTTTACTAAAAACATCACTTTCAGGTGAATTTAAATATTTTGGTTCAGTAGAATTAGTTGTTCTACCACCAAAGCCTATAATTTTTCCATTGGTTGAGACTATAGGTATCATTATACGATCATAAAAATAACCATATAAATTATTATATTTTTTTTTTGCCAAACCAGTTTCAATTAATTCTTTTTCTTGGATATTTTTTGCCTTAAGAAAATCAATTAATTGGGGGTTTGATTTATTCGATGGTGCGTAACCTATTAAAAATTCATTACGTATTTCTTTATCTAAACCTCTATTATTTAAGTAATCCAAAACAATTTTACTCTTATTATTATTCAGAGTTTCAATAAAAAAATTTGAGCTTAACTCAAGGGTTTTATATTTATTTTGATATAAAATATTTTGATGATTTTTATTATTTACTGTTAAACCAATTAAACTTGCTAAATACTTCAAGGCACTATAAAAATCCAAATTATCAATTTCCATAATGAAAGAAAAAATATCTCCATGTTTTTCACATCCAAAACAATGATAAAATTGTTTTTCGTCATGGACATGGAATGATGGTGTTTTTTCAGAGTGAAAAGGACATAGACCAATAAAACTATTTTCACTTTTTTTATTTTGAAATTATTTCAGATAATTTTATTCGGGTTTTAATCTCTTCTTTTAAATCATCATTATTCATTATGAATTAAATTAATGTCTCTTTTAAAAATTTACTAGCTTTACTAAAATCCATATTTGTAGAATAATGTTTTTTAAGATAACTCATAACTTTACCCATATCTCTAATAGATTTTGCATCATTTAATTTTATTGCTTCTTTAACAAGATTTTTAATTTCATCTTCATCCATTTGTTTTGGCAAAAATTGTTTGATTATTTTAATCTCATCCTCTTCACTTTGAACTAAATCCATTCTATTTCCTTTTGTGTAAAGTTGGATTGATTCTTCTCTTTGTTTTTGCATCTTTTTAAGCAAAGAAATTATATCAGCATCACTTATGCCATTCTGATTCCCTTCTGTTCTAACAACAATATCTCTATCTTTTATTGCTGCAATTATGAGTCTAATTGTTTTTGTTGCTGCTAAATCTTTATTAATAATTGATTTTTTTAATTCAGAATTTAATTGTTCTCTCATAAAATACCTATATTGAATTTTCTTTTATTTAATTTTATTGACCTTAAATGTAAACCATTTTAATTAGTATAAATATCTTTAATATAATTGTATTAGGTATATGTATGCACGATCTTAAAATTTCCAACTTGAATTCTTATATACCTTCTTATTTTTTGAACCAAAACATTTCATCAAAAAATTCAATATTGATATTAGAAACTGGCGAAAGGTATTTTGGTTATTCTTTTGGATCAGAAAAATTAGGAATAGGTGAATTGTGCTTTAATACTTCAATGACTGGGTATCAAGAAATTATCACTGATCCATCATATACTAATCAAATTATAAGCTTTACTTTTCCACACATAGGAAATGTTGGTACAAACTTTAATGATTATGAGGGTAAATCGAATGTTTCTGGCGTAATAACAAGACAACTCCCGTCCAAAGAATCAAACTGGAGAAGTGATAAAAATTTTTCTGAATGGTTAAAAGATCTATCAATACCTGGAATTGCAGGAATTGATACAAGAAAATTAACCAAAATTATTAGAAGTAGGAAATCAATTAATGCAATAATTGCTAAAATAGACAAAACTGACAGATTAAATGAATTAAATGAAATTT
>CACMOJ010000059.1 GCA_902615325.1 uncultured SAR116 cluster alpha proteobacterium | reverse complement strand
TATTTAGAATATGACTTTTCTTCGATAATTTTAGACCCAAATGCCATATTTATATTTCTTTTGACGCGAGAACGTTCATCATTAGTAAAGTATACTTCTCTCGCGAATTTAACAAAATCTTTATCAAAAATTTTACTTCTCTCTTTATCTCTTATTTTGTCTTCAATGTCCCAAAGCTTCTTATTAATTTTTCTCAAATCTGCCATAAGTCTCTCAGCATCCTTATTATTAGTAAAATTATTATTTAATATAATTATCAATTCGTCATATTCTTTTTTTACGTTTTTCAAGGCACTTTTAGCTTTTAAGTTTTCTAACTTAATTTGAAGTATTGTTAGTTTATCAAATAATTCACCCCAAGAGATTTGTACTTTAGGCATTGTTATCATATTTTCCTCTATTTTTTAATAGTGTTAATAAATCCATTTTCATCATATGAAAAATATCTCTCCAATTACCTATTTGTTTTTGCCGATAAAGCTTAATACTTGGATACCACGGACAATCGTTTCTTTCTAACATCCAACGCCAATCTGGTATTTTTTTTAATATAACCCAAGTTGGAAAGCCTAGAGCTCCTGCTAGGTGAGCTGTTACTGTATCAGAAGTAATTATTAAGTCACAATTTGCCATTACAGCTGCTGTGTCAATAAATGCATCTTCACCTGAGTCAAAATCACTGCCTAAGGTGGTCAATTCAAAGTTAATATCTTTTATTTGTTTTTCACCTTCACCTTTGTGAAGACTAATCAGTTCTACATTTGGAACTTCTGATATATCTTTAAATAAGGATAACTGGAAAGACCTTCCAACATCAATTTTATTTTTGCTACCTTGCCAGCATATACCTATCTTAAAAGTATTTTTAGCGAAATGTTTACCCCATGATATAATTTTGGAAGTATTAGGAGATAGATAACATTTTTTTGAAGGTATGTTTTCTAGGTTAGTATTTAACAAATGAGGAAGACTCATTAGTGGTGCCTCAAAGTCAATTAGCATTTTATTCTGTAAGCTTTCATTAAGAACTATATCACTATCTAAAGTTCGTAATAGTGAATGCATCCTTCTTTTGACTATAAATATTATTTTAGCTCCTTTTTGTTTTAATAAGATCAGATATCTGCAAAATTGAATAATGTCACCAAGTCCTTGCTCCTCATAAACTACAAAGTTTTTACCTATTAGACTTTTACTTTCATCCCAAATAGAAGTTTTTCTTTGCATTTTAATTTTAAATTCTTTCATCTTCAGTCGCCATTCATATTTTTTAAAACCTTTTTCAAGATCACCTTGTAAGTTGTGAATGATTGAACAGCCATAGTGGGCAGAAGGTAGATTAGGTTCAAGAGAAAGTGCTTTATTGAAGGATTTTAAAGCCTCATTTATTTTACCTTGATCAATTAAAGTTAAACCAGAGTTTTTGTAAGCTTCAGCGTAATTAGGATTAATTGAAATTGCCTTTTTATTTGCAAGTAATGCTTCATCTAGCTTACCTTGTTCTTTAAGAACATTGCCCATATTGATATAGGCTTTAGCGTAATTAGGTTTTATTGATAGTGCCTTTTTGTAATATTGTATTGCCTTATCGAAGTCACCTTGTTCTTTTAGAATAATGCCAATGTTGTTATGTGCATCAACATAATTTGGTCTTATTAAAATTGCTTTGTTGTACGCCTCTTTTGCTTCATCAAGCCGATCTTGATTATAAAGTGCAAGACCTATATTATTGAAAGCCTCTGCGTGCTCAGAATTTATTAAGATTGCTTTTTTAAACACTTCTATAGCTTCATTTTCCCTACCCTGATTTAGAAGTGCCATTCCCATATAATTATAGGCTTCTGCATAATTTGGCTTTATTAAGATTGCATTATGATGCGCTTCTTCTGCTTCTTTTAGCTTACCCTGATTTTGAAGTGCTATTCCCATATTATTATATGCTTCAGGATAATTTGGTCTTATTAATATTGCCTTCTTGTAAGCTTTTATTGCATCATCCAACTTCCCTTGTTTTTTAAGAGCAATACCCATATTGTTGTAGCCGTCAGCATATACTGGATTAAGGTAAACTACTTTTTGAAAAGCACAATTAGCCAAATCCAACATTCCAGTTTGAATTGCTGATGTACCTAATATATTCCATAGAAACACTGATTCAGGATATTGCTTTTTGAGACTTTGAGCGAGTTGAACTGCATCGGAAAAATAACCTTGATT
>CACMOJ010000058.1 GCA_902615325.1 uncultured SAR116 cluster alpha proteobacterium | reverse complement strand
TCTTTTAAAAGAGTTGACACTTGTTCAGCTGAGTTTTCATCTGAAACAGCTTATTTATATAGTTCTTATGAACTATCAGATACAGCAGAATGTGAAGCAAACCCATCTGAAAAACAGAAAGTTTTAATTCTTGGCGGTGGGCCAAATAGAATTGGCCAAGGTATCGAGTTTGATTATTGTTGTGTTCATGCATCTTACAGTTTAAAAAAAATGGGTATTGAATCGATTATGATTAATTGTAATCCCGAGACAGTTTCTACTGATTATGATACGTCTGACAAACTTTATTTCGAACCACTTACTTTTGAAAATGTTTTTGATATAATTAATAAAGAACAAGAAAATGGAAATATACTTGGAGCCATTGTTCAGCTAGGTGGCCAAACTCCTCTTAAAATAGCAAATGAGTTAGATAAATCAGGAATTAAAATTCTAGGAACTTCAGTTGACGCAATTGACCTAGCTGAAGATAGAGATCGATTTCAAAAATTTATAAGGTCATTAAATCTAAAACAACCAATTAATGATGTTGCCAAAAGTAAAATTGAAGCTCACAAAATTTGTGGAAATATAGGCTTTCCAGTTGTGATTAGACCAAGTTATGTTCTTGGGGGAAGAGCTATGGAAATAATACACAATATGGATCAATTAAATAAATACATTAATGAAGCTGTTAGAGTATCAGGAAAAAATCCTGTATTGATAGATCAATTTTTAAAAAATGCTATGGAAGTTGATGTTGATGCAATATCAGATGGAAAAGATGTTTTTATTGCTGGTATAATGGAACACATTGAAGAGGCAGGAATACACTCAGGAGATTCTGCATGTGTGTTACCACCACAAAACATATCTGATCAAATGCTAAATAAAATAAGAAATCAAACTAAAATTATTGCAAAAAGTTTAAAGGTTAAAGGCTTTATGAACATTCAATTTGCTATAAAAGATAATGAGTTATTTATTTTGGAAGTCAACCCAAGAGGAAGTAGAACTATACCATTTGTTGCAAAAGCAACAGGATATCCACTTGTAAATTATGCCTGCCAAATTATGGTTGGTAGCTCAATAAAAGAACTTAAACTAAAAGAAAATAATATTAAACATGTTTGTGTAAAAGAAGCTGTTTTTCCTTTTGCGAGATTTCCAGGTACTGACATTATTTTAGGCCCTGAAATGAAATCAACAGGTGAAGTCATGGGAATTGATAAAAATTTTGAACTAGCATTTTATAAAAGTCAATTGGGTTCAAATATACCCCTTCCTAAAAAAGGTAGAATATTTATTTCTATAAAAGATGAAGATAAAAGAAAAATTATTGAACCTGCAAAATCTTTAGTAAGTTTTGGCTTTGACTTAATTGCAACTGGGGGAACAGCAATCTTCCTGAAAAATAATAAAATTTCTTGTGAAATTGTTAAAAAAGTTTTTGAAGGAAGACCAAATGTTGTTGATTTAATGATTTCAAATGAAATTGATCTGGTTATAAATACCGTTGAAGGATTGAAATCAATTGAAGATAGTTTTTCATTAAGACAAACCGCATTATTAAATAATATTCCTTATTATACTACTATACAAGGTGCTATTGCAGTAACAGCTGCTATTAAAAGTGTAATTAACAAAAAAATTGATGTACACTCATTACAATCATATTTAAATTGATTGGAGTTTTTTAATGGAAAAGGTGCCTTTTACAATAAATGGATTAGAAAATTTAAAGAATGAATTTAATAATTTAAAAAAAATTCAAAGACCAGAAATTATTAAGGCTATTTCGATTGCCCGTGAACATGGAGATTTATCCGAAAATGCCGAATATCATGCTGCTAAAGAAAAGCAATCATTTATTGAAGGAAGAATAACTGAGCTTGAAAGTGTTTTAAGTAGAGCTGAAGTAATAGACTTAACAAAACTTGATGGGAAAAGGGTTACTTTTGGTACAAAAGTAACTGTATATGATGAAGATGCAGATAAGGATATAGAATTCTCTATAGTTGGTCCTTATGAAGCTAATTTAGAAAAAGGATTAATTTCAGTCTCTTCCCCATTAGCTAAAGGCCTAATGAGTAAAGAGAGCGGTTCTCAGGTTGAAATTAAAACTCCAAGTGGTTTAAAAAATTATGAAATTTTAAATATAGACATTTTAAAATAAATATAATGAAAACAGAATGCTTGATATTATTAGTAGGCATTAGAGGAATTGATAATCAATCAATTGCTCTCGCGAAGAATTTAGGTT
>CACMOJ010000057.1 GCA_902615325.1 uncultured SAR116 cluster alpha proteobacterium | reverse complement strand
AATGAAAGAACAGTAGCTTTATTTTTTATGTCCAAAGATGACATAGGTTCATCTAGAATTATAAAGTCTGATTTAATAGCTAATGTCCTACATAAGTTTACCAATTGCTTTTGACCACCAGACAATTGATCAGGAAATTTATTTAACAATTCTTTTATACCCAAAGACTGAATTAGGTGCTCTACATCAAGAGTTTCAGAATTTGTTTTTTTAATTTTTGATTTTTTTAAAGCAAATGAAATATTTCCCTTAACATTCATATGAGGAATTAACCTTGTATCTTGAAACATTACAGAGATTGGTCTTAAATTTATTTTTGATGGTATATGAGAATCAAAAATATTTCCATTGATATTAACTATGCTTTTTAATTGTCTATTAAAACCTGAAATTGAGTCAACTATAGTTGATTTTCCAGATCCAATATGGCCAAGTAAAGTTGTAATTCCACTACCAAACTCATGTTTAAAATCGAATGACAATGCAGAAAAATTTCCATTTATTTCAACACTTATAGACTTCATGATTTTAGTCCAATAGCATTTTTATTATTAATAAAATATATGACAAACAATACAAAAGTAGAAAATAATATCAAAAATAATGATAAAACATGTGCATTTTGGTAACTTAGCTGTTCAACATTATCATAAATTGAAATAGATAAAACTCTTGTTTGTCCATCTATATTTCCACCTACCATAAGTACAATTCCAAATTCTCCAATAGTATGTGCAAAAGATAATATAAAAGAAGTAAGAAAACCTTTCTTACACATAGGTAATAAAATTTCAAAAAAGATACTTAATTTACTAGATCCCATATTTGTGCAAGCTTGAATTAATCGCTTGTCAACTTTTTCAATTGAGTTTTGTAAGGGTTGTATCCAAAATGGTAAAGAATAAATAATTGAAGCTAATACTAAACCCTTAAATGTGAAAGCTAATTGTTCACCGGTTAATAAAATAAAAAACTTTCCTAAAATTGTGTCAGGATTAAAAAATACTAAAAGATAAAAACCAATTACTGTTGAAGGTAAAACTAAAGGCAAAGTAAAAATGCTTTCAAGAAAAGTATTAAACTTATTTTTTTTATAAGCTAGTAAGAGAGCTAACGGTGTTCCAATTAAAAATAGAAAAAAGCAAGTAATTAAAGATAGTTTAAGTGTTAAAATTATAGCTGGTAATTCAGCTGTTAGAATTTGAAAGATAGTCATAATAGTTATTTTTTCAATTTATTGTGGCTTTCAATCCATTTTTTTTCAACTATAATTCTAATATTGGAGGTAAATATGTCATATTTAAAAACATCAGATGGAATAAATTTATATTATGAAAAAACTGGATCAGGTATACCCATAGTTTTTGTTCATGAATTTGCTGGTGATCATAGAAGTTGGGAGCCACAGGTTAATTTTTTTTCAAGAAACTTTACTTGTATAACTTATTCAGCACGCGGATACACACCATCAGATGTACCTAAAGATATCAATATGTATAGTCAAGAAAGAGCATGGCAAGATATTAAAGATATAATAGAAGGTCTAAATCTTAAAAAGGCTCACATAGTTGGTTTATCAATGGGCGGATTTGCAACACTTCATTTTGGCATCAACTGTTCTAATCTAGCTTTAAGTCTTTGTATTGCCGGTTGTGGATACGGTGCAAAGCCAGAAAATAGTCAAAATGATGAAGGCTTTTCAATAATCTCAGAAAATACAGCAAAGGATATTTTGAACAGAGGAATGAAAATTGTGGGATCAGAATATGCGCTTGGACCTTCAAGGGTTCAATTTCAAAATAAAGACTATAATGGATGGAAAAAATTTAATGATATGTTAATTGCTCACGACCAAACAGGTTCATCAAATACACTTTTGGGTATTCAGAGTAAACGTCCAAATTTATATGATTTAACCGATGAAATTGCGAATATTCAAAATCCAACTTTAATTATTAATGGTGATGAAGATGATATGTGCATAGAAGTTGGAGTTTACTTAAAAAGAACTATTTCAACTTCTGGACTCTTTATTGTTCCAAAAACAGGCCATACTATTAATCTGGAAGAGCCTGCTTTATTTAATCAACAATTAGCAAGCTTCTATCAATCAATTGAAAATAAGTCTTGGAAAAAAAGAGATGATAGAGCTGAAATAATAATTAATTAATCTCTAAAATTTACATATTGTAATGGAAATTTAATTGACATATTTTTTACAAGCTGAATAGTAGATTGAAGATCATCTCTTTTTTTCCCAGAAATTCTTAGTTCATCACCTTGAATAGATGCCTGTACTTTCGTTTTAGAGCTTTTGATTTCTTTAATAATTTTTTGAGCAATTTCTCTGTCTATTCCCTGCTTTACAATAACTTTTTGCCTAATTGTATTGCCAGATGAAGCTTGTATTTTTTGAAACTCTAGACAATTAGTATCAATTCCTTTTCTAGTTAAATGAGTTATTAACAATTCTTCCATTTGTTTTCTTTTTAATTCATCATCAGCATTTATAGTAATTTCATCTCCATTTTTTTCAATCCGACAAGAACTACCTTTAAAAT
>CACMOJ010000056.1 GCA_902615325.1 uncultured SAR116 cluster alpha proteobacterium | reverse complement strand
AGAGTTAATGCGCTAATGTTGCTATTTAATTTTATTAAATTTATAATTTAAATATGTTTTATAAAATTTTAATTTTAATATCTTGTAGTATTTATTTTATATTACCTATTAAAGTTTTTGGACTTGAACCAACATCTGGAATTGTTTGTTACGCATTAAAGAAAAAACAAAAAACAGAATTTTTATTTAAAAGAAATAACGATAATATTTTTGCAAAAGCTTTCAAAAGGATTGATGGAAATTTTATAGAAGTTGGCAATGTTGTTGGTAGAAAAACATCTTCTTTCATTTTATTTGAAGATAATAGTATTAATAAAAATTTAGATTTTGCTTGGCATCTTGATGAAGTGACTAAAAATCTAAAACCATATATTCTAAGTAAAAAAAATGACGCGTTAATAAATTTGCCTGATGAACTATCCTGCATAAGTAAAAATTTTTGGTATTAGTAATTATAATTTTATTAGAGAAGAGGTGTTTCAATAAAAATATAATTCAAATCTCTAAAAAACCCAATCTGTCACACATACCAACTATATATATCTACCCATAGCCCCATGGCTCATGCGTGGGGTGGTAACATTTAAAATGTTAGGCAGTATTATGGCTTTTAGAAAGTTACTATGATTGATATTGCTTACATTTTTTTACGCTAAGGGCAGTCGCTTTTGTTAATTATTGATAAACACTTTACATAGAGTTTTTATTTTTAATATATTTAAAAGATAATTTTAATTTATTTACAGAAGGATTTATTGTGACTAGTAAAGCTGTTTATATGATTGGTGACGTGGATATAAAAAATATAGAAGAATACAAAAAATATATGGAAAAAGTTAAGCCTATGATTGAAAGCTATGGTGGTGAATATTTAATTCGTGGTGGAAAAATAGATGCTTTGGAAACAAATTTGTGGAAACCTACTAGAATGGTATTAGTAAAGTTTCCGAACAAGAAATCAGCGATGGAATGGTATAATAGCGACGAATATAAACCATATAAAAACATAAGATTAAAAAACGCTTCTTCAAACATTCTTATGGTTGAGGGGCTATAATGTCTATAAAAGAACCTATAATTTTAATTTTAATATGTGAAATTAGAACATGGAATTATTATGAATAAAAAAAATACCACTTTTCTAAATTCACTTTATATGGATTTTTTAACAGAAAATGAATTAGACTTATTTTTAAAATCCCTTGATGAAATCAGGACTACTGAACTGTATTTAAAGTTAAAGAAAAATGGATTAATTCGTCATGTTATTTCAAAAGTATGGAACGAAGGTCAACATAGGATTACTCAAGTTTTTGAATATGAAAGTCATAATTCCTTTAAAAAATGTGAAAGTATATTAAATGAAGCTTTCACACCTGAAAATTGTCCTGTCTTAGCAAAATTTGTTTTTAAGATATTTAATAACAGAGGCGTAGTGATTTCTGAGTTCAATAATGATGTCAGTATATAATAAGTTATTTTGAATTATTATTAAATCCACAATGATGCTTGTTGAAAATAGCTCCAAAAGGAGTTAGTACATCAATCAAATCTTGTTTAGAATTGCCAAAAACTAGCCATTCTTTAAAATCAACATGCTTTATTACTTCTTCGGCTATTGGGCTTGACATATGGTTATTCAAACGTTGCATAGCACCGTCACTGTCAATAAATGATTCTACTAATGTCGCTTCTGTATTATCGTCAGACAAATACCATTCATAACTTATAGTTTTTCCTTCCTTTAAATCAAATACATATTTTGCGGCACGGTCATTTGCCCATTTTCTAAATTCGTTAGCATCAGACTTAATACTACATTTAATAATAAATAGTATTTCTTGTGATTTTTTATTGAGTTTGCCCATCATTTTATCCTTATTTATTTTATTATTTATTATCTATCTGACTTACAATTATTTTTACACAGTTTAAAATTTAAATTGGTATGTTTGTTTAAAATTTCATCATTCAAACAAATAAATTTGGGCTCGTTAAGAGCCCGTTTCTTATATTTTAATTTCGGAGGAAATTAGATAAAACATAATATTTAAATTATCTTGATTTGTTTTAAAGTGTAATTATTAGAATTCTGTTTTGCATTTATAGGAATACTATCTATATATAAGTTTCACTCCAATAATATTATACCACAAAGCTGTAGTAGTAGGATGGTCTGTATTTCCCAATTTCCTCAAAGAAATAAGCATTATCGATGCACACAAGGGGCAAAGAATTCCATAAATAATTCCAAAATTATTAAATTTTAATAACTCATAGCTTGGATTAATTATTAAATAAACCCCTATAAATCCTATCAAAGCCATTATTATTTTAAATAAACCAACTCTCTCATTAATAAGAATTGGTGCTAACAATGTCACAAATAACGGAATTGTGTTTAATAATGTAGTCATTAAACTTAAGTCAATATATTTAAGTGCAGCAAATAAAAATCCAAATGAAAATAATCCAGCTACAGTTCTGACAAATAACCCTGATTTAGATATAATTTTAAAAGTATCTTTTTTTCTTTGATAAGAGGAAGTTAAAAATAATAACGGTATACAAAATAAATATCTAAAAAATAAAATCAAAAAAACAGATAGTTCAGTTGCAATAAGTTTTACCAAGGATGCGATAAGAATCGTTGAAGTAACCTCTACTAAAGA
>CACMOJ010000055.1 GCA_902615325.1 uncultured SAR116 cluster alpha proteobacterium | reverse complement strand
TCTCAATGATCAAACATGGAAAAATATTGTTATTGCTACCAGGTTAGAGGACTCAAACCATTTATTCAAAAACTTTCAGCAAAGAAGAACAAAAAAAATTACTTTGCAAGAAGAGCATAAGGCAGCTCAGAACGCTATAAATAATTTTTGGGATGTAAGAAGAAATCTTTGTAGGATAATTTACGAATTTGGGAAAAAAAAATGGCCAAAAGAATATAAAGGTTTCAAAACAAATATTATAAATTGTTCTACATGGGTTGGGTATGATCTTGACGGCAGGACGGATATTGGATGGATAGATTCGTTTTCTTTAAGATTAAAAGAAAAATTATTGATGTTAGAAAAGTTAGATATTGATATCCAAAGGATAAAAAAACTAAATTCGCATGACATTAGCTCAAATTTGATAAGTATATTAAAACAAGTAAGATATTTTACAAAATTTACTAAAGAAATTTTAAATTTAGTTAGTATGAATGACCGAATTGATTTCTCACAATTGGAAGATAAATTAGAAAATTACAAAAAGTCTTACTTTAGTTCAAAAACTTTAACAGATAAAATTTTCAAACTTTCAAATATATGTAAAAACTTTGAAGTTTCTTCAGAGCTACTAATATTAGCCTCTGAAATTCAGAATAAAGGTTTTGGAGTTGGAGAGATTCAACTTAGATTTAATGCTTTACAGTTACACAATGCTTTTAGAGGGATTCTTGAAATAAGTACTGACAGCGTATCAGTTAGAACAGATTTAAATAGATTATCAAATATAATAGAAACAGTAAGTTTTCAAAGGGTTTCATTTAAGGATATAGATGTAGAGCCGACAACTGCTAAAAGACAATTGATGTTGGTTAGTTTAATTATTAGATATATTGACAATTCTATTCCTTTGAGACTCCTAATTGCTGAATGTGAACATCCTGCAACAATTTTATCAGCATTATATTTCGCAAAAAAATATGAAATCGATAAATCTTTAGACATAAGCCCATTATTTGAGACCTCAATATCTATAGAACGGGGTGCTAGAATTTTAGAACAGGCTTTAGATTGTAAACCCTTTTACAACTATATAAATAATAGAAAAAGAATAGCTATACAAACTGGTTTCTCTGATGCTGGTAGATTTATGGGACAAATAACCTCTTCACTTGCTGTAGAAAGATTGCAAGTAAAGTTAGCAGAAATTTTTCAGAAAAAATTAAGCAAAAAAATAGAAGTTGTAATGTTTAATACTCATGGTGAGAGTATTGGTAGAGGTGGACATCCAAATGGAATTGAGGAAAGAAACAAATATGTTTTTACCACATTTGCAAGAAATTCATTTATTAAAAAAGGTTTTTCTTTCAAGCATGAAACCACATTTCAAGGTGGGGACGGCTATTTACGATTTGGAAATAAAGATATTGCTAAAAATTCAATTTCTTCTATTTTGAACTCCGAACTAATTCCGAACAATGTTAAAGAGGACATTTTTTATCAGGATACGGATTATAGCCTAGATTTTTTTATAACTTTAAAGAAATGGCATCAAGATTTATATAATAATTGGGATTATTGGCAGTTTTTAGACTTATTCTCAGGCAACTTAGTGGTTCCTTCTGGATCAAGAACAAATAAAAGAACATCTGACTACTCAAATGAAAGAAAAGACCCGTCCCAAATAAGAGCAATATCACATAATGCAATTCTTCAACAATATGGATATTTAGCTCATATAGCTGGTGGCTTAGGAACTGCAGCAAGTGTCGACGCTGAAAAGTTTGAAGATTTGAGACAAAAATCAAGCAGGTTCAAACAATTAATAGAAGTTGGTTTGACTGCAAAAAAATTAAGTTCATTGAACACTCCTCTCGCTTACGCTCGACTATTAGATCAATCATATTGGGTAGCAAGATCTTACACTAATTCAGAAAAAAATATGTATTGGGCCTTTAGAAAACTCTCTAAGGTATTAAAAAATGATAAAAGAGCTGAGAGTGTAGTTCGTCTCATTACAATGCTAAGAGACGATGCTCTAGATTTTAATTTAATTGCACCTGATGATTTGAATTTACATCCAGAAAGTAATGAGAGGATTACTTTAGATTTGCTGCAATCTATAAGACTAGCACTTATGACCCATGTTCTTCTTTTAACGTCTCAACTTCCAACATTTTCGGCTAGGGACAATTTAACCCCAGAAAATATGTTATTGTCAGCTCTAAAAATGGATATTGAAAAAGTTGTATCTCAAATTAAATTAGCGTTTCCAAGAGTAAAAACAAATGGAGGTTTGGATACTTCAGTTGACACTAAAGATAATTATAAAAATATAAGGGATGATTTTGTAGATCCCCTATATATATGTAATGGTCTTATATTGGAGATAGGTGTTTTAATTTCCCATGCTTTTAATGCACATGGTTGACGAAGATTAATAAAAAATTTTCAATTTGCACCAAACAATATACTAATAATTATTCATTTTTTTAAAAAAAATTAGCTATTATTTAACCTCAGTTGTGACGAAGGTTATCACACCTGAATTCATTTTTTCTAGAATGAAACCAAAACCTATTATTTCTTAACTTTACAATATCTCCAGTAGCAAACCATTCTTCATAAACACAAATATCACCTTTTACATGCAATTCGTCCTGAATTATTTTTGTTTCAGAAGTTACTCCAAAAAATCTAAGAATTTCTTTCCCATTTACATAAGTTTTATTTTCAAATAGAGCCATCGTGGCCTCCTTCTTAATTAAATTAAAAAAAACAGGCATCGATTTTTTAAGATGAGATTCAACTTCTACGATGTGGATTGAAGTTGTTGCATACTGATTACGCCCGTATGACAGCGTTGTGTCCTCATCGAACAATTGTATTATATCATGCCTAGAATCGCCCGAAAAGGCCCTATTTAAACTTTTTATTATTTTGTTTAAAAGAGTTAATTTCTGTCACATCTCTGTCACAATAGTTTTGACTTTTATATAAATATTTGGGATTCTTAAAAAAT
>CACMOJ010000054.1 GCA_902615325.1 uncultured SAR116 cluster alpha proteobacterium | reverse complement strand
ATTAACCAACAGTTCCCAAACAATTATGCAAATACTATTTCTATACCTTTTATTAAAGAGTTAGTTATTGATCTTGGAATTTTTTATTTACCTTTTGGTATTTTAGTTATTATAGGAAGCTCAAATGCAGTAAACTTAACTGATGGTCTTGATGGTTTAGCTATTGTTCCAGTGATGATTGCATGTTTATCATTCGCTTTAATTTCATATTTAGTAGGTAATGTAAACTTTTCTAATTATCTTCAAATAAACTATGTACCTGGTGTGGGAGAACTAGCTGTCTTAGCTGGTGCCTTAGTTGGAGCAGGATTAGGTTTTTTATGGTTTAATGCACCTCCTGCTATGGTTTTTATGGGAGATACTGGATCATTATCTTTAGGTGCATTTTTAGGTTCAACAGCTTTAGCTGTAAGACATGAAATTGTTCTTATAATTATTGGTGGTCTTTTTGTCTTAGAGACTGTTTCTGTAATAATTCAAGTTATTTCATTTAAACTCACAGGCAAAAGAATATTTAAAATGGCACCATTACATCACCACTTTGAGCAAAAAGGCTGGGAAGAATCTACAATAGTCATTAGATTTTGGATTATTGCAGTAATTTTAGCTTTAATTGGACTTTCTTCATTAAAATTGAGATGAAACTTTTTAAATAAATGGAAATATGAAAGATTTAATTGGAATACTTGGTTTAGGAACATCTGGCTTAGCAGCATTTGAATTTTTAAAAAACAAAAATAAAAAATTTGTAATTTTTGATGATAAAATTGAGCCAAATTTAAAACTTAAAAAATTTTGGCAAAATTATATTAATTGGAATTGGGAAAAATTAGAAAGAATAATTATTTCACCAGGAATCACTATTAGTGGAAAAAATAAACATCCAATTGTAAAACTTGCAGGAAAATATCAAGTTAAGTTACAAAATGAAATTGAATTATTTTTTGAACAAAAACCTAAATCAATAATTATTGGTATCACAGGTACCAACGGTAAATCGACTTTAGCTTCATTAATATCTTTCATTTTTTCAGAAAATAAAATTAAAAATATTATCTGTGGAAATTTTGGAAACCCTACCTGCTTAATTAATCCATATGATAAAAAAAAAATTATTATTATTGAATTATCTAGTTACCAATTACTGTCAATACCAAGTCTAAAGCTAGATTTTGGCGTCATTACTAATATTTCAAATGATCATCTAGATTATCATGGTGACTTTGAAAATTATCTTAACGCTAAATTAAGATTAATAGAATCAATAAAACCCAATGGATATTTAATAGTGAACCATAGTGACACTTTTTTAAAACATAAAATTAAACAAAAATTAAAATATTTTAATAACATAAATATCCTAAATACACGCGGATTAGAAATAAAATCAAATAACATTACTGGAGAACATAACAAAATCTTATTTGAAATAGCATTTTTAATATCAAAAAAATTTGGTATCAAAAATACTTCAATACAAGAATCAATACTTCATTTTCTTCCCTTACCTCATAGAATGGAAGTTATTTATAGTTCAAGTTATCTTCAAATTATTAATGATAGTAAAGCTACAAACGGTGAGTCTGCGTCAGCTGCTTTAAAATCATATCAAAATATTCATTGGATTGCTGGTGGACTCGAAAAAAAAGATGGATTAGGAAAAGCAGTTAAATACTTAAAGAAAGTTGAAGCTATCTATTTATTTGGAAGCTCAAAAAAAAGATTTCATAAACAATTAAATGAAACCAATTTTGACGGAAAAATTTATTTGTTTGATAATTTAAAGAAATTAATAATATTTTTATTTAAAAAAATACATAAAATTAAAAATAATAAAGTTACAATACTATTTTCTCCGGCAGCCGCAAGTTTTGACGAGTTTAAAAATTTTGAAGAAAGAGGTGAAGCATTTAAAGAGGAAGTATCTAGTAATTTAACGGATTTTAATTTATGATTCTTTCACGTTCTGATAGATCAAGCTTTTCAATCTGGCTTTGGACAATTGACAGATGGATATTTTTTAGTTTTTTGACTTTATTAGTTCTCGGAATAATGTTTATCTTAACATCTTCAAGTTCATTAGAATTAAAATTAAATAAAAATAGTTATTATTTTTCAGTTAAACATATAATTTTTGTAATGTTTAGTCTTTTAATAGCGATAATTTTAAGTAAATTAAACTTTTACAAAATTAAAATATTGTCACTTATTAGCTTTATAATACTGTTTACTTTATTACTATATAGCATTCAATATGGATCAGATATTAAAGGAGCTAGAAGATGGATTGATTTTTTTGGCCAATCATTTCAACCTAGCGAATTTATAAAACCATTTTTTATAATTATAAATGCTTGGTTTTTAACTATTTGGAAATCAACGCAAAGAAAACAATATTTAATTTTATCCATTTTTTCAATAATATCTATTGATATAATTCTACTAACTCAGCCAGACTTGGGTATGACTTTATTAATAACAACAATATGGATTTTTCAACTTATAATAATTGGAATTCCTATGTTTTTTTGTATTGTTTTAATATTTATAATCCCAACAGTAATTTTATTGGCATATAATTTTTATTCTCATGTATACATAAGAATTAATGAATTTATTTTTGGTACAAACTATCAAGCTAACCAAGCATTAAAATTATTTAATGAAGCTGGGTACTTTGGAAAAGGTATTGGCGAAGGTTCTTTAAAAAATAATTTGCCTGATGCACATACTGATTTTATTTTCTCAGTAATTGCTGAAGAATTTGGTTTGATCTTATGTCTAATAATTGTTTTAATATATTCAATTATTATTTTAAAACCGATTATTATCGCCTTTAATTGTAAAGATATTTTCCAAATTTTAAGTTTATCTAGCTTATCTGCTTTAATTGGTGTGCAGTCATTGATACACATATCAAGTAATTTATCTTTAATTCCAACAAAAGGTATGACATTACCATTATTATCTTATGGGGGATCCTCGACCATTTCAGCTGCAATTGTTATTGGTTTCTTACTGAGTTTATCAAGGAAACAAATTGATTTTAGTGAAGTTAATTTA
>CACMOJ010000053.1 GCA_902615325.1 uncultured SAR116 cluster alpha proteobacterium | reverse complement strand
TTTTCATTTTTTATAATAATTTTGTCATTATCAGTATCTGGAATGTTTTCTTCAGATGATATTCTCTATGATGGGCCATTTGTAAAATTCGGTCCTCATTTAGTTGAAATTTTTACAAACATCCACAATACATTGCATTATATTTTGTATTTATTATTAATTCTCCATTTATGTGCAGTAGGTTTTCATCAATTTTTTTTAAAAGAAAAACTAATCAATCAGATGATTGATGGAAAATCTCAAAATAAAAATTTTAAGCAAAAAGATTATCCTTCAAACAAACATATTTATGGATTATTTGTTTTAATCCTAATCTTTAGTGGACCATCTATATTTTATTATTTAACCAATATCCGGAGTTAAATTTACGCTTTCAACACCGTAAATAGCTGCACTTTCATCATTGTCAGATGAATCCCCAGATATTCCTATAGAACCAATTATTTCCTTATTACTGTTTCTTATCAAAACACCTCCTGGTACTGGTACTAAATTTCCATCTGTTAAAGCATTTACTGCATTAATAAAATAAGCTTGTTGTTCAGCTCTATTAAATAAAGCTCTTGAACCCATTCCCATCTGGAATGCTCCATTTGCTTTTCCATATGCAATACTAAACCTTAATGGACTTGTTCCATCTTCTGCTGTACATGCTTTTACAGCGCCTCTGTTGTCAAGAATTACAACCATTAGTGGATTAAGTTTTAATTCACGACCTTTTTCAAGTGATTTTTCAATTAATTTTTGTGCTGTGGTTTTATCTATGTTATTCATCTTAACTCCTAAAGTGACTATTATTATATAATAAGGTTAAGTAAAAGATTATGTCATTAAATCAAAATTTACAAAATTATTTAAATTTTAATAATAATACACTAGAGAAATACATAATTTCAACTTTTTATAAATTTTTACTTTTAGAAAATCACAGAGATTTTAAAATTAAATTTGATAAATTTTTAAATAAAACAAATATAAAAGGCACAATATTATTAGCAGAAGAGGGATTAAATGGAACCATTGCTGGCTCAGCAAGTGATTTAAAAAAATTCTTTTTATATTTAGGTAAATTTAGTCAATTTAAAGACCTTTCCCCAAAATTTTCTTCTAGTAAAAAAAATCCTTTTTTGAGAATGAAAGTAAGACTAAAAAAAGAAATAGTCACAATTGGCATTCCTGAAGTTAATCCATCAAATTTAGTTGGGAAACATTTAGATGTAGGAAAATGGAATGAACTCTTGAATGAAAGTGATAGCATAATAATAGATACTAGAAATAAATATGAAGTATCAATTGGAACTTTTAAAAATAGTATTAATCCTAAAATTAAATCTTTTAGAGATTTTCCAATGTGGGTAAAAAAAAATCTATTGGATAAAAAAGTATCAACAAAATCAAAGATAGGAATGTTTTGTACAGGTGGTATTCGTTGTGAAAAATCTACATCATATTTGAAACAAATTGGTTTTGAAAATGTTTACCATTTGGATGGTGGTATTTTAAAGTATTTAGAAAATGTAAAACCGGAAGAAAATCAATGGAAGGGAGAATGTTTCGTTTTTGATTATCGTGTTTCTTTAAATGACTCTTTACAAAAAGGTGAATATGATATGTGTTATGCTTGTAGAATGCCTTTGAATAAAGAAAATAAAAAAAATAAACATTATCTAAAAGGGCGAAGTTGTGAATATTGTTTTGATCGAACAACAAATAAACAAAAAGAGAGATTTAATGAGAGAGAGAAACAAATCAAGTTATCCAAAGTTAAGAATTTAAATCACATAGGCCCTAAGGATTAGATTAATTTTATTTTATAAAACCACCGACTGATAATTCATTAAGATTAGAATTTTTAAAATCAATATTACATAAAATACGCCATAATACCCAGTCAAGGCCATTTTCTTTTGGAGATTTTGCGCAACTTGGCATACCAATAATATAAATATCTTTATTGAAGGATTTAAATTTAGATAATAACAACAAATTGCCTGGTTCAACTGGAATTCCAAATCTGAGGATTTTTGCTCCACTCATTGTTATTGCATTTGGTATTACATCTTTGATATGCGTTATAGCATGTGGACCTATTATCAAAATGACATCAACATTTCGATTTATACAAATTTGTATTTTATCACACAAAACATTCTCTTTATGAGGAATTATTATTTCTTCTATTTTTTTAATACCACATGATTCTAATCGTCTTTGTGTAACATTTCTTGATTTAGTTAGTAATTTTTCATTAATTTTTTTATCAAATGTTTGAATTAAAGTAATATTTTTCTTTTGAAAAGGTTCAACTTTAAAAGTTTCTTTTAATCTTAATTTATTTTTTTGTAAGAGTTTCTTATCAATTCCGTAAGGTATTACTTTAGCTGTGATCAATTCTTGGTTTTGTACAACTTTAGAAAATGGTCTTATTGCACTTATTGCAATTTTTGAATTATTATTCAATTTCATTAAATTGTGAGCGTCATAAATGAATAATCCTGATTTAGTGCTGTATATATTACTTCTTCCAGTATTTAAATTTTTATAATTTAGATTATTAAATTTATATGTACATATACTTCTTGCTATTAAATCTGATGCTTTGTTTTCATCATAATCATTTTTATTTAATAAGAATCCACTAATTTTTTTAAACCCATTATCGATAAGAATATTTTTAATTTGATGATTAATTCTGGTTCCTTTAGAAAGCTTAATTTTTTTTCCATTTTTTATAACAAAAATATTTTCAGGTATTATGTAACCAAGGCATTTTTCTATTTGAACAGTTTTAAATATCATCTAAGCAATATCTCAATATTTGGTCATAATATATATGATAAATTACTTGACGTAAATCCTAGTTAGTTATATCACAAATATATTAATGGGGCTGTAGCTCAGTTGGGAGAGCGGGTGCTTTGCAAGCATCAGGTCGTCGGTTCGATCCCGTCCAGCTCCACCATAAAATATATTTAGTAGAGAGAAAAAATGGCTGTTCCTAAAAGTAAAATAACTAAATCAAAACGTGGGATGAGAAGATCTCATGATGCTATTGATAATGATGCTTATGTTGAAAATAAAGACA
>CACMOJ010000052.1 GCA_902615325.1 uncultured SAR116 cluster alpha proteobacterium | reverse complement strand
TTTTGCGTCTGTTCCCTTATACGACTTATTTTGTAGAGTTACTGGATATGCAGGTACAACACAAAAAGCATCCTTAGCACCAGGACCAAAAGTTGAAGCTAGATTGTATAAGGTAAGATTTGATGCAAATACCTCCCCAGATCTTAATTGGAAATTTACCGCTCCTGATAATCAAATTCAATTAAAACCTGGTGTTGAAAAAATAATTTACTATACTGCTAAAAATCTATCAAATGTGCCATCCACAGGAACAGCATCATTCAATGTTTCACCTCCAAAAGCAGGGTCAGTTTTTATGAAAATTGATTGTTTTTGTTTTATAAATCAGAAATTACTTCCGAATGAAGAAATTAAAATGCCAGTAAGTTTTTATATTGATCCTGAGATTGAAAAAGATGATAATTTGAAGTCCTTAAATGAAATAACTTTGTCATACACTTTTTTTAAGGTCGAATAATTAGGATTTTAAAGCCAAATTACTTTGATTTAAATTAAATTTTAATTTATAAATATTTTAAGGAGTATTTATGAGTGGAGACCAAAAACATCAATATCATTTAGTTGAACCAAGTCCTTGGCCTGCAGTTGGTTCTGCAGCTGGGTTTACTCTAGTCTTAGGGTTAACAATGTTTATGCATGAATATGCTTATTCCGTTTACATATTAGGGGCAGGTGTTTTAATGGTACTAGCTACAATGTTTTTCTGGTGGAGAGATGTAGTTAGAGAAGCTGAATTCCAAGGCCATCATACTCCTATAGTTCAAATAGGTATGCGTTATGGAATGATGTTATTTATATCATCGGAGGTAATGTTTTTTGTGGCTTTTTTTTGGGCTTTCTTTGATTCAAGTCTCTATCCTGATACAGGTGTCTGGCCACCCGCAGATATTACAACTTTTGATCCTTTTGATCTTCCATTGATTAATACCATGATTCTTCTTTTGTCTGGATGCACTGTGACTTGGTCGCATCATGCTTTACAACATGGCAATAGAAAAGATTTTATAACAGGTCTAGTTCTCACAGTTTTGTTAGGTGTGGCTTTTACTGCATTACAAGCATATGAGTATACTCACGCAGCTTTTGGCTTTACGGACGGTATATATGCATCGACATTTTATATGGCTACTGGCTTTCATGGGTTTCATGTTCTTGTTGGAACAATATTTTTAGCTGTGTGTTTATATAGAGGAATTAAAGGCCATTTCACATCTGAGCACCACTTTGGTTTTGAGGCAGCTGCTTGGTATTGGCACTTTGTTGATGTTGTCTGGTTATTTCTCTTTGTGTGTGTGTATTGGTGGGGTGGCTAAAGTCTTTTAGTCAAATGAAATCAATTCAATTTCGTCCATTATTTTGGCCAACATTATTTAGCTTAGTTTCTTTTCTAATTTTAATTTCACTTGGTACTTGGCAAGTGAAAAGACTATTTTGGAAAAATGACATAATTTCAAATTATTTAGAAAAATTTGAAAAGAATAAAATTTTATATGAAAAAACATTTAAATATGACGGCACGCAGGAGTTTAGAAGAGTATTAATCAAAGGAAAGTTTTTAAATAATAAAGAAACATTAATTATAGGAAAAACATATGAAGGAAATGCCGGATTTCATCTAGTTACACCAATTCTAACAGATGAAAATAAGGTTGTACTTATAAACCGTGGTTGGATTAGTGAAAAGCTTAAATTAAAAAAAAATAGACCATTTACTATCATTAAAGAAGAAGTTATCGTTGATGGAATAATAAGAAAACCACAATTAAAAGGATATTTTGTTCCAAAAAATGACAAGGTAGGTGACTTCTGGTTCACAATAAATCCAAATGAAATAAAAGAAGCTCGTAAATTAGATAAGTATGATTTTGAAGAAAATTTCTTTATAGATTTAATTAGAAATAAAAAAAATAAAACATTACCTATTGCTGCGCTGGGAAACCCAAATTTTAGGAATCAACATCTATCTTACGCTATTACTTGGTATAGTTTAGCTTTAACTCTAGTTATAATTTATTTTATATTTCATATTAAAGAAAAAAGATTAATATTTGGGAAAAAAAATAATGACCGAAATTAAATATTTAAGCACAAGAGGTCAAGAGTCTAATTTAAATTTTGAGGATGTTCTTTTATCTGGATTGGCAAGAGACGGTGGGTTGTATTTACCTGACACCTGGCCAAGATTTTCTAATTTAGAATTAAATGACATGAAAGAATTAGATTATATTTCTCTAGCTGAAAAAATAATCTCCCCTTTTGTTGGTAAAGAAATTAGATCTAAATTGTACGAGATGTGTAGAGAAACGTATAGTAATTTTGATCATGAAGAGGTTGTACCAATTAAAAATTTAGATGGTAATTTGTATGTAATGGAACTTTTTTATGGACCTACTTTTGCATTTAAAGATTATGCAATGCAATTTTTAGCTAATGTTTTTGATTACGTCTTAAAACAAAAGAAAAAAAAGATTTTAATAGTAGGTGCAACTAGTGGTGATACAGGATCTGCTGCATTAGAAGCTTTTAAAAAAAATACAAATGTTGATTTATTTATTTTATTTCCAAATAATAAAGTTTCTTCAATTCAACAAAAACAAATGACAACAATTTTTAAAAAAGGGTGTCAATCTTTAGCTATTGAAACTGACTTTGATGGTTGTCAATCTATTGTAAAAAGTTTATTTAGTGATTTGAATTTTAAAGATGAAGTAAAGTTGTCAGCGATTAACTCTATTAATTGGGCACGGTTAATACCTCAAGTTGTGTATTATTTTTATGGAGCATTTAAGTTAGGTGCGCCAAATAAAAAAGTTAATTTTTCAGTGCCAACAGGAAATTTTGGAAATATTTTTGCTGGCTGGGTTGCTAAAAAAATGGGATTACCAATTAATAATCTTATTTGTGCTTCTAATCAAAATGACATTCTAACAAGATTTTTTGATTCAGGAACTATGGAAAGAAAGAGTGTAGAAGAGTCCTATAGTCCTAGTATGGATATTCAAGTTTCAAGTAATTTTGAAAGACTTTTATTTGAAATGATTGGAAGAGACAGTGAAGCTCTAAATTTTTATATGGACCGATTTGAAAAAAATAAAAAATTTAATGTTGATAGATTAATGTTAAAAAAATTTAATAATGAATTCGTAAGTTTAAAAGTTCCTGATTTTGAGATTATAGATGAAATTAAAAATACTCATGACAAATCTAATTATTTGTTAGATCCTCACTCAGCAGTAGGTGTAAGAGCTGCAAAAACTGCAATGTTTGAAGGTAGAGTAGACAATAAAATTCCACTAATTTCTATTGCTTGTGCGCATCCAGCAAAATTCCCAAAAGTTATAGAAAAAAGTTTAAATTTTTCTCCGGAAAATCCTTACGCTTTAGAAGAAGTTTTAAAAAGAAGAGAAAAATTTAAGATTTTAAATAATGAAATTAATGTAATTAAATCTTACATAACAAACAATATGAGATAAATATGTCTACAAAAACAATTACTTTAAATAATGGACTTACTATCCTTTTAGACCAATTTAATTCTAATACACTATCAATTGGTTTGTGGTTGAATGTAGGAAGTGTAAATGAAAGTAATAAACAATTAGGTATTGCTCATATGCTTGAACACATGGCATTTAAAGGAACTAAAACTAGAAACGCTTTCGACATT
>CACMOJ010000051.1 GCA_902615325.1 uncultured SAR116 cluster alpha proteobacterium | reverse complement strand
TTTTGTATAATCAAGTTCTATATTCTTGTTTTCACGATCAAACAAAGAGGGAGCAATAGTTAAGTAACCTTCTTTCATGAACTTCTCACAAACCTCACGAATATGTTTATTTACACCAAATATTTCTTGAATTACAACTAATCCTCCTTTTGGTTTATTATCTGGACGTGCAATATAGGCATTAAAATTATGATTATCTAGAGTTTTTAATTCTATGGTTTCATTCATTTTTCTCTCACCTTAAACATTAAATCTAAAATTGAAAATATCACCATCTTTAACAATATAATCTGCACCTTCAATCCTTAATTTTCCAGATTCCTTTGCTCCTGCCTCACCTTGGCAATTCAAATAATCAATTGTTGAAATAGTCTCAGCTCTTATAAATCCTTTTTCAATATCTGTATGAATTTTACCTGCGGCCTTAGAAGCTTGTATGCCTTTTTCAATAGTCCACGCTCTTGCTTCTTTAGGGCCAATTGTAAAAAAAGTGATCAATTCAAGAAGATTGTAGCCGGCTTTTATTAATCTTGACAAACCTGTTTCTGAAATTCCTAGATCCTTTATAAATTCAATTTTATCTTCATCATCTAATTGTGAGATTTCAGATTCGATCAGCGTTGAAATATAAATTATTTTATTGTTTTTATTTCCAAATTTGGTCTCAAGTTCTTTGGTAAAATTATTACCGTTTATTAAATCATTCTCAGAAACATTACAAACAAAAAGTTCTGGTTTTGATGTTATTAAAAACAATTTTTTTATAATTTCTTTTTCTTTCTCATTTATATCTAATAATTCATTTATTTTTTTTCCATTAGATAGAGCTTTATAGAGTTTTTCCATTACACCATATTGATATTTTAATTCTTTATCTTCTGTGCGTATTTTCTTTTTAAGATTATTCATTTGTTTTTCTAAGCTATTTAAATCTGAAAGTATGAGCTCTGTGTCAATTATTTCCTTATCTGAAATGGGGTCTATATTATTATTGACATGCGTAATTTCTTTGTCTTCGAAGCACCTTAAAACATGTAATATAGCATCAACTTCTCTAATATGTGATAAAAACTGATTTCCAAGCCCTTCCCCTTTACTAGCTCCTTTAACTAAACCTGCAATATCTACAAATTGAATTTGAGTAGGAATTATATTTTTTGATTCTGCAATTTTTGCTAATTTATTTAGTCTATCATCTGGAACAATTACATTACCGACATTTGGTTCTATAGTGCAAAATGGATAATTTGCAGCTTCTGCTGATGTTGTTTGCGTTAATGCATTAAACAAAGTTGATTTTCCAACATTTGGTAACCCAACAATTCCACATTTAAATCCCATTTATAAGCCTTAAGAAAATTATTTATTATTATTAAAACATTCAAATTCTTTTGAAATGAGATTTACTAAATTCTTTGATATAAAACTAAAATTATTTTGTATTATATTTTCTTTTTCAATTTCAGTAAAGTCAGTTAAAACCCATTTCGAAACAATATCTTTTTTGTTTTCTATTCTGTCAACAATAGGTCTGTCAACTCCCATTCTAATTCTGTGGTAGGATGTTCCTATAAGATTGTCTATGGATTTTAGACCATTATGCCCATTATGGCCGCCACCTTTTTTAACTTTAATTTCACCTAATTTAAGATCTATTTCATCGTGAAAAACATATATATTATCTATATCAATATTATAAAAAGATTTTAATTCTAATACACTTTCACCAGATAAATTTACATAAGTAGTAGGCTTTAAAAGTATAACTTTATATGATTCTATTAAACCTAAAGTAAAAGAAGATTTAGTTTTTTTTTTAAAATTAGGTAACTCATAATTTTTTGCTAAATGATCAATAACCATATAGCCAATGTTATGTCTATTATGGCAATATTTTGTACCTGGGTTACCTAATCCAACTAAAAGATACATATATGTATACTATTCTTCTTTTTTATCCTCAGTTTTCTCTTCAGTTTCTTCTGTTGACTGCTCATCAGTTGTTTCATCTTCGTCAGCATCAGACATTCCGCCTCTTGGGGCAGCGATAGTAGCAACTGTAAAATCACGATCTGTTATAGTTGGCGTGCAGTTTTCAGGTAAATTTATAGAGCTAATATGTATAGTATCACCAACATTCAGCCCTTCTAAATCAACAGTAATTTTTTCTGGGATAGCTGTAGCTGGACAATTTAATTCAACTTGTGATCTTACTACATTCAAAACTCCACCAAATTTTATGCCGTTACATTTATCTTCATTTATAAACTCAACAGTAATACCTACATTGACATAAGATTTATCTGTAACTCTAAAAAAATCAATATGTAAAGTATCTTCCGTCACTGGATGAAATTGAATGTCTCTTGGTAAAACGAAGTATTTTCCATCTTTGGTTTCAATGTTAATAAGTTGCCCAAAAATACCAGGCTTTTGCAATAAAAAGTACCATTCTTTTTTTTCTAAAGAAATTGGTATTGGTTTTTCTTTATTCCCATAAATAACCGCCGGTATAAGATTATTTTTTCTAGCAAACCTGGCAGACCCCTTACCAACCTTGTCTCTAAGATTTGCTTTTAAATCAATTGCTTCCATTTTTAAAAACTCCATCAATAAATAATTGCCTCCAGGGGTGCAATTAGTAAGAATTAATAACCTTTTATTATAAAAATGAAAAGAAAAATATTAATTAATCAAATAAACTTGATACTGAAGATTCTGTATGAACTCTTCTTATCGCTTCTCCAAGTATAGATGCTATTGAAATTTGTCTAATATTTGAAGCTAATTTGATTGGTTCAGTTGCTTGAATAGAGTCAGTCGTGACTAAATTTTTTAAAGGTGAATTAAGGACCCTAGATACAGCAGATCCTGAAAGAACGCCATGAGTAACATATGCATCAACTGAAACTGCTCCAGCTGAAATTAAAGCTTGAGCTGCATTACATAATGTACCACCAGAATCAACTATATCATCAACTAGAATACAATGATGTTTTGATACATCACCGATTATATTCATTACTTCAGATGCACCAGGTTTTTCCCTTCTTTTATCAATGATTGCAAGGCTCGCATTGATTCTTCTTGCTACAGCTCTTGCTCTTAATACTCCTCCAACATCTGGAGAAACAACTATAGTGGGGACATTTGAATATCTATCTTTAATATCTTTAACAAAAACTGGTGCTGCAAAAAGATTATCTGTAGGAATATCAAAAAAGCCTTGTATTTGTCCAGCATGTAAATCCATTGTAAGAACTCTATCTGCACCAGCTGAGGTAATTAAGTTAGCTACAAGTTTTGCAGAAATTGGTGTTCTTGGACCCGATTTTCTATCTTGTCTAGCATATCCATAATAAGGAATTACGGCAGTTATTCTTTTTGCACTTGCTCTTCTCAATGCGTCTAATGTTACTAGTAATTCCATTAAATTATCATTTGCAGGATATGAGGTTGATTGTATTACAAACATATCTTCGCCTCTAACGTTTTCCTTAACTTCAACAAAAACTTCCATGTCAGAGAATCTTTTAACTTCTACGTTTACAAGTTTTAAATTTAATTCTTTTGAAATGGAATCAGCAAGGGGTAAATTTGAATTGCAAGAAAGTATTTTCATTAATAAATTTTAAAATAAAATTTTCTATATAAATAACATTATGAAACTACCAATAATTATTAAGAAAATAAAGATAATTAAGTGTGGCATGAAAATTTATTTTAATCCTATAACTGATACCTGACGA
>CACMOJ010000050.1 GCA_902615325.1 uncultured SAR116 cluster alpha proteobacterium | reverse complement strand
ATTTTCCTTTAAATAAACTAATTTACCATCAGCATCATAATAAGTGTCATTGATAGTACCCAAATCATCTCTCTCTAGATGAATTAAAGCATCATCTGGTCGTCTAAAACTAACAACATGTCCTAAATTATCTTTTACCCACAAATCTAGATCATAAGGTTTCTCACCATCCCATTCTAATATTATAAAGTATTCTGCTTTAGGTTTAATTGTTTCTTTTTTTGCTACTGGATTTATTAACATGAAAGCCAACATGAACAAAAAAACAAATCCTATAAGAAGGTTAAATAATAAATCTATAAATCCAAAAGATGATCTATATCTTGGGTCATTCATGGTTGTTATTCTCTAATATGACCATTTGAATTTTTGTTAATACACTTGATACAAGACCAACAAGAGTAGTACACAAAGCGGTACTCATTCCTAAAGACATATCTGTAATAACTTCTTGAACATTCTCAACATTTTGAACATCAAGATTATCAAAAGCTGAACTTAACATTAAAAGAAAACCAGCAACGGTTCCAATCAAACCTAAAGTAACCATGGTTTCGGAAGAAAACCAAACATAATTAGATAAAACATTTCTATTAGATAGGTTTTTGTAGCTTAAAACACCTACAGTTAAAGTAGCTCCGATAAATACAATTATTATTAAAAAACTTATTTTTGTTTGATCTGCATCATAAAGTGCTTCAAACCAGTTAAAAGTATATATAAAAAAGGATGCAAAACAAACGGTAACAACTTGTATCCACCACAATAAAAATGTTTTTGTTATTTTCATTAATTACTCCTTATCATCATAATCATTACATCATTTATGTGTTCGATTAAACAAGCTTAAAATAATTTAAAAATCAATATTTAAAATTTTGATTAATATTTTCTCAAAAATATTATTTCTATATCATTAATAATATATTGAATATCTATAAATAGTTTCCAAAATAGAAATAATTATTTTCTATTATTGTGTATTCTCTTTTAGTTAAGAAACAATTACGTTCATACTATATTAAAAAGGAATAAACATGACTGATAATAAATTTATAAATACTATAACCTCTATTTTCGAAAAAATCGCGATTAATAGAACAAGACAAGCTTTAGCATTCTTATCAGATAAAGAACTTGAAGGAATGGGTATAAAAAGAACTTCCTTAGATACAGGTGATTTCTACAATTACAAAGAAGTTGCAAATTTCCCAACTAATAAGATAAATAAAATTAAATCTACAAAAGCTAAAGCTGCTTAACTATAAAGTTTTTTTCTAGATATACATTCCTCCTCCTCTTCTTATCTAGATTAAATATAAAAAGGGTGAATAATTTCACCCTTTTTTATTGCATTGATCTTAAATAAATATAATTTTATCAAATGAATTCTATTATCAAATTGTATGAAGTTTCGTCAAATAGATCAAAAGGTTTCTTTTTAATAATAGCTACATACTTCATTTTTTCAATTATGGAACTTATAGCTAAAGACTTAGGTCAACGATATGATCCTCTTTTTATTGTATTCACAAGATATGTATCACAGTTAATTTTTTTAATATTATTATTTAATAAAGATTTTAGTAAATTATTAAAATCAGACATGCCTAAATTACAACTAGGCAGAGGTGCTCTTTTAATGCTAACAACATGTTGTATGTTTGCTGGATTAGCAACTCTTCCTTTTGCAGATCATATAGCAATTTATATGATAGGACCAATATTGACTATGATCCTAGCAATTATTCTTTTAAAAGAGAAAGTTTCAAACAAACAAATATTTCTGATTATTATAGGTTTAGTTGGAGCTATAGTTATTGCAAATCCTGGTTCTAAAATTTTTAATCTATATATAATTTTTCCTTTTTTAGCAGCATTATTTTTTGCATTATTTACAATTTCAACAAAATACTTAAATAAAAATGATAACTCATCCACTACTTTAATTTATACAGCAATTTCAGGATCATTTTTGGCAATCCCTTTTGGGATTTATTTTTTTGAAATCCCATCTTTTTTCGATCTTTGTTTAATGATACTTATGGGAGTCTTAGTTACTTTAGGACATTTTTTCTTTATTAAATCATTGATATATATTAACGCCTCAGTTGCTTCACCATTTGTAAATATAACCCTTATACTTGCTGCATTTTGGGGATATGTAATTTATAATGAAGTTCCAGAAAACTCAACAATTCTTGGATCTATACTGATAGTTGTTTCAGGCTATTATCTAACAAAATTAAAAAATATATCTAATTAATTATTTAATCCTGCATTAAATTTAAATCCAACATCTTCAAATTTTTTTGACAAATTTGATTCAATTTTTTCCATTTGATCTTTTGCAACTTTTGTAAAAGCTATATCATTCATATCGTGAACACCTCCAGAAATTATAACTTGAAGCAATCCTTCTTCATTTGAAATATTTTTAAAAGATCTGCAGACGCCAGGAGGAATTGAAATTGTGTCTAATTCATTTAATATAATTTCTTCTGACCCATCGTCATTCCAAGCAATTAAAAATTTACCTTTTAAAACTGTAAAAGTTTCAAAAGTAGCCTGATGATTATGTAAACCTGGTCCTTGATTAGGTGGACATTTTGCAATCGTCATTGTAATTCCAGCAGCTCCTGTTATTGGAGCATTTTTATTAATTGGCGTATTGTGTGAATTATTCTCTAAGCCAATTATTGAAAGTAATTCTCTAGCATAAACAATATCTTTACCTTCTTGAGGAATACTTTTATCGAGTTGGATCGGCAAAGGCTTTAAGTCCTTAAAAACAGATACTCTTTTCAACATTTCTTCTTTTGAAATTTTAAGTGTCTTCATAAATTTACCTCCTAAAAAAATGTTCAAACCATTTTATAATTTCTTTTGGATTTTCTTCTTGAATGTAGTGCCCTCCATTTATACTACTTCCAACAACTTTATTAGTACAATATTTTCTCCAAGTTTCTAAAACATTGCCATCAGAAACTTCTGTATGACTTTTCTTGCCCCACAAAACTAACAAAGGACAATCAATGTGGTTATTATTTTCAAAATCCTTATTTTCCATATCTAAATCACAAGTTGGTGAGGCTCTATAATCCTCACATGAAGCACAAATAGTTTTCCAATTAAAACATCTCACATATTCCTTAAATGTTTTTTTACAGAAATCTAAACCCACCCCTGGCTTTGATAGTTTTTTCTTCATAAAATAGGAGGGTGAAACACTGCTCATTAACTTTTCAGGAAAATCATAAGGTTGCAACATAAATACCCAATGCCAATAAGCCATTGACCAATCTTTATTTACATTTCTCCATAAATGTCGATTTGGCAATATGTCAATTACTGCAGCTTTAGTAATATTATTTTTATAATCTAAGCATAATCTATGAGTTACCCGAGCGCCTCTATCATGACCAGCCACATAGAATTTATTGAATCCTAACTTTTCCATGATAAATATAAAGTCATCACCCATAGCTTTAAAAGAATAATTAACATGGTTTTCTCCACCTGCTTTTGGACCTTCACTGTCGCCATAACCACGAATATCTACAGCTACAATATAAAAATTTTTTATAAGAGCTGGTAAAATTTTGTGCCATGTTAGTTGACACATTGGGTTTCCATGAATTAGCAATAAAGGTGGGCCATTCCCACCATGACTTGTATAAATTTTTGACTTGCCAAAACCTCTATCGGGAACACATATAAACTCAGACTTCAATTTTGGGTGTAGTTTCATTCTTTAGTTGCATCTCCAGATTCAACTAAAATTAAATCAACTACTCCAGATCCATTTTTTCTAAACGATGAAGCTTTTTGATACTCTTTTGATAACCAACAATTTTCCCCCTGCTCAAGTGATGGGAATTCTATAATCACAAATCTATGGAATAGATCTGTACCTTCTAGAACTTTAAAGTTATCACCACGGGCTAAGATTTTACCGTTATATTTTTGAATTGTATCAGGAACTAAATCTGTATATTTTTTATAATTAACTTTGTTTATAATTTTAGATCTAGCTACCCAATAGGCCTTCATACTTTGGTTTTAAGCCTTGCTTAACTTTACAGCAGATATTTTACCATTTTCACCAGTTTCAAGCTCATAAGTCAATTTGTCACCTTCATCTAAGTTAAATAAT
>CACMOJ010000049.1 GCA_902615325.1 uncultured SAR116 cluster alpha proteobacterium | reverse complement strand
ACTTATATTTTTTTTCATACATAAACCTATTTAAACTATAGTGAAAATTAGGAAGCTTAATGCCAAACGTTTTTCTTATTTTTAAATTATTTAATTTTGAGTTTAATGGTCTTGGAGCTAGACTATTGAATTCATGCGTGGTTGTTGACTTAATTCTAATATTGGAATTATGACCTAAGTTTTCAGCAATAATACAAGCAAAATCATACCAGGTAGTAAATCCGCCATTAGAAATATGATATATTCCAGATATATTCTTAAGATAAAGTTTATTTTTTTTTCTTTTGATTAATTCTAAAATTATTTTTAATGCTTTAGCTAAATCATAAGCAAGTGTAGGAGCTCCCCATTGATCAGAAATAACATTGATGGTTGCATCATCTTTATCTAAAAGGTTTTTAATACTATTAAAAAAATTTTTTTTGATGTCACTGTAAACCCAAGTTGTTCTTAAAATTAAATGAAAACAACCTGATTTTAAAATCCATGACTCACCATTTCTTTTTGTTACACCATAAACTGACTTGGGGTTTGTTTTGGTAAGCTCATTAATATATCCGTTTCCTTCGCTGGAAAAAACATAGTCGGTTGAAAAATGAATTAATGTACAACCTATTTTTTTCGAAATTTTTGAAATCAACATAGGGAATATTGTATTTGCATTTTTAGCAATTTTTTGTTTTATTTCGCAGTTATCAACATCTGTAAATGCTAAGAAATTTATAATTACTTCTGGTTTAATTTTTTTAATTTTCTTTTTCAATGCAAAGTAATTTGTAATTTTAATATTATGCTTTGAAATAACAAAAATATCCATATTTCCAATGATTTCATTTTTAAAAATACTTCCTAACTGACCAGTATCACCAAACAATAGCACTTTCATTTAAACAACTCAGCATTTTTAAAAGTTACTCCAAGTTGATCTTTTTTGGAGATTATAGGTTTATCTTTTATATCCCAATCAATTTTTAAATTAGGATCATTCCATAGCAAGCACCTCTCATTCTCAGGAGAGTAATATTCTGTCACCTTATAAGATATGTCTGCATTAGTTATTGCCTTAAAGCCATGCGCACAACCAATGGGTATCCACAAAATTTTTTTATTAGAAGATGATAAAATTATTGAAAAAGACTTAGAAAATGTTGGTGAAGATTTTCTTAAATCAACGACAACATCTAAAATTGATCCTTTTAAAACTCTTATCAATTTACCTTGAGGATTTTTTATTTGATAATGCAAACCACGTATGACATTTTTTTTTGAAAATGACATATTATCTTGTACAAATTCAGTCTTATTATCAAAAAACTTTTCGTATTCTTTTTTATTCCAAGTTTCCAAGAAGAACCCTCTGTTATCTTTAAAAATATTTGGTTCAATAATTATCAAATTTTTGATTTTCGTTTTTAAAACTTTCATTCAACTCAATAGGTTTGTTAGATAGTTCCCATAATTATTATTTTTATATTTCAATGCAAGTTTTTTTAGCTGTTTATCACTTATAAACTTCAACTTCCAGGCTATTTCTTCTGGACATGATATTTTTAATCCTTGTCTATCTTCAATAGTTTGAATATACTGGCTAGCCTGCATTAAAGTAACATGAGTACCAGCATCAAGCCATACGTCACCTCTATCTAAAAAAAACACGTTTAGATTATTTTTAGAAAGATAAACATTATTTAAATCAGTAATTTCCAGCTCGTTTCTTTTTGAAGGTTTGAGTTCTTTTACATATTTTATCGAATATTTGTCATAAAAATACATTCCTGTGATAGCAAATTTTGATTTTGGATTTTTAGGCTTTTCAATTAAATTAACTGGGTTTTGATTTTTATCAAATTCAACTATTCCGTACTCAGATGGGTTCTTAACAGGATATACAAATATAGTTGGTTTATTTTTACTTAAGGCAATTTTTATTCTATTAGCAAGGTCATTACCGTGAAAAATATTATCTCCTAATATTAATACTACATTACTATCATCTATAAATTTTTCTCCAATTAATAATGCTTCTGCAATTCCATTTGGATTATTTTGAATTTCATACTTAATTGAAATACCCCATTGATTACCATTTTTAAGTAAATTTTCAAATTTTTCTAAATCATTTGGAGTTGTTATAACTAAAATTTCTTTGATCCCAATACTCATTAAAGTAGAAATCGGATAATAAATCATTGGTTTATCAAAAACAGGAATTAACTGCTTTGAGACAACTTGGGTAATTGGAAATAATCTAGAACCTGTTCCACCAGATAAAATTATCCCCTTGCTGACCATAAGTATCCCCTTTTATAATTTTGTATTATTTATATACCAATGTATGGTCTTCTTTAACCCTTTTTCAAAACTAATCAAAGGAGACCAATTTAATTCATTTAATATTTTTTTATTATTAACAGAATATCTTTTATCATGACCTAGCCTGTCTTCGACAAAAGTAATTAACTCCGAATATTTCATTTTCTTTTGCGGTTTAATTTTGTCAAAATAAATACAAATTGAATTAACTAAATCAATATTTCTCATTTCAAAATTTCCTCCAATGTTATATGTTTCCCCAATTGTTCCATTATCAAGAACTAATTTTAGAGCTCTACAATGATCATCCACAAAAATCCAATCTCTTATATTACTGCCATCACCATAGACTGGAATTTCTTCCAAATTAAAACATTTTTTTATAGTTAGTGGTATTAATTTTTCATAATGTTGAAATGGACCATAATTATTTGAACAATTTGTAGTAATTATAGGTATTCCATATGTTCTGTAAAAGGATCTTGCTAAATGATCAGCTCCAGCTTTAGTTGCTGAGTATGGACTATTTGGGTAATACTTAGAATCTTCTACAAAAGGTTCTTCATTTTCTTCTAAAGATCCAAAAACTTCGTCTGTTGAAATATTTAGAAACCTAAAAAGTTTATTTTTATCATTTATTTTATATCCATACTTTCTTAAACTTTCCAGGATAGCATGTATTCCTAAAATATTTGTTTTCACAAATTCTAATGGCTTTTCAATTGAATTATCAACATGCGTTTCTGCTGCAAAATTTATAATATAATTAGGCTGATATTTTGCTAAACATTTATAAACTTCTACTGCATTACAAATATCATCATTTATAAAGATAATCTCATTATTCGTTGACATAGAAAAAATTTCTTTTGCATTCGACACTTTTGTTAATTTATCAAATACGATTATTTTCTCATTAAATTTCAATATATTTTTAACAAAATTAATGCCTATAAAACCAGCACCACCAAAAATTAAATAAGTCATAAATTTCACCAATTAATCAAATAATATGGATATAATTGTAAATGTATACAATATAATTTTGTTTCTTTATTATAAATAATAATGAAAATAATAGGATTAATGTCAGGCACAAGCATGGATGGTATTGATGTTTGTTTAGCTGAAACTGATGGATATAAGAAATTTGAAATAATTGATAGCCTTGTTTCAAATTATAGAAGTAAAACAAAAAGCTTATTAAAAGAATTTGACAAAAATACTCAAAATTTACTAGATGATGTTAAATTTATTAATGATTTAGAAAAACAAATCACAATCGATCATTTTCTAATAACAAAAAAGATTATAGATAAAAATAATATAATTCCTGATCTAGTTGGATTTCACGGTCAAACAATTTTTCATAATCCAGAACTTTCAAAATCTATTCAAATTGGGGACGCAGAACTTTTAAAAAAATTAATAAAGGTCGATATAATCCACGACTTTCGTAAGACAGATTTAGAATTTAATGGAAATGGCGCTCCAATATCCCCAATCTATCATAAATTTTTGATAAAAAGCAAAAAATTAGATTTACCTTCATGTTTTGTTAATATTGGTGGAATTTCTAATGTTACTTACTTAGATTCAACTCAATTGATAGGTTTTGATATAGGCCCCGGAAATTGTTTGATTGATAGAGTGGCTAAGGATAAAATAGGAAAGAACTTTGATAAAAATGGTGAGTTAGCTTTTAAAGGAAATGTTGATTATAAAAAACTTAATATCTTATTAAGTGACGATTATTTCAAATTAGATTCTCCAAAATCTTTAGATAAAAACTATTTTAATAAATATCTATATATTTTTAATAACGATAAAATTGAAGATACTATTGCAACCTTATCTGCCTTTACAGTT
>CACMOJ010000048.1 GCA_902615325.1 uncultured SAR116 cluster alpha proteobacterium | reverse complement strand
TATAAGTAACGATTTTCTCCAATCTTTTCCTTCCTTGATTTGGGATACTTTCATATTAAAATTAATTAAATCTATAAATGGTAAAAACCTGTCTCTGTGAAGTCCATTTTTATATAAATTTTCTGGAGGTTGATTAGAAGTTGTTACTAAAGTTAACCCCAATGAGAATAAGCTTTTAAATAATCTATAGATAATCATTGCATCAGCAATGTCCCGGATTTCCATTTCGTCAAAACACAACAATTTTGTTTTTTCTATAAATTTTTTTGCAAAAACCTGGACTGGATCAATATTTTTATTTTTTTGACCTATAGAATATATTTTAGCATGAACTTCTTTCATAAAATCATGGAAATGTATTCTTCTCTTATTTTCTAATCTAATATTTTCAAAAAAAATATCCATTATCATTGATTTTCCTCTTCCAACTCCTCCATAAATATAAAGACCTTTAAAATCACTTAATTTGTTAAAGAATGGAAAAGAAAATTTTTTGGACTTTTGTTCTAAATCTATTGCAAGTTTATCTAAATTGTCACTAATGGATTTTTGACCTTCATCAAGGTCTATTTTCATATTCTTTGCTATTTCAAAGATTGTATCTCTTTGACCACTCACAAATAAACCTTAAAAAAAATTAAGTTTCTAATTGAAGTTTTTTAATTTCACCAATAGCTTTTGCAGGATTTAGACCTTTAGGACACGTTTTAGTACAATTCATAATTGTATGACACCTATAGAGCTTAAAAGAATCTTCTAGTTCTTTTAGTCTTTCTTTTTTATTTTTATCTCTGCTGTCAGCAATCCATCTATAAGCTTGCAATAAAACTGCTGGTCCAAGGTATTTATCGCCATTCCACCAATATGAAGGACACGATGTTGAGCAAGAGAAACAGAGTACGCATTCCCATAGACCATCTAATTTTTCTCTTTCTTTGGGCGTTTGATGTCTTTCTTCACCATTTACAGGTTTGTCATCAGTTTGTAACCAAGGCTTAACAGATTCAAGTTGTTTATATGCATTTGTAAGGTCAGGAACTAAATCTTTGATGACTGGCATATGAGGTAAAGGATAAATATTAACTGAACCTTTAACATCATCAATTGATTTTAAACACGCAAGTGTATTTGTTCCGTCAACATTCATAGAACATGATCCACATATTCCTTCTCTACAAGATCTTCTAAATGTAAGAGATGAATCTATTTCATCTTTTATTTTAATTAAAGCATCAAGAACCATAGGACCACAGTCATCCATATCTAAAGTATATGTATCAATTCTTGGATTTTCAGTGTCATCTGGAGACCATCTATAGATGTTAAACTCTTTTTTATTTTCCGACTTTCCTTTATAAGAAAAGGACTTGCCTTTTATTATTTTTGAGTTTTTAGGTAAACTAAACTCAGCCATTAATTCTTCTCCTTACTAATAAACTCTCGCTACTGGCGGTATAGTTGAAACTTCATTTGACAATGTATTCAATGTTACATCTCTATATGACAATTTTGATTTTTTATCTTTATCTAACCACATGACTGTATGTTTCATCCAATCTTTATCATCTCTATTTGGGAAATTTTCATGAGCGTGCGCACCACGTGACTCTTTTCTTTGATCAGCTGATCTCATGGTGACAATTGCTTGTTGCATCAAGTTTTCTAACTCAAGAGATTCAATTAGATCAGTGTTGAATATTAGAGATTTATCCTTAACGCTAACATTTTTCATATCCAAACTAATTTTATCTATTTTTTGTACCCCTTCTTGAAGGGATTCGTTTGATCTAAAAACAGCTGCATGTTTTTGCATAGCATTTTGCATCGCTGATCTTACTTCACCAACAGACGTATCACCTTTTGAAAATCGAGCTTTATCTAAACGATCAATTATTTGATCCGATATTTCGTTATTAAGAGATGAGTGTTTTTGACCTTTTTTCAATGTATCATTTGCTCTCATGGCAGCGGCACGTCCAAAAACAACTATATCTAGTAAAGAGTTAGTACCTAATCGATTTGCACCATGAACAGAAACACATGCAGCCTCACCTATTGCCATTAATCCAGGTACTACCTTATGTTGATCATCATCAGTTGGTGATAAGACTTCACCATGGAAATTTGTTGGTATTCCACCCATATTATAATGAACAGTAGGAAGTACTGGTATTGGTTCTTTTGTAACATCTACACCACAAAATATCTTTGCTGTTTCACTTATACCCGGCAATCTCTTGTGTAAAGTTTCTGGATCGATGTGATGCAAATGTAAATTAATATGGTCTTTTTTTGGTCCAATCCCTCGACCTTCATTTATTTCTATGGTCATAGCTCTTGATACTACATCTCTACTAGCTAAATCTTTTGCGGTTGGAGCAAATCTTTCCATAAATCTTTCACCTTCTGAGTTAGTTAGATAACCACCTTCACCTCTTGCTCCTTCAGTTATTAGAACTCCTGCACCATATACACCTGTTGGATGAAATTGAACAAACTCCATATCTTGTAATGGAAGTCCAGCTCTTAAAACCATTGCATTTCCATCTCCAGTACAAGTGTGAGCTGAAGTACATGAAAAGTATACTCTTCCGTAACCTCCTGTAGCTAATACAGTTTTATGCGCTCTAAATCTGTGCAACTTTCCATCTTCTAGACTTATAGCCATTATACCTTTACATGAACCATCTTTATCCATTAAAAGGTCAAGTGCATAATATTCTATAAAAAACTCTGCATCATGTTTTAAACATTGTTGATACAATGTATGCAAAATGGCATGACCTGTTCTATCTGCAGCGGCACATGCACGACGTGCCATGCTTTTTCCATGCTCTAAAGTATGACCACCAAAAGGTCTTTGATAAATCTTTCCTTCATCCGTTCTGGAAAAAGGAACACCATAATTTTCAAGTTCAATTACTGAAGGTATAGCATTTTTACACATATATTCAATTGCATCTTGATCACCTAACCAATCTGATCCTTTAACAGTGTCGTACATATGGTATTTCCAACTATCATTTTCACCCATGTTATTCAAAGCAGCACCAATCCCTCCCTGAGCAGCCACTGTGTGACTTCTTGTAGGAAAAACTTTTGTAATACAAGCAGTTTTGAAACCTTTTGTAACCATTCCAACGGTCGCTCTTAAACCAGCCCCGCCTGCACCTACAACGATTACGTCATGTTCATGGTCAACTATTTCATAATTTGTCATAATAATCCTTGGTTGTTTATTTATATATATATATTAACTATCGATCCAATTGAAATGGCAAATAATAAAAATAATCCAATTTTAGAAAACAAAATCAAAAATTTTCTTATTTTTATATCATGTATGTAATCTTCAATTACAACTTGAAGCCCTAAAGATGAATGATAAAAAACAGAACTTAACATTAATGTTATTAAAATGCAATTAATTGGTTGCTTTAGCCAATTAATATTTTCATTAAAACTATAGTCCCTTAAAGATATAATGGAAATAATAAACCACATTATTAATGGAATGTTTATCATTGCTGAAATTCTTTGAACTTTCCAATGAGAAATACCACTATGAAATTCATTAAATTTATTCTTAGTTTCAAGCATTGTTCATCAAAATAAAATACCAAATCAAACACGTAGATAATAACGAAATTATAACTACTGCTAAGCCACTTTTATACACAGTAGAAATTTCATAGCCATATCCAGCATCCCAAAATAAATGTCTCACCCCGTTGCAAAAATGATAATTCAAAGCAAAAGTAAATGAAAACATGATTAAAAGACCTAACCATGATCCTAAAAAATAAGCATAATATTTAAAAATATTTTCTCCTAAAGATAACGAAAAAATCCATCCTACCAGTAACACCAATCCTGCACTTAGAGCCACACCCGTAATCCTATGAAAAATAGATAAAACAGATGTAACTTGAGGTTTATAAACTTGTAAATGAGGTGATAATGGTCTATTTTGGTTCATATCATTTTATACAATCGCAATTTCAATCATTCAATTAATAATTACATTAAATTTAAAATTTTGCATAGATTATTAACAGTATTGACAAAATTAACATTAAGATACCAAAAAACTCAGTTTTTTGAATCTTTTCTTTAAATATTATTAATGAAATCAGAATGGAAAAAATTAACTCAACCTGACCTACTGCCCTGACTTCTGCAGCAGTTGCAAGTGCAAAACCTAAAAACCATCCCGCAGTAGCACCACTTCCACATATACCTGCTGGCAGGGATCTTTTCCAAAACTTAAAAACTAATTTAAATTCATTATGTTTATAATAAAATAGCCATATGCCCATTAAAATTGATTGGATAAATACAGCAAGCATAGACAAATAGATTGTTGCATCAAGTATTGGGCCATTAACATTGACAATTGCCATTCTATAACCAACTGTTGAACCCGCTAAAATTAAGCCTGTTAAAACTCCAACTAAAGTTGAAAAAGTAAAAAATGATTTACTAATTTTTATAAACACATCCTTAATACTTGTAGTTTCTTTTGCAACGGATAGAAATATAACAGCAAAGACTCCTAGAAAGATGCCTATGTTTATTATCGGTAAAAATATTATGTTTAAAAAAAATGTTTCAATTAGAGCAGCAAACAAAACTTCTGTTTTAGAGAAGGCAATACCTGCTGCAAAATTTCTATAAGAAAATATAATCATCAATAATAAAGTAAATAAAACTTGGCACAAAGCTCCT
>CACMOJ010000047.1 GCA_902615325.1 uncultured SAR116 cluster alpha proteobacterium | reverse complement strand
CAAATTATTGTTGAATCAATAGAAATTTCAGGAGAAGGAGCTTTATTAAAGCTTTTTGAGAAAAGAAAAAGAAAATTTCTTAAATTGGGTTACTTTGAAAACAATCAAAAACAGAGATTACCTTTTTTACCTAGATCCTTAGCTATTATTACAAGTAAATCAGGTGCTGTAATTCAAGACATGATTAATAGAGTATTAGATAGATTTCCGTTAAAGATTTATTTGTTTTCTGTAAGTGTACAGGGCATTAATTCATCTAATGAAATTTCAAATGCAATAAAAAAGATAAATAAACTTAAGTCTGACAAAATTCTTCAAGATGTTGATGCTATAATTATAGCTCGAGGAGGTGGGAGTGTTGAAGATCTTTGGGGGTTTAATGAAGAGAATGTTATAATATCGACATTTGAAAGTAGAATTCCTATAATTTCTGCTATTGGGCATGAAACTGATGTAACATTAATTGACTATGTTGCTGATTTGAGAGCACCAACACCCTCTGCGGCCATTGAATTATGTCTTCCTGTTGCAAAAGAATTAAAAAGAAAAATATCTGAATTAAATGCAAGGAGATATGTTGCTTATCAAAATAATTTAGAAAATTTAAAAAATTTATTATCTAAAATGAAATTAAGTAGGCCAAAAGATTTGTTAAATCATAAAATACAAAGTTATGATTTTATTCTAATGAACATGTCTAATTTAATGAATAAAAAAATTAAAGATATTGAGAATATATTTTATACTAACTATAATTTGCTAAAGCCACCTATTATTTTAATTAATAATTTAGAGAATAAATTCAATTTATTAATATTAAAGTTTTTCAATTCGTTTAAAAAGATAATTGATAGTAAAAAATTAAAATTAATTACAACATTAAAATTAATGGAAGCAAATAGTTTTCAAAAAACTTTAGAAAAGGGATTTGCTATAGTGCTTGATAATGAAAATAATATAATAAAAAAATATGATGATGCAAAAGGCTATCAAGAAGGTAAAGTTCAGTTTATTGATGGAATAAGAAAAATAACATTTAAAAATTAAATAATTATTTACCCCATCTTCTGTGAGCCCAAAGCCATTGCTCAGGCTTCTCAATTATCCATTGCTCTGTTCTTTTAGAAATTAATTTAGTTAATTTGTAGACAGCATTATCATTTTTAATACTTTTTGGTAATTTGATTTCATCTTCAATAGTTAATTTAAAATTAAGTAAGTTTAACCTCTCAACTCTTACCATAAAAATGGGAACATTCCATTTAAGCGACATTATTGCTGCAGCTTGTGGAGTTGGTGTTTTTTTTCCAAAAAAAGGCACCATAATACCTTCTCTTAAAATTTGATCATTTGTTAATCCAATTACTTCACCTTTCTTTAATTTATTTGCCATTCCAATAGCAGCTGCACGTCCCTTTTTAAAAAAATCAGCATTAATTTTACTATTCCTCGAAAATTGTAATTTATTTAATATCCAATTATTGATTGGTCTATAAACAAAACTTACTCGTCTTCCAGACATCTCTCCAACTCGTAATAAAAACTCCCAATTAGCTAAATGAGCTCCAATTAAAATTGCTGGACCTTTTTGAATTTTCTTGTGACCTGAAATTAAAATTTTTTTTGATGAAATAATCTTATCTATATGAGGAAGTTCTCCGATTATTTGACCAAAATTAAACCAGAATCTCTTTGAAATTTTAATTTTTTCTGCTTCTTTTTTTTGGGGGAAAGCAATATTTAAATTATTTAGAACTCTTTTTTGATATTTGGTAAATGGAGCAATTAAATATACTAAAGATCCGCAAATTAATGAAGAAATCTTAAATGGTAGAATTTTTAATATTAAAAAAAAGGGGAGTATAATTAATGCAACCATAGGGTCATGAATATATCTATCAATTTTTTTTTTAATTCTAAAAGATAATGGGTCAGTCATTTAATTTATTTTTTAGTAATGATTTTAAGCTAATTAAATCTTGTTTATCAAATTCAATTTTCATTTTAAGACAATTAATTTTTAAATGATATTTTTTTGGTATCTTAATAATATCTTTCTCAGTAGTGATTAATTTAAGGTTATTTTCATTTGCAAGTTTTATAAGATCAGCTATTTCATTTTCTTTATAATTATGATGATCCTTAAATTCTTTTGTTAAAGCAATATTGTAATCAGCTCTTTTAAGAGTATTAAAAAATTTTACGTTATTCCCTAAGCCAGAGAAAGCTAAATATTTTTTTTTTACAGAAACTTTGTCGACTTTTATATAACTATTCAAAATATCTCTTTTTAAAATATTATGATTTTTTTTAAAATTTCGATTTCCAGTTAAAATAATTTTGTTTATATTTTTTTTGCATGAATTTAATGATTGTCTTAGCGGCCCCGAAGGTAAACAAAACTCATTTCCAAATAATGATTTTCTATCAACAGTCAAAAAACATAAATCTTTTCCTATTGAATAATTTTGTAAGCCATCATCCATAACTATAATATCATAAATTTTCTTTTTTGAGTTTAAGTTCTCAATATATTTGACTCCCTCTAACTTATTCTTTGATACAACTGTTGGTCCTATATTTTTTAAAATTATAGCTTCATCTCCAAATAGGATAACATCATTATTAGCTATACATGGTTTAGAAATTTTACCTTTATAGCCGGAAGTCAAAAATATGGGATTATGCCCCATTTTTTTTAGAATTTTAAATATAAATATTGATATCGGTGTTTTTCCAGTTCCACCTACATTTATGTTACCTACACATATTATTTTGAGATGAGAAGTGTAAGGTTTTATCATAAGAAATTTTAATTTGTCTATAATGATCCATAATAAAGAAAAGGGGTAAAGCATTAAGGAAATTAATTTGTATTGTAATGAGTTTGAGTACCACAAATTATAAAAAAAAGTCATTTAATTACACTTCTATTCTTGAAGATTTCTAAAAGATAATCGCTAGCTTCATCTGCCCTTAATTGAGCATAACTACAAGCATCTAGGGCATTTTTGCCCATGTCCTCTAGTATTAATGGTTGATTAAGTAATGAAATTACTTTTTCAATAAAAACATTTTTAAATTCTGGTGAGTTTTCAATTTTTATTGCACCTCCTGACCAAACAAGATCGTTGATTTGCGCAGCACATTTTTCTGTGAAAGGCCCCATAATTACTGCCTTTCCTAAACTGGCAGCTTCTATAGGATTGTGACCTCCAATTTTTTTAACTAAAGAGCCAGCTACAAAAATAAGATTAGAAATTTCAATTAATGATCCCATTTCTCCCATAGTATCTGCCAAATAAAAATAATCGCTTTGAGAAGGCAATTCATCATTGCTTCTACATTTAATATCATATCCAGCACTTAATATAAGTTTTTTTATATCTTTTCCTCTTTCAATATGCCGAGGAGTAATAATAATTAGTATATTATCAATTCCTTTGCTTCTTAATTTATTTGCTAGCTTAATTAGAATTTCTTCTTCGCCAGGATGAGTCGATGCAGCTAAAAAAATTTTTTTATTTTTTAAACAACTTTTTAATTTCAATATGTATTCAATATTAACTTGTGGTTTTTCAGCAATAGATTTTAAACTTGTTAAACTTTTCACTTTTTTGGAGCCTAAGGACTTAAATAATTCAGCATTTGATGGATCAACAGCCAAAACAAGATCAATTTTTTTAAAAACTTTTTTAGCTAACCCTCTTCCTAATCCTCGCCAAAATCTAGAAGATTTTATGGACATTTGAGATGATGCTAAAATTAAGGGAATTTTTTTAACTGATGATCTATAAATTAAATTTGGCCAAAAATCTGATTCTACAAATATGGCCATTTCTGGCGTCCAAAAGTTTAAAAATTTGTTTACGAACTTTGGGTTATCCAGAGGATTAAATTGATGTGTTCCTGGAAACCCATTTTTAATTTTATTATTGACAAAGTTTGATGAAGTAACAGTATTTGTTGTAATTAAGAAATGGAATTTCTTTTTATCAAATCCGTTTTTTAACATTGAGTTTGCTAAGGCAAGAGCAGCAACTGATTCTCCAACACTTGAGCCATGTATCCAAATGATTTTTTTATTTTCTTTTCTTATATAACATTTACCAAATCTTTCATTAAGCCTTGATTTAATTTCTTTCCCTTTTTCAACTCTGAAATTAAGATAATTAATTAAAAAATAATCAATTAATTTCCATAAAAAATTATAAAAAACATAGGTCATTTAATTAACTTTTTTATTAAAATTATAATTTTCTACTTCTTTTGTAAGTTTATCAAATTCATTTTGAATTAAATTCTTAATTTGAAAAAGATTTTTTTCTGTTACTTTTCTTTCAACGTGAATTGGCTCACCAAAAATGTACACACCTTTTGAAAAAGGAAATGGTATTATAAATTTATCCCATGAATTTAAAAGCTTATGATTTTTAACTTTCCAGAATAAAGGCACAATTGGAGCTCCGGTTGTTTGTGCAAGTTTGATTATTCCATCTTTTACGATTTCTTTTGGACCTTTTGGTCCATCTGGTGTTATTGCTATACTTTCTCCATTTTCAATAGCTTTAGTCATTTTTATAAATGCGCTTACACCTTTTTTTTTTGAGGAACCATAAATTATTTTCATATTTATTAGTTTAAATAAAACATCAGTCATCATTCCATCAGAGTGTGATGATTGAAGGGCATTAATTTCTAATTTTTTTGTTGGTAATAAATAAGGTCCACAATAAAGTCTATTGTGCCAAGTACAAAAAATAATAGGTTCT
>CACMOJ010000046.1 GCA_902615325.1 uncultured SAR116 cluster alpha proteobacterium | reverse complement strand
ATTAAACAGTCAATAGAAAATCAATCACCAAGACAAAGCAGTAACAAATCGTCTGAACAACTTGCAAAAAATTTTTTAAAATCCGTTGGTTTAACAAAAGGTGATAACGGTGATATTTTTATTGCTGTTGGTACTGCATATGTTGGTGTAAAAAAAATAAGAAAAAGTTTTCAATTAAAAAGGCGTTTACTTGTTTCTGAAGCTTTGTTAAATGCAAAAAAAGATTTTATAGAATTTGTAAGGACTGATATGTCTGCAAAAGATGTAATCATTCAACCAGAAACTCCTTTTACAACTGAATTTGATAAACTTGTTGAAAGCACAGAAATGCAAGTAATGGATGCATTTGATAATTATGTAGCAGCTCTTTCAAAAGTTGATGCTGCTGGTGCAAAAAAAATAGAAAATATTGAATATGAAATTATTGCTAAAGAAGGTATTGTCGCCGCAATTAAAAAAGAGTTTCCAGATCTAGATACTAAAAAAATTCAAAATAAAGTAGCAAATGCGGACGCTAAAATCGCTAAAGAATTAAATGATGCAAGAGCAGAATTAGATAAAAGTGAGCAAGCATTAAGTAAAGTTAAATCTGAATTAAAAAAGATAAAAGGTAAACTCTTAAAAGAAAATACAAGTGTAGTAGAAACTTTATCTCAAATGAATGTCGTTGGGTTATTTCCGATAGCAAACTTTGAGTCTTGGGATGGTGATCAATATCAAACAACAATTATTTGTGTATGGTCAACAAAAGAAGAAAAAAGAGCAAGAGCTATTTTTGCTGGAATAGATATGCAATTTGAGCCGTCAGAGCTATCATTAAATGATTATTTAGAAAACCAGGATTGGACAACCTCCCAAGGTATGAGAAAGTTTATTGATAACAAAGGTGATTTTTGGTTACTTTCGATTTCATCTGCGATGGTTAAAGGCTCTTCAGGTAGCGCTATGAACAGAACTAAAGGGTTAGCACAAACTAATGCAAAAAAACAATTAGTTTATTCATTATACTCAGATGCAAAATCAAAAGAGAAAGCAAAAGAAAAAATGCAAGAATTAGCTGGTAAAGATGAAAATACTGTTGATGTTCAAACTGCTTCAAACTTTTCAAAAGAGTTGTCTCAATCATTTGAAAATATGCAAATTCAAGGAATGTCAGAAAAATTTGATGCTCAAGTAACACACCCAATATCAGGACAGAAAATTTATCTTTCAATTTTTGGTATATCATCTAAATCAGTAATAAAAGCAAAATCGATGGAACTGTCTCAAGCAAGAGCTACAATGTTTATGGACAGAACTAACCAAAAATCAAAAGGAGTTAAAGCTGGGATTAATAGAGCCATAAATGATAATAAAAAAGATCCGACTAGTTTTAATCAAGGGTTAAAAGAAGGATATTCAAAAGCTAATGAGAAATCTGAAACTATAAATGACAATAATGCATCTAAAAATAGTTCATCAAAACTAACTAAAGGTGGTTTCCAAGGTGGTGGTACTAACTCAAGTGCATTTAAATAATTTAGATTATAATGGAGAGTTAGATGTCAAACTTTAAATTTACCATGAGTAAAATACTAATATTATTTATTTTCATTTTAACAATGAACTCAAACGTTTTTGGTTTTGATTTAAAAAAACTTCAAGAAGGTTTAAATCAGTTAAAAGAACAACAAAATTCTGGAGATAATTCTAATCCATTAGATAATCTGATGAAAAATTTGCAAGGAACTGCAAAGAACATGTCAGGCCAACTTAATCAAGGCTCAGGTTCAGGAGGACTAGTTCAAGGAAAAAAATTTTCAGGAAATTCCTCTGTTTCTAATAACAAACTTGCAAATAATATTTGTGAACCAAATATGCCAAAATTATTAAAGAATTTACCAGGAGCCAACATCACAAACTTAGAAAAAGACTTTGGCAAATCTAGTAATGAGATTAAAAAGATTTTAAATACCATTCCTCAAAGAAATAATGATCGTATTGTCCCCTCTTTAACTTCATATTCTGGAGCATTTGAAACAAAAGAAATTGAAACTTTATTTAACAAATTCATTTCGCAAAAAGACCTAGATAGTTTATCACAATTGAGAGAAATTAGTAATATTGATGCTGGGTTTAGTGCAGATAAAAAACAAATAAAAGCAGATGCAAATTTTGCTTATGGTTTAGTTCATTATTTTTACTCTGATTCCGGAGGCAATAAGAATTTAGGTATACAATACATAAAAAAAGGAGCTGGATCTCCAGATAATATTGGTTCATTGATTGTTTATGGAGCTTGGCAATTCTATGGAATAAATGTTCCTCAAAATATTATGAATGGAAATAAAATGGCTATGGATGGATATAATAGAGCATTTGACAAGAATTTAAGTGTTAATACACCTCAACATAAATTTCATAAATTAGAAAAGTTTACAATTGGCGAAAAAATTTTTTTAGAAATAGCTGCTGATAATAGAAATCCATACAAAAATCAATATCAGAATCAACTTGCACAAGCAGCACAAATTCAAAAAGATATTGAGGCAGAGCTTGCCAAATCATCAAAATACGATAGAAAAAGTGGCTGGTTTCCACTTATAATTGTTCAACAAAATAGACAACATGACTTACTAAGTAGAATTGGTGACGAATTCCTTGGTATGGCTGATGAATTTGCTTCTCTTAAAGCAAAGTATTTAACATTAAAAGGTAAAGTTAGTAATGATAATCAATTAATTGAGCGAATGGTGATGATTAATAAAGAAATGGCTGACAAAATTAAAAAAGCTCTTATGCAAAAAGACCGTGCAGATGAGAAAGGAAAGAAAGTTATTACCAACTTACAGCATGATAATGAAATTATGATTATGCAAAATCACAGACTAGGTATTTCAATGGTAGCTTCTGTATTTTCAGGAGGTGGGTTAGGAGGTGCTGGCTTTTCAGAAATAACTAAAATTGGGGAAGTTGTAGGCATGTATCAAAATGTAGCTTGCCAAGTTTACGGTGACATAAAACGATATGCAAAAAGAACGAACTTACCACCATTAAAACCTGTAGAAGATCCAGAAGCAGAATTTAAAGAATTTAGTTAGCATATCATTAAACAGGAGGTAATGAACTAAGTAATTTATCTGATTGATTAAACATTACATCCGAACTCTTTTTAGTTACTTTAAATGTAGCCGAATATTTATCTGCTTCAGAAATAATTTTTTCTCCTTTTTTTAGCAAACTTCTATAGCTCTTATCTCCAACACTTTGAAAAATTCTCTCTAATAATGCTTCGGTCATTTCACAAACAGTTGAAGCATCTGATCTCATAACTCTATCAGAATTTTCTAAAAAAGATTTAGTAGCTATAAAAGATAAATCATATATTGTTTCTTCTTCAAAAAGATCTATTACCTTCACTCTTAATCCCATTCCCATTTTAACCTTTACGATATTATCATTACCCTTAATATAAGGTTCTTCTTTAAACCTCCAACCACGATGAAAAATTTGAATATCTAAGTCAGGTTTTGGTAATTTAGTTGCAACTTTTTGATAAAGTTTTGTAGAAGAATTAAACCTCATAATTGTTGTGACACCTAACCCTTTTGTTTTCATAAATGGAATTATAGGTCTATTTAATTTATACCCGAATGCAAAAGTTGATGATTGACCAACAAATTCTATAAACTTTTCTTTAGACAGTCCAAAATTATTGAACAAATTACTTTTATTTGGAATTATAACTTCTGTAATCCTTGGCTTTCTACCAGCCCATTCTTTTTTTTGAAAAGATTGTTTATCGAGCATATTCCTAAATTGTTGAATATAAGTCTGTTTAGGATTTTCATCATTATGAAAAGCTCTTTTCATCAATTCAACTTTTATGCTTTTAAATTTAGCTAACTCATTTTTTTTAACTACATGTGGTGCAATGTGTCTTACAGGTACACTAGAGATAATCATTCGAGATTTCGGATTATACAAAATTGACTGGCCAAAAGAATATATTAAATATATGGATGTATCATCAGTATCATCGTCAAATTTTCCAAAATCAAACTCTGCTGCAAAGCTAAATGTAAGAGCTAATTGTGCATTATCTGCATATCCACCTAATTGTAAATTAACATTACTCAAAGGAGTATCCTTAAGAGTTTTAATCAAATATGAATTTAAAAATGTTGCATTATTCTCTTTCATAATAATTTCAGAGGCAGATTTAGTAAGCGGAAAATCTTTTTCAATATCTGAGGCTCCTGTCAAAAAACTCCCACCCACCCAATTTATGGGACCTGAATAATTTTGAGCATACAAAATTTTTGAACAAATAATTAATCCAAATGAACCTAATGATAATTTGTTAAAATTCCTTCTTGTTATCATTTCAAAATTAACCTTATAACCATAATTATTTACAAAACTTTGACATATTTATATTTGAGTCTATAAATTTACTATTAATCATTAAATTATTTATGTAAATATTAGAATTAATAACTTTATAAGTTCCTGAAAAATTTTTGATTTGAAGATTTCGATTTTCAGAAATTTTTAATAGTTTTCCAAAAATAAAATAATCTAACTCCTTTGGAAACATCCGAAAATAATTAGATTTGTCTATCAAATCATATTTAGTTCGAACATCATTAATGTAATTCTTTTCTAAATTAGAATATATATTAGATGGTTTTCTTAATATCGTAGAAAAAGATGAAGGTATTCCATTTTTATACATTTTATTCAAGGTAAAAATATTTTGATTTTTATCAACAATTATTCCTTTTACACCCAGACAAGTTATTAAATTTGAATAAATCTCATCATGATCATTTAAATCTAAAGGCCATTTAAATGAAAAACTAATATTCTTATGATTTTTAAGAAAGCTTTTACCTTTTTTTATCAATTCTTTTTTAGTCAGAGTA
>CACMOJ010000045.1 GCA_902615325.1 uncultured SAR116 cluster alpha proteobacterium | reverse complement strand
TAATATATTTAATTTTTAAAAGGAGTTAATATGTCTAAAAAAATGAATAAAAAAATAACTAGAAGGAGCATGCTTAAGTCAACAACTGCATTGGCTGGAGCAGCTCTTGGTTCTGGCTTAATAACTGGATTTCCAGCAATACATGCTTCTGGTACTCCTACTATTCGATATTTGGGTACCGCTGTAAACATGGGATCAGAACCTGAAAAAAAATTATTTGAGGATACTGGAATCAAAGTTAAATACATTTCTAAAACTACTGATGAAGTTGTTAAAACAATTCTTACACAACCAAACAGCTTTGATATTGTTGATTCTGAATATTTTAGTATGCCCAAACTTGTACCATCAGGAAGTCTTTTAGGTATGGATACAAATAGGATTAAGGAATGGAGTAATGTAGTAACTGCATTCACCGAAGGTAAAGTAAATGGAAAAACAATTGGTGATCAAGGAACTGCTCCAAAGAAAGTTTTATACCTTAAAGGTCCGAATTCTACTGAATTCTCTAAAGAACCGACTAGATACGCAACTTTAATACCAACTGTATATAACGCTGATACTCTTGGTATCAGACCAGATCTTATCAAAAGACCAATTAATACTTGGGCTGAACTATTAAACCCAGAATTTAAAGGTAAAGCTTGTATTCTTAATATTCCATCAATTGGAATTATGGATGCAGCAATGGTTGTTGAAGCAATGGGTGAATATACTTATCCAGATAAAGGTAATATGACAAAAGCTGAAATTGACTTAACTATGAAAATTTTCACTGAAGCAAAAAAGGCTGGTCAATTTAGAGCATTTTGGAGCGACTTTAATGAAAGTGTTAATTTAATGGCATCAGGAGAGGTCGTAATTCAATCAATGTGGTCTCCGGCAATAACAGCTGTAAGGTCACAAGGTATTCCATGTATTTATCAACCACTTAAAGAAGGTTATAGAGCGTGGGCCGCTGGTTTTGCACTACCTTCAACTGCTAAAGGAAGACAAGCCGACATATGTTACGAATACATCAATTGGTTTTTATCAGGCTGGATGGGAGCTTACTTAAACAGACAAGGTTATTACTCCGCTGTTTTATCAACTGCAGAGAAAAACATGAAAGCATATGAGTGGGATTATTGGATGAACGGGAAACCTGCTGCTCAGGATATACTTTCACCGACTGGAAAAAAACTTGCGTCTAAAGGTGAGATAAGAGACGGTGGATCTTATAATGATCGTATGGGTGCAGTTGCTTGTTGGAACGCTACCATGGATGAAAACAAATACATGGTTAGAAAATGGAATGAGATGATAGCTTCCTAATTTTAAAATGTAGAGAGTAATTTTATCATTGCTCTCTACATAATTTCCATCTAAAAAATAGATATGAAAATCAATAAATATTTTTTACTGGCACTGCCATTCTATATAATTTTCATATTTTTTTTTATAATACCTCTTATTTTAACTATCATAGTAAGTTTTTGGGATTATACGGAGTACTCCATAATTCCTGATTTTATTTTTGATAATTATAAATATATTTTTAATAAATGCTTTAAATTTTCCAACGACCTCTGCGTTACTTTTAAAACTTATTTATCAACTTTTTATTTTTGTTTTATGGCATGGTTTTTTACATTAATTATTGGATTCACCGTCGCTTATTTTTTAGTATTTCATGTCAGGTCAGTAGGAATGCAGATTGTCTTGTTTTTAATATGTACAATTCCATTTTGGACTTCAAATGTAATAAGAATGATTTCGTGGATACCACTTCTTGGAAGAAATGGTTTATTCAATTCTTTTTTGATCTCAACTGGTGTGATTGATGAGCCTCAAGAGTGGTTTTTATATTCTCATTTTTCTGTCATTTTAGCTTTTGTACACCTTTATACATTATTTATGATTGTTCCGATATTTAACTCTTTAATAAGAATAGACAAATCTCTTATTGAAGCAGCTTATGATTCTGGTGCAAATGGTTTCCAAATTTTGACAAATATTATTATTCCACTATGTAAACCTGGTATTATAATTGGATCAATTTTTGTAATCACTGTTGTAATGGGTGATTTCTTAACCATTGGAATAATGGGAGGACAGCAAATAGCTTCAATTGGAAAAATTATTCAAGTAGAAATGAGTTATTTACAATTGCCCTCTGCAGCGGCTAATGCTGTTATTCTTTTAATAATTACACTACTTTTAATTTGGACTATGACTAAATTCATAGATATTAGAAAAGAATTATAAATGTTAAATAAAAAAGGAAAATCTTACTATTTCTGTTGGGGCTTTTTTTTAGCTTTTGTAATTTTCTTATATGGACCTACTTTTACAATTGTGGTTCTTAGTTTTCAAGGTCCCGAAGGAGGATTAACTTTCCCTATGAATGGGTTTTCATTCCACTGGTTTCATAAGCTTTGGGAAGGAGGAGGTTATGTCGATATTGGCTCAGCATTCAGGAGATCAATATTGCTAGGTCTAATTTTAATGGTTCTAACAGTCTTACTTTCTGTATCCGCTGGAATGGCTTTTAGAAAAAAATTTTTTGGGGCGAATTTTTTATTTCTTATAACAGTTTCAAGTTTAATCGTCCCATCAATTATTTTAAGTCTTGGTATTGCGCTGGAATTTAGACTTCTTGATGAAACCTTAAAATTTTTAGGAGATAAATATAGTATTCAATGGATAATCAATGATTTCCAAACAACATTAAATATGTATTCTAGCGGGCTTGGAGCACAACTTACTTGGACACTACCTTTTGGTTTATTAATTATGTTTGCGATTTTTAATAGATTTGATAAATCATTTGAGGAAGCATCAATGGATCTTGGTGCATCGTCATGGCAAACGTTCAAATTTGTTATATTGCCTATCATAGCACCTAGTATAATTGGAATAGCACTTTTTGGTTTTACATTATCGTATGATGAATTGGCTCGTTCATCGCAAGTTATGGGGGCAACAAATACATTGCCACTAGAATTAAAAGGTCTTACAACGACAGTTACTACTCCTGTTATTTATGCACTAGGCACTCTAACAACAGGAATTTCTTTTCTTGCAATATTCATAGCAATAATTTTATTTATGATTATGAGAAAAAAATAAAAGAGAGTTTATTATTTTGAAAAAAATTTGCGTAATAAATCCAAATACATCAAATTTGATGACAAACAATATCGATAAAGTTGCAAAATCTTTTGCATCAAATAATACAAAAATATTTTCAATTAATCCTAAATTTGGTCCCGAAAGCATTGAAGGTTACTATGATGAAGCCCTTTGCATTCCAGGTATTATATCTGAAATAAGAGCTAATCCTGAATATGACGCATACATTGTCGCATGTTTTGATGACACGGGATTGGATGCATGCAGAACCATTACAGACAAACCAGTTATTGGCATAGGCGAAGCCTCTTATCATGCCGCAAATATGTTAGGTGGTCATTTTTCAGTAATTACAACTCTAAAAAGATCAATACCAGCATTGAAAAAGAATTTAAAAAATTATGGACTTTATGATAATTGTGTTTCTTTAAGTTCCGTTGATATACCAGTTTTAGAATTAGAGAGTAATTTGAATTTAACTGAGCAAAAGATTGAAGAAAAAATTAAAGAAATTTTAGGTAATTCTGATACTGAAATTTTTGTTCTAGGATGTGCTGGAATGGCTGATTTTGCTATTAAAATGAAAAAAAAATATAATATTCCTGTTATTGAAGGTATTTCAGTTGCTGTTAAATTCGCAGAATCATTTATTGATTTAGATTTAAAAACATCCTCTCGAAATAGCTTTGCAACGCCAAGAAGTAAGAAATTTACTGGTATATTTAAAAATTTTGAAGTTTAAATTATTATGAATGTTACAGTTTTAGATCATCCATTAATCAATCACTATATGACTATTATTCGAAATAAAAATACATCGAGTAGTGAATTTAAATCTTTAGCTAAAAAAGTTTCTGTTTTGATGGGATTTGAAGTGTTTAAGGAATTATTGGTAAATAATCATAAAATTGAAACACCAATTGAAAATTATAGAGGTATAAAAATTCATGAGCCATACCCATGCCTTGTATCTATCTTAAGAGCAGGCTCAATTATAGTTGATGGTTTATCTGAAATTTTTCCATATTGTTCAACGGGTTATATAGGTATTTTTAGAGATGAAAAATCATTAAGACCTCAAACTTATTTCGAAAAGTTTCCAAAAAATTTATCAAAAAGAAAAGTATTTTTATGTGATCCAATGCTTGCTACTGGAGGAAGTATTATTAAATCCATCCAAATTTTAAATAGTTATGATTGTAATGACATATCTATAGTTACTCTTTTATCAAGTGAAATTGGTATAAAAAATGTTGTTACAAAATATCCTAATTATAGGATTTATACTGCACAGAAAGACTTTGATTTAAATGATAAAGGTTTTATTGTTCCTGGATTGGGTGATGCTGGCGATAGATTGTATGACACTTAATTAAAAACAATTCAAACCACCTTCTAATTCTAAAAACTTTGAAATTTCTTCTATACCAACTTTATTCTTCATTTGACCGAAAATATAAGGTAAACCATCTCTAGTCTTTTCAACATCAGTTTTCATTTCTTCAAGATTAACATCTACATATGGTGCCAAATCAGTTTTATTTATGATTAAAAGATCAGATTTTTTTAAGGCAAGACCTCCTTTTCTTGGAATATCACCTCCCATTCCAACATCAATAACATAGATAGTTAAATCTACAAGTTCCGGACTAAATGTTGCTGCTAAGTTGTCGCCTCCAGATTCTATCAAAATCAAATCTAGATCTGGAAATTTATTTTTCATTTCATCAACTGCTAACAAGTTTATTGATGCATCTTCTCTTATTGCAGTATGAGGACATCCACCAGTTTCAACGCCTTTTATTCTTTCAATAGGCAAGGCTTGTTTTTTCATTAAGTATTCTGCATCCTCAACGGTATAAATATCATTTGAAATTACAGCCATAGATATCTTATTTGATAATGCATTACATAAGCCCTCAGTTAAACTAGTCTTACCAGCTCCTACTGGGCCTCCAATACCTATCCTCAATGGACCATTGAAACTTTTCATGAAATATAAATCCTTGATGTTAATTTTTCGTGATGAATACTATGTAAATCTAAATTAAAAGTTATCCCACCGATATCTTTTAATTTTAATTTTTTAGAATTTTTAAAAAAATTTTCAGCAATAGACGTTGATTTTAATAGGCAGTCCTGTCCAATTTTTTGTCCTAGCGGGATATGCTTTACACAAATATT
>CACMOJ010000044.1 GCA_902615325.1 uncultured SAR116 cluster alpha proteobacterium | reverse complement strand
TACAAAAATCCACAAATAATCCATGGCTAATTTCTACTTTTTTGAAACTAATTTTTTTGAAATTAATAATTCAGCAATTTGAATTGCATTTAATGCAGCTCCTTTTCTTAAATTGTCTGAAACACACCAAAAAACCAAATTATTTTTATTAAAATTATTTTGTCTGATCCTACTGATATAAACATCATCTTCTCCAGCCACTTCAGCTGGGGTAACGTATCCTTCATCTGCCCTATGATCAACTACTGTAATTCCATCAGCTTTTCTTAATATATTTCTAGCTTTTGCTTCATTAATTTCTTTTTCGCATTCAATAAATATTGCTTCACTATGTCCTATAAAAACTGGAACTCTTACGCAGTGAGCAGTCACTTGAATATTTTTATCTAAAATTTTATTTGTCTCAACAGACATCTTCCATTCTTCTTTAGTTGAGCCATCATCCATAAATACATCTATATGCGGAATAACATTAAATGATATTTTTTTTGTGAACTGTTCGGGCATAGATGTATCATTAACATATACGCCTTTAGTTTGATTGAATAGTTCATCCATAGCTGCTTTTCCTGCACCAGAAACAGCTTGGTACGTCGAAACAAAAACCTTTTTAATTGTAAACTCTTTATGTAAAGGACTTAAAGCTGTTACCATTTGTATGGTGGAGCAATTTGGATTAGCTATGATATTTTTCTTCTTAAAATCTGTAATATGATTAGGATTAACTTCAGGAACAATTAAAGGAACATCTTTATCCATCCTAAAAAATGAAGAGTTATCTATAACAATACATTTATTTTTTCCAGCAATAGGTGCAAATTTTTTTGACACATCTGATCCAGCTGAAAATAAAGCAATGTCAGCTTTACTAAAATCAAAATCTTCTAGTGCTTGTACTTTGAGTACTTTGTCCTCACCAAAAGAAACTTCTTTACCTAATGAAGATTTTGAAGCCAATGCGTAAACATTTTTACAAGGAAACTTTCTATAAGAAAGAGTTTCCAACATTTCTCTTCCAACAGCACCTGTTGAACCGACAATTGCTATATTATAACTCATTTGTCATTTATCTCTGTCATTTTATTTATAATGACATCTGTCATTTCTGAAGTGCCTACTACTTTTTCATCTTTACTTGCTAAATCTTTAGTTCTGTATCCCTCGTCCAATGCTAATGAAATAGCTTTTTCAAGAAGTTCTGCTTCTTTATTTAGTTCAAAAGAATATCTTAAAAGCATTGAAAAACTTAAAATTTGAGCTACTGGATTAACAATTCCTTTACCTGCAATATCAGGTGCAGATCCGTGAACAGGTTCATACATTGCATATCTTTTTCCAGTTATTGCATCTTTAGATCCAAGACTAGCAGATGGAAGCATTCCTAAAGATCCAGTAAGCATAGCAGAAGTATCTGAAAGAATATCACCAAATAAATTGTCTGTTACAATTACATCAAACTGTTTTGGATCTCTTACTAATTGCATCGCACAATTATCAGCATACATGTGATTAAGTGATATTTCTTTCCCTTCATTTTGATAAAGAGAAGACATAACTTCTTTCCATAAAACTCCTGACATCATTACATTAGACTTTTCTACAGATGTAACTTTTTTATTTCTAAATTTAGCTAAATCAAATGCAACTCTTCCAATTCTTTCAATTTCTCTTGTTGTGTAAAGATTAGTATCAAAACCTTTTTTTTCACCATTAGATAAATCTTCAATACCTCTTGGTTCAGCAAAATAAATACCGCCAGTAAGTTCTCTTACAATCAAAATATCTAAACCTGAAACAATTTCTCTTTTTAGGGTTGATGAATTTGCTAATGCAGGAAAAACCATTGCAGGCCTTAAATTTGCAAAAAGATCCATCTCTTTTCTTAATTTAAGAAGACCATTTTCTGGTCTTTTATCAAATGAGACTTTATCATATTGTGGCCCACCTACCGAACCGAATAATATAGCATCTGCAGACATTGCATCTGACAAGGTTTCGTCTGTTAAGGGAACTCCAAACTTATCATAAGATGCTCCTCCAACTAAACCCTCATCTAGATCAAATGATAAATTTAGATTATCTTCAAACCATTTTATTATTCTTGTTGTTTCATTTACAACTTCTGGACCTACTCCATCACCAGCCAGTAACATTATTTTTTTATTATTTTTCATGATTAAATTTTAAAGCCAAGGATGTTTAGTACTTCGACTTTCTTCAAAAGATTTAATTTTATTTTCATGAAGTTCCGTTAGACCAATATCATCTAATCCTTCCAACAGGCATTTCTTCCTAAATGGATCAATTTTAAATTTAATCTTTCCTCCATTTGGTCTTCTAATTTCTTGATTTTCTAAGTCAATTTCTATTTCAGGGTTTTCTTTATCTTTGGCATCTTCTAAAAGCACATCTCTTTCATCTTTTGTCACCATGATAGGCAAAAGACCATTCTTAAAAGAATTATTGAAAAAAATATCTGCAAAAGAAGTTGATATAATACATTTTATACCAAAGTCTTTAAGCGCCCATGGCGCATGTTCTCTACTAGAACCACATCCAAAATTATCACCGGCAATCAAGATATTACTCTTGTCATATGGCTTTTGATTTAAAACAAAATTAGGATTTTCTGAACCATCTTTTTTATATCTCATTTCGTCAAATACGTGCTTGCCTAAGCCAGTTCTTTTAATTGTTGTTAAAAACTGTTTTGGAATGATTTTATCAGTGTCAACATTAAGAATATTAAATGGAGCTGCAATTCCTTTAAATGTGTTAAATTTTTCCATCTATGTCACATTTCTAGGGTCAGTTAATTTTCCTGTTATCGCGGAAGCAGCTGCAATTTCTGGGCTTACCAAATGTGTTCTTCCACCTTTACCTTGCCTACCTTCAAAATTTCTATTTGACGTACTTGCACATCTGTCACCTTCATTTAATTTATCAGAATTCATGGCAAGGCACATTGAGCAACCTGGCTCTCGCCATTCAAATCCAGCATGCTTAAATATAACATCAAGACCTTCTTCTTCGGCTTGTTTCTTAACAAGACCAGATCCTGGAACAACCAATGCTTTAACATTAGTAGAAACTTTTTTTCCCTTAATAATTTCAGCTGCTGACCTTATATCTTCTATTCTTGAATTAGTACATGAACCAATAAAGACTGTATTTATTTCAACATCACTTATTTTCTGGCCGGGGGTTAACCCCATATATTCTATAGATCTTTTAATTTTGTTTTGTTTAACTTCATCAGAAATTTTATCTGGATTTGGTACAGTACCATCAATACTTACTATTTCTTCAGGGCTAGTGCCCCATGTAATAGTTTGTGTTACTTTAGCTGCATCAATGTCTACGATCTTATCAAAATTTGCACCTGAGTCAGAAGGTAGTGTTTTCCACCAATTTAGAGCTTTGTCCCAATCTTCATTTTTTGGTGCCATTGGCTTTTCATAAAGATAATTAAATGTAACATCATCAGGGGCTATCATACCTGCTCTTGCGCCTGCTTCTATAGACATATTACATATAGTCATTCTGCTTTCCATTGACATTTCTCTAAGCGCATTCCCAGAATATTCAATTACACACCCGGTTCCACCAGCTGTTCCAATTTTTCCGATAATATAAAGTATCAAATCTTTGGATGTAACAATTTTATCAATATTACCAGTAATATTAATTAGCATATTCATAGCTTTTTTCTGAATTAATGTTTGAGTAGCTAAAACATGCTCTACTTCAGACGTTCCAATTCCAAAAGCTAGAGAACCAAAAGCTCCGTGAGTTGCTGTATGGCTATCTCCACAAACAATTGTCATACCTGGCTGAGTAAAGCCTTGTTCTGGTCCAATAACGTGCACAATACCTTGTCGAGTATCATTCATATTAAAATAAGGTATTTGAAATTCTTCGACATTTTTATCAAGTTCTTCAACTTGAATACGGGAGTCTTCTTCTTTAATTCCTAATTCTCTATCTAAAGTAGGCACATTATGATCTGCAACTGCAAGTGTTCTTTTAGGCGAATTGACTTTTCTATTGGATAGCCTTAATCCTTCGAAAGCTTGGGGACTTGTAACTTCATGAACTAAGTGTCGATCAATATATATTAAAGATGTACCATCATCTTGTTCATTTATTAAATGACTTTGCCAAATTTTATCATAAAGAGTTTTATACACTTGATAAACTCACTAAATTAATCTTTTTTGTCTTCAGTTTTAACTTCAGGTTTATTCTCAACTTCTTTTTTAGAGGATGTTTCAGCAACTTTATCTTTTGATAACGATTCAATATCCTTTTTTTCGTTAGTTTTTTTCTTAACTTCAATTTTTTCTACTATTCTGGCTGCTTTACCTCTTCTATCTCTTAAATAGTATAGTTTAGCTCTTCTTACTTTACCTTTTCTAACCAAAGTGATAGCAGATATTTTTGGAGAAAATAAAGGAAAAACTCTCTCAACACCTTCACCATATGAAATTTTCCTCACTGTAAAACTTTCATTTATGCCTTTTCCACCACGAGCAATACAAACACCTTCAAAGGCTTGAATTCTTTCTCTAGTTCCTTCGACAACTTTGACATCGACTTTTATTGTATCTCCAGGATTAAAATCAGGCATTTCTTTACCAGAGCTTAATTTTTCTAATTGTTCTTTTTCAATTTTTTCAATGATATTCATGGCTAAAACCTCTCGATGACAACTCTTAACAAAAAATTTTTAAAATATCTACTTCAATTTTAAATATTTTTTCCAAAGATCAGGTCGTCTTTTCATTGTTATATCCTTAGATTGTTTTATTTTCCAGTTTTTTATTTTTTTGTGATCTCCTGATAACAATACATCTGGTACTTTGTAATTTTTCCATTCCCTTGGTTGTGTGTAAAGAGGATATTCTAACAAATGATTTGTAAAAGTTTCTTCATTTAGCGTTAAAGGATTTCCTAGAACATTTGGTAAACACCTGACTACACTATCAATAAGAACCATGGCTGCCAGATCTCCTCCCGACAATATGTAATCACCAATACTAATTTCAATCATATTGTAATGTTTAATAACTCTTTCATCTATACCCTCATATTTTCCACAAACTAGGTTAACACCATCTAATTTTGATATGGAATTAGAAATTTGGTTATCTAATTTAAAACCCCTGGGTGATAAATAGTAAATTGGAAAATCATTTGATTTTAAAGAAAGAAGAGCCCTATCTATTACATCTGGTTTGATTACCATTCCTGGTCCACCACCAAATGGCGTGTCATCCACTCTCTTATTTTTTTCTGAGAATAATTTTAAATCTGTTATGTTTAGCTTCCATTTACCATTTTTTCTTGCTTCACCTAATATAGAAGACCCTAGAGGACCAGGGTATAAATCTGGAAATAATGTTAATATATTAGCTGTCCACATTTTTAGTTTATTAATGTTTTAACAAAAGAAGATAAAGTAATTACTCTTGAATCTCGATCTATATTTATAATAAAATTTTTAGAAAAAGGTAACATCTTTTCTTCATCACCATGTTTAACTCCGATTATTGGACCACCCCCAAAATCATAAAATTTTACTAATTCACCTAAATACAAACCAGATTCTAATTCTACATTAAAACTTATTAAATCATTCAAATAAATTTCATCTTCATCTGTTTCAGGTAATGATGATCTACAAATAAAAATATCTGCTTTAACAAAATTTTTAGCTTCTTCCATGGAATTTATTCCTACTAACTCGCAAATAAAAATGGATTTCTTATTAAACTTAAATAATAGGGAACTAAAATTAATCCTATTAATAAAATATTTATCAAAGTTAAAAAGATCTTTAGGGTTTTCAAAGAAACTTTTTACTTTTATATAACCCTTAAGGCCGTGAAGGCCCACAATTGATCCTGCTAAAATAAAATTTTTT
>CACMOJ010000043.1 GCA_902615325.1 uncultured SAR116 cluster alpha proteobacterium | reverse complement strand
AAGTATAATCTTCCACAATCACGCAAAGAGAGCAATACTTTTGAAACTTTAATGAGAATAATTATTGGCCAACAAATTTCTCGAAAAATTGCTGAAAGTATATTCCAAAAACTTAAAGAAAAAAAAATAACCACATATAAAAATTTTATGAACGCTGATGATAATTATTTAAAAAACCTTGGTTTGTCATTTAGAAAAATAATTTATATTAAAGACTTAGCAATAAATATTCATAAAAATAAAATTATATTAAAAGAATTTGAAAATTTATCTTCAGAAAGTGTATATAATAAACTTATAGAAATAAAGGGCATTGGTAAATGGACAATTAATAATTATCAATTGTTTGTTCTAGAGGATTGTAACGCTTGGCCGGGAGGAGACTTGGCTATTCAAGAGGCAATAAAAAATTTAAAAAAATTAGATGCAAGGCCTAGTGAAGATGAAGTAAATATTATTGCAGAAAAATGGAGACCTTTTAGAGGATCTGCAGCATTATTATTATGGCATTATTATAGTAAACAAAATGATTAAATACGACAAAATTCAAAAAATTATTGAAATTATTGAAGAATGTAGCCAAATTGCTTTAAAATTTTACAAGCTAAAAAATTTAGAAATATCAATAAAAGATGATAACTCACCAGTTACAAAAGCTGATTTAGAAATTAGTAAACTAGCCACAAACAAACTCTCAAAAATTTTTCCTAAAGACAAAATAGTTTCTGAGGAGAATATTGATAATATTAAAAATATTAATGAAGATAGATATTGGCTTATTGACCCTATTGATGGAACTAAAGAATTCATTTCAAAAAGCGGTTATTTTACAATAAATTTTGCCTTAATATCTGATAACAAGCCTGTTTTTGGTATTATAGCGCAACCAACAACTGCTTCGGTATGGTTTAATTATAAATGTGTTGCATATAAAATATCAGAAACGTTTAACATAAAAGATGCTAAAGAATTAAAGCCAAAAAATTTAAACTTCAACCAATTAAATATGATATGTAGTTCTACAAACTATGCATCAGGCTTTAATAATTGGTTAAAATTTATAAATCCAAAGAAAATTTTAGATATAGGATCAAGTTTAAAGTTTTGTTTATTAGCAGAGGGTAAATATAATATTTATCCTAGATCAATTCCAACTATGGAATGGGATACTGCTGCAGGACATAGTATTTTAAAAGCAAGTGGTGGCAATATTTTTACTACAAATGGATTAGAGTTATATTATGGAAAAAATAATTTTAAAAATAACAAATTTGTAGCTTTTAGTAAGTATAAAAAATTCCCATCATCAAAATATTTTTTAGAAAATATTAGAGATCATAATTTCTACATAAAAAGAATTAAAGCTGCAACAAACTCATTAGAAAACGGAAAATTAGTTGTTTTTCCTACAGAAACAGTTTTTGGATTAGGAGCTATCGGGAATAATGAAAAAGCAATTTCTTCAATTTATAAAGCAAAAAATAGACCTATAAACAACCCTTTGATTGCACATTTTTCTTCTATAGAACAGATAAAACAATATGTAATTTTTACAGATTTGGCCAAAATATTAGCTAAAAAATTTTGGCCAGGACCTTTAACAATGGTGCTTAAGGTTAATACTAAAAATCGTTTTTCTAAAATTTTAGCAAGAGGATTAGCTTCACTTGCAGTTAGGATACCATCTCATCCTGTGGCTTTAGATTTAATATCACAATGTAAAATTCCTATTTTAGCACCTAGTGCAAATAAATCTGGTGGTGTTAGCCCAACTTCTGTCGAACATGTTAAACAAGATTTCAAAAAATTATACGGACCAAAATGGGAGATTTCGGATATTTTAGATTATGATGGATGTGAAGTTGGAATTGAATCATCGGTTGTAGATTGCAGAGGTAAAAATCCAATAATCTTAAGAGAAGGCTTTATTACATCGAAGAGTATTGAAAAAATTGTCAACTTCAAAATTAAAAATATAAAAAAATCCTACGAATTAATATCTCCGGGTATGTTACAAAAACATTATTCTCCTAAAACCAAAGTTTTATTAAACCAAAATGAATACATTACTGGTTCAGCCTGTTTAAGTTTTGGTGAACTTCCAATTTCATTTAAGAGATGTAAATATCAATTTAATTTAAGTTTATCAGAAAATTTATTTGAAGCTTCCCATTTACTTTATGAAGGTTTAAGATATTTAGATAAATTTGAGTTAAAATATATTCAGGTTTTACCTATTCCTAATATAGGAATAGGTAAAGCTCTAAATGATAGATTAAAAAGAGCATCCTTTGATGAATGATTATAAAAATGAAATAAATTTATTAAATCTTAAATCAAAACCTATCTTTGATATAGAAGATCATTTGAAATATATTAAAGATTGGAGGGAGCAGTATATTGGCGATGCCATAGCCATTTTAAGACCGCATAATAAATACGAAGTATCAAAAATTTTAAAGTTTGCTAATGATAATGAAATTTCTATCGTTCCTCAAGGTGGAAATACAAGTCTTTGTGGTGGTGCAACCCCCCTCAAAAATTCTTATTCATTAATTATAAGTACAGAAAAAATGAACAAAATAATTTCTATTGATAAAGAATCTCTGACTATCACTTCTGAACCAGGTGCAATTTTAAGTATAATTCATAAGGAGGTTGAAAAAAAAGGTCTTTTTTTTCCTTTAACATTAGGCGCAAAGGGCTCTTGTACAATTGGTGGAAATCTTTCAACAAATGCTGGTGGAATAAATGTATTAAAATATGGTAATGCAAGAGATCTTTGCCTTGGTTTAGAGATTGTGTTACCAAATGGTGACATAATGGATTTGTTAAAAATTCTTAAAAAAGATAATACTGGTTATGATTTAAAAAACATTTTTATTGGTGCAGAAGGGACTTTAGGAATTATAACAGCTGCCACTATGAAATTATTTCCAAAACCAAAATTAAGTGTTACTTGTTTTGTTGAAGCTAGAACAATAAAAAATGCAATAATGCTTTTAAATATTTTTCAAGATGAGTTAAAAAGTGAGCTTGAAGCATTTGAACTCATGCCAGATGTATTCTGGGAGGTTGCGGCTAATAATTCTGACAATTTATCATTGCCATTTAATAAAATCCCACAAATGGGCGTGTTACTAGAATTAGCTTCGACATCTACAAATGATTCTGTTTTAAACAATGAAGGTACAACTTTTTTAAATGAAAAACTTGAGCATATTTTGTCCAAAGCATTAGATAAAAAATTAATTGATAATGCAATAATTTGTAAGAACGAATTAGAAAGAAATAAATTATGGGAAATAAGAGAGAATGCCGCTGAAAATGAAAAAAAAGAATTATCAAAATCAAACGCAAAAAAGTGTCTTAAACATGATATTTCATTACCTATTAGTAATATTGAACAATTCCACAAAGAAGCTCAAAAAATGATTTCAAATAAAATAAAAAATACGAGAACTATTTTTTTTGGTCATTTAGGTGATGGCAATTTACATTATAATATTTTTGGTAATGGAAAAGGAGATGATGGATTTGAGAACCAATCAAAAATAATAACAGAAAACTTGTATCAAATAATTGAAAAACTTAATGGGTCCTTCTCAGCAGAACACGGTATTGGTCAATTAAAAAGAAATAATCTTAAACATTTTAAAGATCCTGTTGCTTACGATATGATGAAAAATCTTAAAAATATGATTGACCCTAAAAATACTATGAATCCAGGTAAAATTTTAATTTAAAATGTTCAATTTTAAAAATTATAGCTATTATAATAACATGAGATTTTTTATATTATTTCTATGTTTTCTCTTATTAACAGTGTCTTCTTATTCTCAAGAAAATAAAAAAGATGATATCGAATTTTCAAGTGATAGCTTAGAAGTTGATGAAAAAAAAAATTTAATGGTTGCAAAAGGTAATGTTGTAATTAAATCACAAAATGAAACAATTAAAGCAGATAAAGTATTATATGATAAAAATTTAGATAAGGCGATTGCTACTGGAAATATATCAATTATAGATAATAATGATGTAATTTATGAAACTTCAGAAATAACTTTAACAAATCAATTTAAAGACATTTTTGCTCTAACTTTATATGCACAATTCAAAGACGAGTCAAAGATAAAAGCTCTAAAATTCATAAAAACTAAGGAACAAAGTATTTTTTTTAATGGTGAATACACACCATGTGATTGCGATTTTAAAAATAATGAAAAACCTATTTGGCAACTAAGCTCAAGTAAAATTACTCATAATGTATATAAAAAAACACTTTACTTCAAAAATGTTGTATTAAAAATTTTTGATTTTCCAATTTTTTATCTTCCTTATTTAAGTCACCCCGATCCAACTGTTAAAAGAAAAAGTGGTTTTTTAACACCTACATGGAGTTCATCAAGTAGAAATGGTTTTCAATCTTCAATTCCTTATTACTTTGCTCCAGAAGACGAAAGTTGGGATTCAACTTTTACAAATTACTATAAAGGTAAACATGGCTATATTAACCAACTAAACACTAGGAAAAAATTTAATTCAGGATATTTAGAAACAAATATATTTCAAGGTCAAGTAGACACAAATAATGAGAATAATGATAATGTTTTTGCAGGAAATTTAGAATTTTATAGTAAACTTGAAAGTAATTGGTATATAAATGCCGCAGGTAAATACGCAGATCAAGATACATTTATGAGAAGATATAATTTTGATACTTCTTCAAATTACAAAAATTATGTAAAGACTGAAAAAATTACAAATAATTCAATTTCCGAAATTCAGTGGTATAAATACCAAAATTTAGAAGTTGAATCTAAAAGCAATCAACCAAACCTTCAACCATCTATAAAACATAAACTATTTTTAAAGGATCAAAATATTAATTCTGAAATTTCTTTGAGAGCGCACGAAATTAAGAATGATGAAGGTTATGATATACAAAGGTGGTCAGGTTCTGGAATACTAGAACATAAACTAGATAATAAATTTGCAGATCTAATTCTTAGTGCAGAAACAGGACTTGATCTTTATGCGATCAAAAATAGACCATCAACAGATACAAATGATAATAAATATCTTGATAGATTATCATTAGGATTGAGTGTTTTGTCCAAGAGAGATTTGTTTTATAATTTTGGAAAATACAATTTTTTAATAACACCCAAAATTCAATTTGCATCAATGTATAGCACTGATAGGAAAGATGACATCCCAAATAGAGACTCTTCAGATTTTAGATTTGATCAAGCTAACTTATTTTTAATAAATCCATATCAAGGTCGAGATAATATTCAAACTTACCACAGACTTAACTATGGTATAGATAATTATGCATCATCTAACATAGGTGATTTTAATTTTTTCTTTGGACAAAGTCAAAAAATTGGAGGGACTAACGATAATACATTAAATTCAAATTCAAATAGGCAATCTGATTTTATAACTGAATTGAAATGGGAAATTTCAGAAAAGTATAATATTTCTTATAATACATTATTGGATCACCATAATTTTAAAGAAAATTATACAAGTTTTGAATTAAGTGGTAAATTTTATGATATATATTATGGTCTTGTACATAGGTCGATTAATAAAGATATCATTGAAGACAACAATGATAGAGAAGAGCTAAAACTTTCTTTTAATAAAAAAATATTCGATATAAATTTAAATTATAGTGCAACATATGATTTAAACAATAATGAAACAGATTTAATTTATGAAGAGATATCTTTATATTATGATTTAGAATTTATGTTTGATGATTGTCTTTCAATTAACTTTACTTACAGAAACAACGACACCTCCTCTGATAGAGACATCCTTCCAGAAAACTCATACTTTATAACATTAAAATTTAAAAATCTTGGCGAATATGGCGTAAATTCACTATTTTAACTATTTCATAATTGATAAGGCAGTTGGACTTATGTT
>CACMOJ010000042.1 GCA_902615325.1 uncultured SAR116 cluster alpha proteobacterium | reverse complement strand
TTTATTAAAATTTAATGCTGAAGGTAATCTTAATGAGCGCAATTTTAACGTAAAAGTTAGATCTTCATTAAACAATTCTTCTTTCTCTCATAATATACTAAACTTAAATGCAAATAATATCAAAAAAGGATTTGTTGATTTAAAACTTGTTTTTAAAAACGGCACTTTGAAAAAAATTAATAATCTTTTAGTAAGTTATGATAACGATGAATTTAGATCAAATTTTGATTTTAAACAATCTAATATTCTCAAAATTTCTGGTATATATTCTAAAAATTTTATTGCAAAATCAATATTACTTCGTAAAGAAAATAATAATTTAAATGTCAAAATTGATGCAAAATTAGTAGATATATCACATTTAGCAAATGACCTTTTACAAGATAAAAGGATAGAAAACATAAATATAAAATTCGATATAGTATCTAATAAAATAATTTTAAATAAAAAATTTTCATTATCTGGAAACTTAAATGGTACCTTCAAAAACAATAGATTCAATTCTATAGCCAAAGGTAAAATTGTCTTAGGCTCAAATACTTTACTAGATGCTGGTCAATTAAATATTTTATTAGAAAAGGGAAAATATTTGATAACTGGTCAAGGTTCATTGAATAGTGGCAAAACTAAGGTAAAAATTAAATCATCTACAAATGGATTGCCTATCGTTACTTTTGAGACATTAGAGGGCGGAAAACTTCTATCAGCATTAGGTTTTACAGATAAAATTAAAAGTGGAAAAGTTAAGATTAAAGTTAATTTTCTTGATAAAAATTTGTTGGAGTATGAAGGATATATAAATGCAAAAAATTTTAGGGTTATAAATGCTCCAAAAATTGTTAAATCCTTGTCTTCGCTCAGTTTTGCAGGAATAAACTCACTTTTTGTTGGTGAAGGTGTTGGATTTATTTTGGGTGATGCAAAATTTAAAAAAATTGGAAATGGACTAAAATTTCAAAAAATTTTAATTAATAATCAAACTTTATCAATTTATTTAGAAGGTGACTATAATTTAAATTCTGGATCAATAAATTTTTTAGGCTCTATTGCACCTTTTTCGATGGTATCAAAGTTTATAAGTGTTGTACCTGCAGTTGGAGAGTTACTCACTGGTTCAAATAAAAAAGGAGTAATTTCGGGTCAATTTAAGTTAAATGGAAAAGTTTCAGATCCAGAAATAGACATAAATATTTTATCGTTTAGCCCTGGTATATTGAGACAAATATTTTCAAAAGACTGGTTGAAAGAAATTAAAGACTAAACTTCATTTAAATATTAAAAGACCATGTTTTTTTTTACCAATAGATATTTTTATTGGACTAGTGCTCTCTTTTTTAATAAATTTTAGAGCATCATTTTTAACAATTTGATCATTTATTTTTATTCCATTTCCTTTTACAAGTCTTCTAACCTCCCCATTTGTATTACAAAACTTAAACATTTTAACAATTTCAATTAAAGTTATATGTTCATCTTTGATAATTACTTTAGGTAAATCTAAATTGATTTTTGACTTCTCAAAAATATCATTAGCTATTTGTGATGCATTTAATGCTGCATCTTCTCCTCGACATATTTTTGTAACTTCATTTGCTAGTATAATTTTTGCTTTGTTAATATCCGAACCTTTTAATTGACGTAAAATTTGTATCTCATCTAAGTTAAGGTCTGTAAAAAGCTTTAAAAATTTTAAAACATCACCATCTTCAGTATTTCGCCAAAATTGCCAAAAATCATAGTCGGTTAATAAGTCTTTATTCAACCAAATAGCTCCACTTTCAGATTTTCCCATTTTCCCACCAGAACTTGTCGTTAAAAGAGGCGATGTAATACCAAAACATTCTTTTTTTGCCTTTTTTCTTACTAATTCAATGCCATTTATAATATTTCCCCATTGATCAGATCCGCCCATTTGAACTTTACAATTTAAATTTTTATTAAGTTCATAAAAATCATAAGCTTGGAAAATAGGATAATTAAATTCTAGAAATGACAAATTCTGTTCTCTATCAAGTCTTAATTTCATACTTTCAAGGTTAATAAGTTTATTAATTGAAAAAAAGGCACCGTTTTCTCTTAAAAAAGTGATGTAATTTAGATCATTTAGCCACTTATCATTATCAATTATAATAGCCTTATTAGTTCCATTATCAAAATTTAAATAATTTGAAAATACTGTTTTTAATGCATTTTTATTATTTTCAATCGTTTTTTTTTCTAATACTGGTCTGGCATTATCTTTGCCAGACGGATCTCCGATTTTAGTTGTACCACCACCTAGCAAAACAATTGGTTTATGACCACATTTTTGAAACCATCTTAACATCATAATTTGAATTAGTGATCCAACGTGGAGTGATGGAGCTGTACAGTCAAAGCCAATGTACGCAACACTCTGTTCTCTAAAAAGATGCTCATCTAATTTAGTTTCATCTGTTAATTGATGAATGAAACCTCTTTGTTCTAAAATATTTAAAAATTTTGATTTGTATCTCATAAAGTTTAAATTAAGTTTTCTTCGTTGAAAGTATCGTTGAAATCGTCATAGCGTTGATTTAAGTACTTTTTTATGACATCCATTAATTCATCGAGATGGTTAGTAAAATTATGATTTGCATCATTCACAAAATCAATATCAATTTTAACATCTTTTTGTTTAGATATTCTGTCTACAATAGATTGAATATTTTCAAACGGAACTCTCTGATTATCCCTTCCATGTACAATTAATCCAGAAGCAGGACATGGAGCTAAAAAAGCAAAGTCAAATTTATCAGCTGGTGGTGAGATACATATAAAGCCTGAAATTTCAGGCCTTCTCATCATAAGTTGCATACCAATCCAAGATCCAAAAGAAAACCCAGCAATAAAAGTAAATTGACTATATAAATTTTGAGATTGTAACCAATCCAAAACTGCTGCAGCATCTGCTAATTCACCTTCGCCATTATCAAATGATCCTTGGCTTTTCCCAACACCTCTAAAATTAAACCTAAGAACAGAAAATCCTCTATTTTTGAATTCCTGATATAAAGAATATGTAACCTTATTATTCATGCTGCCACCTTGATAAGGTTCTGGATGAAGTATTAGTGCTACAGGACAACCACTTTCTTTCCCTTGACTATACATGCATTCAATGCGTCCTTCAGGACCATTTAAGATTACTTCAGGCATATTAGAAACTCCAGATAAATAAATAAGTATATTAACCAAATAATGCTTCAAATTATAGGTGTCAAAGAAAATATACAATCAATTTATTTTAAATTGAAATTCATGTGTTATAAGTTAATTATGTTTTTAAAAAATTTCTTTAATGAAATAGACTCTATTATTGATAGAGACCCAGCTGCTTCATCAAGAATTTCAGTTATTTTACTATATCCAACTGTTCATATATTATTTTTATATAAAATATCAAATTTTTTATGGAAAAAAAAAATAAAATTTTTAGCACGATTTTTAATGCAATTTGGTCGAGTTTTAACAGGCATTGAAATTCATCCAGGGGCAAAAATTGGAAATAGGTTATTCATGGATCATGGCTATGGGATTGTTATAGGTGAAACTGCAGAAATTGGGGATGATGTAACAATTTATCAAGGAGTTACCTTAGGTGGCATAATGCCATCAATTGAAAGTAATAATCAAAGACAAAAAAAAAGACATCCATCTATTGGTAATCATGTTATTATTGGTTCAGGTGCACAAATATTAGGAGCAATTAAAGTAGGAGATTTTTCCAGAGTTGGTGCGAATGCAGTTGTTACAAAATCTGTGGCAAGTAATGTCACAGTAGCAGGAATACCAGCTAGGGAATTTGCTCAATCAAATAATAAAAAGTTTGAACCATATGGCTATTCTAACGATGGAACTGACCCTAGAGAAAAGAAAATACTTACATTATTAAAAAAGATAGAAAAATTAGAAAAAGATATTACATCATTAAAGAAAAAAAAATCATAATCAGGGTGTTACAAAAATGACAAGTATAAATTTTAAATTAAGAAACGGTGAGTTAAGAAAAATAAATGCTGAAGATGGCCTCACATTAATGGAAGTTGCAAGAGACAATGATTTAGGAATTGAAGGTACTTGTGGTGGATCTATTTCGTGTTGTACATGCCATGTTGTAATAGAAAAGGATTGGTTTAGTAAAGTTGGGCCAGCAAATCCAGATGAAGAAGATATGCTAGACTTAGCTGTGGATTTACAATCTACATCTAGATTAGGATGTCAGATTGAAGTAACTCCAGAGTTAGATGGTTTGATAGTAAATATCCCAAATGAATAATTCAATGGATTTAAACTCCAAAATAATTAATAGCATAGGTCTTGAAGGAAAACCTTCTGATCATAAAATAGCTGTGGCGATGTCTGGAGGTGTTGACTCGTCAGTTACAGCAGCTTTGCTTTATAAAGCTGGTTATGATGTTTTTGGGGTATCAATGCATTTATACAATGAAAAAATTAAAGTAAATAATTCTAAAACATGTTGTGCAGGCATTGATATTAATGATGCTAAAAAAGTATGCGATAAATTTGGAATTGATCATTTTATTTTAAACTATAGTTCAAGATTTAATGACCAAGTGATTTCAGATTTTACTGAATCATATTTAAAAGGTGAAACGCCAATCCCGTGTGTAAAATGCAATCAAACAGTTAAGTTTGTAGATATGTTAAATTTTTCAAAAAAGATGGGGGCAGTTGCTTTAGCTACTGGTCACTATATTAGAAGAGATTTTAAAGATGGAAAACCTAGTTTATACAGAGCAAATGATTTATCAAAAGATCAATCTTATTTTTTATTTGCTACAACTTCTGAACAATTATCGTATCTGAGATTTCCTCTCGGTGATTTCACAAAATCAAAAATTAGAGACTTGGCTAAATATTTTGACTTAAACGTTGCTGAAAAACCTGATAGTCAAGATATTTGTTTTGTACCAGATGGCAAATATTCAAATTTGGTTAGAAAGTTAAGACCTGAATCAGTTAAAAAAGGGGATATTTACCATGTTGATGGTTCTTATTTAGGAGAACATAATGGGATTATAGACTATACAATTGGTCAGAGAAGAGGAATAAGAATTGGTGGACGTAAAGATGTTACAGAAAATGATGCTAAATTATATGTGATATCTATAGATGAAAAAAATAATAAAATTGTAGTTGGTCCTAAACGATATTTATATTGTGATGAGTTTTCAATTAATGAATGTAATTGGATTACAGATAGTGATATAACTAAATTTGATGCCTTAGTAAAACTAAGAAATACTGCTAAGCCAGTACAGGTTAAAATCCAAACAGATTTGGAAAAAAGTAGTGCAAGTGTAATGCTAAAAAATCCTGAATTTGGAATTTCACCTGGTCAAGCAGCTGTTTTTTATGATTTAGAAGATAAAAACCGTGTTTTAGGAGGCGGCTGGATAAATTCTACTAAAAATTATTTAAATGGCTAACTTTAAAATTGATCATTTTGTATTTGGTGCAAATACTTTAAGTGAAGGTTCAAACACTATAAAAAAGATCCTTGATGAAGATCTTAGTGAAATAAATGTTCATGAAACAATGGGAACTCATAACAGAGTTATTTCTTTAGGGTCTTGTTATTTAGAAGTAATATCTTTAGATCCTAAAAACCAAAATGCAAATAAAAATACTTGGTTTAAGCTTGGTGATAAAATTTATAGAAAAAATTTCTTAAAAATCCCAAAATTAATTTCTTTTGTAATATCTTCCGATGAATTAAATAGTTCAATTTATTTTGAACAAGAATTTTTTGTTTCTAGAAATAAATACAAATGGTTTTTTAAAAAACCAAATTTTGAGTATCTAAATAAAAACAATTTCACAAATACAAATCTATTCCCAAGTTTGATCAATTGGCAATCTATTTCACCATTAAATGAAATGAAAAAAAGTTCATATATCTTTGAGAGTTTAGAAATAATCTTGAATAAAAATCATAAAATACTTAATGATTTTTTGTTATCTTTAAATTTAAAAGAAAAAATAATTATTAATACTAATAATGACTTAGGCGATGACCTTTTATCTTTAAAATTAACCTTGAAATCTTTAATTAATGATAAGCATATTTTAATTTCTTGACGGAG
>CACMOJ010000041.1 GCA_902615325.1 uncultured SAR116 cluster alpha proteobacterium | reverse complement strand
ATTAACGCATATATAGAAGTTGTGTTAAAAGGATTACCTCCAACTAGCAAAGGGTGGATTGAAAATGCTGAACGTATTTTAGGATTTTTTAAGTATTTTCCAACTAATTGTGAAACCGTTAAATGAGCTTTTAATTTAATTAATGCCGGTATTTGTCTACACATGAACCAAAAAGAATTAAATGGCTTATCTGATAATTGAGTAAATCCAATATCAAAGATATCTTTTGAAATTTTTAACAACTTTTCATAACCTTCCGCGTCGTCATTAGAAAATTTTTTAATTTCAAGTTTTGTATCTTTTATTGTTCTACAATAGTCAAAAGAAGACTTATCATGAAAATAAAATCTATACCATGGATTTAAAGCGACAAATTTTAGATATTTTTCTCTTTTCTCACCAAACAAACTAAATAACTCGTCAAACATAAATGGAGCAGTAATAACTGTAGGACCAGCATCATGCTTAAATCCTTTTAAATTAAAAACTTGGGCTCTACCACCAATTTCTGGCAATCTATCAATCAAAGTTACGTTGTGCCCTAAAGCTCTTAGTCTTAGAGCGCTGGCGATACCGCCAAAACCAGATCCAACAACAATTGAATTTATTTTCTTTTCTTTGCTCATTTAGGAATACTTTAAATTTAGATTAAAAAAAAAGCCAGCCCAAAAGGGCTGGCCTTAAAAAAGTTATGTTTTATCTAAGCTTTTGCAGTTGAGTCTGCAGCTGCCCAAATCGCTAAACAAAATCCGATTTTATTTAGAACATCAGCAATGTTATAAATCATATTAAGACTATTAGCATCAGCGCCTCCAGCCATATAACCTACAAAATAACCAATTGGATAAATCGCCCAACCAATTGTAACAATCCATCTCATTGTTGAAAAACCTGATTGTACTGCTGCAGGTGCATCAGATGCACTAACTTTACCAGCTTCACCAGCAAAAATTTCATACAATATGTAAATCCAACCAGCCATACCGATAACAAAACCAAGTGTAGCATTTATAAATCCAGCTTCACCTAAATATCCACCAACAAGCATTATCACGGAACCTATAAATAGTCTCCAGAATACACCCATCGCAATAGTTGTACATGCTGCAAGTATAATGTAAAACTCTATCATTTGTAATGGAACAGTAATAATCCAGTCTACATATCTAAACACAGTAGGTGATGCTCCTGTGGAAACCCAAACATCTCTCATGTAAAAATAATGGACTGCTGCCACCATACATACCAAGCCGCCAACAACTAAAGAAGTTCTCCATTTACCTTCAAATCTTAGTGACTCAAGGAAAAAGAATGTGGCTGCTGCTACCATAGCAATAGAGATGATCCAAAAAGTGATACCTACTGGATCTGTAGGCTCTAAGTTGCCAGAAGCAAAACTTAGAGTAGGTAGTCCAGCAAATAATATTGCTGGTAATATATATTTTAAAAATTTGAACGACATTAAGGACCTCCCCTATAAGTTAAAATTCGCTCGTAATTAGAATTAACTAATTTCCGAAGAGAATATGTTCTAAATGAACATGAATCAACTGTTAAAACGATATGTTTTTCGTAATTGAAAAAAAATTAAATTATCCTATTGAATTTATTGGATATTTTATTTTCAAAAAAAAATAATTAATTTTCTTGATTTTTAAAATTATTCCTTTTTATAAATTTAATAACAATATATTGTGGCAATTAATAATTATATTAATAAATATTGTTACCGGTAACTTTCAAATCTAAAATTTTCCAAGGAGCATTCTTTGGCAAAAAGCTCTTTTTAGCCATTTTGTCAATTAATAAGAGTCTTTTACTTTTATTAGAAATCAATTCTTTTAACCAACTTTCTAGAGAGGTATGACAACCAGAATTTTCTAAAAATAATTTATTCAATGCTTCATACTCATTAAGAGATAAAAAGGTATTTGTATTTGATTCTATATTTTTTAATCTTAATGGAAAATTCCCATCAAATAAATACCCTCCTCTAGTTGATATGTACCCAAAAACAGGACCTGAATAATCCTCTTCTTGAATAGTGACCGTATTTTTATCTAATTCTACATAATTATAAGCTATTCCTAAGCCTTCTGAAAGATGCATGATTTGCAATTGATCTTGATTTAACCAAAGTAAGTTCAATTTGGACACTGATCCTTCGCAAGGCCACTGAGTTGCCGGGATTGAACCATATGCTGACATTGAAGCCGCGTAAACAACGACAGAATTATATAATTTTGCTGGGATTACGCAAAGATTTTCTTTTGAGCCAAATTTATTTTTTAATTGATATGGAGATCTATTAGATCCAATAGATATAATTGGAACTCTGTCTTTAAGTGATATATGTATTCCTTGGTAAAATTTTCCATTCTTGAATGTAAAAGAGGTTGTAGGTGCTTTGTAAGGATAATTTATTGCTTTTTCGAACCAGTTATATTCTGGAAAATATTTTTTATCTGCATGAGTAAAACATTTCATTAAAATTACAAACCTAAAATTTCATCAAAACCAAATCTTAAATTCATACATTGAATTGCTGCAGCAGATGCTCCTTTACCAAGATTATCAAAATTTGAAGAGATTATTAATTGACCACTACTTGTATTTTTAAAAATATTAATTTCAACATTGTTAGAATCTACAATTAAATTCGGTTTAAAAAAACCATCCGGCAATTTAATGTCATTGTTAGATTTAACTTTAATAAATTGTTGATTCTGATAATAGTCTCTGAAAAAATTTTCAATGTCAAAGAAAGAGGTTTCTTTTTCAAAGTCTTTAATACTCAAAAATAAATTTACAATCATACCTTGATAAAAATTTGCGACAGATGGTAAAAAAATTGGGTTATTTTCTAAACCACAATGAAATTTAATTTCTGGGAGATGTTTATGATTTAAATTTAATCCATAGTAAAAAAAGGGGGTGTCATTATTATTCTGATATTCAATCAAATTTTTTCCACCTCCACTAAACCCACTTACTGCTTGAATTATAAATTGATGAGAATAAGAGATTAATCCCATCTTAGTCAATGGAAATATGATTAGATTTGATCCTGTTGCATAACATCCAGGAACTGCAATTAAATTAGATTTATTTAAATTATTTCTGTATTCATCTGATAATTCAGGCAATCCATAACTCCACATTGCAGAAGTTCTGTGAGCTGTGGAAGCATCTATAAAAATAGGACAATGTTCTTCAAGTTCTTTTCCTAAGGCAACAGCTTCTCGTGAGGCTGAATCAGGCAAGCACAAAAATACTAGATCAGCCTTTTTCATCATTTCTTTTTTCTCTAATAAATTCTTTCTTTTATTAGGATCAATTTTAATCACTTCTATATTTGGATGCTTTTCTAATCTTTCATAAATTTGAAGTCCTGTAGTTCCTTCTTCACCATCAATAAAAATTTTTTTTATCATACAAACCCTCTAATTATTGAAAGAAATTAAAAAATATTTAAATTACTTATAATCAATTAATCAGAATAACTAAAATGAAAACTTACAAAACAAGTGAAATAATCTCTCTATTGCTTGATAAATCCAGAAAAAATGGTGCTACTGATACTGAAGTTATTGTATCAAAAAGTAATGGGAAATCATTAGAAGTTAGAAATAATGTAAAAGAAAAAATAGAAGAATTTGATACATTCAATATTGGAATTAGAGTATTTAAAGGCAAAAAGTTTTCTATACTTTCAACTAATAGAATTGATGAAAAATCACTAATAAAATTAGCTGATAAAGCTACAGAAATTGCTGAAGTTTCACCTGAAGATAATTTTAGTGGCATTGCTACAAAGAATGATATGGATAAGCATCCTGTAAATAAAAAAGTTAGAATTCTTACAAATGATGATTTTGAACCCTCAATTGATCAATTAGAGACTAGAGCTAATGAAATAGAAAATCATGCTCTAAATTTTTCAAATAAATTAGTCAGTGATGGAGTTCAAGTAGCGTGGACTAAGAGTGAAACTTATTATTCTAATAGCAATAATTTTCATGACAAACATCTTAAATCAAACAATTTAAATTCTTTGACACTTATAGCTTCTAAATCAGATAAAATGGTAAGAGATTACGATTATTCATCAAAGGTATTTTATAACGATATTGAAGAACCAGAATTAATAGCTAGGAGAGTTGCTAAAAAGGTTTTAGATAAAATTGGATCTACTAAAGCACCGACAGGTAAATTCCCAGTAATTTTTGAACCAAGGGTAGCTAAATCAATTCTTAGCCATATAATTTCTGGAATTAATGGAACTTCAATTATAAATGGAACAAGTTTTTTAAAAGGAAAACTAAATGAACATATCTTTAATAAAAAAATAAATATTGTTGATGATCCACATTTAAGCAAAGGACTAGGATCAAAATTATTTGATGCAGAGGGTTGTGGAACAAAAAAAATGGAACTTGTTTCTAATGGGATATTAAAAAATTATTTGCTTAACCTTTCATCAGCAAGACAATTAGGTTTGAATACTAACTGTAATGCTATAAGAAACTTGACTTCACCTCCAGGTATAGGAGTAAGTAATGCTATGATTATGCCGGGGAATATTGATGAAAAAGATATGATAAAAAATATTTCAAATGGATTTTATATTACAGAATTACTCGGATCAAGCGTTTCTCTAATTACTGGTGATTATAGTAGAGGAGCCAGCGGATTCTGGATTAAGAATGGCAAACTCTCAAACCCAATATCTGAAGCTACTATTGCAGGAAATTTAAAAGAAATGTTTTTACAAATGTTACCTGCAAATAACTTAGATTTAAATTCAACAATTTCTGCACCCAGCATATTAATTAATGAGATGACAATTGCAGGAGGATCTAGTACTTAATAGTAAACTTAAAATTTTAAAATATTGGTATGAAATGATGATAGTTGATCATGGTTTTTTAAGACTATTATATAATAATTTTCATAAAATTGATGATAATATGTATAGATCTAATATGCCAGCTCCTCAAAGAATTAAAAAATATAAAAAACTTGGAATCAAAACCATAATCAACCTTAGAGGTGGAAAAAAAGATGGTAGCTGGTTTCTTGAAAAAAAAGCATGTGAGCAAAATGGAATAGAGCTTGTAAACTTAGTAGCTCGATCACGTGCAGCACCAGATAAAAATATGATTTTTAAAGCTAACGCAGTTTTTAACTCAATAAAATACCCAGCCTTAATTCATTGTAAGTCTGGAGCTGATAGGGCTGGTATAATAGCTTTTCTTTTCAAAGTTTTAAAATCGAAAGAAAATCCAGAAGTAGCAAAAAAACAACTTTCATTAAAATATCTTCATATAAAACACGCAAAGACTGGTATACTTGATGCTTTCTGTGATCTTTACATCAAATACTATAAAAATACTAAGAATCCAGATTTTATTTATTGGACGAGACATATTTACAAACCTCAAGAATTAGAAGCAAGTTTTTCTGAAAATAAATTTTTTGAAAAAATCATTACAAAAATTTTGAGAAGAGAATAAATTTATTTAATTTTACTATTAGAAATTATTAATTTTTGAGAACTTTTATTTATTTCATAGTCATCATGAGAAATATATATACATGTTTTATTTTTACTTAATTGATTAATTGATTTTAAGATATTTTTTGAGGTTTTAGAATCTAGAGCACTAGTAACTTCATCTAACAATAAAATTTTTGAATTTTTTAAAAACGCTCTAGCTATTGAAATTCTTTGTTTTTGACCTCCAGATAAATTACTACCTGCTTCACCAATAACAGTATCATAACCATTTTCTTGACTTATAATAAAATCATGAATATTAGCTAATTTAGCAGCTTTTATTATTTCACGTTTTGTGGCGTTTAATTTACCTAAAGATATATTATTATGAAAAGAATCGTTGTATATCATCGTTTCTTGACTAACTAAACTTATATTTTGTCTCAAAGAAAAAAGTGATACATCTTTTATATTCACATCATTTATGAAAATATTCCCTTTTTTAGGATCTATAAATCTGCTGATTAAATTAAATATAGTTGATTTCCCAGTACCACTTTCACCCATAATATGCATTTTTGATTTTTTTGTTTTAAAGGAAATTTTATCAAGAATAATTTTATTTTTTTCGTAAAAAAAACTTACATCTTTAAATTCAATAGTTGGATTATTTGGAATTTTAAGTTCTTTTTTTACATTACTAATTCTTTCAATTTTTGGCATTTCGTTTAATTGTTTATAGATTCTTTGCAATGCGCTTAGACCTTCTTGTAAAATAGTATTAAAAGTTCCCAAAGCTCTGGCAGGTTGAGCTAACATTAGTAATGCAGTAACAAACCCAATTACACTTCCAATTGTCATAAAACCAGAATTAATTCTATAACTAGCAATTAAAATTACAAAGGCAGCTGCAATTCCTCCCAATACTTCTAAAAGTGGCAAAACTTTTGCTCTTCCTTTTACAATATCAAATAGACTTAGAAATAAACTATCTAAAGATTTATTTATTCTATTCTTCTCTAGTTTTTCTAATGAATATGACTTTATCATTGAAATATTTCTAAAAATTTCAGATAAAAAAGAGGTTAAGCTCTCCATCTTTTCTTGTAATGATAATGCATAAAATCTTTGTTTTTTTCCAATGGATATGATCGGTTTTAATGCAAGTGGATAAATTGATAAGACAACTACAGCTAAAACCCAGTCTAACCAAATCAAATAAACTATCAAAAATATAATTGTTATTAGATCTCTAATTAAATTATTTAAAGATCTTTCCACACTATCCCTTATTAGATTAACATCATTCATTATTCTTGAAATATGATTTCCAGAAGAAATTTTTTTAATCATATCTAAATCAGAGAATAACAAATGATTTGATAATTTTTTTTGAATATCAATACTGACTTTTAATGTTACTTTTGATACTTGTTTTATTTGAAAAAACATTGCTATACCTCTGATAGAAGCAACAAGAGCAATAATGATTGGAAAAAAAAACCATGAATATTTATTTTCAGTGAAATTATCAAAAACTTTTTGTATTAAAAATGGATAAATTGCAGTAGTTAGACTAACAATTAAGAGTAAAATTAAACAAATAA
>CACMOJ010000040.1 GCA_902615325.1 uncultured SAR116 cluster alpha proteobacterium | reverse complement strand
TGAAATTCCTAATGTAGCAATTGCCAGATAGTCTGATCTTAAACCCAAAGCAATTTTGCCTATCAAAAAAGCTATTACCCCACAAAACAAACCAGCTATTGGCCATGATAAAATAATAGGTAAATTTAAACCACCAATATAACCTGTTTTTGCGGAATTTGTATTTTCTATGAAACTTATTGACGGAATAAAAATAGATTTTATTAAATATAAGCTGAATAAAATAATTATTATTGAAAGTAATATTTTTATATATTTATTATATACAAATATTTTCCAAAATTTTTTTATTAAAATTCCTGAGACTAAAAATGAAAAAAGAATAATTAGTATTACTGTAGTTCCTTCTTTCCAAACTTCTAACGTTGGTGGCATGGAAATTAACACTCCACACAATCCTCCTATTGCAGCAAAACCCATAACTCCAAAATTAACTATTCCACTATTCCCCCATTGAATATTAATACCAATTGACATAATTGCAGAAATAAGACAAAGATTTAAAATAGAAAAAGCTACATTCCAACTCTGAAAAAGTCCAACAAGCAAAAATAAAAAAACACAAACTAAATATGCGTTAATATATTTTTTTTCACTAATGAAATCAGTTTTCATAATAATTTACCTTTGTAAATTCCAGTTGGTTTTAGTATTAAAACTAAAACTAAAATTATAAATGAAATGGCTATTTTATAATCAGTACTTAGTAGTTGAAGATTGCCTTCAGGTAAAAAATTTATTGGTATTAAATAAGATAAAAACTTATTGTATGAAAACGTGATTAATAATTCTGAAAAAGATATTACAAAACCACCAATTATAGCTCCTATTGGGTTCCCAATGCCACCAACAATTGCCGCTGCAAATATTGGTAAAACAAGTTGTAAATATGTAAAAGGTTTATAACTTTTGTCTAGTCCATATAATGTGCCTGCAATACAGGCTAAGGTTCCAGTTATTAACCATGTATAAAATATTACATTTTCTGTTTTAATTCCTGATAGTAATGCAAGATCTTTATTATCTGAATAAGCTCTCATTGATTTACCAGTTTTAGTCTTATTTAAAAACCAAAAAAGAAAAGCAACTGAAATAATACTTACAATTATTGTTATACTTTGAGACAATTTTAAAGATATACCTTCTGTTAATCCCGTTATTTCTTTAAATTCTCTTGCACTTATTATAAATCTTTCCCCATCATTAATTGTTCTATCATTTGGACCAATTAAAACTCTAATTAAACCACTAGTAAAAAACATTACACCTATAGATACAATCAAACTGATAACATTCTTTGAGTTTTTTTTTCGATGATATTTGAAGCAATATTTATCAATTAGGAGACAATATGAAATTGTTATTAGAATTGATATAGGTAGTGCCAATATAACTGTAGGTATTGGAAAGATGCTTATGCCAAAATAATTTATAATCCATGTGATTAAAATACTTGTCATTGCGCCAAATGACATTAATTCTCCGTGAGCAAAATTTGAAAATCTTAAAACTGTATATATTATTGTAACTCCTAGTGCACCAAGTGCCAATTGACATCCATATGTCAGGCCAGGGATCATTATATAATTAATAATTAAAGCAAATGCGTTAATAATTTCCAAAAACTTAACCTCCTAAAAAAGAAACTCTAACTTCTGGGTTTTGTAATAAAGCTTTACCAGTATCGCTATATTTATTTTTTCCATTTTGTAGTACAAATCCTAAATTAGAGATTTCAAGTGCTTGTTTTGCATTTTGTTCTACTACTAAAATAGAAGTACCCATTTTGGAAATTGCTCTAAGTTTTGTAAAAAGATCTTTCATCACAATTGGTGACACACCAGCAGATGGTTCATCTAACATTAATAAAACTGGGTTTGTCATCAATGCTCTGCCTACGGCAAGTTGTTGTCTTTGTCCACCAGACAATTCTCCAGCAACTTGAGACTTTTTTTCATTTAAAATTGGAAATAAATTATATACATTTTTTAAATTTTCTTTCATTGAAGACTGATGAATAAAAGCTCCCATTTCTAAATTTTCTTCAACGGACATTTCTTGAAAAATATTATTATTTTGTGGAACAAAACTCATACCTTTTATAACTCTCTCTTGAGGATTTAAGGATGTTATATCTTCATTGTTAAAAATAACTTGACCACTCTTGATAGGGATTAAACCAAAAATAGCCTTCATAGCAGTTGATTTACCAGCTCCATTAGGACCAACTATACAAGCTATATCGCCTTTTTTAACCGAAAAATTACATCCATCAACTATGATAGTATTTTCGTATCCACAAATTATTTCTTTAACATCAAGCAGCATTTTTAACTTTTTCCAAGATATATATCTATAACTTTTTGATCACTTTTAATTTGTTGAATGTTGCCTTGAGTAAGAAACTGACCTTCAGCCATAACGATAATAGTATCACAAAGTTTTGAAATAAAATCTAGATCATGTTCAATCATTATAAAGGTATACTTTTTTTCTTTATTTAATTTTTTTATTATATTGGAGATTTTTTTAAGAAGTGTTTTATTAACACCAGCGCCCACCTCATCAAGCAGAATGATTTTTGGTTCAACCATCATTACTCTACCTAATTCCAAAAGTTTTTTTTGACCACCTGATAAGTTTCCTGCATATTCTTTTTCTAAGTGACTTAAACCTAGAATATCAAGTATATCTTGTGCTTTCTTTACGTTTATTTCTTCTATTTTTTTTATTTTTTTTTCAAAAAACCATTGGCCAAAAAATGTTTCTCCAATCTTATTTGGTGGAACAACTAAAAGATTATCTAAAACTGTTAAAGAAAAAAATTCATGTGGAATCTGAAAAGTTCTTAAAATACCAATTTCGAATAATTCATGTGGTTGGAGACCAATTAATTCGTAATTATTTAATTGAACACTCCCACTATCTGGTTTTATAGATCCATTGATAACATTAAAAAGCGTAGTTTTTCCTGCCCCATTTGGTCCTATTAAACCACTTATACTTCCTTTTTCTATCTTTAATGAAAGATTATTAAGTACCTTTAACCCACCAAAACTTTTATTAATATTTGAGATTTGAAGCATAAAGTTGAATAAGCTCTAATCTTTTAAAGATTAGAGCTTATTAGTTTTACTTATAGCCTACTGTGGTGACTTTTTGATTATCAATCAAAATTTCTGCAAAATTACCAGCAGATTCACCCCCGCCTATTAACTCAACAGCTGAAGCTCCAACGTAGTCAATTTCCTTGCCTTCACTAAGAAGTTTAAGACCTTTAGCAAGTTCACCAGGAAAAATTTTCTCTCCAGGGGCATTTGCAACATCCATTACTTTAGATTTGAAGTCATTACTATTTGTTGAATTAGCAGCTTGCATTGCTAAAATAATTAAGGCTGCAGAATCGTACGATTCTTTTGTATAAGGTCCAGCTTTAAAATTATTTGATTTTGCTATTTCATTAAACTTAGTTGCACCAGGACTGTCCGTTCCAGGAACAGTACCTATAGAGCCATTTAAATCATCTCCTATAGCTGTTGGCAATGAATCACCTATCATTCCATCAGGTAAAAAGAAGGTTTTAAAAGAGCCAGCATCTAAAGATGCTTGAATAACACCTTTACCACCTTTGTCTAGATATCCTGCAACAATTAATATATCTCCTCCAGCCTGTGCTAATGCGCCTGCTTCTGCGCCATAATCTCCTTTACCATCTTCATGAGAAGCTGAAATAGTTATTTTTCCACCTCTGCTTTCATAATTTTTCTGGATACTATCAGCTAATCCTTTTCCGTAATCGTTATTAGTGTAAGTCATTGCAGCTGTTTTAAATCCTTTTTGGAGAAGTAATTCTGCAATAATTACACCCTGGCGAGCGTCTGACGGGGCAGTTCTAAAAAATAAATCATTATCAGGTAAGTCAGACAACGCAGGAGAAGTTGCTGAAGGTGATATCATTACAACTCCATTAGCCATAGCAACGTTTTGTAAAATTGCTGTAGTAACTCCAGAACAGTCTGCCCCAACAATTGCTTTAATCTTGTCAGAAGTAATTAATCTTTCAGCTGCAGAGGTTGCTGCGGCTGCATCAACGCATGTTGAGTCCGCTCGCACACCTTCGACCTTTTTGGCAATAAAGTTTCCAGAATTATTGACTTCTGTAATTGCTAATTCAGCAGCTTTTGCCATGTCAGGTGTAAGAGATTCGATTGGCCCAGTGTAGCCATATATAATTCCTAATTTTATGCTTTCATCTTTTGTTGCTGTATCTATTTTGTCTTTTGTAAAATAGTATACTACACCAGCAACAATAATTAGAATTATTGCTAATATTGATTTGTTTGACATTAATAACCTCCAAATGAATTTTTTGATAAATTATCATGTTTAAAGTTGAAATAGAAGTAAATTAAAATCTGTTGAACGTGTTAATAAATTGATTGCAGATGCATTAACATTGGTTAAGATATTGGTTATTACTAGTATGAAAAAATTTATATTTAAATTTGAGTAAATAAAGTTAATTATTTTGAATTTATGAAGGAAAATAAATGAAACTTATAACATATGCAAGAATGGGAAAAGTCGGATTTGGCATCATAAAAAATGGAGGTGTTATTGAGTTAAACGATAGAATTGGAAACGATGTTACTTCAATAAAATCTCTTTTAAAAAAGAATGAACAAAAAAAGGCTCAAGAAATTTATAAAGAAATTACTCCGGATATTTCTTTAAGTGAAATAACTTATTTGCCTGTTATTCCTGATCCAGAAAAAATCTTTTGTGTTGGCTTAAATTATCAAGAGCATAAAAAGGAAACAGGAAGGCCAGATGTTGATAACCCAACTATTTTCACTCGTTTTGCTAATACTCAAACTGGTCACTTGCAGCCATTGCTCAAACCAAAATTTTCAGAGAGATTTGATTTCGAAGGTGAATTAGCAATTGTTATAGGAAAGGGTGGAAGAGACATATCTGAGGAAAAAGCTTTAGATCATGTTGCGGGATATTCATGTTACAACGATGGAAGTATTCGTGACTGGCAAAGACATACTTCTCAGTTTACACCAGGAAAGAATTTCCCACTAACTGGACCATTTGGTCCATATTTAGTTACATCTGATGAAGTAGGCGACTATACAAAACTTCCAATTGAGACTAGATTAAACGGAGAAGTAATGCAAAAAGCAAAATTGTCAGACTTAATTTTTCCAATCCCTAGGTTAATAAAATATATTTCTACTTTTACACCATTAACTGTTGGAGATGTAATAGTTACTGGCACTCCTGGAGGAGTGGGTGATAGAAGAGACCCTCCAGTTTACATGAAACCAGGAGATGTTGTTGAAGTGGACATTGGCAAAGTTGGAATTCTTATGAATTTTATCACAGAGTAAAGAGGTTCATAACATTGAATAAATCTTTGGTTACAAATATAATATCTATTTTATTCATTCTATTAGGTTATTTTTTTCAAAATCAATATTCTAATATTTTTTATTCAATCGGATTCTTTGCTTTGTCAGGCAGTGTTACAAACTGGCTTGCAGTCCAAATGCTTTTTGAAAAGGTACCTTTTTTATATGGTTCAGGGGTTATTCTTGATAGATTTTTAGATATCAAAGAAGGGATTAAAAATTTAGTTTTAGAAGAATTGTTTTCGGATGATAAAATTAATCAATTTTTTGAAAGCAAACAAATTGATACTGGCAAAATTTTCGAAAAGATTGATTTCAATAGAGTTTTTGATGGGTTGTTAGAAGCTATTGAAACATCAAAGTTAGGCTCAATGTTATCAATAATTGGTGGCAGAGATGCCTTAATGCCCATTAAAGACCCCGTTATAAATAAATTAAAAGAAATCATTAAAGACAAATTAGATGGAACATTTAATAATGATAAGAATTCAATTGCTAGAGATGTAAAAATTGGAATTGAAAAAGCATTAAATAGCAAGCTAGATGAATTAGATCCTCAAGGCATAAAAATTATTATTGAAAACATGATTAGAAAGCATCTTGGTTGGCTTATTGTTTGGGGAGGAGTTTTTGGAGGATTGTTTGGATTATTGTTTTCTATAATTCAAAATGTAATTTAAGGAGAAAATTAGATGTTAGATTTTAATGAAAAAACAGCAACGGAAGGTGTATTAAAAAGTTTTTCATCAATTAAAAATGAAAGATTAAAAGAATTAATGTCTTCTATAGTTACACATTTGCATGAAGTGGTAAAAGAGACAGAGCCAACATTTGATGAATGGTTAAATGCCATAGAGTTTTTAACTAGGACTGGTCACAAATGTGATGATAGAAGACAAGAGTTTATTCTTTTATCTGATGTTCTTGGTATATCAATGCTTATTGATACTATAAATAACAGAAAGTCCAAAAATGAAACAGAATCAACGGTCTTAGGCCCCTTTCATGCTGAAGCTCCAGATATATCTTTAGGTGACAATATTGCAAATCATGTTGAAGGTGAAAGATGTATAGTCAAAGGAAAAGTAACAGATTCAAATGGTAATCCAATTTCAAATGCGTCTGTCGATGTCTGGCAGTCAGGACCAGATGGTTTATATGATGTTCAAAAAGAAAATCGTATTGTTGATTTAAGAGGCAAGATGACAACCGACAATGATGGTACTTATTTGTTTAGAACAGTTAAGCCACAATATTATCCAGTTCCAACAGATGGTCCCGTTGGTGAAATTCTAAATTCATTAGGCAGGCATCCCTTTAGACCTGCTCATATTCACTTTATGGTGAAGGCAGAAGGATTTATTGACTTAACAACACATGCATTTATAGATGGGGATCCTTATCTGGAAACTGATACAGTTTTTGCAGTAAAAGAAAGTTTGATTAGAAAGCTTGAAAACTCTACTGACCCAAAAGATGGGACAAATTGTAAGACTTTAGAATTTAATATTGTTATGCAAAATAATTAAAATAATTATGTGAAATTAGTTAGGAGTAATTTGGGTTGAAGTATTTTCTGTTTCATAAGCGAATATATTAATACCTGAAAAGTTAGTTTTTAACTAAATGAAAAGATCCCTGAACATTAGAAAAGATTGATTTTGACTTTGTTTTAAAATTTTTTAAATCTGAATTGCTATCAAATCTTGCTGTTATAGAAATATTACCATATGGTTCTATCGAAATATTTGTTGATTGCATATTACATATTCTAATAAACTTAGATAAATTCTCTACAAAATATGAAGATACCATCTTTGCGTCAGTGGGTATGACAAACTTTTATTAAGAATAAAAACAATAACAAAAACTTGAAATTTATTTCATATATGAAAAAATTATACATATAAACGAAGATTAAAAGGAATTTAAAAAATGAGTAATGTCGATATTGTATATCTACCTATAGTAGGAAGAGGACTTCAAATTAATATTATTTGTGCCTTGCATGACATTAAAGCAAATTATTTAATGAGCAAACCAATGGGAGAAGATTTTGATAAAGATACAGAAGCTCCTTTCGGCACTATACCATGGTTAAAAGATCACTCTAACGGCATAGAATTAAATGACTCATCAGCAATTGTTCAATATTTAGTTTCAAAATACCCTGGACCACTTACACCAACATCAACTGAAAATGCAGCTTTATCAAATATGTATTGGTCATGGGCACAAGATTATTATTCTTTTGTGCTCTCTCCATTTCACGACATAATAACAGGTAATAATGAGGCATTTTGGAGAAATTT
>CACMOJ010000039.1 GCA_902615325.1 uncultured SAR116 cluster alpha proteobacterium | reverse complement strand
AACGTCTTTACCGAGCTTTAGTGAACCAAAACCGCCTGAAATTGACATCCTATAGCACATTTTGAAAAAGATGATGAAGATGTTAAAATTTCCCTTCTATCCTTTTTATTCATCTTTTTTGAATCATTTATCTTAGGTAAATTCATAAATTTCGACGGATATATATATGATGCACAACTTAAAATTGGTCCTGCCCAACAGCCTCGACCTACTTCATCAACACCAATAATAAATTTTTCAGTATTATTAATATATTTACTTTCCTCTATTAAATCTGGCATTTCATTTAACTTTTTACTTTTCTTTCAATCTGGGCAGAATTTCGATAAAATTACATGGCTTATGCCTAACATCTAGCTGAAATTTTAATATTTCTTCCCAGGCGTCTTTACAAGCAGAAGGAGAGCCAGGCAAACAAAAAATATATTTGCCATTTTTAGTACCTGCAGTAGCTCTGCTTTGAATCGTGGAAGTACCTATTTTTTTATAAGAAATAAATCGAAACAATTCACCAAAACCCTCTATCTTTTTATCAAAATAAGTTTCCATTACGTCAACTGTTATATCTCGACCTGTCAATCCGGTGCCACCCGAGGTAATTATAACATCTAGATTTTTATTAGTGATCCATTTATCTAAAATTGATAAAAGTTCTACAGATTCATCTTTAATGATTTCTCTCAATATACAGTTATGACCGTAATTTTCTATTAAATCTTTTAATGTTGACCCTGATTTATCATTTTTAAAATTTCTACTATCTGAGATTGTTAAGACAGCTATATTAATTCCAAAAAAATCTATTGTTTTATCTATCATTTCTATAGTCATATTTTGGAATATTTCCACTAGCCAATTTAAATAATAAATTAGGTTTTTCGTTTAGTCTTATTTTATATATCCATAAATTTGTAAGAACTAGTTTAATATAATTTCTTGTTTGTCTTGCAGGCAAAGCTTCAATCATAAAAATTGGATCAATTTCAGTTTTATGAAAATTTTTCGACCATTTACTGAAATTTCCAGGGCCTGCATTATAAGAAGCTAACATTTTACTTACATCTTCTTTTACGATATCTAAATTTAAAAGAAACTTTATATATTTAGAAGCTACATTTAAATTTTTTTCTTCATTGTATAAAATTTCCTTTTTTCGGTAAGACCTATCTTTCATTATAAATGAAGCAGTTGATGGCAGAACTTGCATTAAACCCAATGCATTTGCGTAACTTTTAGCTCTAGGGTTAAAACCAGATTCTTGCCTAGATATAGACAAAATAAGAGATTTGTCCTTTATTTCTAAAGATGAGAAGTCCCAATCTGGTACAGGATATAAACCACCAAGAAGAATTTTATTATAATCATTCCTTAAAATTGCAGCCAATCTAAAAGCAAATCCTGGCATATTATTTTTAGATGCAAAAGATATAATTTCTGGATATTCTTTTTCATTAAAGTTGAATATTATTTTTCTGAATTCTCTTGATGCTTTGTGATATCTAGAGACTTGTATCAATGCTAAAATTCTTTTTCCAGCTGGAAATGATTTCAATTTCGTAATAAAATTTTCGGATATGTTTTTTAATTTAAAATCATAATTATCCTGATAACCTAAGGATGCTTTACTTAAAGTTGAATAGAAGGTTCTGTCATATTTAATTGCTTTGTACAAATATTTGTTAACATTCTTATATTCACCCATATGGTAAGCTAGTTTTGCAGACCAAAAACTTCCAGCTGACAAAATGCTTTCGGGACCATCTTCAATCCGTGAAAGATTATTAAAAAACCACTTAGAGGATTTCAAGTTTCCTAATCTCCAGGAAGCTAATCCTCCGGCCCAAAAAGCTAGAGCATTTTTATGACCAGACATGCTAATTGATATTCTTGCTTGCCTTACACTTTTTTGATCTTTTTTAAATATAAAATATGCATGTGCAAGTTCTGCTCTTAAATGTGCCAATTCCAGAAGGGTAAGTTTTTGTTTAGTATATTTTGATGATAATAAGTTATCAACATAATCTAAATTTTTTCTTCTAATAGCTCTTCTAACCTTTATTGAAATTTTAAAAGAATCTCTTTTGTATTTTGATTTTGAAAGCGGAAAGGTGGGTTTAATTAAATCTTTAGATATATTTCCATATCCATTCAAAAAATCCCCACTTGGCTTTTTTGGGCGTTGTGATTTAATTGGTTTTCTTCTTAATGCAAGCCTATAAATTTTATAAGCATCAGGATGATCGTGATAAATATTTAACCAATTCTTTAATTCATTGTAAGAGCTTCTCCATCCAGTAGGGTGTAGATATTTATCTGCATTTAAAGTTCCAATCAGTATTTTATTATTAATTTGTTTTTTTAAATTTTCTATTTTTTTCCATATTAAGGATTTTTTACTTTTTATTTGTCTAGATTGTAATTTAAAAATTTCTTTATAAATTTTAACATCAGAATCTTTTAATAAACTAATACTAATTTTATTTTCTGCCATTAAACAGAAAGGTCTTAATATTATTATTAATGATAAAATGAGAAAACATTTAATGTATTTATTACAAAAACTCATTTAATTTTGCCTTTATTAATTTTAATTGTACCCACGCATCTCTTTTTAAATTTTGATTTTTCATTATTTCTGAAATTGAAGGAATTTTAAAATAGTCACCGTCTAAGTTAGTTTTATATACTTCAGAGATCTTTTTTGAATTTTCAGAACACATATCAATAAAAATCGGTGGTTTTAATATTGAAATATATAGTTTTAAAATATCATTTACTTCTTTTAAATGATTTTCTTTCATTTTTGTAAAATCAATATTTATTATAAAAAAATCATCTACGTTTTGTCCTATTGAAGCAAACATCTTTGTTAACAACACTGGACGATATTGTTTGGATTTATGGAGATTTAAAAAATTATTATCTTCAGATAATAATATTAAATTCTTTGAACAAATATTATCATTTCTTAAGATTAAATTACAATCATTTCTGTTTTGCCAATTTTTAATGTAGTTATCTATATCTTTAATACTTTTTAAAGTTTTACATGTTGTATTTTGTTTTTTTTCATTACAAAAAAAGAAATCTAAACCTAAATCAATTAAAAAATTGCTATAATTTTTTAAAATTAAAAATTCATTATCATTTTTTAGTTCCATAATAGTTATGATAGGATAATTTGATGAAATCGTATATAATATAATATGTTTCTAATGAAAATTTTAAAGTTAATTCTTCTATTTCTAACAATCAATCTTTTTATAAGTTGTGCTAATAATTTAAAGAAAAATCAAATCAAATCAAATTATGAGACAACATCTGACTTTGGTCGTTTTTTATCTTCAAGATATTCATTAAATAAGGGTGATAATGATAGTGCATCCAAAATAATATCAAAGTCAAAAAATTTACATTTAGACTTAGACTTAGCTGAAATGAATTTTACCAGTTATTTAATAAATGGTAATTTTAAGGAGGCTAATGAATTTAAACTAATTGCACCGATTACATTAAACAAATTGCCCATGTATCATCTACCTGATTTTGTGATAAATTTAAAAAATGGAAACTTTAAAATTTCTAAAGATTTTAATTTTATGAAAAATCAATTGCCAGGATTCAGGATTATATTTGAAAAATTAAATTATTTTGAACTAATAAAAACAAAAAATTTAGATAATTTTAATAAAGATAAATCAAATATCTTTAATTTATTGATTTTTGAAAATACAAAAATTGAAAATCAAATTTATTTAAATATGCCAAAAAATAACTTAAGTCTAATCGAAAATATTTTATATTTGAAATATTTATATCGTAAATATCCAAAAAAATTTCAAGAAGAAATTAATAATTTTAGCTTAAATTTTAATTTCGATATTAAATTTTTAGAATTATATTTTGAAAAAATTAATACAATAAAATCAAAACCAAATCATAAATATATATTTGCAAATTTATTTTCATATCTATCATTCCTACTTTCCTCAGAAAAAAATATTCCGAACTCATATTTAAAAATTTTAAATGAAATTTCATATTATTTAGACCCTTCAATAGGGAACAGTAATTATTATCTTGCTCAAGTTTACTCTAATGAGAAAAATTTCCAGATTGCCTTAAATAAATTAAATAGAATTGAAAAAGATTCTCTAATGTTTTTAAATTCAAAAATTAAAAGATATGAAATCTTGAAAATTATTGACCAAAACAAATCAAATTTACTATTAAAATCTATCAAAAAACAATATCCAGAAAATAGTAAAGTAATGCTCTTAATTGCTAATAATTATAGAAGTGAAAATAAATGTAATAAAGCTATTAAAATTTATGATAAATTAATCCAAAAAAACTCAGATACACAAGAATTATCCTTTTATAAAGCTATTTGTTTAGAAAAGTTAAATCAATGGGAAGGTTCAAAAAAATTATTAAAATATCTTTTATCTAGTAATCCAAATAATGCTTACATTTTAAATTATCTTAGTTATTCAATGGCAATTAGAAATGAAGATCTGCTAACAGCAAAAAAACTTATCACTAAGGCATTAAAACTCGAAAAAAATAATGGATATTTTTTAGATACCCTTGGTTGGATACAGTTTAAGTTAAATGATATTGAAAACGCAATTAGAACAATTCAATTAGCAATTGAAAAAGAACCAAATAATTCGGAAATAATTGATCATCTTGGGGATATATATTACAAAGTAGGTAGAACAAAAGAAGCTATCTTTGAGTGGAATCGAGCATTAATTGGTAATGCTGATAATAAATTAAAAAAAGATATTAAATCTAAGCTCAAAAAAATTAATGAATGACAGATATTATCTCCTTAAAAGCACCAGCTAAATTAAATTTAAATCTTTATGTAAAAGATAAACTAGAAAATGGTTATCACTCATTAGAAAGTGACATCTGTTTTTTGGATCTATTTGACCAGATAGACATAAAAATTAGTGATATAAATGAGATAAAAATAAGTCATAACAGCTTTTTTTTTTTAAATGATGAAAATCTTTTATCAAAAACGTTAGATTTTTTTAATAGAGAATTCAAAAGCGACTTAAAATTTAATATTAATTTAACAAAAAATATACCTATTGGTGCTGGATTAGGTGGAGGATCATCAGATAGTGCAACACTTTTATTAGGACTAAGATATTTTTATAATAGGAGTCGTTATAACGCTAATAAAATAAGTTTAAGAAAACTTAAAGAAATAGGACTTAAAATCGGCTCTGATGTTCCTGCATGTATCATTGGTAAAAGTCTAAAATTAGGTGGTATTGGTGAAAATTTAAACAGAATTTATGTTCCCAATAATTACAAATTCTTGTTAATTTATCCAAATAAAATACTTTCTACAAAAAAAGTTTTTGAACATTTTTGTTTTAAAAAAGAAATAAATAATAAACTTATGAACTTCAATAATATTAAAATATCTAATTCTTTAGAATTGACATCTATATCAATTGAACCGGAAATTAAAAAAGTTTTAAACATATTAAAATCATTTGAAAAAATTATTGCTTATGGGATGTCTGGAAGTGGATCAAGTTGTTTTGGTATATTCAAAAATAATCAAAGTTTTGTAAACGATAAAGAATTCAAAAAATTGAAATTAGAGAAAAATTATTTTATTTGGCATGGAAATAAAAAAGAGTTTGGATATAATAGATTTATATATTAAGAATTCATATAAATGGGGTGTAGCCAAGTGGTAAGGCATCGGGTTTTGATCCCGTGTACCGTAGGTTCGAATCCTACCACCCCAGCCATTTAGTTCCTAACCTCTTTAAAATAATACCCTCCCAAATTATCGGAACAAATAAATGAATGATCGTATTGAAAAATATCAAGTTTTTTCTTCAAGCTATATATATGCGTTTCTAAAGTATGTGTGTTAATTTTTTCGCTTATTCCCCACACATTAATCAAGATTTCATCTTTTTTAAGAACCTTTTCTTTATTTTCTAATATATAATTTAACAATTTACTTTCTTTTTCAGTCAAATTTACACTAATATTTTTATTTTTACTTAATAAAATTTTAGTCTCAGGTCTAAAGATAAGATTATATGTAATTTTAATATTTTTCTGCTTTGTTTCATAACTAATAAAAAAGTCCTTTATTATATCTATCAATTGCTGAAGCTTAAATGGTTTAACTACAAAATTGTAATTGTTATATTTTTTGAATTGAGATCTATCCACTCCATCGTTAAAAATAATTATAATCTTTGATTTTTTTTCTTTTTCTAAATCAGCCAAAATATTATGATTATTTTTTAAAAATAAAAAATTTATAATTAGAAGATCTAGAGTATCACATTGATTAAGACATTTAATATCATAATTTTTAAGGAATTTTATATTAAAATTTTTCTCAAAAACTACAGATACCTGTTCTTCAATTAGGTCGTTCAACAGTATATCATCATCAATTATAATAAATTTTTTTTGCATTTTTTTCACTATATCTATATATCATTAATTACTTTGTCATGAAACATAATCTACAATTTGAAAGAATTTTGTTTGAGTTAAATAGGGGACACCATATTATTCTCTCTGATGATGAAAATAGATCTAATATCCTATTTTCAGCCACTGAGACCATTAATGAAAATACTTTAAATATTCATAAAAAATTCTCAAAAAGTTTCCCCAGTATTCTTTTATCACCAGAAAGATGTAATACTTTGAACATTAAAACCAACTATTGTTGTTCTCTTTCTATCAATGAGAGATGGAATATAAAAGAAATCTATAAACTCGCCTTTGGTGGTAAAAATGAAACTGATCTAGAATTAAATGGAGTTATTGAAGAGAGATCCAAACTTATGAGTTTAAGTTTACAAATTTTAAAAAAAGGGAAATTACTGCCAAGCGGCATCTTTTCAATAATTAACAAATCACAGAGCATTTCAATTGAAAATTTAGCTTTTAAAAATAGAATATTTTTTTTAAATCTATCTGATCTTGATAAATTATTTAATATAAGAAAAGCAAATGTTGATATTATTACAAGGGCTAAATTACCTATTAAAAAAACTAAAAACGCAGAAATAATTGTTTTTAAATTTAATAATGATCCTAAAGAATATTTTTGTATTCTTATTGGCAAGATTATCAAGAATAATAAATCTAATTTATTTCCAACAGTTCGAATTCATAGCCAATGTGTGACTGGAGATATATTCCATAGCCTTAAATGTGACTGTGGGGAACAATTAGACAAATCTCTTGATATAATGGTTGAAAATGGAGAGGGCTTGCTAATTTATTTACCTCAAGAAGGCAGAGACATTGGACTAGCAAATAAAGTAAGAGCATATAAACTTCAAGAGGATGGATTAGACACTGTAGATGCAAATTTAACACTTGGTTTTAAAGATGATGAGAGATCATATGATGTTGCAGTTGCAATATTAAAGAAATTAAATTTTAAAAAAATTAATTTAATTACAAATAATCCAAATAAAATTAGGTTGTTAAATGAAGAAGGTTTAGAGGTCTTGAAAACGATTAAACTAAAGATTGAACCAAATGAAATCAACAAAAAGTATCTAAATACTAAAAAGAATAAATCTAACCATATTTTTGATTAGTCTCTTTTCCCAAAAAATGAGCTGCCAATTCTTAGATATGTAGAGCCAAAATTTATAGCTTTTTCAAAATCCATAGACATCCCCATAGATAGATCACTAAGTTTAAATTTTTTTGCTAAATTATTTAAGATTGAAAAGTGGATACTCGGGTCCTCATTTACAGGAGGCAAACACATAAGTCCTTTTACAGGTATATTAAGACTTTTTGTAAATTCAAAAAATTTTTCAAAGCCATTTAAGCTAATACCAGACTTATTCATTTCATTTCCAGTGTTTACTTGTATTAAAAAAGCCGAAGTTTTACTTCTAGATTTTAAATGTTTCGAAATTTCCAACGCCAAACTTTCTCTATCTAGAGTATGAATTACATTAAAGAAATTTAGAGCTTTTTTGACTTTATTAGTTTGTAAATGTCCAATATAATGCAACTCAATATCTTTATAAATATCAATAAGGTTTGACCATCTTTTTACGGCATCCTGTAATTTATTTTCACCATAAATTCTTTGTCCATATTTTAATGCATGTAAAATTCTTTCATATGGTTGTTGTTTTGATACCGCTATTAGCTTAGGCAAAGGTTTGTGAGAGTAGATTGACTTATTATGATATTTTTTTATTAATTGATTTAAATTTTCATATTTACTGATCAAATTATTCATCATAAAAAATGTTTCTATGTTGCATAATTACCACAAAAAAAATAAAATGTGATATTTATGCAAATTTTAGTATGGAAATATTAATAATTTATTAGTATATATATTATATTAATTTTCAAGGGGAAAATTAAATTAACTTTGTTGTTTAACAACTAAATAAAGAGAGGATTACGTTATGCGTAAATTACTTTTAACATCATCTGCTCTTGTTGCTGCTGCAAGCATATCATCATATGCTGTAGCTGACGTTTCAGTAACAGGTGCATTTGAGTGGCAGTATGCTTCAACATCATCAAATATTGCAGCTACAGACGGTGATACTCAGACTACTAATAATGAACTTACTATTAAGTTCACAAATAAAACTGACAGTGGTCTAACAGTTACTGGTGTATATGATATCGATGCTGATGCTAGTACAATTGATGAATCATGGATGTCAATTTCAGGCGGTTTTGGTTCACTAAAGCTCGGTAAAGACGTT
>CACMOJ010000038.1 GCA_902615325.1 uncultured SAR116 cluster alpha proteobacterium | reverse complement strand
AATAGGTGTAGGTAGTGGATTAAGTTTATCTCTTGCAAGATTATTTCATAAAAATGGGATGTCTATCTCTTTAGTAGCAAGAAATATTAATAAACTTGATAATGTTAAGAAAGAATTAGAGGCAAATGTTTTTAAGTGCGATGTATCATCTTCAATTGATGTTCAAAATTTATTTAGCAAATTAGATGATATAAATGAAGAACCAGATTTGGTTATTTATAATCCATCTTCAAGAGTAAGAGGGCCTATTGAAGAATTAGATATAGAAAATACAAGACAAGCATTAAACATAACATCATTTGGTGCTTTTTTAGTTGCACAACAATCAGTTAAAAGAATGAAAAAAAAAGGTTCTGGAAGTATCTTTTTTACTGGTGCATCTGCCAGCACAAAGGGCTTTCCGAATTCATCAGTATTCGCAATGGGTAAGTTTGCTTTAAGAGGTTTGGCACAATCATTAGCACGTGAATTACACCCACAAAATATTCACATAGGTCACTTTATAATAGATGGAAGCATACTATCTGAGAATAGACCATATGAAAAAGATGATGATAAATTATGTCCTGATGAGATTGCAAAAAGATATTTAGAATTTTATAATCAAAAAAGAAGCGCATGGTCTTGGGAATTAGAAATAAGACCTTGGTTAGAAAAATTTTAGTATCTATTTAAAAAAGTATTAACTATTTTAATGAACATTATGCTCCATTAAACCAGTTAACACACTCATACCTCAGTCTGTCAAACCCACCAAACATCCTATGTACATCTACCCCATCAAAAAGCGTTAACATTTAAATTTTAAAAAAATGTAAATATAAAATTCTTTTATTATGTGTAAAAAAAAACACCTACTTTCTCAAGTAGGCGTTTTTAAATTCAATTAATAAAAATTATTAATTTAGATATGCATTTTTAGCCCAAATGCTGTAATCTTCTCTAAAGGCGTTATAGCTTTTTGTGATTTTAGCAAATAATGGATCAGAAGCTGACTTTTCTTTTACAACTTCATCCCAAGCTTTTCTCAACTTTGCAAGATCTTCATCTTTCCATCTAACAAAAGTAACACCTTTTTTCTCAAGCTCACGCATAGCAGGTACTTGCTTTGCATCTGATCTAACAAGAGCCCAAAACATTGTATCTCTACAAGCTGTGTTAATCATTGATTGTTGATACTTTGTTAGTCCTTGCCAAGCTTTTAGGCTCATTAAGAGTTCACTTACTGATGTTTGCTGATGCCAACCTGGGAAATAGTTAAACTTAGCTAACTGGTAAAAACCATAACTTAAGTCGTGTGTAGGCATTGAAAACTCAGTTGCATCAATAACACCTTTTTCAAGTGCTGGATAAATATCTCCACCAGCTAATAACTGTGTTGATACACCGATTTTGTTCATTACCATAGCTCCAAGGCCAAAGAATCTCATCTTCATACCTTTTAATTCATCAACAGAATTAATTCTTTTTCTGAACCATCCTGCTGTTTCTGGAGCATGCGCTAAACAATTTACAGAATAAAGACCATACTCACCATAAATCTCATCCTTTAATTGTTTACCTCCACCATACTCAAACCACCCTAGATATTCAGTGGCACCTGGTCCAAATGGAACAGCTGTAAAGTAAGAAACAGCGGGGATCTTACCTGCGTGATATCCTGGTGTTGTATAGCCTGCGTCTACTGAACCGTTTTTAACAGCATCCCATACTTCTAATGAAGGTACAAGCGCGTTTGGCTCGTGGAATCTTAACTGAACTTTTCCATCTGATATCTCTTTAACTTTATTTGAAAAGTAAACAGCTGATTCACCGTTAATAGCTACCTGACTACCCCAAGTACTTTGCATCTTCCAACGAAGATTTTTTGCATGACTTGTTACAGCAAGTAAACTAGTAGCTGCTACAGCAGCAGCACCTATTAATAGGCTAGTTTTAAAATTCATTCATTCCTCCCTGTAAATTATTACGAAGGGGTATTTCTACCCCTTCTAACTAATATTAGGTAAAATTTCTGATTAAAATAATTAAAAATATTACCAATGTAGATTTGAACGAATTATCAATATTTATTCAATATAAGCTGAATTTACAGTTTCTTATCAAAAAGTGTAAAGTTGTTTGACAATAAATATTCATAATCAAGTAAAGAAATACTTACAGCATGGTCGGCAGCTATTTTTTTTCTCCATTTGACATAGTCGTGAAATCCGTCAAGCATATCTTGAGTAGCAGTGCAAAAGAGCTTATTTTTTTCTTTTTTAACAAAAATCCAACCCTCTTTACTGCATTCGTCAACCATTGTTGAAACAGATTGCCTATTAGTTCTCAATTCCCTAACAATCTCACTTATAGTGTAAAAAGAATTTACATACTTACTATATACCATCATTCTGGCAAAAGCATTTCTCAATGGTGTTGAATTAAAATATCGTTGAGATTTACTTTTCATACCATCGATCCTAGCTTGATATAATTTAATTTCTAATTGACACATTGTTAATATATATCTTTTTTCCAGATATTCTTTTACTTCATCAATGGTTTCTTTTTTTGGTTTTAAAAAATTCATGATTTTTATTACATGATATTTATCATATAATTAACAATTAAATAATAAAGATTTTATTTCAACGATTGTTTTATGCAATTTTTTTAATCAACTTTGCTCAATGGTCAGGGGGTGGTCTGCCGATTGAACATAGTCCATGGAACACAGACCAGGGTTCATTGATGGGTTGTTATTTGTTAGTTTTATTTAAAATCAAAAGCCTCGTCATATGTTTTTGTAAAATAAGTCATACTAAATTTCCTAATAAAACAATTTAATCAGAATAATATTTAAAAACCTACACCAAGATTATTCATGGAGTATTTATAGATTGTTAAATTAAAGACCTAAAATGCCTAAAAAGTTATCTTTTAAAATGAAAAATTAACAATTTTTAAATTTGAACCTACTGAAATTGGTTTTAACTTAAAAACAAACAAAAGTTGACCAAAATATAATCAATTTTAAATTTAACTATTTTTAATTGAATTTCAAAACATTGATATAATTGAATAAAATTTAAATTTAAAATCTCAACATACGTGGGTTCTAATGTTTGCAATTCATAAAAATAACTAATCAACCTTAATTTAAATTAATTAATCTAAGAAAGGTAAAATATTATGAGATTATTAATTACTATATTGTTTTTATGTTTTAGCAGTCTAGGTTTTGCAGATGGACATAAGAAGCCAATAAAAATTGGAATTTTACATTCATTATCTGGGACAATGGCTATTTCAGAAACTACATTAAAAGATACAATGTTGATGTTAATTGAACAACAAAACAAAAAAGGTGGCATTTTAGGTAGAAAAATAGAGCCTGTAGTAGTTGACCCCGCCTCAAATTGGCCCTTATTTGCTGAAAAAGCGAGAGAACTTTTAACAGTTCAAAAAGTTGATGTTTTATTTGGATGTTGGACTTCTGTCTCAAGAAAATCTGCACTACCAGTTCTTGAAGAGTTAAACGGTTTACTTTTTTATCCAGTACAATATGAAGGAGAAGAGAGCTCTAAAAATGTTTTCTATACAGGCGCATCTCCAAACCAGCAGGCTATTCCAGCAACAGATTATTATTTAGAAGAGCTTGATGTTAAAAAGTTTGCTTTATTAGGAACTGATTATGTGTATCCTAGAACAACTAATAAAATTTTGAAACAATATCTTATAGATAAAGGAATACCAGAAAGTGATATTTTTGTAAATTATACTCCATTTGGACATTCTGATTGGTCTAAAATTGTTTCAGATGTGGTTTCTTTAGGAGCTGATGGTAAAAAAGTTGGAGTTATTTCTACTATTAATGGAGATGCTAACATTGGATTTTATAAAGAGTTAGCTGCTGCAGGTGTTAAAGCAGATGATATCCCGGTAGTTGCCTTTTCAGTTGGTGAAGAAGAATTATCTGGATTAGATACAACAAATTTAGTTGGCCACTTAGCAGCATGGAATTATTTTCAGTCAGCTGAATCTGATCTTAATTCAAGTTTTATAAAAGCTTGGAAAGCTAAAATGGGAAATAAAAGAGTTACAAACGATCCTATGGAAGCTCACGTTATTGGATTTAACATGTATGTTAAGGCCGTTGAAAAGGCCGGAACTACTGGTGTTGATGCTGTTAGAAAAGCTATGTATGGTATTAAAGTTCCAAACTTGACTGGTGGTACGGCTGAGATGTTGCCAAATCATCATTTATCTAAGCCTGTCTTAATTGGTGAAATATTGGAAAATGGCCAGTTTGACATTATAAGTCAAACTAAGGAAGTGCCAGGAGATGCATGGACAGATCATTTACCTGAATCTGCTGTTTTAAAATCTGATTGGAAGTCCCTTGGTTGTGGTATGTACAATACTAAGACAAATACTTGTATTCAACTCAAGTCAAATTACTAGATAAACTATATTGAGGATAATGCTATGGTTTACATAGCATTATCAATATTAATTTATGAAATACTTATTAATTATTTTATTTTCATTATTAAGTTTCAATTCTGCATTTTCAGAAGAGAACTTTAATAACTTTTTATTTAAAAACTCTAAACTGATTATAAATAGTTCTTCAAAAACAGTTGGAACATTTTTAGAAAAAATAAATGTTTATGATCAAAATACCGTATCAAGATTTTTAAATCTCTGGAAAAATAAGAAATTATTTTACATAAAAGAAACAAAAAAAATTGTACTAATTTCCAAGTTTGATAATAAAACATATTACGCAATTGATATTTTTTCCAACGCTAAAATTGGAAAAATGAGAAAAAAAGATTTCAAAAAAATAAAGCCGAATAGTGGTGTAAGGGCAAAGATTTCATCTGCACTTGTGAACTTTCAAATATTTAGTAATGACACAAATAAAAGAATAAATAGCATAAATGCTCTTGAAAAAAAAATATTACCTGAACATTTAAAATTACTAAGAAAAGCATTTTTATTGGAGGAAGATGATAGGTTAAAAATTAAAATAAAAAAACTATTACAATTTGCAATTTTACAACATGGAGCTGACGATAATGAGAGAATTAATGTTCTTAACGAATTAAAAACTAATATTTCTCTAGAAGTAAGAGCAGTTTTGTCAAAACTCCTGAGGACATCTGAAATTAAAGTTACTAAAAATATTGAAGATTTAAATAATTTAAATATTGCTCAAATAATTAAACCAGAAGTAATTAGTAAAAAACAATTCGGTGAAGCTATAAAAAGTTTTTTCTATAAAGAAAAATTAAAACTTAGTGTTATTGATGCTTACAAAATAGCACAAAAAAATGGATTTTTAGATAAGAGAGTCAGTTTAAATGAATTAAAATTAATTTTAGAAAATAACATTGTTGACAATAAAATTTTAGGAATTGATATAAAAGAATTTAATAAAAATTCAAAAAGAATTGAAGTTTATAATAAATTAGCCAAGATAAAAAATCTTAATATTTATCGAGATGAAACAGAATTATTAAATGATTTAAAACAACTACATTTTTACAAAGTTTACATTGAGAAAAATAAATACATAACAAACAAGACTAAACAAGTTTTAGATTCAATTAATTTTAAAGTTAAATTCTATAAGTATTTAGATTTATTTATTGATGGTCTTAGTCTTAGTTCTATATATTTTCTTGGTGCTATTGGCTTGGCAATAACATTTGGGGTCATGCGTGTGATTAATATGGCTCATGGTGAATTTATAATGATGGGAGCTTATACTGGTTATGTTGTTCAATTATATATCACTAATCATACTTTATCTCTAATTATAGCTTTCCCTCTTGCTTTTATAATTACTTTTATTGCAGGGGTTATCATGGAAAGGTTGGTAATAAAACATTTATATAAAAATCCTCTTGATACTTTGTTAGCAACTTTTGGTATAAGTATAGCTCTTCAACAACTTGCTAAAAATATTTTTGGTACTCAGGCTAGACCTTTAACATCACCTTATTGGTTAGATGGATCTTTAATAGTAAATGATGATCTTTCGATAAGTTACATTAGGATAGCCATATTTGTTTTGGGAGTTTTATTTTTTTTAATATTATTATTTGTAATGAAAAAAACTAGATTTGGATTAGAAACTAGATCCGTAACTCAAAACCCTGTAATGGCATCGAACATGGGTGTTAACCCTGAAAAAATAAATATGTTAACTTTTGGTTTTGGGTCTGGCATTGCTGGTGTTGCTGGTGTTGCTATAGGTTTGTTTTCCAAGGTCACATCTGAACTTGGTTCAGAATACATTGTTCAAAGTTTTATGACAGTTGTAGTTGGTGGTGTAGGAAGTATTTGGGGTACACTTGCAGGCGCTTCATTAATTGGCTTTTTACAAAAGTTTATAGAATGGTTTAATCCTTCTAATACATTAGCTGCTCAAACATATATGATTATATTTATAATTTTGTTTATTCAATTTAGACCAAAGGGATTAATTGCCTTAAAAGGGAGAGCAGCAAATGATAACTGACATTAATAAATCTGTAAAAAAACATTCGCTGATTTTCTTAATAACTATTTTTTTATTTACGTTGTTAATCACCTTTTTAAGTGAACCTTTTGGTATAAACTTTATATCAACAAGCTTTGTAAAAGTCCTTGGAAAAACTCTTTGCTTATGTATTGCTGCAATTGCGATGGATGTTGTGTGGGGATATTGTGGTATTTTATCCTTAGGTCATTTTGCTTTTTTTGGTTTAGGTGGATACATGATAGGCATGTGGTTAATGTATGAGAGAACGTCAATTATTGTATTGAATTCTTTAGATGGCTCACAATTACCTTTTACTGAGATAGAATTACAAGAAGCGATAGGTAATCAAATTTTTGGTGTTGTTGGAGGAACAGAAATACCACTTATTTGGACATTTGCAGATAATTTATATTTTCAAATAATTTTTGTTATTTTAATCCCTGGTTTATTAGCATTTATTTTTGGTTGGCTAGCTTTTCGTTCAAGAGTAACTGGAGTATATTTGTCAATTTTGACTCAAGCAATGACCCTAGCTTTATCTTTATATCTATTTCAAAATGATAGTGGGTTAAGAGGAAATAATGGATTGTCTGGATTGCAAAATATTCCTCATCTTGAAAACTTAAGTCAATCTACAATTTCAATATTATTTTTATGGTTAAGTTCAATCGGACTTATATTTTCATTTGTAATTTTTAATTATATAATTCAAAGTAAATTTGGATCAGTAATTACCGCTATCAGAGACAATGAAACGCGTCTTCGTTTTTTTGGATACAATGTAGAAATATATAAACTTTTTATATTTGTTATCACAGCCATAATTACTGGATTAGCAGGAGCTATATATTATCCTCAAGCTGGTATAATAAACCCTGCTGAGATTGCTCCTATTGCCTCAATATATTTAGCTGTCTGGGTTGCTATTGGTGGACGAGGAAAATTGTATGGTGCAATTTTAGGTGCAGCGTCTGTTTCTTTGCTATCCTCTTGGTTTACTGGAGGAAATGCTCCAAATATTCCCCTCGGTTTTTTTACAATTGAATGGGTGAATTGGTGGACTGTATTTTTAGGAATTGGTTTTGTGGCAATAACAATTTTTAGTAAGGGTGGTTTAATTGGTATGTTAAATACATTATTGGTTAAAATAAAATGAAAACGTTGTTAGAAGTTGATAATGTTTCAATCTCTTTTGATGGTTTTAAAGCAATAAAAAATTTAAGTTTTTCAATAGGGTATAATGAATTACAAGCCATTATTGGACCAAATGGCGCAGGAAAAACTACTTTTATGGATATAATTACAGGCCAAACAAAGCCAGATAATGGACATATTTTATGGGGAGAAAAAAGCATTGATCTAATCAGAAAAACAGAATCAGAAATAGCATTACTTGGTATTGGACGAAAATTTCAAAAACCTACGGTATTTGAAAATAAAACAATTATTGATAATTTAATTTTGTCTCAGAAGAAAAATAGAAATCCATTTAAGGTTTTATTTCAAAAAAATACAAACACTGACCTTATAAGCATTGATAAAATTTTAAAAGATATAAATCTTTATAAAATTAAAGATAGAATTGCAGGTGAGATTAGCCATGGCCAAAAGCAATGGTTAGAGATTGGAATGCTTTTAAGCCAAAATCCAAAATTAATGCTTATTGATGAACCTGCTGCAGGTATGACACCAACTGAGAGAAATCAAACAGTTAGTATTTTAAAAAATATTTCAAAATCTAGTTCTATTATTGTTGTTGAACATGATATGGAATTTGTACGTAATTTAAATTGTCGAGTAACAGTACTTAATGAAGGCAGCATTCTTTCTTCTGGTTCAATTGATTTTATAACTCAAAATGAAAAAGTTATAGAGGTTTATTTAGGAAGATAATTATGCTTGATGTTAAAAAAATAAATTTAAGTTATGGCTCTTCTCAAATTTTGTTTGATGTTTCAATAAAAGCAAAAAAAGGAAATATAACATGCTTAATGGGTTCAAATGGCGTAGGAAAAACTTCTTTACTTAAATTTTTGTCTGGAATACATAATGCTAAAAATGGAACTTATTTCTATAATAACCAAGATATATTTAATCTTCCATCTCACAAACTGGCAAAATTAGGAATTGGATATGTTCCTCAAGGAAGAGATATATTTCCTCTACTAAGTGTTAAAGAAAATTTAGAAATTGGATTTGCCTGTTTGGATAAAAAAAAATGGTTTGTTCCTGACGAAATATTTGACTTATTTCCAATATTAAAAAAAATGCTTCATAGGAGAGGTGGAGATTTGTCTGGAGGACAACAACAACAGTTGGCTATTGCTAGAGCACTTATTGCAAAACCAAGTTTATTATTGATGGATGAGCCTACTGAGGGTATTCAACCGAATATAATTAAACAAATAGGCGAAGTGATTTTATATTTAAAAAAAGAAAAAAATATTACAATATTTTTAGTCGAACAATATTTTGATTTTGCATTCAATCTTTCTGATTATTTTTATGTAATGCAAAGAGGGAAAATAATT
>CACMOJ010000037.1 GCA_902615325.1 uncultured SAR116 cluster alpha proteobacterium | reverse complement strand
TCTTAAAAAAAATTGAAATTAATAAAGGTGATAAAGTTAGTTTAATATCAAAGAACTCACCCTTTTGGTGTATTTCTGATTTAGCAATTATGAAAATAGGAGCGATAACTGTTCCTGCATATACAACCAGCAATGAAAATGAATTACTTTATTTACTTAACCACTCAGAAAGCAAACTAGCTTTATTAGATGAAGAAGCTTATCTAAAAATTAAAAAGATCAAAAACAAACTTATTTTTACAAAAAAATTTATTTTGTTAGAAAATTTTAAAAGTACTAATAATAAAAGTTTTTTTATATATCACAAAGATATTTTAAATCAAAAAATTGTTACACACTCTCAAGAAAAAAATATTAATTATAAAATAAGTAAAGATGATACGGCTTGTATAATTTATACATCAGGCACAAGTGCTAACCCAAAAGGTGTTATGCTTAGCCACAATTCTATAAAATCGAATATTGAAGGTGCTAAAATATATTTAGATGATATTAAAATAGATAATCATAAATTTTTATCCATTTTACCTCTTTCGCATGCTTATGAAAGAACAGGTGGTTTTTTGCTTCCTATTTATATTGGTGGTGAGATTTACTTTTCAAATAATAGAGACCAATTATTAAATGATCTACAATTTGTTAATCCCACTCTTATGGTAGCAGTTCCAAGACTATATGACGTATTATTAAAAAAAATCTCAAACTCTATTAAATCAAAAAATAAAATAATCAAATACTTGTTTGAAAAAAACGTAATATTAGGAAATAAAAAATACAAAAATGAAAATCTAAATGTAAAAGACAAATTTTTAGACTTTATTATTGATTTAACCGTAAGAAAAAACATCAAAAAAATTTTTGGTAAAAACCTAATGGCTTTTGTATCTGGTGGAGCTGCTTTGAAACAAAATGCTGCGATTTTTTTCTTTTCAATGGGCATTAAAATTTTACAGGGTTACGGACAGACAGAATATTCACCAATTATCTCTATAACCCCCTTTAACAATATTAAGTTAGATAAAGTTGGTAAAGCTATACATTTGACAGAAATCAAACTATCTAAAGATAAAGAAATTTTAGTTAGAGGAAAATCTCTAATGCAAGGTTATTGGAAAGATAAAAAGTCGACAGATAAAACAATTATAAATGGATGGTTGCATACAGGTGATTTAGGATTGTTTGACGATGAAAACTACTTAAAAATATTAGGTAGAAAAAACGAAATGATTGTAAATTCAGGAGGTGAAAATATTGCACCAGCACCTCTTGAAGATCTTTTTTTGTCCTATGATGAAATAGATCAAATTATGATTCATGGACATGAAAAACCATATCTGGTTGCTCTAGTTTATCCCTCTGAAGAGATTAAAGAAAATAAGAAATTAGTAAGAAAAATTTTTGATGAGGTTAACAATAATTTAAGTTTAACAAAAAAAATTAGAAAATTTTATTTAATAAAAAAACCATTTTCCATTGAATCATCAGAATTAACCCCAACGTTAAAAATCAAAAGAAGAATTATAGAAAAAAATTATCACAAAGAACTTCAATCGCTTTATAAATAAAGTGGTGAGGACGACAGGACTCGAACCTGTTACCTTGAGATTAGGAATCTCATGCTCTATCCTGATGAGCTACGCCCCCACTTATCAAACATTCTACAAACCTATGATAGACTAAGTAAATGAAAAAGTGTTTAATGGGTTATAAAGAGGAATGTCTATGAATGATTTAGGTTTAAAAGGTAAAGTTGCAATTGTTACAGGTGCAGGCGGAGGAATTGGAAGAGAAATAGCGTTAGCCCTAGCCAATGAAGGTGTAAAAATTTTAGCAAATGATATAGGTGTATCTCTAAGTGGAGAAGGTGGATCAATTCAACCTGCAGAGGAAACTTGTGGATTGATAACCCAAAAAGGAGGAGAAGCTATACCAGACAATAATAGTGTTGCCTCATGGTCATCAGCATCAAAAATTATTGAGAATGCTTTAGATAACTTTAAACAAATTGATATTATTGTTAATAATGCAGGTATTTTAAGGGATGTAATTTTTCATAAAATGGATCCAAAAGATTGGACAGATGTTATCGATGTACATTTAAATGGTAGTTTTTATATTAGCAGAGCAGCAGCACCATTTTTTAGAGAACAAAACTCAGGTTCCTTTGTTCATATGACAAGTACTTCTGGTTTAATAGGTAACTTTGGACAGGCTAATTATTCTGCAGCAAAATTAGGGATTGCTGGATTATCAAAGTCAATATCTTTAGATATGAAGCGTTTTAATGTAAGATCAAACTGTATTGCACCATTTGCTTGGAGTAGAATGACTAATTCTATACCCTCAACAACTGAACAAGAAAAAGCCAGAGTCGAACGTCTAAAAAAAATGACTCCCGAAACAAATGCTCCACTTGCAGTATACCTCTCATCAGAAGATGCAAAAGATATTACAGGGCAGATTTTTAGCTCAAGATTAAACGAATTATTTATTTATAACCAAAATAGACCTGTAAAAAGTGTTCATAATAGTGAAGGATGGAATCCACAAAAAATAATGGATATAGCAATGCCAGCATTTAAGCCTTACTTAACTCCTTCAGAAAGAAGTGGTGATGTATTTAGTTGGGATCCCTTATAAATTTAAAACTGATTTTAATTCAGATATATTATTTAAGTAAAAATCTGCACCTAAAGATTTACAATCCTCATTTGTATAACCACCATCAACTATTGCAGAACTAATTCCTGCATTTTTTGCTGCTAAAATATCTACCTTTGTATCTCCTACCATTATAAATTCATTTTCATCACTATCATATTGATTGCATATAAAGTCTATCATTTGTCTTTGAGGTTTAAGTGGAATATTTTCTTTTGCACCAACAATAAAATCAAAATTATCAAATAAATTCATTAGTTTTAAAATTTTCTCTGCAATATGTTGTCTTTTATTTGTACATATATTTATGTGAATGTTTTTATCTAATAAATGGTTAAGAATATCTTTTACACCTGGCATTAAAGTAGTTAGGTAATATGGATTTTCAGAATATTCTTTCCTATAAATTAAGAAAAAGTCATCTATTAAATTCAAATTAGCTCCAGAAAATTTAAGTACATTCTCAGATAATTTTAACATACCTTCGCCAACAAACTCTTGAAGTTTATCCTCTGTTATAGATTTTAATTTAAATTGCTCTAATGTTTTATTCATAGCAATACACATATCTGGTATTGAATGAATTAAAGTTCCATCTAAATCAAAAATGATTATTTTGTTTGCAGTCTTCTTTGACATAAGTTATCTCAAAGAAGCTATTCTTTCCTTGTAAATACTTTTATTTTCTCCTGAAAATATAAAAGATCCAGAAACAAGAATATTTGCACCAGCATTTTTAACGAGTGTTGCCGTTTTATCATCTATGCCACCATCAACCTCAATATCAATATTAAAGTTTTGCACTAATTCTTTTATTTTTTTTATTTTTTGAATTGATGAGTTTATAAACTTTTGTCCACCAAAACCTGGATTTACTGACATAACTAAAATTAAATCAATCTTATCTAAGACATATTCTAACCCGGAAATATCAGTACCAGGATTGATTGAAACACCGGCTTTACATCCTGTATTTTTTATAGATGATAAAGTTTTATCTAAATGTCCACAAACTTCTTTATGAACAGTAATTATATCTGAACCAGCATTTTTATACTGTTCTATATACTCATCAGGGTTTGATATCATTAAATGAGTGTCAAAACATTTTTTGGTTTTTTTTCTAATGCTAGAAATAATAGAAGGACCAAAAGTTAAATTTGGAACAAAATGTCCATCCATTACATCCAAATGGATCCAATCAGCACCAGCTTCATCAATATCATTAACTTCTTGACCAAGATTACTAAAATCAGCAGATAAAACTGATGGTGCAATGATTATGTTTTGTGAAGACATAAACTATATATACTTTCCTATTTCTAATGCAGTATCACACATTCTATTTGAAAAACCCCATTCATTATCATACCAACTCAAAATTCTTACAAATTTCTTATTCATAACTTTTGTTTGATCAGAATGAAATATTGAAGAGGATGGATTATGATTGAAATCACTCGAAACTAGTTTTTTATCATTAAAACTTAAAATATTTTTTAATTCATTTTCAGATGCATTTTTTATTGCCTCATTAATTTCTTCAGTAGAAGTTTCTTTCTTTGAATTAAACTTAAAATCAACAACTGAGACATTTTGTGTAGGAACTCTAATTGCAACACCATCAAGTTTACCATCTAGTTCAGGTAAAACTAACCCAACAGCTTTAGCCGCACCTGTTGATGTAGGTATCATATTGGCAGCAGCAGCCCTTGCTCTATAAAGGTCACTATGCATCGTATCTAATGTTGGTTGATCTCCAGTATAAGAATGTATTGTGGTCATAAAACCATTTTCTATACCTACAGATTTATTTAATACGTATGCTATAGGAGCAAGACAATTAGTCGTACACGAAGCGTTTGATAAAATTTGATGTTCATTTGAAATTTTTTTATGGTTTACACCATACACGACAGTAAGATCAACCCCACTCGCAGGTGCAGATATAAGAACTTTTTTCGCGCCTGCAGTTATGTGTTGTTGAGCCTTTTCTTTACTAGTAAAAATGCCGGTACATTCTAAAACAACATCTATGTCTAATTCTTTCCAAGGTAAATTTTCTGGGTTTCTTTCTGAAGTGACTTTAATTGGTCCTGTTCCGACATCTAGATCACTACCATTAATTATAACATCTCTATTAAGAAAGCCATGAACAGAATCATATTTTAATAAATGTGCATTTGTTTCTATAGGACCTAAATCGTTGATGCCAACTACTTTAATATTGTCATTTTTATTTTCAATGATAGACCTAAGTATATTCCTACCAATTCTTCCAAATCCATTAATTGCTACTTTGACTGACATTATTTTCCTTTCGTAAGTTAACTTATAGGTTCGATGCCTGGCAATACTTTACCTTCTAACCATTCTAAAAATGCTCCACCTGCAGTGGATACATAACTAAAATCATTCAATACTTGTGCATTGTTCAATGCAGAAACTGTATCACCTCCACCTGCAACACTCAAAATCTTTTTTTGTTTTGTAAGGCTTGAAACATACGAAGCGACTTTATTGGTACCTTTATCGAATGGGCAAGTTTCAAAAGCACCTAATGGTCCGTTCCATAAAATAGTTTTACATTTATTAATATTTTTATTAATAAGCTTTATCGATTTTGGGCCAATGTCTAGTGCCATCATATTATGTGGCATTGAGTCATAATTAGTAGTTGTATATTCAGCATTTTTTATTAAATTTTTAGATACAATAAAATCAGTTGGCAAAATTAATTTACAATTATTATTTTGTGACTTCTCTATAAGGTTTTTGGCTAAACCAATGGAATCTTTTTCAAATAAACTTTTACCGACATTAAAACCTTTTGCAGCAATAAAAGTGTTAGCCATAGCTCCACCAATAATAATAATATCCATTTTTTTAAGTAAAAATTTTATTACATCTATTTTAGTTGAAACTTTGGACCCTCCAATTATTGCAGCTACAGGTTTATTGGGATTATTTAAGACACCCTCTAAAGCTTTAATCTCTTTTTCTAAGTGAGTTCCCATAAAAGAAGGTAAAAAATTTGTTACACCTACGGTACTAGAATGCTTTCTGTGAGAACATGAAAAAGCATCATTAACAAAATAATCAATACCCAAAGTTAAATTTTCCGAAAAATCTTTATCATTAGTTTCTTCTCCCATATGAAATCGTAAATTTTCTAAAAGTAAAATTTGACCCTCTTTAAGATTATTTTTTAATTCTTCCGCTTGTGGTCCAATGCAAGTTGGTGAAAAATCAATAGGACAATTTAATGCTTTTGACAAAGGTTCTATTAATGGTTTTAAACTGTACTTTTCATTATATTGACCATTAGGTCTTCCAAAGTGACTACAAAGTACTAACTTACCACCTTTTTTAATAATTTCTTGAATAGTTGGCAAAACAGATTGAAGCCTTGTTTCATCTTGAACAACACCATTTACTAAAGGCATATTCAAATCAACCCTAACAAGAATCAATTTATTCGTTAAATCTAATTTAAATAGTTCTTTCGAAGAAGGCATAAACTTATGTATTAATTTTACCTAAAATTTTTTCTCTAATCTTATCTGCACTTAATCCAAAATATTCAAATAAATGATTTGCGGGTGCTGATGCGCCAAATGTTTTCATTCCAATAAAAATACCATTTGATCCTATATATTTATGCCAGCCTAATTCTGAACCTGCTTCTACACCAACTTTTAATTTTTCTCCAAGAACATTTAATTTATATTCTTCTGATTGTTTTTCGAATAACTCCCAACATGGTAAAGATACCACTGATGCCTTAATATTATCTTTTAATAAAAGATCAGAAGTTTCTAATGCAGTCTCAACCTCAGAACCTGTGGCAATTATCGTTAAATCTCTGTCATTTCCAAAATCTTTAACGAGATATCCCCCTTTACTGGTAAGATTATCACTCCCTTCTTCATCTCTAAATGTTTTTAAACCCTGTCTTGATAAAGCCAATATAGATGGTCCATTATATTTAAGTGCAATTTCCCATGCTTCTGCTGTTTCAACTGCATCGGCAGGACGAAATACATTTAGGTTAGGAGTAGCTCTCAGCATTGCTAAATGTTCTACCGGTTGATGAGTAGGACCATCTTCACCCAGACCAATTGAATCATGAGTTAGCACATAAATTACTTTAGTCTTCATGAGAGCTGACAACCTAATTGAACTTCTCATATAATCACTGAAAACTAAGAAAGTTCCTCCATATGTTACAAAACCTTTATGAAGTGCTATTCCATTCATAACAGCTCCCATCATATGTTCTCTAATTCCATAATGAATGTAATTAGCTTTAAATTTTTTTGGTTTTACAGAATTCATATCTGGAGTTTTTGTCAAATTTGATCCTGTCAAATCTGCTGATCCACCAGCAATATTATCTACATTAGATGACAAAATTTTTAAGAATTCTAAACTTGCTTGTCTTGTGGCTAATTTAGGTTTTTCTAATTTCAATTTTTTAATATGAGATTTTAAATTTTTATCAAAAGCTTGAGATAAATAGTTCGAATTATTTTTAATAAATTTATTTTTTTTAGGACTTTTGTTAAATCTATCTTCCCATTCCTTTCTAATTTTTGATCCTCGCTCAATTGAAGATCTCCAATTATTAAGTATGTCTTTTGGAACCTCAAATGGGTTGCTTTTCCAATTTAATTCTTTTTTAACTTTTTCAACTTCATCATCCCCAAGTGGAGCTCCGTGGGTTTTTTCAGTGCCAGAAAGATTTGGTGAACCAAAACCAATTATAGTTTTGCAAGCAATAAATGATGGTTTATTTGTTTTTTTTGCATTTTCAATTGCTTTTGATATTTGATCAAAATCGTGTCCATCAACTGATTGAGTATGCCAACCTGATGCTTTAAATCTGGCAATTTGATTACTTGAATTTGACAAATTGGTATTGCCATCAATAGATATTGAATTATCATCCCAAAGAACAATTAACTTTGTTAATTTTAGATGACCGGCAAATTCTATAGATTCGTGACTTATACCCTCTTGAAGACATCCATCACCAACAATGACGTAAGTAAAATGATCAACAAGATTTTTTCCAAACTTAGCGTTAGACATCCTCTCCGCCAAAGCCATACCAACAGCAGTCCCAAACCCTTGACCAAGAGGTCCTGTTGTAGTTTCAACTCCTAAAGTATCACCATATTCAGGATGACCGGGTGTGTTGGAATTCAGTTGGCGAAAGTTTTTTAAACTTTCAACATTCATATCAGCATAACCTAAAAGGTAATTCAAAGCATATAAAAGCATTGAGCCATGACCAGCTGACAAAACAAATCTATCTCTATCAGGCCAATCAGGTTTTTTTACATCGATATTCAAATATTGGGAGAATAAAATTGTTGCCACATCAGCAATACCCATAGGCATGCCAGGATGACCTGAGTTTGCTTTTTGAACCCCTTCAGCTGCAAGTACTCTTATTGCATTAGACATTCTTTTTAATTTTTCTATATTTAAATTTAATTCAGATGTTTTAGACATGATTTCTCTCGACAATTTTGATTTAGACTTAGTTAGTATTTAAAAAAATTTCAACCTCTCCTTTGGAACCAAAAATAAAAGGTACACGTTGATGTATTTCATTCACTTCCACGTTCAAAATATCAATTGAACCATTTGTAGCTTTCCCTCCAGCCTGACTTATCAAAAAAGATATGGGATTAGCTTCATAAGTTAACCTTAATCTTCCACTTTTATTTTTTTCTCTTTTATCTTCGGGATAAAGAAAAATTCCACCTCTTTCAAAGATTCTACTTGCGTCTGCAACTAATGAACCCACCCACCTCATATTAAAATTTTTATCTCTTATTCCATCAATTCCATCTTCACAATTTTTTATGTAATTTTTTACCTTGTTATTCCAATATCTTCTGTAAGAAGAATTAATAGAAAATTCAGATGTTGATTCTGGGATCAATATATTTGAATTTAGTATTTTAAATTGACTATTTGTATGATCATAATAAAAAGAATGTACTCCACTACCTAGTGACAAAATAAGAGTTGTTTGAGGCCCATAGACAAAAAAACCAGCACATAGTTGAGATTTGCCATTTTGTTTTAAAGAATTTTCAATTGAACCATTTTTAAAAGTAAGAATTGAAAAAATTGTTCCTATTGATATGTTATTGTCAATATTAGATGATCCGTCTAATGGATCACAAAATATCAAATATTTTCCATTTGTATCTATAGTTGTCATTCCATCTTGTTCTTCAGAACAATAGGCAGCAACAGAGCTATTACTTATAGATTTAAAAATACATTCATCAGCAAAAATATCTAATGGTTTTTGATTGTCACCGTCAGCATTTTGAGTAGTTTCTTTTTTACTTCCTAATTTATTATTATTTCTTATTGAGTTTGATATTTTAACCGCTGCATTTGAAATATCTAATATAACCTTGTTTAAAGAATCTATTGAATAGTTCTTTTCCAGAAAGGTTTTTAAATCCA
>CACMOJ010000036.1 GCA_902615325.1 uncultured SAR116 cluster alpha proteobacterium | reverse complement strand
AGCAACTCAATATCTCTAAATTTATAATCTAAAATTTTTTCAATCTCAGAATTAAATTTATTCAATTTTTTTTCCAATTCTTGAAAATCTAATAAGGTTATGCCATTTCCAAAATTCATAGAATCTAGCTGATCCATTATGTGAAAAAAAAATAATTTGGGCTTTGCCAATTAAATTTATTTTTGGAACAAAACCAACTTCCGAAGCCCTACTATCTTTACTATTGTCACGGTTATCACCCATAAAAAAAAAGTGGTCTTCAGGTACGGAAAATTTAATGGTGTTATCAAAAAAATCGTTGTCACTAGCTTCAATAATTTTATATGATTTAGTATCAAAAATATTTTCTTCATATTCTATCAGTTTTATATTACTCCCATCAGTTTTAGTAATTTGGCCAATATTGGTTTTTTTTCTACCCACTAATTTATCATTAACATATAACCGACCATCGACAAGCTGAACGCTATCACCAGGTAAACCGATCAATCTTTTTATATAATCAACTTGTTCATCGCCTGGTTTTCTAAAAACAATTATATCTCCTCTTTTTGGAATATCATAAATTAATCTATCTCTAATAGGTAATATACCAAATGGAAAACTATACTTGGAATAACCATAGGAGTATTTTGAAACAAACAAGTAATCTCCTACCAGCAAGGATGGTATCATTGAACCGGACGGAATGTTAAATGGTTCAAATAAAATAGATCGAAAAACAACAGCTATAGTACCAGCATAGAATAAAGTTTTTATCAACTCGTAAAAGCTATTTTTGTTTTTGTTTGTTGTCATTTAAAATCTCTATATATTCTTTATGCTATAGCTAATTTACATGAGCAAGAAAAATAATCACAAAAGCTAATGCATTAGGTTTTTCATCTGAAATTGAGATATGAAAATTAAATACACAATTTAATGAATCTTCTAAACATAATATTTTATTCTTTGTCTTGCCAATTAAATTAATATAAGGTTTACCATTGTCATTAGACAAAATTTCAATTTCATTGAAGTGCAATGTTTTGTCTCTGTCAGGTGATATTGCTTTCCAGAAAGCTTCTTTTCCGGCAAATTTTTTAGAAAAATAAAGTGCTTTGTTGTAAGAGCTTTTAGAATTTTGTATTTCTCGAGTACTAAATATTTTGGTTAAAAATCTATTTCCAAATTTATTTAATAGTTTTTCAATTCTCTGAGAGTTTATTAGATCAGTTCCAACACCATAAATCATTTTCTAGCCGAGTTTATAATCTCTTTCATTTTTATAATACTATTTTTTAAACCACAAAAAATAGCATCTCCAATTATAAAATGTCCTATATTTAATTCCTTTATTTCTTTTATAGCTGCTATATTATAGACATTATCATAATTTAAACCGTGGCCTGCATGACAATCCAAACCTAATTTTGTAGCATATTCGACTGCATTTCTAATCAAAGATAAATTTTTTTCCATGACTTTTTTTGTCTTAGAGTCTGCATATGACCCAGTATGGAATTCTATGGTCTTAATACCTAAGGATTTGATGCAATCAATTTGAGTAAAGCTAGGCTCAATAAAACAGGATACATTTATTTTAGAATTAGAAAGTGAATTTAACAATTTTTCAATCTTTAGCATATTTGTCTCTATATTCAGTCCACCCTCAGTAGTAATTTCCATTCTTTTTTCGGGAACAAAACATACTGATCTAGGATTTAATTTTAAGGCTATTTTAGTCATCTCTTCAGTTGGAGCAATTTCTAAGTTAATTGGTAAATCAACTTTTTCTTTTATTAAATAAATATCTTTATCTTTTATATGTCTCCGATCTTCTCTTAAGTGCATGGTAACAGAGTCAACTTGGGTTTCTTTTAATATCATAGCTGCTTTTAAAGGATCTGGATGATGTTGTCCACGAGCATTTCTTAATGTGGCTACATGATCTATATTTATGCCTAATTTACACATCTGTTATATATATCTATACTTTTCTTTTTTTAAATGATGACATTAAAAATTTTACTGTAAAATAAGAAATAAACCAAATGGGCATTGAAACAATCAATGATCCAATTAACATTGGAATCAAGATTTCATAACCTTGGTCAAATACACTTTGAAATGTTAATTCTAGAGAGGAACTTTGATCATTTTTAAAAAAAATATTTCCTACTTTATAAATAAAGATCCAAATAAATGGAAATGTAAAAGGATTTCCTATGAATGTTCCAATTAGAGAAGCTACTATATTTCCTCTAAGAATATAGGCAAAAACTACAGCAAGTAAAAAATGAAACCCTATGAATGGACTAAAAGAAACCATGGAACCACAAGCAAATCCAATTGCTAATTTATCCCTAGAGTCTTTTACTCTTATTAACTTTAAAAAATAGAATAAACTTGCTCTTTTTATATTAATTGAAAATAAATTTTTAAAAATTATGAGTTTAGATTTTATAAAGTTCATTAACTTTTTTCTCTTTCTACACTTTCAACAAAATCTGACAATCTTAAAGCTGCTATTATTTCATTTAAATGAGATAGATTTTCAACTTCAAGATCGATTGTAAATCTATAAAAGTTTATATCTCTATTTACTACTTGTAGATTAGAAATATTTCCGTTTATGTTACTAATTATTCTTGTGACATCAGCCAAACTTCCTGGTTCATTCATTAAAACAGCAATTAGTTTACCTCTATACAAAATATCTTTTTCTCTTTCCCATGATATATCTAACCATCTTTCTGGAGTATCATGAAACTTTTCCAAAGAGAAACAATCAAGGGAATGTACTGTAATACCTTTTCCAGAAGTTACAATTCCTACAATACGATCTCCTGGAAGGGGACTACAGCAGTGTCCGTAATGAATCGCCATACCTGGTATTGCACCGTTAATATTTAAGTCATTTTTTTTATTCTTAAAAATTCTTTTAATAAATGGTTTTTTTCTAAATGCATTTAAATATTTATTTTCAGGATATATAGATTCAATAACTTCATTAGAGAAAATATTACCTTTGCCTATTTCAACCAATAATTCATCTACATCAAATAACTCATATTTCTCAATGACATTTTTGAGTTCTTTAAAATTTAACTTTTTATTTTTTTGCTTGTACTCATTCCTCAAAAGTGATGTTCCAAGCTGTTTATATTCATCAACTTCTTTTTTTCTAATAAATCTTCTTATACTAGATTTAGCTTTTCCTGTGATACAATTCTCAAGCCAATTAGGATCTGGATATCCATTTGATGAAGTTAGGATTTTTACTTGATCACCATTTTTTAGTTCCGAAGTTAAAAGCCTTACTTTATTATTAATTTTTGCACCAACAGCAGCATTTCCTAATTCAGAGTGAACAGCATAAGCAAAATCAATAGCAGTAGCATGAATTGGTAAATTTATTATATTACCCTTTGGTGTGAAACAGAAAACTTGATCGTTATACATCTCTAATTTTGTATATTCTAAAAATTCAGTTGGATGGTTGGATTCTTCAATTATTTGAAGTAATTCTCTTACCCATTTAAATTTAATACCTTCTTTGTATTTAGTACCATTTTTATACATCCAGTGTGCAGCAACACCCTTTTCTGCAAACTCATCCATCTCATATGTTCTTATTTGAATTTCAATCTTTGTTTTTTTTGGACCAATTAAACCAGTATGTAATGATTGATAACCATTTCTTTTTGGTGCTGATATATAATCTTTAAACCTCCCCATTATAGCAGTGTAATTTTGATGTAGTAAACTTAATAATTTGTAACAGTCATCCTGTTTTTTTACAATAATTCGAAAAGCCATAATATCTGATAGATTGTCCATTCCAACTTTTTTTATTTGCATTTTTTTCCAGATAGAATAGCAAGTTTTTTTTCTGCCAAAAATTTCAACAATTATTTTCTTATCAAACGCAATTTTCTTTATTTCTTTAATAATTAATGGAATATTTACTTTGTCCTCAGAATAAATTAGGTCTAATCTTTTTTGTATAGAGTTTCTTGTTTCATTATTAATTATAGAAAAGCACTTTTCTTCTAATTCTGATTGAATACCAACTATGCCAAGTCTTTCTGCTAAAGGAACATAAATTTCAAGCGTTTCTGTACAAATTTTTATTTGTCTGTTCTTATCCTTGATACCTTCAATTGTTCGTATATTATGAAGTCTATCAGCTAACTTTACAAGTAACACCCTTATGTCATCTGATGAGGATATTAATAGTTTTCTAAAATTTTCAGCTTGAGCCAACCCAAATTTAAGTTCAATTTTTGTTAGTTTAGTTACGCCATCGACTAGCTTACTAATCTCTGAACCAAACAATTTTTTTATATCTTTAATAGTAACTGAACTATCTTCAACTACGTCATGAAGTAAAGCAGTAATTATTGTGGGACTATCTAAACCCATATTAGAGAGAATTTCAGCAACTGCTATTGGATGTGTTATATAGTCCTTACCGTCATCTCTATATTGTCCGTCATGATTTGATTTACTGAAATCATAAGCTTTTTTTATTAGATCTAGAGATTTAATATAATTTTTATTTTTTAAGTTTAGTAAAAAGTTAGTATCAAGCATGTCATAACTGAAATTAATATTTTCAGAAATTATAACCGATATAATAAATTATGCTATTCTTCTTTTCTAATTAATTCATCTGACACATCTTCAAATGAATCTTCGTTATTTTTAAAAAAATTGTTTGGGTTTAAATTTTGTTCGTTATCTTCCTGATTAAGATAACTAGAAAATTCCTCTTCAATATCATTTTCATCATCATCGTTATTTATTACAACATTTTGAAGAGATTTTAGGTATCTTTCTTTTAAATCGTCATAAGTAATAACACCATCTCCAATTTCTCTTAATGATATCACTGTATTTTTATCGTTATCTTTATCTACTTCAATTTGAACGCCATTTGATATTTCTTTAGCTCTTTGGGAAGCAGCAATTATTAGTTCAAATCTATTTTCAACTTTTTCTATACAATCTTCAACAGTTACTCTTGCCATAATTACCTCTAAAATTGTTCTTAGTCGTTTTAAACAAAAAGATCAATCTATTTTTAATTTTTTAATTCTTTGGTATTTCACTTTTTCCAAAAAATAATTAATATTTTTTTTCAATAATGGATGTAACCAATGGGAGTCTATTTCAAAAAGTGGCAATAAAACAAATTTTCTTTGATGCATTCTTGGATGAGGAATAGTTAATAATAGTGATTTTTTTATATTTCCATTAAATGATATAATATCAAGATCAATACATCTTGGCATATTTTTGAAGACTCTTACTCGTCCAAATTTTTGTTCTATAATTTGAATAATTTTTAAAACTTTATTTGCACTATGATTTGCATTGCATAAAAGTACCGAATTGTAAAATTTTGGTTGAGAACTTTTGGGAAGTGGTTCGCTTACATACCAAGATGATTTTTGAATTATATTTATATTAAATCTAGAAAGTTCGTTTATAGCTTTATTACAATTTTTTATAGGCTCAAAACCCTCTGGACTATTTATATTTGATCCAACAGCTATTACAAATTTATTTTTCATATTATGCTTTATAATTTAATTGTTAAGCTTATGGAACCGAAAAAAAATTGTAATCTATGCTCTAGGTTAGTTGATTTGAGAAATAAAAATAAAATCTTATTTCCAAATTTCTTTAATGATAGAGTTCTCGGGACAGGACCACTTTCCAGTAGATTTCTTATTATTGGTTTAGCTCCAGGTTTAAGAGGAGCAAATAGAACTGGTAAAATTTTTAACGGAGACTTTTCTGGTAGTTTACTATTCAACTTTTTAAACAAATATAATATTACTGAAAATTATGATGAATTTTACAAAATCAACAATATACGATGCAGAATTACAAATGCAGTTAAATGCTTGCCACCAAAAAACAAACCTACAACTAGGGAAATTAAAACATGTAACACTTTTTTAAGATCAGAAATAAACAAAATGAAAAAATTAAGTATAATTTTGACATTTGGACAAATTGCTCACAATAGTTTGTTAATTGCATTAAATAAAAAAAAATCAGAATACAAATTCAAACATCTAAAAAAACATAAAATAAATGATCAAATTACCTTAATTAATAGTTATCACTGTTCAAAATATAATATTAATACCAAAAGGTTAAAACTCTCTGATTTAGATTACATTTTTAAATTAATAAAAGAGTTATTGAACCTTTAAAAGTCTTTGTTTAGATCTTTCCCAATCTCTCTTTTTGATATTTTCTCTTTTATCAACTTGTTTTTTACCTTTTGCAAAACCTAAATTAACTTTGACAATCCCTTTTTTGTTAAAGTAACAACTTAATGGTATTATTGTGTAACCATCTCTTTTTATCATTCCAAAAATTTTATTTTTTTCTTTTTTATGTAATAGTAATTTTCTAAATCTTTTGGGCTCGTGGTTTTGTCCTTTGGCTGCTAAATCATACTCTGGAATGTTAAAATTGATTAAAACAAGATCTCCATCTTCTTGGCTAGCGTAAGCTTCTCTGATACTGGCCTTGCCCAAACGCAAACTTTTGACTTCACTTCCAAGCAAAACAATTCCAGCTTCTAAAGTTTCAGTAATATTGTAATCAAATCTTGCTTTTTTATTTTCAGCGATCGGCTTATTCATTTAACTCTACATAAGCTCAGCAAATTTAAGTCCTTCTTCAACTCTTTTTTTACTTTCAGATGCTATTTCAACTATTGGTAATCTTGTATCACTTTCACATATATTGAGTAGTGAAGCAGCATACTTCAAGGGTCCTGGGCTTGTTTCACAAAATAAAGCGTCATGCAAAGGCATAAGTTTTTGATTAATATCTTGGGCAGTTTTTATATCACCTTGTTTCCAAGCGTTATGCATCCTAGATAATAACTTAGGTGCTATATTTGCTGTTACTGAGATACAGCCATGCCCTCCCGCAGCAAGATAAGGTAAAGCTGTGCCATCCTCACCAGACAATTGTATAAAATTTTCATCAATAACATTTAAAAGCCGAGTAGGACGACCTAAGTCCGCTGTTGCATCTTTAATTCCAACTATCAACTCATATTCTGCTAACTTGGCCATAGTTTCATCTGTCATTCCAATTACAGATCTACCAGGAATATCATAGATTATTATAGGTTTTGAACTTACATTTACTAATTCACTGTAATGAGCGAATAATCCTGCTTGGGTAGGCTTGTTATAATAAGGTGTGACTACAAGCAATCCATCTGCACCAACATCACAAGCATGTTTAACAAATTCAATTGCTTCAGCAGTTGAATTTGAACCAGCTCCGGCTATTATTGGCACTCTTCGATTAGCTTGATCTATACAAACTTCTATAACTTTTTTATGTTCTTCATGAGATAAGGTTGGAGATTCTCCAGTTGTTCCAACAGGAACTAATCCATGTGTTCCATTATCTATTTGAAAATCAACTAATTTTCTATACGCATCATAATCAACTTCACCATTTTTAAATGGTGTTAAAAGTGCAGTATATGAACCAGTGAACAACATTTTTACCTCTTAATTATTTAATATTTACAAAATTAAAGCATTTATTTAATAATGGATTATTAAACATTTAGTTGTATGAAAAGTCTAGTTAATTATCAAGAAATAGAAAAAGCGTATAATAGAATATCTAACTATGCTACAAAGACACCATTACTTTCCTCTGACCTTTTAAATAAAGAACTTAACTCAAACATTTTTATAAAAGCAGAAAATTTGCAAAAAATCGGTGCATTTAAATTTAGGGGCGCTATGAACTCAATTTTAAAACTTGATGACGATAAAACGAATGTTCTTGCATGGTCAAGTGGTAACCATGCACAAGCTATTGCATCAGCATGTTATTTAACTAATAAGAAAGCTACAATAGTGATGCCAGAGGATTCTCCAAATGCAAAATTGAGTGGAACAAAATCTTGGGGAGCAAATATAGTAACATTTGATAGATACTCAGAATCCAGAGAAAAGATTGGAACTGCTTTAGCAAAAGAAATAAATGCTGAAATCATTCCTCCATTTGATCACCCAGATGTGATAAATGGTCAAGGAACAGTAGGCTATGAAATTGTTAGTGATTTTAAAAAAAATAACTTACAACCTGATTTAGTATTGTGTTGCTGTGGTGGTGGCGGCCTTATAGCAGGAGTTAGCACAGCTATTAAAGCAGAATATCCTCATGTTCCCATATATGCAGTTGAGCCTGAAGATTATAATGACACCTATTTATCATTAAGAGATAATAAAATTACCGAAGTTGATGTTTCAAAAAAATCAATTTGTGATTCTTTATTAGCTAGCAAACCAGGAGAGCTAACATTTTCTATTAATAAAAAAAATTTAAGTGGATCGCTTTTGGTAAGCGATTTAGAAGCAATGAAAGCAATGAAATATGCTTTTCAATATTTTAAAATTATTTTAGAACCTGGAGGGGCTGTTGCTTTAGCTTCAGCATTATTCAAAAAAATTGATATAAAAAATAAAACAGTTGTGATCATTGCTTCTGGTGGAAATGTTGATCCAGAAATATTTGAAAAATCATTAAAAATTTCAATTTAAAAATTTTATTATTTTGTCAAACTTAGGTCTAATTCTTTCAACTGGATCTTCTTTTTTTTCACCTATATAAATAAAGCCCGCTAACTTGTCTTTAGAAATATCTCCTCCTAAATATTCTAGCATTTTATCATTATAGGAATACCATTCGGTAACCCATTGTACTGCATAATTTAAAGATTGAGCTGCTATTGTTATATTTTGGCAAACTGCTCCCGTAGAAAGCATCATTTCCCAACTTGGGATTTTAACACTCTCTATTGGTGAATAGATAACTGCAATAATTTTATCAGCTCGCAAAAACCTGTTTTTTTCAAATAGTAATTTTTCTTCATCTAAGTCAGTGTTATTTTTTTTGAATTCTGGAACTAATATTTCTTCTCCAAGAGTTTTTCTCATATCGTTTTGTATGACAATTAATCTCCATGGTGACAATGCACCATGGTCAGGAACACGCAGAGCACATTCTAGAATGTCGTTAAGATCACTCTCTGTAACTTTACCTGGTAACATTTTTTTTGCAGTTACAGATCTTCTTTTTTTTAAAAATTTTATAATTTCGTTCATGAGTAAAATCTTTCGGTAAATTTAGCTTTACATATTCCTATTGTAATCTAAACAATAAAAAGCGCATGTATTATTTTGATCCAAACTTAATTTTAATTATTATTCTATCAATAATAGCAGGTGGTCTAATGAAAGGCATTCTTGGACTTGGAATGCCTATGGTTGCAGTTCCAGTCATTGCGTATTTTTTGCCTCCAACAACTGCGATGATGCTCCTTTGCTTTCCAATATTGAGTACAAACTTTCTTCAAATGC
>CACMOJ010000035.1 GCA_902615325.1 uncultured SAR116 cluster alpha proteobacterium | reverse complement strand
TCCTTACTGTTTAATAAATAAAAATAAATGGATAAATTTTTGTAAGGGAAAAATAAAAAAAACAAATGTAAAAATAATAAAAAAAAAGGTTGAAGATAAAAACTCACAATTTTTTGTTGATGAAAAACTTATTGAAGGAGATTATTTTTTTGATAGTAGGAATGTAGCCTTTTCTAAGAATATATTATTGCAGCATTTCATAGGCTTAACAATTGAGACCAATGATAATAAATTTGACCCATCTACAGTTATCCTAATGGATTTTAGGTGTAATCAATCACGTGGGTTACATTTTATCTATTTTATACCTTTCTCAGAGAATAAAGCTTTAATAGAATCTACTCTATTTACAAAAAATGTTGAAGATAGGGAATTTTATATAAGTGCCATCAATTCTTATTTAAAAAAATTTTTTAATATAAAGTTTTTTAAAGTGCTTAAAGAAGAAAAAGGGATAATACCAATGCACTTTATAAATTTTTGCCAAGAAAATTCTATTAGTATTGGAACTAGAGGTGGAGCAACAAAACCTTCATCTGGTTACACTTTTATTTATATTCAAAAACAAATTAGTAATATTATTTATCAATTAAATAATAACTTAAAAATTAATAATATAATTCATACTAAATTCAGTCTATTAATGGATAAAATTTTCATAATAGCGCTAGAAAAAAATCCTAAAATCTTTCCAGATTTATTCTATAAAATGAATTGTAGATTATCAGGAGACGAAATGGCCTTATTTATGAATGGTAATCAAAGTTTAAAAACTTGGTTAAAAATTATATATTCCTTACCAAAACTTTTATTTTTGCATGCAATATGGCAGTATATAAAAAAATTTAAAATTAATTAATGTTTGATTTACTAGATTATTTATCTTTGATTTTAATTTTTGTTTTTGGAGTTCCACATGGTGCTTTTGATGCTTCAATAGCATTAACATTAGGCTATTATGAGAATTTAAAATCTAAGTTAGTTTTTATTTTCCTATACATTTCATTAGCCTTAGCTGTAGCTATTACTTGGTATTTGTTTCCAACATCTGTTTTAATAACTTTTTTATTTCTAAGTATCCTTCATTTTGGCCTTGGAGATACAAACTGGTCAAAAAGTTTTAGATGTGTGTTATCAATTTATATTAATGGTGGTATAATTATATTTGGAATAAGCTTTTTACACTATGAAGAAGTTAACTCAATTTATCAAATTCTTTTAAACGATTCTAATACATATTATGTCTGGCACTTTTTAGAATATGGTTTAATTTTATGGTTATTACTATTACCATTTAATGCCTATATAAATTTTGATGAAATTAAAAAAGACTATATTATTCGTATTTCTATAATATCTATAATTATTTATACAACAAATGCAATTTTCGCTTTTTCTTTTTATTTTTGTTTTATTCATAGTTTTAACCACATCAAAAGAATATTGCCATCATTAAGAAATAATTTATCTGATAAAAATATAAAAAATATGTTTTTATTTTTTACAGTTTTGACATGGATTTTAGGTTTTATCATATTTACATATTTAAACTATTTTGGGTCATTAGATCATTCTATAATAAAAGTAACTTTTATTGGTCTAGCAGCTTTAACCTTTCCTCATATGATATTGGTAGATCTATATTTTAGACCGTCTCTAAAAATTTAGATAAAGACCCAATAGTCAAAAATAAACCAGCTATTTTATTAGAGTTAAATAGTTTTAATGATTCATCTCTATTAATCATTTTTATTTTTTGTATTTGATAAATGAAGTGAATAAACATAAAAAATAAACCTATATACCAACCAAAGTGGATTTTTAAAATTATACCTGCCAAAAGAAAATTGGAAATTGAAATTAAGTAAAAAAACATAATAAAATTTACATAATAATTTTCAGTTGTAATTGCTGTATTTTTTACATTAAAGATTTTATCTTCAAATTTATCTTGATAACCATATATAGTGTCATATCCAATAACCCAAAACACAGTTCCTAGGTAAAGGAAAAGAATTCCAGTGTTAAAGTCTGTATTTGTTGCAGCCCAGGCTGTAGGAACACCCCAGCTAAATGTTATACCCAAGACAAATTGAGGCCATTTTGTAACTCTTTTCGCAAGTGGATACAAAACAATTAATGGAAGAGATGATAAAGCAATTAACCATGTAAACGTATTCAAGTTTAGTAAGCACAATAAAGAAATAGTTAAAAGTATCATTATAAATCCAAAGGCTTCTTTTGTAGATACTTCTCCACTTGCAATAGGTCTATGACGAGTCCTAGAAATTTTTTTATCAATATCCTTGTCCCAAAGGTCATTTATAGTACAACCAGCCGCTCTCATAGAAAAAGCACCGATTATAAATATAAAATAAATCTCAAGTAAGTCTGTTATTGAATTTAAAAATATAGGAAGTGTCCAAAGACATGGAAGTAGTAAAAGCCAACTCCCTATTGGTCGATCAAATCTACCTAATCTAATCCATTTGTGATATTTCTTTGGTAATTTATCCCACCAACCCTTTTTAGGCATATCAGTTTTTATATTCATAATTTGTAGTAAATATATATAAATTACTGTTAATGTATATGATAAATAAAAATGAAAACAAAATTTAAAAATGTAATAAGATTGTACTGTAATCAGAAACTCTCTTTAAATAATATAATTGTTTTAAATAAGGCTGATACTCATTACTTAAAAAATGTAATGCGATGTAAAAAAAATGATCAAATAAATTTATTTAATGAAAATGATAAAGAGTTTTATTCTAAAATATTAGAAATAAAAAAATACGAAACAATTTTAGAAATTTTTGAATTATCAACTAATACTGAAATTATAAATGACATATTTCTTATTTTTTCATTAGTAAAAAAAAATAAAATGGATTTTATTATCCAAAAGGCAACTGAATTAGGTGTAAAAAAAATTTTTCCAATTTTAACTGAAAGGTCTTCTGTTAGAAATATTAATACAAGTAGAATGCTTGCTATTGCAAAGGAAGCTAGTGAACAATCAAATAGAATTTCAATTCCAGAAATTAATAAATTACAAACAATACAAGAGCTATTAGAGAAATGGGATAAAAAAAGAACTATTTTATATGCTGATGAAATTTTAAAAATTAGTAAAAATTTAACTACCATTAATAGAAAAAATTTTGTTAAATCATCTCTATTAGTTGGGCCAGAAGGAGGGTTCTCTGCGGAAGAAAATGATATGTTAAAAACTTATAAATATGTTTTTCCTATTAGTTTTGGTGAAACTATCTTAAGATCTGATACTGCTGCGATGGTAGGTTTATCTTATTTAAATATAATAAATTCAAGTTACAAAATAAATTAATGTGATAATTAGAGAATAATAAATGGATAATGAACAAACATTAGATTTTGATAAAATTTGTCAATGGTTTAAAGATGGAGAAAAGAAAAGAGAAAATTGGCTAATTGGAACTGAACATGAAAAGTTTTTATTCAGAAAAAATGATTTCAAAAGATTGGGTTACGAAGATTTAAAAGGAATAAAATTTATTTTGAACAGGATCGCCGAAGAAGAAGATTGGGAGAAAATTAGTGAAGATAATAATTTAATTGGATTAAAACATAAATCAGGTTCTTCTATTTCTCTTGAGCCTGGTGGACAATTTGAATTATCTGGAGCACCTTTAAAAAACTTACATATGACCTGTAATGAAGCAGGGTTGCATTTGAACTTAATGAAAAAAATTTCAAATGAACTGGATTTCGTCATGCTTGGATTAGGATATGATCCCATCTCTAAAAGAGATCAGATCAACTGGATGCCAAAAAATAGATATAAAATTATGAAAAATCATATGCCAAAAGTTGGTAATCTTGGAATAGATATGATGATTAGAACTTGTACAATTCAAGTTAATTTAGACTATTTAGATGAAAAGGATATGATTAAGAAATTTCAAGCTTCACTGGCATTGCAACCTATAGCAACTGCTTTATTCTCAAACTCACCATTTATTGAAGGAAAGTTAAGTAAATATTTATCTTTAAGGGCTTATACCTGGACAGATACTGATAGCAAAAGATCTGGCTTCCCTGATATTGTTTTCAGTAAAGATTTTGGATATGAAGCTTGGACAGAATATCTTTTATCAGTACCAATGTATTTTATTTATGATAATGGTAAATATCATGATGTTGCTGGAAAATCATTCTCAAAATTTATGGATGGAAAACTTGAAGGTTTCGAAGGCAAATTTCCTTCTTTATCAGATTGGGAAGATCATGTAACTGTAGCTTTCCCAGAGGTTAGATTAAAGCAATATCTAGAAATGAGAGGTGCAGATGGCGGCCCATGGAATAGAATTTGTGCTTTACCTGCATTTTGGGTTGGTCTTTTATATGATCAAAAAAGTTTAGATGATACTTTCAATGTGGCGAAAAAGTTTATGGAAGTTTCTTTATTAGAGGAGAGCAGAATATCTGCTGCTAAATTTGGATTAAATGGTATTATAGGAAAATCTAAAATTGTTGATGTTGCACAAGATCTTTTAAATATATCTTTTGAAGGTCTTGAAAGAAGAAATTTTAAAGATAAAAGAGGAATTAATGAAACACAATTTTTAGATCCATTATTAAATATTTTAGAAAATGGTCAAACACCAGCAGATGAATTGTTAAAAAAATTCATTGGTGCTTGGGAAAAAGACATTTATAAAATTTTTACAATTAGCAATTAAATATTTGTTCCACCTATTGTAATGCCATCCATAAGTAATGTAGGTTGACCAACACCTACAGGAACACCTTGACCGTCTTTTCCACAAGTGCCAATACCATCGTCAAGTTTTAGATCGTTTCCAATCATTTTGATTTTGTGCATCGCATTCGCTCCATTACCAATTAAAGTGGCTCCTTTTATTGGGAATTTAATTTTACCATTTTCAATCATATAAGCTTCCGATGAAGAAAAAACAAAGTCTCCACTAGTAATATCTACTTGACCTCCACCAAAATTCACGGCATAAATTCCCTTGTTTACAGTTTTAATTATTTCATTTGGTGTAAAATTTCCATTATCGAGGTAGGTATTTGTCATTCTAGGCATAGGGCAATGAGCGAAAGATTGTCTTCTTCCATTACCAGTAGGTTTAACATTCATTAAATATGCATTTTGAGTGTCTTGCATATACTTTACAAGAATACCATTTTCAATCAGTAAGTTTTTTGACGTAGGTATACCTTCATCATCAATAGTCAATGAACCTCTTCTGTTAATTATTGTTCCATCATCAAATACATTTACACCTTTTGAAGCGACTCTTTCTCCAATCTTATTGGAATATATAGATGTACCTTTTCTATTGAAATCTCCCTCTAATCCATGGCCAACGGCCTCATGTAGCATAACTCCTGGCCAACCAGAGCCTAAAACTACAGGCAACTCTCCTGCTGGAGCTGGTTGTGCATCTAAGTTTAAAACTGCTAGTCTTAATGCCTCTTGAACTTTTATTTTCCAATTTTTTTCGTCAACCCATTTATCGTATAAAGTTCTTCCGCCGTAGCCGGAGGAGCCAGATGATTTTTTATTTTTTGATTCAACAACAATTTGAATATTTAGCCTCACTAATGGTCTTAAATCAGCATGATTTTCAAAATCTTTTTTTAAAATTTGAATTGATGAAAAATTACCCGTTAATGAAACTGAAACTTGGATAACTCTATTGTCTAATTTTCTTGCAAAATCATTTATTTTTTCTAATAACTTTACCTTTTTAGAGAATTCAAAATTATTTAGTGGGTTTTTAGAAGTGTATAATGGTTTAGAGTGTCTATTATTTATATAAGTAGTGCTATTTTTATTTTTTGAGTTAGTAATTGAATTAACTGTTTTTGAGGCATGAACTATATTTTTAAAAGTAATGTTATCTGAGCTTGAAAAAGCTGAAGTATCATCTCTTATAGATCTAAATCCAAAACCTTGTGAGGAATTTTTTGATATATTTTGTATTCTTGAGTCAGAGAAATAAAGTGTTTCAGAATCTGTGTTTTCAAAATAAAGTTCACCGCCATTACAATTTTTTAGTGTATTATTTACACAATCGAACGTCTTGATCTTAGAAATTTCATTCTGTTCAAAAAAAATTTCGTCGGTAGATTTTATTGCATCTTGTGTATTCATGATTATTTATAACTATACTAGATTATTATTTAATCATTAATTTTAAAAAAAAAACATTTTTACTAGAAATTTTCTTTAAAAAGTATAAATAAATAAGTATAAGTGAAAAGAAACTAACTATGTCCAATTTAAAATTTTATATATCATTATTCATAATCAGTATACTACCTAATCTTGTAATAGCATCTGAACCAAAACCATGGCAAATGGATCTACAACCACCATCTGGTATTATTGCTGAAACAGCAACAGATCTTCATAACTTTTTGCTAGTGGTGATTACATTAATTTCACTTTTTGTGTTAGCTTTATTAGTATATGTTTGTTGGCGATATAGAGAAAATGCCAATAAGGTTCCGTCCAAAACTTCGCATAATACTATTATTGAGGTTTTATGGACTGTTATACCAGTTCTAATTTTGGTTGTAATAGCTGTACCTTCATTTAAACTTTTATATCTTCAAGAAACAGATAAACAATATGACATGGTAGTTAAAGTTACTGGAGCTCAATGGTACTGGAACTATGAATATCCTGATGAAAAGATCAGTTTTGACTCCTACATGATTGAAGAAGATAAAGTTAGTGAGAGTCAAAAGAGATTACTAGACGTTGATAATCCATTAGTAGTTCCAGAGGGCACGAGAATTAAATTTCTAATCACAGGCAATGATGTAATGCATTCATTCTTTGTACCTTCATTAGCTGTCCAAGTATACTCAATTGCTGGAAGAATTAACGAAGTTTGGACAGAAATACCTAAAGGTCCAAAAAAATATTACGGTCAATGTAACCAAATTTGTGGAGTGAATCACGCTTACATGCCTATTGTTTTAAAATCCGTGTCAAAGGAAGATTATAAAAAATGGCTTGCTGATGCGAAAGTTAAATTTGCTAAGGTTGATAGCGATTTAAAAATCGTAATGAATAATGAAAAAATAAATAAGGAGATAAACTGATGGCAACACTAACTAAAGCTGCTAATCATTCAGAACATCATCATGGTGCCCCTTCAGGTTTTGTGAAAAGGTGGCTTTATTCTACAAATCATAAAGATATAGGAACCATGTATATTATTTTTGCTATTATTGCAGCATTCATTGGTGGAGCAATGTCTATTTATATGCGCGCTGAGTTAATGCATCCAGGTGTTCAGTATATGGCCGATGGACATGTATGGAATGTTTTCACAACTGCTCACGGTTTAATAATGGTATTTTTTGTTGTTATGCCTGGGCTTATTGGAGGATTTGGGAATTGGTTTGTCCCAATTATGATTGGTGCTCCAGATATGGCTTTTCCACGAATGAATAATATTTCTTTTTGGCTATTGCCTCCAAGTTTTGTATTGTTATTACTATCAGCTGTGATTGATGGAGGAGTTGGAGTTGGTTGGACTATATATCCACCTCTTTCTGGATCAACAGGTTCGCCAGGAATGGCAATGGATCTCGCAATTTTCTCATTACATTTAGCTGGAGCTTCCTCAATATTAGGTGCTGCTAATTTTATTACAACGATTTTTAACATGAGAGCACCCGGAATGACACTTCATAAGATGCCATTATTTGTTTGGTCTATGCTTGTTACAGCTTTTTTATTATTATTAGCTGTACCAGTTTTGGCTGGTGCGATAACAATGTTATTAACAGACAGAAATTTTGGAACAAACTTCTTTGTTGCTGAAGGTGGCGGAGATCCAATTTTATTCTTACATTTATTTTGGTTTTTTGGGCATCCTGAGGTTTACATAATGATACTACCTGCTTTTGGAATAGTTAGTCAGATTGTATCCACATTTTCAAAAAAGCCAGTTTTTGGTTATTTAGGAATGGCTTATGCAATGGTTGCAATTGGTGTTGTGGGTTTTGTTGTTTGGGCACATCATATGTACACTGTTGGATTATCGGTAGATACTCGTGCATATTTTACAGCTGCAACTATGGTTATTGCAGTTCCAACAGGCGTTAAAATTTTCTCATGGATTGCTACAATGTGGGGAGGTTCAATATCTTTTAAAATACCAATGTATTGGGCAATTGGTTTTATATTTTTATTTACAGTTGGTGGTGTAACAGGTGTAGTATTAGCTAATGCTGGACTAGATGTGATTTTACATAATACATATTATGTCATTGCTCATTTCCATTATGTATTATCTCTAGGAGCAGTGTTTGGATTATTTGCGGGTTTCTATTATTGGTTTTCAAAAATGACTGGATTTGAATATAATGAATTTCTTGCTAAATTACATTTTTGGGTAACATTTATTGGGGTAAATTTAACTTTTTTTCCTATGCACTTTCTCGGATTGGCTGGAATGCCGAGAAGATATATTGATTATCCTGATGCTTTTGCAGGGTGGAATTATATAGCTTCAATTGGTGCATTTGTAGGTGGTATTGGGGCAATCATATTTTTAATTGTAATTATAGAAGCATTTGTAAGAAAAAGGAATACTGTAAACAACCCATGGGGTAAAGGAGGATCAACACTTGAATGGTCTGTATCTTCACCTCCAGCTTTTCATACATTTAATGAGCTTCCAAGAATAAGATAATTTAATAAAGCGGTATTTAATTGACAATTATCTTACAAAAAGATGGTGAAATCTTAGAAAATAAAATTTCATCAATAAATGATTTTTTTCAATTGATGAAACCTAGGGTTATGTCTTTAGTAATTTTTACTGCTTTAATAGGTTATTTCTGCGGTGTATTTTCTTCAGAAATAATCTTAAATCCTTATTTGTCTATGATTGGTATTTTAGCGATAGCTCTTGGTGCAGGTTCGTCTGGAGTACTTAATCAGTGGTATGATAGAGATGTTGACTCAATTATGGAAAGAACTAAAGATCGTCCTATTCCAAAAGGGAACATCGAACCTTCAGATGCGTTAGCATTTGGGTTAGTTGGTAGTATCTTATCAATTGTCATACTAGGCTTATGTATAAACTGGTTGGCTGGTTTTTTACTTTTTTTTACAATAATTTTTTATGCGGTTTTTTACACCATATTTTTAAAAAGATATTCTTATCAAAATATTGTCATTGGTGGTGCTTCTGGAGCTTTTCCACCCGTAATTGGTTATGTATGTTCAACAGGTTCTTTTGGGTTAGAAGCTTTAATATTGTTTGGAATTATTTTTTTCTGGACACCCCCACATTTTTGGTCTTTGGCTTTAAAAACTAAGTTAGAATACAAATTAGTTAATATTCCAATGCTTCCAAATATAAAGGGCGATAAATCAACTAAGTGGCATATTTTTATATATACGTTAATACTTGTTATGTTTTCTATTTTACCTTATTTTCTTGGTTTTAATTCTATTTTTTATCTAGCCTTAAGTTTATCTTTTGGATTGAAATTTATATTTGAAGCATATAATTTGTTGAAAATTAAAAATTAT
>CACMOJ010000034.1 GCA_902615325.1 uncultured SAR116 cluster alpha proteobacterium | reverse complement strand
GAAGCTTTTGTACCATCTAAGTACTCAATTCCGTCCTCATAAAGAGGTTGAGGCATCGCTATTAGATTACCAGAATAAAATTTATTATAATACATACCTTCTGGGACTTTCATGTTTTTAGGCGGTTCTACATATCCACTCAAAAGAGCATGTAAATAATTTGCACCGTTTGGCCTAGCTTTGATTATTAATGACAAATCTGGAGGATAAGCTCCACCATTTGCTGCTATTGCTGCTTTTTTATTAGGATACGGCGAAGCAAATTTATCACTCGGTCTTCCAGGTCTAGTGAAAAATTCTCCGTCATCATTAGGACCATCAGTTATTTCAAATTGTGAGGCGATTGCTTTTAATTCATCTTGGTTATATCCCAAAGCAGCTAAGTTTCTATAAGAGATTAATCTCATTCCATGACATCCAGCACAAACTTCTTTATAAACTTGAAACCCCCTTTGAGCAGAAGCTTTATCAAATGTTCCGAATATACTTGAGAAAGACCAATTTTTGTCTGGATACTCAATAACTTTACCCGCAGATAGAGCTAAATTACCAAGAAAAAAATTAAATAAGATTAAAGAGTATAATACTAATTTACTAAACCTCATTTATTTCTTCTCTCTCATCGCCATCACCGTACTTGCATTACTGGAAGCTGTTATAATAGGTGTGGAGATCGATACTGGAAGTGGCCTTGTGCTTTCTATTTTTGGAAGCAAAGGAAGAATAATTAAAAAGTGAAAAAAGTAATACGCAGTCGCTAATCTAGATAATACAACATAAATACCTTCAGCAGGCATTGCTCCTAAATACCCAAGTGCGATACAATCAATTACTAAAAACCAGAAAAATAGTTTATATAAGGGTCTAAATTGACTTGATCTAACAGAGGATTTATCTAACCATGGTAAAACAAATAAGACCATAATTGCACCAAACATAAATAAAACACCACCAAGCTTATCTGGAATAGCTCTTAAAATAGCATAAAAAGGTAGGAAATACCATTCAGGTACTATATGCGCAGGTGTTACCATTGGATTGGCTGGTATATAATTATCAGGATGACCCATGAAATTAGGAAAAAAGAAAACTGCAGCTGCAAAAATGGTGGCAAAGACAGATAATCCAAACAAATCTTTGATAGTATAGTAAGGATGAAATGGAATTGTATCCTGTTTTCCTTGTACATCTATTCCGATAGGATTATTTGAACCAAATCTATGAAGTGCTACTAGATGAAGAATAACAACACCAACTATTACAAATGGTAAAACAAAGTGTAGTGAAAAAAATCTATTAAGTGTTGGATTATCAACTGAAAATCCTCCCCACAACCAAGTTACTATACTTTCGCCTACCAATGGAATAGCCGAAAATAAGTTCGTTATAACGGTTGCTCCCCAAAAACTCATTTGCCCCCAAGGTAAAACATATCCCATAAAAGCAGTAGCCATCATTAGTAAAAGTATTAAAACTCCAAGTATCCACAATATCTCTCTTGGTGCTTTGTAAGATCCGTAGTAAAGCCCTCTAAAAATATGGATATAAACCACAATGAAGAAAAAACTAGCTCCATTCATATGAATATATCTTAACAACCAACCATGATTAACATCACGCATTATTCTCTCGACTGAATCAAAAGCATAATCAATGTGAGCTGTGTAATTCATTGACAAGACGATACCAGTAACAATCATTATAACTAATGTAATACCAGCTAGTGAACCAAAGTTCCAAAAGTAATTCAGGTTTTTGGGTGTTGGATATTCATTCAATTCATGATTCATAAATGTAAATATTGGTAGTCTATAATCAATCCAATTGACAACAGGGTTTTTAAATTTTGGTTTAGACATATTTCAATAAGCTCCTAATAATATTATCCAATTTTAATTAATGTATCTGACAAAAATGAGTATTGCGGTATTTCTAAATTTGTTGGTGCCGGTCCTTTTCTAATTCTTCCAGAATGGTCGTAATGTGAACCATGACATGGGCAAAACCAACCTCCATATTCACCTTTAATGTCACCTGATTTTTGACCTAGTGGAACACAGCCTAAATGAGTACAAACACCGACAAGCACAATATACTTTTCATTTTGAACACGTTCGTCATCTGTTTGAGGATCTCTTAATCCATCTAACAATTGATCCTTTGCTGAGGCTATTTCTTCTTTTGTACGGTGTCTAATAAATACAGGTTTACCTCTCCATGTGACTGTAATGGCTTGACCTTCTTCCAATTGTTCTAAATCTACTTCTGTAGATGCTAATGCCAAAGTGTCCGCAGCTGGATTCATTTGGTTTATTAAAGGCCATACGAAAGAGGCTGCTCCAACAGCGCCTAGAGCGTAAGTGGAGACTTGTAAAAAATCTCTTTTGTTTTTATCATCAGGGGTATTTTTATTCGTCATTCTTCAAGATTACCTTATAGTATATATATAGCTCGTATAAAATTTTTTTCTAGTAAAAAATTTGTAAATTTTTAATTTTTATTCCCATTTAACATTTGGCGGTAAACTCATTAAAATTGCCTCAGGATTACCACCTGTGTTGAGTCCAAAGATAGTACCTCTGTCATACAATAAATTAAATTCAACATACCTACCTCTTTTAACTAATTGAATATTTTTTTCTTCATCATTAAATTTTCGACCAACCCTATCATCAATAATTTTTGAATATGATTTTAAAAAGGTTTTTCCTACGTCTTTTACAAAATTAAAATCAAAATCCCATTCAAAAGTATTCATATAATCAAAAAAAATTCCACCTACTCCTCTAGGCTCATTTCTATGAGGAAGAAAGAAGTAATCGTCGCACCATTTTTTATAATTTTCATAATATTCCTTATTATATTTATCGCACATAGATTTTAGCTTTTTATGAAAAAATATTGCGGATTTTTCATCTGGCAGCATTGGAGTAAGATCACACCCTCCTCCAAACCAAAATTTTCTATTTTCACCTGTGCCTGTTACTAAAAACCTTGTATTCATATGAGCTGCTGGTACATAGGGATTATTCATGTGTGCAACAACTGAAATACCACTTGCCCAAAAATCACCTGTTTTTTCAGCACCAGGAATCTGAATCTTGAATTTATCTGAAAATTTTCCATAAACCGTAGAAATGTTAACGCCTACTTTCTCAAACACATTCGCTTTCATGATGGATATTATCCCTCCACCTCCTCCATCTCTAGACCATTTCTTTTGTGTAAAAATTGGAGATTTTACTTCAGATACTTTCTTAGAATTATTATTAGTTTTAAAATTGTACTCAATTTTTGTAAAATCATTACAAATTTGATCTCTTAAATAAACAAACCAATTTTCAGCTAAAGTTTTCTTCTTATCAATCTCTGTATTTTGATTTATAGGAGGTTGATTTACAATTTTTTCTATAAGTTTTTTTTTATTAATCATTATAAATGAATTTCTATTTTTAAGATTATTTCAACTATTTCAATTTGAAGCAAAAATCAAAAGTTTTCAAATACAAAACTTTCAATATTTATTTTTTTTAACATTGAAATAGTATTTTCTTTATATTGATAACCTATAGCTTTTTCGATTTCATTAGATATTTTCTTATATTTCAGGTTCGAGATTAAATTTCTATTATTTAAAAAAAAACTAATATATTTACTTGGATATATTGGATATTTAAATAATGAACAAAATCTAATAAAACGTATAATACGTAGATTATCTTCTAAGCACTTTTTTTTAAAATCACCAATGAAAATTATTTTTGAATTCTCTAAGTGTTCTAATCCACTATAAAAATCATATACTTTTTGGTTACTATCCATGTAAAGAGCATTGAAGGTTAAATCTCTTCTTAAACTGTCTTTTTTAATTGATTTTACATATCTCACTTCTGTGTATCTGCCATCTTGTTTAAAATCTTCTCGAAGTGATGTAAGGGTATATTTTTTATTGTTTAACTTTATTATTATCACTCCAAAATTAATATGTGAGCTAATAAACTCCAATTCATTAGTTTTCAGAATATCAATTAATTCTAGAGGGTTTATGTCATAAACGAAGTCTAAATCATTAATATTTTTTTTTAACAAAAAATCTCTTATAGCACCGCCTACTATCCATATATTGAACTTATTTTTTTCAGCTAAGTCAAAAATTTTAAAAACATCATCATTTTTAATATGGCTAAATAAATTAATAGACTTAATTATAGTATTTTCCATTTATTTATTTAAATTTCCCCTTTTCAATTTTTCCATCAATAATTTTTGGTGGGGTATATTTAAGAGTAATATTATTATGAGGCTCAAAATATAAAAAAGAAAATATGATTGTTGTTATAAAAACAATAACACTTGTTAATAACCCCAAATAATTTGCATTTTTTATTTTAAGTCTTTTTAAAATTTTACTTAATAAATAAAAAATTACTGATGATCCAATTAAACAAATTAAAATTATTATATATCGTTGCATGGAGGATATTCCCTTAAATTAAACCCGGCTGATAACGTGACTAATAATCTAGCTGTTAAACCCCAGATATTTTCATTTTTATATTTTACTTTCCAAGTCATGTTCATTAATGAATTTTGAGGCGCTTTAATTCTAAAATGATTAATGGGACTTAATAATTCTTCTGCATCAGCAATAAAAATTTTTTCTATTTCATTTAAATCAGGTTTCAAGGTTTCTTCTAGAAAAACATTATTATTTAATTTTGAAATTATTGGTTTCACTTTATAACCTGTTCCTGTATAAAAAAAAGGTAATTCTCCTAAAATTTCTAAGTCTGAATTCTTTAAATTAATTTCTTCATAAGTTTCTCTTAAAGCAGTTGTTTTTAAATTACTATCAAAACTCTCTTTTTTCCCTCCTGGAAAAGCAATTTGGCCTGAGTGCTTTCTAAGATTATTTTTCTTTTTAATTATAATTAATTGGTTTTTATTCTGAAGTTGATCTATTGAAAATATTATCATGACTGCTGCTAACATAAATTCTTTACTATCTCTTTCAACATCTCCAGCGATTTTACAATTTTCAATACACTGTTTAATTTGATTTAAAGAAAACATCATTCATTTAACATAAAATAAATTATTATTACTTGCACTATTATTATAGTATGAGTTTAAATTAGATTATGTATATCTATTTACCTATTGCAGAACAACCAATCAATGCTTTTATTGTTTTAGGAATAGGTTGGCTAGTTGGAATCATCATGGGAATGGTTGGAATTGGAGGGGGTTTCTTATTAACCCCTCTAATGATATTTTTTGGAATTCCTTCACCTGTTGCAGTTGCTTCAGTTGCTAATCAATTAGTTGCGCCTTCAGTATCAGGAGTTCTTTCACATTGGAAGAGTGGAAATGTAGATTTTAAAATGGGTACAATACTACTTGTCGGAGGTGTTATTGGCTCTTCGATTGGCGTATTAATTTTTAATATTTTGGATGCTATTGGACAATTAGATTTAGTTATAAAATTATCATATGTGGTATTCTTGGGTATTATAGGTTCACTAATGTTTATAGAATCTTTAAAACTAATTATTCAAACTAAAAGAGGTAAAGCTACTAGAGGTAAACTTCATCAGCATAATTGGTTACACGGATTACCATTCAAGACTAGATTCAGAAAGTCAAAACTTTATATATCTATTATTCTACCCCTAATAATCGGAGTTATTGTAGGTATTTTAGCCGCATTAATGGGTATAGGTGGTGGTTTTATTATTGTTCCAGCAATGATTTATTTACTTGGGATGCCTACTTCATTAGTAATAGGAACCTCTCTATTTCAGATCATATTTGTTGCTGCTAATACTACAATTTTACAAGCTTCTCAGAATCAAACAGTTGATATTTTTCTAGCTTTAATTCTACTAATTGGGTCCGTAATAGGAGTGCAAATAGGTTCAAGGTTTTCAAACTTGATGAAAGGTGAACATTTAAGGCTTTTTCTTTCTTTAATAATTTTAATAGTTGGCTTTAAATTAATTTTTGACCTTGTTACAATTCCATTAGATATTTTTTCAATAAGTATAATTTAATGAGAACCGTAATCAAAAATATTCTCTTAATAATTATCATTGCTTTAAACTCTTTTAAAGTTTTTGCTAAAGACAATTTAGTAACAGATTTATCAGAAAGTACGGTAGAAATTTCTTCAACATTTTCAGGTGCTGATATATTACTTTTTGGTGCCTATGACGGACAAAAGAATGATGACATAATCGTCATAGTATCTGGTCAAAAAGGAAATATAAAAGTTGATAAAAAAGAAAAAAAATTTGGAATATGGATGATAACAGAAAGCATCAAATTTTCAAATATTCCCAAATATTATTACATAGCTTCAAATAGAAAAATTGAAGAAATTACAAATAAAACTGAGATTAAAAAAAGAAAATTAGATTTAAATAGTTTTGAACTAAAAGATAATAAAATCGATTATGATAATTTAGACAAAAAATGGTATGAAGCGCTTAAAAGAAATATGAAAAAAAAACAATTTTGGAAAATTGAAGAAAATTCAATCAAATTAAACAAAAACACCCTATTTAGAAAAACCCTATCTCTACCTTCAAACGTTTCTACAGGAATGTATAAGGTAAAAATATTACATTATAGAAAAGGTAACCTTATTTCTCAGGAAGAAAGCAAGATTAAAATTGATAAAACTGGGATAAGTGCAAACATTTATAATTTTGCTCAAAATTTTTCTGCAATTTATGGTATTATCGCTGTTATAATAGCACTATTTTTTGGTTGGTTTACAAATTTTATTTTTAGAAGAATTTAATTATGAAAAAAAAGTCTACGTACAAACCTCATAAAAGAATTTTTTTAGTTGTCGCTGATAACACTTCTGAAATGCATCAAGCTCTATATTATGCAGCAAGAAGAGCTGCAACTGCAAATGGAGAAGTAGCTTTATTTAGATGTATTGAACCACTAGAAGGTCAATTATGGGGTGGAGTTAGCAATATCATGGAAAATGAGGCTGAACAAGAAAGCAAAAAATTACTTCTTGAGCTAAGTTCATACTGTGAAAAACTAGGAACAACTAAACCTAAAACTTATTTAAAAAAAGGGAATACATCTGACGAATTAATTAAATTAATCAATACTGAAAAAAGAATTACTGTACTTGTCTTGGGAGCTTCTACAGAAACAGGTAATCCCGGGCCACTTATAAACTTTGTAATGAATGCAAGTTTTGAGAGTAGAGTCCCGATTACAATAGTACCTGGAAATTTGACTGATGAACAAATCGATGATCTAATTTAAAAAAATGTTGATTTTATTACACTTCAGTTTATCAATTAAATATGAAAGAAATTTTTCAATTAAACATTAAGTTATTAACAATTTTATTATTTACAATTATGTCTACAAAAACAGTTAAAGCCTCTAAATCAAATTTTATTACCCTAAAAACTTCAAAAGGCCCAATAGTCATAAAAACCTTACCAAAAATAGCCCCAAATCATGTCAAAAGGATAAAAGATCTTGTTTCATCTGGGTTTTATAATGGTATTATTTTTCATAGAGTTATTGAAGGTTTTATGGCTCAAACAGGTGATCCACTTGGCAACGGTACGGGTGGTTCTGGAAAAAATCTAAAAGCTGAATTTTCTGATTACAAATATAAATACGGTACAGTTGGGATGGCGAGATCAATGAACCCAGATAGTGGAGATAGTCAATTTTTTATCTGTTTTGACGGCTGTGGTCATTTAACAGGTCAATATACAGTTTGGGGACAAGTTGAAACTGGGATGGATGTTGTTGAAAATATTGAGATTGGTGAACCTCCTTCTAATCCTGATCAAATAATTGAAGCTTTTGTTGGAAAAAAGAAAACTAAATAGTTACAACTCTAATTGAATTAGTTGTACCCGCTATTCCAAACGGCATTCCTGCTACAACTATTATATTCTCATTAACCTTTGCTAATTTATTTATTTTTATTGTTTGTCTAGCCTCTTTAATTGCAGCTTCATATCCTTGAACTTTGCTAACAAATGACCTTGCGCCCCACAATAAAGACAGTTTTCTTCTAACTTTATTATTAGGCGTCATTACAATCAAAAGTAAGTCAGGTCGTTCTCTGCTAATTCTAAAAGCTGTTTTTCCAGAAGCTGTAAAAGCTACTATGGCTTTTGCATTGACAGTTTCTGCTAAATTTACAGCTGCATTTGAAACAGCATGATATATTGACTTTTCCTTTTTTAAAGCTCTTGGAGAATCGTGTGGATGTAACTTGATATGCTTTTCAGTAGCTTCTAAAATATTAGACATAGTATCTACTGTGTCGATAGGATATTGACCAATAGCAGTTTCTGCCGATAACATAACTGCATCTGCACCGTCAAAAACTGCATTTGCAACATCTGATGCCTCTGCTCTTGTTGGAACTGGAGTATTAATCATTGATTCAAGCATTTGTGTTGCAACAATCACAGGTTTACCTAAAATTCTACAAGCCATTATTATATTTTTTTGGATACCTGGGACATTTGAAGGTGGTAATTCTACACCTAAGTCACCTCTTGCTACCATAATACCATCTGATAATTCAATTATTTGATCTAAGTCATTTAGTGCAGATGGTTTTTCTATTTTTGAAATAAGCGGTTTTTTATTTTTTACAATTTTTTTTACATACTTTACGTCATCAACTTTTTGAACAAAAGATAATGCTATCCAATCTATTTCATTTTTTAAAATAAAAGTTAAATCATCTTTATCTTTTTTGGTAATAGGTAATGTATCTAAAATTAGGTTTGGAAGATTTACTCCTTTATTACTTGATAGGTTTCCACCCACTAATACCTTTGTTTTTAACGCATCTTTCTTTTTGGATAAAACTTTCAATTTTATTTTACCATCGTCAATTAAGATAGTTGAATTTGTTTTGATAGATTTATAAATTACGTCATGTCCTAGATAGACTCTTTTTCTTGAACCAATTTCTTTATCTTTATCTAATATAAATAGATCATTTACTTTTAATTTAACATTCTCTCCAACTTTACCAATTCTGAATTTAGGGCCTTGTAAATCTGCTAAAATACCAAGTTGAAATTTTAATTTTGTTTCTAGACTACGTATTAGCTTTATAGTATTCAAATGATCTTCATGGAGGCCATGGCTAAAGTTTAATCTAAAAACATTTACACCTGCAAAAATAAGTTTTTTTATTTTACTTTCTGTATTTGAGGATGGGCCAAGGGTTGCAACTATTTTTGTGGATCTTAAAAATTGAGTATTCTTCATAATGACTATATAACACATAAAAAGATTACAAAAAAATTAATTATTTTTATTTTCGGCAAGTAAATTGCAATTGCTTAATAACGGAGTAAAATATGGCACAAATAATACCTTTTCCATTTAATAAAATTAAAAATAAAAATAATCATTTTACCGAAAAACATATTTTACATATGATTAAAAATATAAGAGAGAATTATCCCCCTTCACTTTGGAATACGATTTACCAATTATCAAAAAAGGGACATTTGAATGAGTTTTTAAATGGTGATGAAAACGCAAAAAAGACTCAGTAAATTATAATTATTTTATTATTTTATAAATTAAAGTTTTAGAATATATTTTTAATATTGTGACTTTATATAAATATCCAATTTTATACTCTTTTAGACGATGTCCTTATGCTATGAGAGCTCGTTTCTCTATAAGGTTGTCAGGAATAAAAGTAGAATTAAGAGAAATATTATTAAAAAAAAAACCTGAAGAATTTCTTAATGCTTCAATTGATGGAACAGTGCCTATATTAGTTATATCTAATGAAATAATAATTCAGGAAAGCTTAGATATAGTAAATTGGTGTTTAAAATCAAAAGAAAATGAAATTTTCGAATTACATGATCCTGAAAACCTTTTATCATTGTGCGATAATGACTTTAAAATAAATTTAGATCGTTATAAATACCCAACAAGATATGAAGGAGTTAATCCTATGCATCACAGAAACGAAAATGTTAAATATCTAACATTGCTAGATAGTAAATTAAAATATTCAAAATTTCTTTCGAATGATGAAATTAACTATTTGGATTATTGCATATTTCCATTCATAAGACAGTTTCGTAATGTAGATCACTTATGGTTTGAAAATTTAAATTTATCTAAACTTAATTATTGGTATTCATTAATTGTAGAAAGTCGTGAATTTAATGATATTATGAAAAAATATAATGTGTGGGAATCTTCAGACTCTCCTCTTATAACAAATTTTATAACTTAAGGAATGATATGAAAGAAGCGTTTATATGTGAAGGTATTAGAACTCCAATAGGAAAATTTGGTGGAGTGTTGTCATCAATCAGAACCGATGATTTAGCTGCATTACCATTAAAAAAATTAAAAGAACATTTGAAAGATGTTGATTGGGAAAGTATAGATGAGGTTTTTTTTGGGAACGCAAATCAAGCAGGTGAAGATAATAGAAATATTGCTAGGATGGCTTTGTTACTTGCTGATTTTCCTGAAAGTATACCAGGCATAACTTTGAATAGATTATGCGCATCGGGTATGGAAGCTGTGATAGCTGGTGCAAGGATGATTAAAGCTGAAGAAGGAGAATTTATAATAGCAGGTGGTGCAGAAAGCATGAGTAGAGCTCCTTTTGTAATGCCTAAGGCAAATTCTGCTTTCTCTAGAAATGCTGAAATATATGATACCACAATTGGGTGGAGATTTGTAAATCCTAAAATGAAGTCAAATTATGGTATTGATTCTATGCCTGAAACAGCTGAAAATGTAGCTGAAAAATTTCAAATTACAAGACAAGATCAAGATTTATTTGCGTATAGAAGCCAAATTAAAGCTGCCAATTCAATCGAAAATGGTAGAATTTCTAAAGAAATTTTACCTGTAACAATAAAACAAAAAACAAAAGATGATTTGATTGTCAACAAAGATGAACATCCTAGAAAAACTGACTTAGAAAAGCTTTCAAAATTATCAACCCCTTTTAGAAACGATGGTTCGGTAACGGCTGGTAATTCTAGCGGAGTTAATGACGGCGCAGCTGCTTTAATAATAGCTAGCGAGCATGCTATAAAAAAAAATAATTTAAAACCTGTTGCTAGAATAGTTAATGCTGCAAGCTCTGGTATTGAACCTAGAATTATGGGAATGGGACCTGTTTCAGCAACCGAAAAAGTTTTAAAAAAATCAAACATGAAATTAAATCAGATTGATACCATTGAAATTAATGAAGCATTTGCAGCACAAGTTTTAGCATGCACAAGAGAATTAGGAATACAAGACGATGATCCAATAGTAAATCCAAATGGGGGTGCTATTGCCTATGGTCATCCTTTAGGTATGTCAGGAACAAGATTAGTTTTGTCAGCTTCTAAAGAATTAGAATTAAATAATTTAAAATATGCTTTATGCACTATGTGTGTTGGTGTTGGTCAAGGATCTGCAATCATTCTTGAAAAAGTTTGATTTTTAAATTATCGCTTGCCTATCAAAAGATGTCGATTTGAATAAAATATATATTTTATCATCTTTTTTGATTTTAAGCTTTTCAAATTGATATTTTGTTATTCTAATTAATAGCAATTGAAAATCTTGAGAACCTCCAATCTTTATTATTAATTCAGAAAAAGCTGTATCATCTTCTCCTTTAATTTTTTCAACATTACCAAACAACTGATTTTCAGTGATACTATCTGAATTAATGTTTTTACTTATTAGAATATCTCTAGCCCTAATTCTAACTCTTATCTTTTCTCCAATTTTCTT
>CACMOJ010000033.1 GCA_902615325.1 uncultured SAR116 cluster alpha proteobacterium | reverse complement strand
ACAAAAATTTGTTAGGTTAGCCGAATTGAGAACTGAAAAAGCTGTTCTGGCAATTGAGAATTTAATTGGTTTAGCTAATCCAAGGAATTACGACTATAATACAAAAGATGTTGATTTGATAATTAAAGCTCTTAAAGATTCAGTTAATGCTGTGTCTAGTTCTTTTTCTAAATCTAAGGAAAAAAAGCAATTTAAAATAAGCTAATTTATGGTGGAGGGAGGGTTCTCCTAACTATCATCTATTAATCTATTAAAAAATACTTTTTTCTGGCTGATTTACTTAAATTTTTCAAATATAATCACTTATCAGATTTAATAAAATCTCTTTAAGTCTGTTACTTTATTGTGGGTAGAGTTGTGGGTTAGTAAGTAGTTATGGTTTTTTTAAAATCAGCAAGAAGTGTAGAAACAGTAACTAAAATTGGTTATCATCGTTGTGATCGAGGTCTTTACCTACAAGTTTCACGTACTGGAACCAAATCCTGGATTTTTAGATATAAATCACTAATCAGTTTAAAACAAAGAGAGATGGGATTAGGTTCTTATGAAATTATTTCACTTGCCGAAGCTCGAAAAATTGCTGTCGAAATTCGTTTAAAGCTGCTTAAAGGAATTGATCCAATTAATGAACTTGAACGAACAAAACAAGGCAATTTATTGAAGCAAGCAAGAGCAATAACTTTTGAAGAGGCTGCTAATCGTTGTATTGATAGTAAAAAGCCAGAATGGAAAAATATTAAAAATGTAACCGTAAAAGATATGGTAAACTTAGATTAATATACTTAAATTACTTGAAACCAAAAATAGAACCATGGGCGAATGCTTATTTACCCTGAGGCGGTAAGATTTTATTGTGTTTTAAAAGCTATTTTGATAATTTGAGATATAATTAATTTTAATTAGCGTCTTAGTTGCTTAAACCAAAACTTTCTGTCTATGATATTACTAACTTGTAAAATCAGAAGATGCAATGGAATTTATTGATTAAAATGTCTCCTAAAAAAGAAATTAATAAAACAAGATCTCAAAAAAAAAACCTGGCAGAGTTAGAGGTATCTGAAAAATATAATTATGTAAATCCTCCTGAGCAGCTTATCAATAAATTAATTAAACTTTATAATCAAGGGAAGTTTTCATTTTTAGTAGATCGGGCACATGTAGTTATTAGAAAATATCCAAACGCAATAATTGTTTGGAATTTATTAGGAGCTTCTGCTGCTAAAATAGGAATGCTAGAAGAAGCAGCAAATGCTTTCAATAAATCTCTAATGATTAAACCAGATGCTGAAACGTTTAATAATTTAGGTGCTGTGCTTAGCGAACAAAATAATATAGATAAAGCAATAGAAGTTTGCAAAAAAGCAATAATGCTTAAACCAAATTTTGCTGATGCTTATTACAACTTAGGTTGTTTATTTGAAAAGCAAGATAAATTTGATCAAGCAATAAAAGCCTATAAAAATTCTATATTAATTAACCCAGACAATGCTGAAGCATACTGCAACTTAGGATTTGCTTACAAAAATATTGGTGAATATAATAAAGCGATAGAAGCATCTAAAAAATCTATATCAATTAAGTCAAATATTCCTCTCGCATATAATAATATGGGCATTATACTTCATGACCTTGGTAAATTCAAAGAGGCTATTCAATTTTATAAAAAAGCAATTGAGTTAAGACCAAATTTTGCTTTAGCTCACCGTAACTTAAGTAATACGTTTCTCTCAAACGGAATGTTAAAAGAAGGTTTTAATGAATTTGAATGGCGTTGGCAGACGCCTAAGTTTAATTTGCAACAGAGAAATTTTACATATCCTATGTGGGATGGTAAAACAACTCTAAAAGACAAAACTATTCTTTTATGGTGCGAACAAGGTATTGGCGATACATTAAATTGGGCCTCTCGTTTACCCTTTATAGCTTCTCAGGCCGATCATTGTATTTTAGAATGTCAGGAGAAACTAGTTCCTTTATTAGAACGTTCTTTTCCTAATATAGAGGTTAAATCTGAGGATAGAAGTATAGATTCTAAAAGAGCTGACTTTGATATTCACTTACCGATGGGAAGTCTGTATAAGCACTTTATTGACGAGATTTTAGCAAAGCCACAAGTTAATCCCTATCTTGTTCCAGACCCAGTTAGAGTTAACTATTGGAAAGAACGTTTAAGTTCACTCGGGAAAGGTCCTTATGTTGGTATTAGTTGGAAAAGTTCTGTTAAGTCGGCGTACCGTCTACTACATTATCCTCCTATAACTGAGTGGTCTCCTATACTTACCATTCCAGATGTAACTTTCATTAATTTACAGTATGTCGACTTTACAGATGACTTAGCCAGGGTCAAGGATGAGTTTGGAGTAACAGTACATAACTTTGAAGACTTAGATCAATATGGTAATGTAGATGATGTAGCAGCACTTTCTGCTGCGCTTGATATGGTTGTGTCAACTAAAGTAACACCACCAATTATTACATCAGGAGTTGGTACTCTTACTAAAATTGCTAATTGGCGACAAAGTACTTTTAATAATATTTTAACTAATCCTGTAAGTTCAACTCTTGAGATGTTTGATAAAGATACAGAAGAGCCATGGGATGGAGTGTTTAATTTAATCGCTGAAGAATTATCAAAACTTAAAAAGAGAAACTTATAATATGAATTTAAAAAAAGATAATATGTCTATAAATAAGATAACTACAATTTTTTTTGATGTTGATGGCATTTTTACTGATGGAAGTCTGTACTTTTTAGAAAATGGCGTCAAGATGACTAAGTTTAATGTATATGATGGAATGGGATGTATTCTTTTAAAAGAATTAGGTATAGAATTATTGATATTAACAGCTAGACATAGTGATGCTATTATTGAAAGGTTCAAAGATTTAGGAATTAATAAAATTTTCACAAATATTTTGAATAAAAGAGAGTTTATAAAAGAATATTCAAAAACTCATAATTTAAATAAAAAAGAACTAGCAATGATGGGAGATGATTTACAAGACTTATCTGCTTTAGATGAAGTAAATGTATTTTTTACCACTCCAAATGCTATTGATCTTGTTAAGGAAAAAGCTACCTACATTACCAAACGTCTTGGTGGAGAGGGTGCAGTTCGTGAAATTTGTGATTTAATTATAAGTTCAAGAGGATCTAATTCTGCTTTTGAATTTGAAAGTTACATAAAGAAAGGTAAATAAATATGCCAATATTAAAATTTAAAACTGATAAGATGTTTACAGACATCACAAATGACATTCAGAAAATGGTTCCGAAGAAATTTCAAGGCCTTGTTAATATATATTCTGCGCATACTACTTGTTGTATTTTTCAAACTGAAAATGAATTACTTCATTTAGTAGATATTCGCTTTTTTCTTGATAAATTAGTACCATACGTTAAGCAACCTGAGGGTGAACATAGAAATGTCAAGTATTTACATGATATGATTTCATTAAGAGAGGGTGTTCCCGTGGATGAACCAATTAATGGACATTCGCATATAAGATCATTGTTTTTTAATTCGTCAGAAAATGTTCCTGTTAAGGATAGCAAATTATTACTTGGACAATGGAAACGTATATTTTTTGTGGAATTAGATCCTTTGCGTAAAAGAGAAATAATTATTACTTTTATCAAAGGCACAAACTGAAATGAAAATCTTCACAATAATAAAAGAAGATTCTAAAAGAATACCTAATAAAAATTTTGTTGATGTTAATGGACATCCTTTATGGTGGCATTTACTATCTGAATTAGAAGGGTTAGATGTAACTGTGAATACAGATAGCCAGAAATTTATTAAACAATTGGAAGAAAGTAACCTGAAATCAATAAGCGTAATCAAAAGACATCAAAAACATGTTGATTGGGAAAATGATAAGAGTATTGATTCTAGTCCAGTAGAAGACATGTTATTTGACTTCTGTGAAACACTTGATAGATCTGAAATTGTTGTTTTGACACATATAACTTCGCCATTTCTAAAAAAAAAAACAATATTTGATGCAGTGGATATGCTCCTAAATGATCAAAATTCAAAGTCAATCCATTCGGTTCATAAAATTCAAGATTTTGTTTGGGTTAAAAAAGAGAATGAAGCAAGTCCAGTAAATTTCCAAACAGATAGAGTACAACAAACTCAAGACTTATCCCCGATATTTGTTTCAAAAGGCGCTTTTTTTATAGCTAAAGCTGGAGATATACTAGATCAAAAAAAACGTTTGCCTGAACCTTTACTCTTCTTCTCATTAGATCATGTTCAAAGTGTTGAAATTGATAATTTTGAAGATTTAGAATTTGCAAAGCTTTTAAAGGAAAAATTATGAAATTTATTGATGTAACTCTTAGGGATGGAGGCCACCAACATAATTTTAATTGGCCTTTGGAATTTGTAGAAAGATATCTCGTTTCTATCAATTCATTTAAAGAAATTGAATTTGTAGAATTAGGATATTGGAAACAAAGTGGAAAATTTGATGGACCATTTTACTCTATTGAAGAAAAATTACTTTCTTCAATATGTAAAATGACTAAGAAAAAACTTTCTATTATGGTTGACTACCATTATTGTTCTCACAACGTTGAAGATTTTCCAAGTAATATTAATTTCAATGAATTAGGTTTAATTCGTGTTTGTCTTCGAAAAGAGGATGTAATAGAGGGATGCAAATTTGTAAGAGAACTAAAAAAATATACTAATTGTAAGTTAAGTATCAACTTTTTTAACATAACAAATTATAACCATGACGATTTAGAATTTGCGTGTGAAGCTGCAAAAAATTCAAATTCAGACTTTATGTATTTTGCAGATACTCATGGAGGTCTTGATTTAGGTAAAAATTTAGAAATGTTTAAGCATTTTACAAAATTGATCAAAGATATAGGAATGATACCTGGGCTTCACTTACATGATCATTCAGGCAAAGCATATTTCAACTACCGTAATCTCTCCAGTGCTGGTTTTGATGCTACTGATGTTTCTTTAGGGGGGTTGGGAAAAGGATTAGGTAATCTAAAATTAGAACATGTATTTGATCTTCGTGGAAGAGAACATATTTTAAACCACCTCATTTTAGATCAAGGTTTATTTCATATGCCATCTGGACCTTATGGTGTTTTAACTGCAAGAGATAGTATCACCGATCATTACGCAGTTGAAGCTGAACGTAAAGGAATATCACCAAGTCAATTTGCAACACGTTTAGAAGGTATTGTTGGCTCTTCTAAAGATAATTATGATAGTAAATTATTGACCAATGAATGAAAAAAAATCTATTACAATTACAGGAGCATCTTCTGGTCTTGGTGAGTGCTTACTTAATTCATTTTCTAAAAGCTACAGCATCATTAATATTTCGCGTACTAGATCAAAATGTGAGTACAACATTGTTAACGATTTTAAAGACTTATTAGGCCTAAAACTTAAATTGGAAAAAATTAAGATTGAACATGATTTATGCATTTTAAATGCAGGAACGATGGGAAGTATTGCATCAGCGTTTGACGTAAATCACGAAGAGTTTTTAGATGCCTTAAAAATCAATGTACTTGCTAATAAAATTATTATTGATTGGAGTATTTTAAATGGGTGTAAATCTTTTATAGGTATATCTTCTGGTGCAGCCCTAAAAAATTATGACGGGTGGTTGAATTATTGTGTTACTAAATCTTCGTTTAGATCAATGTTACTTCAATATCAAAAGGATATTCCAAAATTAAATTTTAAATTAATAAGTCCAGGTATTTTAAGAACTGAGATGAATAAAAAAATTAAGTCTGTCGATGTCAACAAATATCCAGACATGAAAAAATTTCATCAAACGCCTGCAGAAGAACCTCAAAAAGCTGCTGAATTAATTTTCAGAAAATTTAGTGACTATTTCAAAAGAGAAGAATTAGAAATTGATTTAAGAAACGAGAATGAATGGTAATTCTTGATTTAAATAAAATAAATTTTAAGGATTTTCCAAAAATCTTTAGACCATTTATAAAAAAAATAGTTAAGAATAAAAAAAACCAATTTAATTTTTTGTAGACTAAATTGTAAACTGAAACACTATAATCCAATAAAGTACAATTAAATCATGTGATTAAATGGAAGTTGAAAATAAATGAATTTACCATTTATTAATTCTACCAACCAATCCATGAACCCTGGTCAGTGTTCCACGGACTACAGTCAATGTGAGGGCCACTCCATGACCATTGACCGTTGTTGATTAGGAAATGGGGGCAGTAACACCTGGGTAGTGGATTTATGATTAATATTATGTTTTTTTTGTGGGTAAAATTGTGGGTAAGATAAAATTTAACAAATTATATTAAACAAAAATAATAACTTAAATGTATTTAATGGCGGAGGGAGGGGGATTCGAACCCCCGAGAGGAATTTCTTCCCCTAACGATTTAGCAAACCGGCGCCTTCAGCCACTCGGCCACCCCTCCGCTTTGTGGTAAATGATTAAAATTCACACGCCGTATGCATCTTTTTGATACGCAATTAATTTAAGAATTTCAAGTTTTATCTAAATTAATATATAGTTTAAATTATGTTTATTAGTGGGATTTTATGGATTTAATTTCAATGATGAGAGTTTTTGTTACAGTAGCTGACAAAGGCACTATGGCAAGTGCTGGTAGAGACTTAAATTTATCACCATCTGTCATGTCAAAAAATTTGTCCGCTCTTGAAGATAGACTTGGTGCAAGATTATTAACACGTACAACTAGATCTGTTTCTTTAACAGAAGTTGGGCATGCTTATCTTGATCGAGCTAGAAGAATTATAGGTGATGTAGACGAAGCAGAGGCAGCAGTTTCCAGTGTTACTAATGCACCAAGAGGACACTTGAGAATAACTGCACCAAGCACTTTTTCATACAGGCATATATCGCCTCATTTACCTATTTTTAGAGAAATGTACCCAGATGTTGAAGTTGAAATGATTATTTCTGATAATGAATTAAATCTTGTAGAGAATAACATTGATCTTGCGATTAGAATTGCTTTAATGAGAGACTCTTCTCTTATATCGAGAAAACTTGCTTCTAATCCAAGAGCAATGGTAGCTTCACCTGATTATCTCAAAAAAAAAGGTAAGCCAATACATCCTGATGATTTAGTTAAACATGATATTATTTCTTTTCAACTTGGAAGTCCTTATAATGAATGGCATTTTTTAGTAGATAATAAGCCTAAAATTTTTACAGCTAAAGGTATGTTGCAATTAAATCATGGTGACGCAATCTTAAGATCATGTATTAATAATGGTGGTATATGCATGTTGTCTAGATTTGTTGTAGGAAGACATATAGCCGCTGGAACATTAACCTCTTTATTAGAAAACTTTCTTCAAGAAGATATTCCGATTTATGCTGTATACCCAAGTGGTAAGCATCTTTCACCGAAAGTAAGAGCATTTCTAGACTTTTTGGTAAAAACTTATGGTTCAGTTCCATACTGGGACGAACATGGAGATCATCAATCTGAAGCAGCAATTAGAGCTAGTAAATAATTAACAAAAAAAACTTCCACCATTTACATGAATAGTTTGCCCATTAATGAAGTCTGAATTTTCGTCACATAAATTCCTTATCATTTTTGCAACTTCAATTGGTTTACCTTTTCTTCCTATCGGTGGATCTGAATGAGTTGGGTGGACTAATCCTTGTCCTGCAGATATTCCTCTTATAGTATCAATTAATCCTGGCACAACACAATTTACCGTAATACCTGTCCTAGCATATTCTGTTGCTAGAGCACGCGTAAACCCAACTACAGCGAGTTTAGAAGTTACAACGTGTGATCTTCCAATAGCTCCAATATGAGCCGAAAGACCACCTAGGTTTATAATTCTGCCCCAAGAATTATCTTTCATTAATGGTATCGCTTTCTTACAAGTCAAGAATACAGCATCTAAATTAATGTTTAATATATGCCTCCAATCTTCGTATGTCATATCTTCAAATTTAAAAAAATTTCTTTGAGAAGCATTGTTTACTAATACCGATAGATCACCAAGTTTAGAAGCTTCATTAAATAAGTCATTAACAAAGTTTTGATCTGTTAAATCTCCAATGAGAACTCTAGAATTAACTTTCTGATCATCTACAAGGGATTTTGTTTCTTGCGCACCTGTCTTGTCAGTGTTTGCATGAATTAAAAGATTGAAATTAAGTTTTGCTAACTCTACACATGTTGCTCTTCCAATATTTTTTGCTCCACCTGTTACAATTGCAACTTTTTTATTATTCTTATTCATAATTTATCCTTAATTTTTAAAAAAACATTTTTATTTTATATTAATATGAATAAAATAAATTCATATAAAAAGGTCTATAATATGGAAAAAATTTCAAAAGACTGGAGAAATGATATATATGATGTTTTCAAAGATATTGGTATCTCTTTAGTCTCACACATTCCTGACGCTGGACATACTCCTTTAATAAATTTATGTGAAAAGGATAACAACATTGATGTAGTAACTTTAACTACAGAAGAAGAAGGGGTAGGATTATCTTGTGGTGCTTGGGCTGGAGGGAAAAAAAGTGCTTTACTTATGCAATCAAGTGGAGTTGGAAATTGTATTAATGCTTTAGCATTACCAAATATTTGTAGAATACCTTTTCTTACAATAGTTTCTATGAGAGGTGAATGGGGTGAATTCATACCTTGGCAAGTCCCAATGGGATTAGGAACTCCTAAAGTTTTAGAAGCAATGGATGTAAAGATTTTTAGAGTTGATTATAAAGATGAGGTTGGTGAGACTGTAAATGCTGCGGCTAATTTTGCATTTAATACAAGGAAATCAGCAGCTGTTTTATTGTCTCAAAAAATGATTGGAGCCAAACAATTTAAAAATGGATAAAAAATGATAATTAGAAGAGATTTTGTTAATAGATTATTAGAAGATAGAAAAGATAATTTAAGAGTTGTGAGTGGCATTGGAACTTCAACTTGGGATTTAATGTCAACTGGAGACGAAAAAAATAATTTTGGTTTTATCGGTGCTATGGGTCAAGCATTGCCATTTGCACTAGGTCTTTCAATTTCTCAACCAGATAAAAAAATCTTATTAATCACCGGTGATGGAGATACATTAATGAGTTTAGGATCATTGGCTACCATAGCTAATCATCCAGTAAATAACTTAACAGTTATTGTTTTAGATAATGAATCTTATGTGGAAACAGGTAGCCAGCCAACTGCTACGGCAGGAAAAACAAATTTAGAATTAATTGCTAAAGGGTCAGGCATTGAGAATACTTACACAATTTTTGAAAGGACAGATGATTATAAAGTATTAAAAACAATATATGAAGAAGATGGGCCTTCATTAATTGTTGTTAAATGTAAAGCTGAGAGTACTCCATTAATTTTTCCACATTCTTTCGATGGTGTAACCGCAATAAATAGATTTAAGGACACTATGTAAAAGAAGGTTGTAATTATGTTTGATTTAAATTTAAAAGATAAAGTTATTCTTATAACTGGTGGAAGTGATGGTCTTGGTTATTCTTCTGCAAAATTACTTTCAGAGCAAGGAGCAAAAATTGCATTATGTGGTAGAAGAGGTGATTACTTAAAAGAAAAAGCAAATATTATTAGAGAAGAAACACAAAATGATGTCTTAGATATACAATGTGATGTAACTAATGCTGATCAATGTAAAAAATTAGTAGAACAGACTATATCGCATTTTAAAGAAATAGATGTTCTTGTTAATAATGCAGGAACTTCTGCTGCTTCAGGTTTTGAGAATGTAACTGATCAAAATTGGGAAGATGATATTAATTTAAAATTAATGGCAGCAGTTAGATTGTGTAGACTTGTTTTACCAATAATGAAAGAGAAAAAATCTGGCTCTATAATTAATGCTGCTATTGGTGGTGGAAAGGCTCCAAATGCTGGAAGTCTTCCAACATCTGTAACTAGAGCTGCTGGCATTAACTTGACAAAATCATTATCCAATGAATTTGCCCCATTTAATATTCGCGTAAACGCAATTTGTATTGGCTTGATCAGGAGTGCCCAATGGGAAAGGCGAGCAGGAAATTCGGATGTTAACCAATTATATGAGGAAATGTCAAAAAGAATTCCTATGGGTAAAGTAGGTGAAGAAATCGATTATGCTAATTTAGTTGCTTTTCTATCCTCTGATAGAAGTGCGTATATTACTGGAACAGCAATCAATGTCGATGGTGGACTTTGTCCAATAGTTTAGTCTCTTATTCTTGGTGGTTTTATCTCAGCAACTTGACATGCATAATCCAAGAGAGCACTAAAGTCTTTTTTTGCAAATTCAGATGATCTTGCTTGACCATAGACAGCATGTACAGATGATCCTACAGGAAGACCTACTCTAAAGTCATTTCCTGCTTCAATTGCTAGCCCCATATCCTTATGTGCTAGATCAATCGTAAAGCCTGGTTCAACGTCATTTTTTAAAACTTTTGACATAAAATTTATATGAAACTGTCCATTATTTGCTGTTGTTCCAGCATTAACTTCTTTAAAAACATCTAATTCCAAATCAAGTTTTTGAGCTAAGGTTAGAGCTTCAGCAGTAATTTGAGCAATGGACAAAATTTGGAAATTATTTACTACTTTTGCCCTTATTCCTGTTCCAACTTTTCCGCATCGAATAATACTTGTACCCATTGCATCAAGAAGAGGTTTTACATATTCAAAATCTTTTTCGTCATCACATCCAACCATAAATAAAGATTCACCAGCAATAGCATGACTTACCAAGCGCCCAACTGGAGCGTCAATAAATCTCAGTTCATTTTCTCTACATATTTTTGCAATCTCATCTGTTCCTTTCGGTGAGATTGTACTCATATCTAAAATAAGACTATTTTTTTTTAAATTATTAATGACCCCATTTTCTCCAAGTAATACAGTTTTTACCTGTTGTGTAGCTGGAAGCATAGTTATTACAATATCTGAATCTTTAACAGCATGTAAAATATTATTTGAAGCTAATCCACCTTCTTTAACAACTTTATTTTTTTTGTTTTCATCTATGTCGTAAACAAATAATTCTATTCCTTTTTTTATAATATTTGTTGCCATAGGACCACCCATAGCTCCCAATCCGATGAAACTAACTTTTTTATCCATTATCTATTTACCTCATTTTTATTGAGCTGCCTCAAGCGCTGCATGCATTAATACATTAGTACTTGTTAATGCCCATTCTTTTTTAATTTCTTCCGCCTCATTGTGACTAATACCATCTACACAAGGACACATAATCATTGCTGCAGGAATTTTTGTATTAATAGCACATGCATCATGTCCTGCTCCAGATACAATATCTTTATATGTATAATTATATTTTTTTGCAGCATTTCTTATAAAATTTACACATTTTTTGTCAAAGGTTATAGGGTCATAGTTCGCTACTTCTTTGATAGTAAACTTAACGTTATGATCTTTACTTGTTTTACTGACAATAGATCTAATTTTTGCTTCAATATCTTTCAGTTTTTCATAAATATGTGATCTAAAATCAATTGAAAAAATAGTTTTTCCTGGAATAACATTTCTAGAATTTGGATAGACTTCGATATGCCCAACACTAACAACTAAATTGGGTTGATTACTATTTGCCAGATTATTTACTTCAGTCATTATTTTTGCCATGACTAAACCAGCATCCTTACGAACATTCATTGGTGTTGTACCTGTATGTTGTTCCAAACCTGTCAATTCTACTTCAAGCCACCTTAATCCTTGACCATGAGTTACAACTCCAATGTTTATATTTTCTCTCTCTAGAATAGGGCCTTGCTCAATATGCAGTTCAAAATAACAATGCATTTTTTGAGAACCTACTTTTTCTTTACCATCCCAACCGATTTTAGCTAATTCATCTTTGAACACTTTGCCATCTAAATCTTTTGTATTTAAGATTTCATTAACATCCACTGTTCCTACAAAACCAGATGATGCCATTAGTGCGGGTGCAAATCTACAACCTTCTTCATTAGTCCAATTAACTATCATAATTGGTCTTTTTGTTTTGATATCGAGATCATTTAAGGTTCTGATTATTTCAAGACCTGCTAAAACTCCTAAAACACCATCATATTTTCCTCCAGTAGGTTGGGTATCAAGGTGACTTCCAATAACTACTGGTGGTAATTCATTATCTAAACCTTTTCTTAAAAAAAACATTGAACCAAGTTCATCGACATTCATTTCTAAACTGGCGTCATTACACCATTTCTGAAATAATTGTCGGGCTTCACCATCTTCATGAGTTAAAGTTTGTCTATTATTGCCACCAGCTAGACCTGGTCCAATTTTGGCCATGTCCATTAGTGTTAACCACATTCTATCAATATTTATAGAGATATTACTTTCCATTAATTTATTGTGATAAAAAGAATAAATAAAATCAAGGTTTCTAAGAAATTTTCTATTTTTTATCTAATTCTTCACATGCTTGAACTAAAAATTTATTTAAATTTTTCTGAGTTTTTTCAATTAATTTTGATTTTTTACACTCCCACTCATCGACTGGATCTATGTTATTCCATTTAGAAAATAAAGATAATTCACTTTTTGTTAATTTAATATAATTAGAATAAGTATCTGCCATGTAAAAATATGTCCTAGCTATATCTCCTCTTATATTTGGTGAAGGCTCAACAAATTTATTTTGAACTTCAAAATCACATTTTCCATAATTTCTTTTTTCTCCCGGTATTATTGACATCTCAAAATTTTGTCTTTGTTGATTAACTTCACCAATAGTTGGTTGTAGGTTATATAAGTCTGCTTCCATCAATCTAAATTTTTTATTAATTTTACGAGTACACTTTCTTCCTTTAAATTTTTTTCCATTTGTAATGCAGTTTAAACTGCCATATTTCCAAGTTTCAAATTTTTTTCCAAATCTTGAAGCTGGCACAACATGTTCCCATTCAATACGATTTGCCCTTTTATTATTTTTATAAATTTTATACCCACAAGAACTTAAGTTAGGGGCATTGTTCTTGAAAGAACACCCACAATAAAAAGTGTAAGGGTAATATTTATGGATCTTTAATAAAATTTTCTTTGATTTTGAAAAATTACTAATAGTTTGATTTTGAGAAAAACAATTAAAACTAAAACAAATTAAAATTAAAATGAACGCATAGAAAAACAAGTTGAACAAAAAATCTTCTCTTTTTTCCATATTACAAATGTAATTAAAAAAGAAGAGGAAACAATGAAAAAAATATTATTTACATTTGTATTAATTATAACTTTTTCTTCAAATTCATTTTCTGATCATTTTTATAAAAATTGGGGCGTTGTCGTTGATATAGTACCAATCTATCATAACAATGTAATTAACAAACCAACAACACATAAAATATGTACCAGGCACTACCAAAGAAAGCCAAGGTTAGAAAATGTTATAATTGGTGGTTTAATTGGAAGTGTAATAGGGAACCAAATAAGCAATGATCATGGTGCGGGAACTATGGGTGCTGTTGTTGGGTCTATTTTTGCTGCTGATAATGATAGTTATAACACATTATGTGAATATTCTTCTTCATATATCAAAGAAAATAGAAGAGTATTTTCTCATTACAAAATAAAAGTCAGAACTAATCGTGGCTTTAAAACAATTAACTCAAATAATCATTACAATATTCACGACATAATTTACTTTAATTAGGAGATATTAATGAAAATAAAATTAAATAAAATTATTTTAACGTTAGGAGCTCTGGCTCTTACGTCTTGCCAGGCGTCTTTTAAGGATTACGGGCTATTAAATAGCAATAGTAAACTAATAACTTCAGCACAAAGTCATCAGAAATATTTAAATTCAAATAGAGAATATGACAGATGCATTGATGAAGGATATTTTTTTGATAAAAAAGCATCGGACAGTACAGATAATTCAATAAGTCTTTACTCAAAAAGTGCTGAGATTTTATCGAAATGTGATCAAATTATAGGTAATTACAATACAATTATTACGCAAGATCAAAGAATGAAAAACTATGCTCTATCTATTCAAAACTACCTGAAATCTGGAAGATTAAAAGTTGCTTCGTTAAAATTAGAAAATTTTAAAAACAAGTTTGATAGAGATTTAATTTATACAGATGGATCAAGTTTTATAAAAAATACTGAAGCGATATTAGATATTGTAAATGAAAAAAAGGGACTTGATTTAGAAATGACTAATAGTAATAGAAAAATCAAATCTGAATTAAAAAGAATTTGGTACTGGTCAAAAAAGTAAGGAGTTAAAAAATGAAAAATAAATTATTAAATTTTGCATTGATAAAGTTTTTTTTAATCT
>CACMOJ010000032.1 GCA_902615325.1 uncultured SAR116 cluster alpha proteobacterium | reverse complement strand
TTGACAAATGGATTGTTGAAGCTTTGTCTTTTTTAAACTCCTCAGACAACCATGATATGAAAGTTGACGCTCTTTTTTCAAGATCAAAAATGAAGGATTTAATTTTATCAGGAGAAATAACAATAGATGGTATAAAAATTAAAAATCCTTCATATAAAATAAACTCTAGCAATGAAATAGTAATTAATATTCCTCCAATAATTGATTATGACTTAAAGGCAGAAAATATTCCAATTAATATTGTCTTTGAAGATGAACACCTTTTAATTATAAATAAAGAACCAAATTTCGTTGTTCATCCATCTCCTGGCCATAATTCAGGAACACTAGTGAATGCGGTCTTACATCACTGTAAAGGAAATTTATCTGGTATTGGTGGTATTAAAAGACCAGGAATTGTACATAGATTAGATAAAGACACCTCTGGTTTAATGTTAGTCGCTAAGACAGAAATGGCCCATATTAGATTATTAGACATGTTTAAGAAACATAAAATTGAAAGAAATTACCAGTTATTAGTTTGGAATGTACCTAGTTCCAAAGGGTTTGTAGATCAACCTATTGGAAGATCTAGATTTAATAGAAAAAAAATGGCTATTAATTCAAATGGCAAAAGAGCTGTTACTCATTGGACACTATTAGAAGTCTTTTCAAATGTTGTAAGTTTTATAAGCTGTAAATTAGAAACTGGAAGAACTCATCAAATCAGGGTACACATGAACTCAATAGGACATTCTTTAATTGGCGATAAGATTTATGGATGTCTGCCAAAACAAAAAAAGAAATTTAATACTTTTGAACTTGAAATTATTTCAAAATGTAAAGTTTTTTCTCGACAAGCATTGCATTCTAATAGCCTTTCATTTCAACATCCAATTACAGAAAAGTTAATGAACTTTAATATTGATTTACCTAATGACATGAAAAAATTAATAAATTCTATAAAGTAATTTTGTTGTTGAAAAAAATAAAAAACTCATTATATCAAATATATGTCTAATTATGTCAATTTACCTGCTTTAAGTTCTGATACTAATATCGGAAGATATCTTGATCAAATCAGAAAATTTCCAATGCTCGAAAAAGATGAAGAATATATGCTTGCAAAAGCTTGGCATTTAAAAGGTGATAGTAAGGCTGCTCATAAATTAGTTACATCTCATCTTAGATTAGTAGCAAAAATTGCTATGGGATACAGAGGTTATGGATTACCAATTGCAGATTTAATTGCAGAAGGAAATATTGGTATGATGCACGCAGTTAAAAAGTTTGATCCAGAAAAGGGTTTTAGACTTGCAACCTATGCTATGTGGTGGATTAAAGCAGCTATACAGGAATTCGTTTTAAGAAGCTGGTCACAAGTAAAGCTAGGAACAACTGCAAGTCAAAAAAAACTTTTTTTTAATTTACGAAAAATAAAAAATAAAATTAATGCAATCGAAGATGGCGATATGAATGTAGAGCAGGTTGAGCATATAGCCAAAAAATTGAATGTATCTAATCAAGAAGTGATAGATATGAACAGAAGAATGACCAATCATGATCAATCTTTAAATGCTCCAATTGGTAAAAATGAAGGTGAGTCAGGAGAATGGCAGGATTTGTTGGCAGACGACAGGCAAGACCAAGAAGAACGAATATCTTATTTACAAGAGTTAAATAAGAAAAAAAAACTGATGGAAGAATCTTTAAACTTTTTAAAAGATAGAGAGAAAGATATAATTGTGAAAAGAAGATTATCCGAAAATCCTAAAACTCTAGAGGATTTGTCACAAGAATATAATGTTAGTCGAGAAAGAATTAGACAAATAGAAACTAGAGCATTTGAAAAGCTTCAAGAAATTATGAAAAACAAAGCCATAGAACTCAAAATTGTCTAATTAAAAACCTCGTTTATAATTATATTTTCATCTCTTTCTGGTCCGGTTGATACAATATCTATACTACAATTCGCTAACAATTGTATTTTTTTTACAAAATTTTGAGCATTTAAAGGCAAATCTTCAAAATTTGTAATTCCTTTTGTTTTCTCTTCCCATCCTTTTAAAGTTTCGTAAATTGGAACTACATGCTGACTACCAGAAATATTACTCGGGTAATCTTCAAAGATTTGATTATTAATTTTATAACTTGTACATATTTTTACATGCGTAAATGAGTCAAGAACGTCTAATTTTGTTAAAACTAAACCGTTAATGCCTGATATTGTAATAGCTTTTTTTAGCATTACAATATCTAGCCAACCGCATCTTCTTTTTCTTCCGGTAACCGTTCCAAATTCATTACCAATTTTACCTAATTTTTCTCCAACTTCGTTATTTTCTTCTGTTGGAAATGGTCCATTACCAACTCTTGTGGTGTATGCTTTAGTTATACCTAAAATCTTTTCCAATTGGTTAGGATTAGTTCCTGATCCAGTAGATGCATTTGAAGCAACTGTGTTACTACTAGTTACAAAAGGGTACGTACCATGATCTAAATCTAAATAAAAACCTTGTGCTCCCTCAAACAAAATTTTTCTTTTTTTATCATTTAATTGTTTTAGTAATAACCAAGTATTATCAATGTATTTTGACAATTTTTCATAACATTTTAAGATAGTTTCAAAATCATTTTGATAAGATATTTCTTTTCCTTCAAATTTTTCAATCCAAACATTGTGATAATTATAAATTGAAATAAATTTTTCTTCTAATTCTCTTGAATTTTTAAAATCACTAAATCTTATGCCTCTTCTAGAAACTTTGTCTTCATATGCGGGGCCAATGCCCCTACCAGTTGTTCCAATTTTTTTATTTCCTTTTTTCTGATCCTCTCTCAGGGTATCAATATACTTATGTATTGGAAGTATTAAAAAACTATCTGAAGATATAACTAAATTAGAAGAATTTACATCAATACCTTGATTAGTTATATCTCTAATTTCTTTTTCTAAATGTAGTGGATCTACTACAACACCATTACCTATAATTGAAAGTTTTTGCCTAACAATCCCACTTGGTAGTAATGATAATTTAAATATCTTTTTATTTATCACTAATGTATGACCAGCATTATGCCCCCCTTGAAATCTTACAACCGCGTCAGCAGAAGATGCAAGGAGATCAACAATTTTACCCTTCCCTTCATCACCCCATTGTGTACCAACTATAACTAAATTTGACATTTTTAACTCTAAAATTTTGATAATTTACTATTTTTAAAAAAATATTTACAATTTATAGATTTAGCATAATCAACAATATCATTATTTAAATTTTTATAAAATATTACCTGATAGCCCTGCTTTATTAAATTTCCAGCATTCTTAAAATCATTCTGTTCTACCAAAACTTTTTCTTTTTCAACTAAAATATTTTTCATTTCACCCAATAAATCAACATATAACGAAATACCTGTAGCTTCTTCTTTATTAATTGTTTTATAAGTACCACCTTTAGCAATACTGCCATACAATGATTTTGAAAAAATTGTGAATGTAAGACCGTGGTGATAATCAAATGTACTTTTTTCTAAAGGATCTATGACTATATTTAGGCCTCTAAAAAGTTTTTGCAATGAGCTTGAGACTTCAAGTAAATGAAGGAGATAATTATTTTGCTGGTTATCCTGATTTAATTTTTCGAGAAATTCATTTTTATTTGTAAATTGTCCTGAAGCTTGAATTATATTTAAAATATTATCTTTATTAGGGAAACTTCTATTTTTTAAAAAGTTTACATCTTTTTTTTCTATTGCTTTAACAAATAAGTCGTTATCAGGAGATTCATAGAGAGTTTTCAAAAAACTTAGTCTTAAATTTTGGTAATTGAGATCTAAAGTTAAATCTCCTACATCTAATTCCTTTAATACTTTTAAACCAATAATAATGATTTCTATCTCCAAATCACATGTTATATCACCTATTATTTCAGCTCCAACTTGCGCAATTTGTCTTTCAAGCTTTAAACCTGATGGATTAACTCTTAAAACTTCGCCAGAATAAGACAACCTTAATGGCCTTGGATAATGAGCAAGTCGTTTGCTTGAAATTCTTGATATTTGAGTAGTCATATCAGACCTTACAGCCATCATTTTTTTAGAAATTGGATCCATAACTCTAAATGAATTATTTTTTAGAGCTAATCCAGGCCCTTGATTTAATAGAGTATCTTCAAACTCTATTAAAGGGGGTGATATTCTTAAATAACCATAATTTAAAAAACAATTTATAATGTTCTCAATAATTAAAGAATTTTTTTGTGACCTTGGAAAGATTTTATCCGAAAAACCAGCTGGTAATAATGTATCTCTATCCATAATGAATTTTAATATAAATAAATTTATAAATATTGAAATATTTTTATAAAGATTACTTAAAATTAATTACATTAGCTCTTACAACTTGAGGTAATTTTTTAATTTTATCTAATAAATTTTCATCAATAATTTGATCTATTTCAACTAATGCGATTGCTTCACCACTCTTTTCTCTTCTCCCTAAATGAAAAGAAGCAATATTTATTTTATTTTGTCCCAGTAATTGTCCTAAATCACCTATAAAACCTGGTTTATCATAATTTCTTAAGTATAAGGCTGTATTAGGAAAACTAGTTTCAATAGGAATACCCTGAATACTAACTATTCTTGGCATGTAGCCACCTATTAGTGTTCCTGAAATAGTTCTAATCCCTTTTTCATGTTTTATTGATGCAGTTACTAAAGTTTCATAATCGCATCGTCTTTCGTGTTTAACAGTTGAAAAATCTAAACCTTTTGAATTAGCAATTTCTCGAGAATTAACATTATTGATAGCATTAACATTTGGTTCTAAAATTCCTGTTAAAAGATTGGCCATTATTGGCTCATCTTTCAATGAAGCAGCTTTACCTTCCATTTCAAGTCGGATATTCATTATATTTTCAGATGTTACCTGACCTAAAAAAGTTCCCAATAAGTAAGAAAGCTTTATATATGGTTTTAACAAGGGTGCTTCTTCAGCTGTTAAAGTAGGAAAATTCAAAGCGTTTGAAACAGCGCCATCGTTTAAATAATTTGAAATCTGTTCTGCAATTTGAAGAGCAACGTTTTCTTGTGCTTCTTTTGTAGAAGCACCAAGATGTGGAGTAGCAATAAAATTTGGAGCTTTAAATAAAACGTTATTATGAGCTGGTTCTTCAACAAAAACATCGAATGCAGCTCCAGCTAAATGATTATTTTCTAAAGCAGCACGACATGCATTCTCATCTACCAATCCTCCTCTAGCACAATTAATTAACCTTGATCCTTTTTTCATTTTATTTAATGCATCTGCTGAAATAATGTTTTTTGTTTCTTCAGTGAGAGGGGTATGTAATGAAATAATATCAGATGATCTTAATAATTCATCCAAATCAACTTTCTTTACTCCTAATTCTTTAGCTTTTTCTTCTTTCAGGAATGGATCAAAAGCAAGTACTTTCATTTTTAATCCAATTGCTCTACTCGCCACTATGGATCCGATATTTCCACATCCAATTAAACCAAAAATTTTATTTGTAACTTCAACACCATTAAATAATGATTTTTCCCATTTTCCTAACTGTGTAGATTCATTGGCAGATGGTATCATTCTAACCAATGACATCATCAAAGCAATAGCGTGTTCAGCAGTTGTAACAGCGTTTCCAAATGGAGTATTCATGACAATAATACCCTTTTTTGTAGCTGCTTTTTTATCAATATTATCAGTCCCAATCCCTGCTCTTCCAATCACTTTAAGTTTTTTAGCTTTTTCAATTATACTTTCAGTTACTTTAGTAGCAGATCGAATTGCCAATGCATCATAATCATGAATAATAGCAATTAGTTCATCTTCTGAAATTCCTGGTTTATAATCAACTTCGATTTTATTATTTTTAAAAATTTGAATGGCAGATTTACTAATTTTATCGCTAATTAAAACTTTGGACATTTTATTTCCCTTTTTTTACTGATTTGTAAGTATCTTCAAAAGCCCAATCTAACCATGGAAGTAGAAGTTTAATATCGTTTGGATTAATAGTTGGGCCACCCCAAATCCTTAAACCTGGGGGTGCTGATCTATAGCTACCTATATCATATGCTACATTTTCATTTTCAAGAATTTTAACCATGTTTTGCTCTAGTAAATCTTGTTTTTTAAAATCTAGCTTGTTTAATACTGCATCAGAAAATCTCAAGCAAATTGAAGTGTTTGATATTGTCATTTCATCATGAGCTAAAAAATCAACCCAATCTGTTTTTTTAACCCAATCTTTAATTAATCTTAAATTTTCATTAGATAAGTTTATCAATTCCTTTAAGCCACCTATTTTTTTTGCCCATTCTAATGCATCAATGAAATCTTCAACACAAAGAAGTGAAGGTGTATTAATGGTAGATCCTTCAAATATGGAAAAATTAATTTTATTATTTTTCTTTAAATTGAATAATTTTGGGATTGGCCAAGGTGGATTAAAAGTATTTATTCTTTTTACAGCTTTAGGAGAAAGTATTAAAATACCATGTCCACCTTCACCACCCAAACATTTTTGCCAAGAAAAAGTTGCGACATCCAACTTCTGCCAATCCATTTCCATTGCAAAAGCGGCAGAAGTTGCATCACAAATTGTTAACCCATTTCTATCAACTGGTATCCAATTTAAATTAGGAACTTTAACTCCACCAGTTGTTCCATTAAAATTAAAAATTATATCATCATTAAAATCAATATTGTGAAGGTTAGGAATTAATCCATACTCAACATTTTGTATATTAAGACCACTAACTTGAAGTTGTTCTTTTAGGTCTTTAGCCCAATCATTTCCAAAACTATCCCAAACTAACATTTGAACAGATTGAATTCCAATCAAATTCCATAATGCTATTTCTACTGCACCAGTGTCTGATCCGGGGACTATACCAACGTGATAATCATTTGGTATTGAAAGAATTTCTTTAACATTTTTAATTAAGTAATTTATTCTGGCTTTGGCTATACTTGATCTGTGAGATCTTCCAAGTATTGCTTTATGGAGAACAGTAGGATTCCAACCTGGTCTTTTAGAACATGGCCCAGATGAGAAATTATTATTCTCAGGCTTGACATCAGGTTTAATCATAATAACCTCTTAGATATGTTACTGCTTGTTGGGAAACAGAACCCAATATTTAAATAATGGTTAAACAAATAAAGTCAACAAATTTTAAAAATGAAAAATAAAATATTTTTATACGACCTTAGTGGGAAAAATAATATTAGGTTTAGCCCACCATGTTGGAATGTCAAATTATGTTTAATTCACAATAATATTGATTTTGATACTATTCCAATTAGATTTACCGAAAAAAATAAAATAAGTTTTTCTAATCAAACATTAGTTCCTATTATTAAATTTAATGAGGAAATCGTTTATGATTCCTGGAATATTTTTGTTTGGTTAAATGATAAAATTAAAGAAAAGAAACTAATACCAAATGAACAAACTAGAGTTTTTTCACATTTTTTATATTTCTGGACATCAAAATCTTTATTACCATTGATTTTTAGATTAATTGCAAATGATATTCCAAAAATATTAGATGAAAAGGATAAACAATATTTTATTAAAACTCGTGAAGATAGAATAAAAAAACCGCTAAAAAGCTTACTAAATGATAAAGAGAAATCAAGAAAACAACTATTTCAATCTTTAGTAACCTTCGAAAAAATCTTAGCTAAAAATCAATTTTTCAATGGAAACAATCTTGGTCTTCCAGATTTTATATTTTTTGGCAACTTCATGTGGGCTGAAAAATGTAGTTCTGAGGATTTGTTTAAAAACTTACCAAATATTCATAATTGGTATTTAAATATAAAAAAATTAAATAGACTATAATTAGTCTGGGATTATATGAAAATGATTTAAAGGTCCATGACCACTCCCAAAATTAGGAGCTTTTAAAATAGATTTATGAACATATTTATGTGCGATGAAAACCGATTCATGTAAAGATAAACCTTTTGATAAATTTGCTGTAATAGCAGATGAAATTGTACAACCAGTACCATGAGTATTATTGGTGTCAATTTTTTTTGAATAAAATTCAAAAAAATTATCTTTATCATATAAAATGTCACATAAATCTGTTTCGTTTAAATGTCCGCCTTTCAACAATATTCTGGATACTCCATTAATTTTTATAGCTTTTGCTGCTTTTATCATGTCATTTTTATTTAAAATTTTTAATCCTGACAAAGTTTCAGCTTCAGGTATGTTTGGAGTAAGAATACAATCTACTTGATTAATAAATTTTTTTAGTGCTGAAATTGCTTTATTTTCCAAGAGTGGAAAACCTCCTTTTGCAAACATTACAGGATCTATAATTATTGGAATTTTTTTTTCAATAATTTCATATTTCTTTAAAGCTTCAAAAATTAAATCAAATATTTCCCCTTTATTAACCATGCCAATTTTAATGGCATCAACACCAATATCAGATATACAGTCTTCAATTTGTTTTTTAATAAGATCAAGTGAAACAGACTCAACACTGCTAACTCCATTTGTATTTTGAGCTGTTATTGCTGTTATTGCGGTCATTGAAAATACTTTAAAAACTGTTAGTGTTTTTATATCAGCCTGAATACCTGCCCCACCAGATGAATCAGATCCAGCTATAACTAAAACTCTTGATATTTTGTTTTTATTCATTGAGAAGAATTTTCTTTTACAAGTAAATCTTGAACTTTTGAAATGTATTGATCTATCTTGTCATCATATTCACATTCTACAAGAATTCTGATTATGGGTTCAGTCCCGGATGGCCTTACTAACAATCTTCCATTATGTTTATTTTTAAGATCTAATTGTATTTTTTTTAATGAGTTTTTTATACTTTCACTTTCAAGAATATCGTTATTGATTTTTTTAACATTTTCAATTTTGTAAGGGGTTATACTAAAAGGTCTTAGAAATTTTGAAGCTTTTATTCCAGATTTTTTCAATAGTGATATTATTTTAATTGCTGTTAACAATCCATCTCCAGATTTTGTATAATCAGACATAATAATGTGTCCTGAAGGTTCACCACCTAAATTATAATCATTATTAAGCATTTCATCTAATATGTATCTATCACCAACATTTACCCTTTTTAATTTAATTTCATTCGCATTTAAAAAATTTTCCAGCCCCATGTTTGTCATAATTGTACCAACAACAGTATTATTTTTTAACAATTTTTGTTCGTATAAGCTTAATGCTAAAACTCCTAATATTTGATCACAATCTATAAGTTTTCCTTTTTCGTCAGAAAACACAACTCTATCGGCATCTCCATCAAGAGCTATTCCTAAATCGGCATTTTCTTTTTTCGTTTTTAAAGCCATTTCACACGGGAACATAGCACCACAATTTTTATTAATATTAGTACCATCAGGATCTTTATGTATTGAGACAACCTCACAACCCAGTTCAAATAATGCTTCAGTTCCTACTTTGTAACCTGCACCATTTGCGCAATCTAAAACTATTTTCATGCCTAAAAGATTTTCGTCCTTTTTAAGAATTAATTTAATTAGTTCAATATACCTTCCAATTGCATCTTCCATTCTTCTAGCTCTTCCTAAATTTTTAGCATTAGTTAGAATGGGACCTTTAAGTAGTAATTTTTCAATTTCATATTCTACCTCATCACTTAATTTATAACCTTGGGAATTAAATAACTTAATTCCATTATCTTGATAAGGATTATGGGAAGCAGAAATCATAACACCTAAATCACACCTTAAGACATTTGTTAAAAGGGCAACACCTGGAGTTGGCAAAGGTCCTGTTGTAATTGCCTCAATTCCAAGAGAAGTGAACCCTGCAACTAAAGCGGGTTCAAGCATATATCCCGACAATCTCGTATCTTTCCCAATTAAAACTCTCGGTCTTTTTGTGCCTGCTTTACCATAAAAATATTCACCTGCAGCCATAGCAATATTAACAGCCATTAAAGCATTAACTTTATCACCATTAACTGTTCCTCTAATTCCGTCAGTTCCAAATAATTTCTTATGATTTGATTTCATTATTTTATTATATTTATATATAAACTTCTTCTAAACAAGCAAATGACTGCTGAACCTCAAAAATATCATGTGTTCTTATTAATTGAACACCATTTAAAAACGCAATATTTTGTAAGGTTAATGAGCCAGAAAGTCTTTCATTAGGTGATATATCTGATTTATGTTTATCTTTATAAATATCATCAATCAGTGATTTTCTACTTAACCCAGCGCATATTGGGAAGCCAAGAGAATGAAATAAAGGAAAGTAGTTTAATAAATTTAAATTATGGTTTTTATTTTTTCCAAATCCAAAGCCTGGATCAATAATTATTTGAGATTTCTTAATACCATTATCTAATAAAAATTTTATTTTAATTTTAAAAAATTCATAAATATCAGTTACTGGGAATTCATATAATGGATTTTTTTGCATTTTTTCTGGGTTATTTTGCATGTGCATGATTATTATAGATACATTTTTATTTAATAGTAAATCTAAAAACTGTTTATCTTTAAATCCTGAAATATCATTAATAATTAAAACACCATAATCGATAAACGAAGATACCGTTTTAAAATTTCTACTATCTAATGATAATTTAAAGTTTAATTGACCAACATCAATATTATCAAAGAATAATTTTAAACGTCTAATTTCTTCTTCAGATGTAATTTTTCTTGCTCCTGGCCTAGAAGATTCTGCTCCAATGTCAACGATATCAACACCTTGTAAATTAAATTTTTCAATTTGTTTTCTTAAACTTTCTAGGTTTTCAACTCTGCTAGAATTAAAAAAACTGTCAGGAGTAAAATTTAAAACTGACATTAAATTGCATTTAGAAAAATCTAAATTAATATTTGATACCCTCTTACTTGTTAGATTATCATAAATTTCCTCAGATATATTTTTGGAAATCTTACAATTTTTAGATATTGAAATAAAATCTTGAAGTTTTAATATTTTTTTATAAATGTGATTTTTATTTTTTTGAAAAATTAAAATATCTTCGAAAAATCTCCATCCGCCGGCGAGTTTAGTTGGTGATTTTAATCTATTTTTATGGCTTAGAATAGGAATTACATAAGTTTCAATATTTTCTGATTGTAAAGGTAATATGATATCATCTGAATGAATGACATTCATAACAGTAATTAATCATTAATTTTATCATTAGTTACAACCGTGTTGTTTGGTGCGCTTAAAGGAATTCCAGCGCGTTTTTTATTAGGTTTCTTTGCTTTAGTTTCAGAATTGCTATTATTCACCTTTTTTAATTTTTCAGAAACATTAATTTTTTTTCCTTGGCATAATAATTTGATTTCATCTCCGGTGAGTGTTTCATATTCAAGTAAGGCTTCAGCAACAATTTTAAGTTGTTTACTATATTTTTTTAGAATTTTTTTTGCATCAAAATACACACCGTCTGCAATCATCCTTATCTCATCGTCAACTACGGACGCAGTTTTATCAGAAACATTTTTTTGTTGAGAAAAAGATCTTCCTAAAAATACCTCTTGTTCATTTGGATCATATGCTAAAAATCCTAGTTTTTCAGACATTCCCCACTCTGTAACCATCCTTCTTGCTATATCTGAAACCATTCTAATATCTGAACTTGCACCTGTTGTAATTTTATCTTCACCAAAAATCATCTCTTCGGCTATTCTTCCTCCACATGCAACTCTTAGATCGGCATAAAGCTTATTCATTGGCATAGATACTCTATCACCTTCAGGCAATCTCATTACCATTCCCAATGCTCTTCCTCTTGGGATTATGGTAGCTTTATGTATTGGATCACTCGCTGGTGAATTAATTGCAACAACAGCGTGTCCAGCCTCATGATAAGCAGTGAGTTTTCTTTCATCTTCTGTCATAACCATTGATCTTCTTTCAGATCCCATCATGACTTTGTCTTTAGATTGCTCAAATTCTTCCATTGATACATTTGATTTACCTTTTCTTGCAGAAAGTAATGCTGCTTCGTTAACTAAATTAGCTAAATCAGCACCTGAAAATCCTGGCGTACCTCTAGCAATAATTCTTGGATCAACGTCCTTTGAGAGAGGGACTTTTTTCATATGAACTTTCAGAATCTTTTCTCTACCAATCATATCAGGGTTAGGCACTACCACTTGTCTATCAAAACGACCTGGTCTTAAAAGTGCAGGGTCTAATACATCAGGACGATTTGTTGCTGCGATCAATATAACTCCTTCGTTTGTTCCAAAACCATCCATTTCAACTAAAAGTTGATTTAAGGTCTGTTCTCTTTCATCATTCCCACCACCTAGGCCAGCGCCTCTGTGCCTACCCATAGCGTCTATCTCGTCAATAAAAATTATGCATGGTGCACTTTTTTTTCCTTGTTCAAACATATCTCGAACTCTGGACGCACCTACTCCTACGAACATTTCAACAAAGTCTGAACCTGAAATTGTAAAGAATGGAACGCCAGCTTCACCAGCTATCGCCTTAGCAAGTAATGTTTTTCCTGTACCAGGTGGACCTACTAGCAACACTCCTTTTGGAATTTTTCCACCTAATCTCTCATATTTATAAGGATCTTTAAGAAATTCTACTATTTCTTCTAATTCAGATTTGGCTTCATCTATACCAGCCACATCCTTAAATGTTATTTTGTCTTTATGCTCAGTTAAAAGTTTAGCTTTTGATTTTCCAAACCCCATTGCTCCTTTAGCTCCACCTTGCATCTGTCTCATGAAAAATATCCACACACCAATAAACAGCAACATTGGAAACCAAGATATCAAAACACTTAAGAACCCGGGCATTGACGATTCCGGAGGTTCAGATATAACTTTTATACCTTTAGAAGACAATTCATTAGCAAATTCAGTATTTTTTGGGATGTAAGAATAAAATGGTATTCCGTCACTTGTACTTCCACTTATTTTATCTTCATCAATTTTAACTTCTTTAATTTCACCACTATTAATTCTTTTAACAAAGTCAGAGTATGCGATTACGTTTCCCGTTCTATTGCTGGATGAATTGTCAAATACATTGAAAAGTGCTACCAATATTAATGAAATTATTATCCATATAAATATGTTTTTACTAAAATTTTTCATAGATTGCGTTCACCCTTAATAAACATTAGATCGAAGTCCGATTTATTTGTTAGATTGTTATTAATATTTTTGTTCTCAATAATATATAGATAGGGATTTATTACTTTACCTTCAAGTGTTTTTAGTTTTGGTATTGTACAATTAATGTATTTATGAGATTTATGCATTAATTTATAGTTATTTAAATCAAAAATTAGGTTTGAAACATCATTATTTGATACTATAGTTCCATCTAGAGCGCTTGAAATTATAAATCTATTATCAAAATAAAATATTTTATTTTTAAAAATTTTTTGTCCATATTGGATATTTCTATTTTCTCTGATTAAAATTAAACTTTTTGATTTTTTAAAAATTACAACATTGTTAATTGTAAATTTATTTATTTTACTTTGAAAAAGCCTACTCAGATTATTTATTAAGTTTAATTTTCTAGGTAAAAAATCTTTTCCGCTCACATTTCTAATTAATTTTCCAAGGATGTAAGAGCTAAAAAATTTATTTTTTTTAAAAAGTAAAAAGAAATTTTCATAATCAATCGATATTGATCCATAGGAATAGTATATAACATTTTCATCTTTCCATTTATTTACAAATTTATTAATACAATATATTAGATTTGTTGAAACAGTTGATAATTTATGTAACTTTTTTCCTATTGAACAAAATTTATTTTTCTCTATTAATTCTATGACTTTTCTAGATTTTACTCTTTCAAATTTAAGATTTGAATTAGATTTATCATTAACATAAAAGATTTTATTACGATTAAGAAAATCTAAAATATCTTTTTTTTTTACTTTTAATAAAGGCCTTAATATCTTTACTTGTTTCCAATTTGTGATCTCTTTTATGCCTGTCAAACCATCAAATCCAGAAGATCTTGTCAATCTCATAAAAATTGTTTCAATTTGATCATCATATTGATGACCTAAAACAATATCTGCAGAGTATTCTTGTGCAAAATAATATAATATATCTCTTCTTCTTATTCTTGCCCAATTTTGTAAATTGCCAGAAGTATATTTATCTTTAATTCTAATAATTTTTGATTCAAATCCTAATTTAGCAGACATATTTTTAACTTTTAATGCTTCATTGTAAGATTCATTTCTTAATCCATGATCAACTATTATTGGATAAACAGCACCAACAAATCCAAAGTATTTTTGAAGATGCGATATATAATAAAGTAAAAAAGTGGAGTCTGGACCTCCTGACAAACCAACGACTAGATTATTTTGTATTTCTATAGAATTTTTGTAAAATAAACTTTTGAATTCATTTATCATTCTTTAGCGCAAGAATTTTCTTTTTTTAGTAAATTAATTCTTTTTACAAATTTTTTAGAAGGAGTTTCGATTAAAGCAAATGTTTGTGTCAAAATTTTACAAATAACATCTTTAGGCGCATATTCTACTGTAGCTTCAGCAATTAACAATGAAGTTTGTTCAAATCTTTTATCATCCGGATATTTGCCATTAAATTCAGCAAATGCCAAAGCAGCCTGAGGATATTTTTTTTTCATAAATAAAATTCTACCTAACCAGTATTCAGCATCTACAACCTTGTCATTATCTTTGTGGACTGTAATGAAATTTTCAAATGCTAATTCCGCTTTGTTAAGATCACTAAGCAAATAACTTTCAGCTAACTTAAAATGATCGTTAGGATTACTTGGATATTGATCTATTTTTTTTTGTTCTTCATTTCTTACGTTATTTTTATTTTCATTAATTTTCTCTGATTTTTCTTCATCTGTTTTTATAAACCCTAAAACTCCAGGTGTTTTTGTTTCTAAACCTTGAGTTTTAATTTCTGTATTTTGCTTCACTACACTTTTTGGTGATGTATCTTTATCTATTACATTAGTTTTAGAATTTAAAGTTGGAGATAACTTTAAATTAGTTTCAATTCTACTAATCTTAAACTCTAATTCATAAGCAAATTCGGATAGATTTTTGAATTGATTTGTAATTTTCAATAGATCATTTTGAATGTTATTAAGTTTATCTGAAATTGACTTACTAACTTCTTTATTCTCCAATTTACCTATCAATGATTTTAAATTGTCTTCGATAAGTTGGATTTTATCTTGTTGCTTTTTTATAATTTCTTTTAGTCCAACATCTTGTGTAAAACCAACTGAAGAAGAAAGAAAATAAGATAAAAATAAAAAGTATAATAAAAATTTTTTCATCTTATT
>CACMOJ010000031.1 GCA_902615325.1 uncultured SAR116 cluster alpha proteobacterium | reverse complement strand
ATATAATTTAGTATATATTTAAAATATAAAATTAAACTTAAATATGCAATTTTTTTATATGTTTTTATGCTCTTAAACAACTTTTAATTTTCAAAACATCTGGAAACATTTTTTTTAACCTATACTCTGCCTCTTTATTTGATAAAGATGGTACAAATGCAACGCCACTAGAATGTTCTATTTCAAAACTTATGTCAGAATTATCTTCTCCCCTCACCAGGGAGCACAATTCTGGAAGATTGAACTCCAACTTCCATAGAGGAACTTTTCTTGGATAACCTAGATATCTGGTGGTATTAGAAGAATCAATTGATAGTTTTTCAACAGTATTAATTTTTATAATTTCCATAGTAAGAGGCAGTGATATATAAATAATTAATATATAATTAATTTTTGAGGATACAATGCTTTTAGATATTAGAACTTATAGATGCAAACCAGGAACTATAAAAAAACATTTAGAACTTTATGAAAAAATGGGAAAAAAGCCACAATCAAGAAATCTAGGACAACCCCTATTGTTTGCAGTATGTGAAACAGGTGATCCTAATGAGTATACTCATATTTGGGTTTATAAAAATGCCGATGATAGAGAAAAGAAGAGAGCGAAAATGTGGTTAGATCCAGATTGGATAAATTATACACAAGAAAGTGCTAAGTTAGGAGCATTAGAATCTCAAAAAAACAAGCTAGTAAAAACTGTTGATTTTTATGATTTTAAAAACCCTAATAACTGATTAAGCTGGTTTTGCAGATCTGTCGAGGTAATCATCTCTTCTACTTAAGAAAAAAGAATAACTATCTGGCAAAAAATCTTTAGAGTTAGATAAACCAAACTTCGTAGCTGCTTTATAAACCCATTGCGTATCAGCAAGAAGTTCTCGTCCTATTGCTATTAAATCAGCTCGACCATTAGTTATTATGTCTTCAGCTTGATCTGGTTCGATTATTGCTCCAACTGCCATGGTATTTATATTAGCTTCTTTTTTAATTCTTTCTGAATATGGCACTTGAAAGCCTGGAATAATTTTAGATTTTGTTAAAACAGGTGAGCCTCCGATACCCCCTGAAGAACAGTCGATAATATCAACACCAGCTTTTTTAAGTTCTCTTGCGTAAGATATATTTTCTTCAAACTTTGTTCCATTTTCAGCACCATCCACAGAGGATATTCTAAAAAATAATGGAATATCATCAGGTAAAATTGACTTTATTGATTTTACAACCTCTAATCCAAAACGCATTCTATTTTCCAGGCTTCCTCCAAAGTTATCAGTTCTTTTATTTGATAATGGAGAGAAAAATGAATGTAATAAATATCCATGTGCGCCATGAATTTCTATCATGTCAAAGCCAGCTTTGATAGATCTTTTAGCTGCATTTTTAAAATCTTCTTTAACTCTGTTGATGTCATCTAGACTCATTTCCAAAGGTGTTGGAGTATCAGCATTTACTGCAATAGCACTAGGTCCAATTGTCTGCCATTTACTTTCATCACCATCATTTGTTTCAATTGGTTTAGCTCCATCCCATGGTCTTAAAAAACTTGCTTTTCTACCTGCATGAGCCAATTGTATTCCACTTCTACAATTATGTTCTCTAAAAATTTTGGTTATTTTTTTTAATCCTTCAGTATGATCATCATTCCATATACCTGTACAACCATAACCTATTCTACCTTCAGGTGAGACTGCTGTTGCTTCAATAAACGCGCCTCCCAACCCAGAGAAAGCAAATCTAGAATAATGTTGCAAATGCCATTCATCTATAAAACCATTATTGGCTTTATACTGACACATTGGTGATAATATTATTCTATTTCTAAAAATTTTATTATTTAGACTAAAAGCTGAAAATAAATTCGATTCTGCCATATATCTAACCTTTATTTTTTAAATTATTTAGACGATCCTCAGCACCTTTTACTAGAAAAGATAAATCTGATCCAGATAATACAAACTTCATTCCTAAATCGATATATTCATGCATTAAAGTCTCATCATAAACACCACCCATTCCTGGTAAAATATTATTATTGTTACAAGCTTGAATAACTTTTTTATACGCTTCTTTAACGTCATTATGACTAAACTCACCAGGGATTCCCATTTCCATACAAAGATCATTTGTTCCCACCAATAATACATCAATTCCAGGAACAGATGCAATTTCTTCCACATTATGTATTGCTTTAGGTGTCTCTAGCATTACTACAATTATTATATCGTCATTGATTATTTTGGATACTTCACCAACAGGAAATTTTTTAAAATCTAACTGAGGCAGTAATCCTGTCATTGATCTATGACCTTTTGGAGGAAAAAAGCAATTAGAGACTAAACGTTCTGCTGTTTCTTTGTCGTCTACATGAGGAAAAACTATACCTTGTGAACCACAATCTAAAACTCTTGTTGCATGATGATGAGCAAAATCAGGCACTCTTACGATAGGAGTAATGCCAGTATCTTGTGCAGCCATAGAAATCTGAGTTGCCATATCAATATCCATACTATTGTGTTCCAAATCAATAAACAGCCAATCGTATCCACATGTTTTCATAATTTTTCCAATATCAACAGTTCTTGCTTGCCTAACACCAACACCAAAAGATAATTCTTTATTCAATATTTTTGATTTTGTAATATTTTTTAGCTTCATCGCAATTCCTCCACAAAAATCTTATACAGTTAAACTCTCATATCAAGCTTATTTATTTAATATTTGCACGATTTTTATATTTTTAATAAAATTAAATAATGAAAGAGGAAAATAAAAATTCAGAAAGTCTAATATCCCTGTTTGAAACTAAAAAATCCTTAACAATCACTTTACTAAGAGCCCGTGAATCTCTAATGATGTCATTTCGGCCACTTTTAGCAAAACATAATTTTACTGAACAGCAATGGAGAGTACTTAGGGTTTTGGGTGAAAAAGGACCTTGCGATGCAGGTCAATTAGCTGCAGAAGCATGTATATTATCACCGAGTTTGTCTAGAATAATAAATACACTTATTGAAAATAAATTTATCATCAAAAAAGAAGATAAATTAGATAAAAGAAAAATTATTCTAGAGATTTCTGATGAAGGAAAATTAAAATTAGAATCGATCAAACCTGAATATATGGCAATTTTAAAATCAATTCAAAAACGATATGGTGAGGATAAAATAAAAAAAATACTTGACCTTCTCACAGAAGTGATTGAATGGAGATCTAGATAATAAAATTAAAATTTTTCATCAAATCTTTTACTTAATTCAATTAAAGAAGATTTTGTTACCTCATTTAAAAAGATTCCACTTTTCAGAGCTTTTTCTCTTTTTGTCAAAGCTCTTTCACCTGGTAAGTATATAGTTTTTCCAGGAATGGGTTTATTTTTTTTTGCTTTTGAAACAGTATGTGACATTTGTTTTTTGAATTCATTTAAGCCAGAGAAAAATTCAGGATCTATAATTTGTATAAATGTTGATAAATTCATACTTTTAGGATTATCTACTCTTCCAAAACCAGATAAGCCTTGAGATAAGGCTTCAATTCCCAAAGCCAAGCCATATCCTTTATGTCCATACTCCATCCCACCAACTGGAAGAACTGTTCCGCCTTTATCTCTCACTTCTAATGGATCATTACTTGGTATTCCTTCAGATGTTAATAAACAATCAAAATCAAATTTTTGTTCATTTGCAATCTTTTCTGCAATCATATTATTTGTTGTTATAGATGCACTTATATCAATAATTATAGGCAAATTATTTGTTGGGAAACCTATTGCCATTGGATTTGGAGTAAAAAGAGGTTCAGTTCCACCAAAAGGTGCAACTGTAGAATTTGAAGGAACAGAACTTTTAATAATTGCTATAAAACCTTCATCTACAATATTTTTTAGATATGCTGCAAGTGCTCCATTGTGGTGACTATTTCCAATTGTTACAGTTGACACTCCATAATCTTTAGCTTTTTCAATTCCAATTTTTAATCCCTGTTGAGTAAGCCAGATCCCTGGTAGTAATTTTCCATCTATTGTAATATTTGATTTTTTTTCAGAAATTATTTTGTAGTTTCCACTGACATTCATTATACCTTTTTCAATGTCACTAACATAGTTAGGCAAGAGTCTAACACCGTGAGTGCTATGTCCCATCATATCAGCTTCAACTAAAATCTCAGAGGTGGCATGAGCTTTATCAGTATCCATATTTAATTTTATTAAAATATTTTTACATAATTTTATTAAAATTTCTTTTTGCATAATTTTATTGAAAAAACATTAGTTTAATTTTTTATTAAATGGTTTTGTAGCTGCTATAAAAATACTTGAAACAATAAATATGACAGCAATAATATCAAAATTTGTTATAAACACTCCCATGAAAATATAATCTATTATGATTGCTAAAACAGGAACCATCATAACAGAAATAGATGTAATATTAACTGAAAATTTTTGTAATACAGTAAAATAAGCCCAATAGGTATATGCGCTTGAAAAAAATATTGCATAAAAAATTATCAAGTAATGAATATAATTAGGATTTCCAAAGTTATTTAAGTCAAAATACAGAGCAAAGGGAATTAATGGTAATACACCAATAAGTTGTTGCCAACCAGCTACCAACATACCGTCTGATTTGAAACCACCATATTTTACTATCATAGTACCAATGCCCCATGACAAACCTGCTGATAGTGTTAAAAACAATCCTAAAATATTATCTATAACACCAATTCCTATCGATAATGAAAAAATTCCAATCATTCCAAAAATCAAAGCAAGAGTTACTGATAAATTGATTTTTTCATAACCAATTAGTCCGGCTGAAATTGTAGCCCAAACTGGCATAGTGTAGGCAAGAACAGCTGCCCTTCCTCCACCAAGTAAGGACAAACCATAAAGCATTAAAACTTGCCACAATGTAACATTAAAAAAACTTATAAGTAATAAAGATCTCCAGTTTTCTCTAGGAATGGATAAAGATTTTTTTTTATTTAGAACAAAAACAAATAACAAAATACCTGCAGGCACTCCAGTCATGACCCTAAAACTTAATGGTGGAATCTCTTGAAGTGCTATTTTGAATAAAGACCAAACAGAACTCCAAACAATTATTAAAAAAATTAATAAGATAATTGTTAATAAGTTCTTATTATTTTTTATTTTATTTTTTATCACACAAGTATCTAGATATGGAACTATTTACGGCCATAACAAAAGAAAGTTGTCCATTGTCTAGTACAGTAATATCTTGAAAATGCACCCAAGCTCTTTCAGGTGAAAAAGCAAAAGCTCTACCTCCTGCTTCATATAATTTATACTTCATATCATTAGTTTCTAGAAATCCTTTATATATAGAAAGTAATACAGGTTTTTCATCACCTTTAATTTTAAAAGTTTGTATACCATTAGAGCGAATAGCTGCAGCATGCTTTGGCTTACAAGAGTATTGATCTTTTTTTTCAGAAGCAATTAAGCTATTATTAGAAAAAAAAGTTAATAAAATAGTTGTTAGCAAGTAAATAATTTTTTTCATTTTTATCCTATCTCAATATTTAATTTTATAAATTCTTTTTCTAGACTTTTAGAGGTATTAATTTTTTTATCAATAACATATTTTTCATGATTTATCTCAACCTCTTCCAAATTATATAAATAATTGACCATAAAACCCAAAGATTGTTCTAATCCTTTTTCAGAAGTGTCAGATAGGAAATTAATTCTTTCTAAAATTGCTCCATTTCCTATATGAAATCTCGCTACAGGATCATTTGGTAAATAATCTAATCTTTTTGAGATAAAGAAATATTTTAAAATACTTTCGTTCAATATAATTTCATTTTTTTGAATTTTAGTAGTAGAAGATTTATTATACATTTTATCAAACAAAGTCGCATCATTCGATTTTAACCATTTACTAAATCCTGGGACTGGGGACAAGGTCACAAATTTAGATAAATTTTCAAAATTATTTTGTAAATCTTTGGCAACCTGCTTTATTAAAAAATTGCCAAAAGAAATTCCTTGTAAACCTTTTTGGCAATTCGAAATTGAATAAAAAACAGCTGTTGTCGCTTCTTCACTATTAATCATTGTCCTATCTGGATTAAGAATTTGATTTATTTTTTCAGGTATATCTTCAGTTAAAGCAACTTCTATAAATATTAAAGGTTCATCTTCCATAGCTGGGTGAAAGTATGCAAAGCACTTTCTGTCTTGTGGCTCTAACCTAGATCTTAATTCGTCCCAAGATTTTATTTGATGAACAGCTTCATATTCGATAATTTTTTCTAAAATATTTGCAGGTGTCTCCCAATCAATTGGTTTTAATATCAAAAAACCTCTATTAAACCAATCCTTGAATAAAGATGATAAATCAAAATCAATTTTTCGAAAATTTGGATGTTTATCTAAAAGTTCTAGCAACTTTTCTCTTAATCTTACTAAGTTAATCGTTCCATGTTGAGTTGAATTCAAACGTCTGAATATCTCTAAGCGTTTTGATTCAGAAATTTTTTTTATATCTTTATAAAAGTTATATTCTTTTTTCTTGTTATAATTTTTTAAAACTTCTTCTATTGAATTAATTTCTAAATCATAATCTTTTTCCAAATATTCAAAAAAACTAATTAATGTCTTTTGATCACATTTACTTAAATAGTCTAGTAGTTCTTCTGAATAATTTAATGCAGAAATCTCTCCTTTAGCATCATTAACATTTTCTATAAATTCTAAAAGAGACTTGTTTTGTTTTTTTTCAAAAAGAGAACTAAAATTTTTTTTTCTATTATTTTTATCAAATAAAGTATTTACTAAATCGCTAAAAAAACTAAATTTACTCATATTTATAAATTTTCTTTCAAGTACTCTCTTGCCTTTTCAACTCCAGCTTCTCTAATAGGTATTTGTATTAAATCTAAACCCATTTCAACTCCACTTAATGTTCCCAAAAGACTTAAATCATTAAAGTCACCTAGATGACCAATTCTAAAGACTTTACCTTTTAATTTGGATAATCCATTTCCCAAGGACATGTTAAAATTTTCTAATATAATTTTTCTTAACTGATCAGCATCTTTGTTTTCAGGAACTAATACTGCAGTTAACACATCAGAAAACCTTTCGTAATTTTGACAATAAACTTCTAAACCCCATGCCTCAACAGCTATTCTAGTAGCTTTTGAATACCTTGCATGTCTTTTAAAAACATTAATAAGTCCCTCTTCATGAAGCATATCAATAGCTTCTTTGAGTCCAAACAGCAGATTTGTAGCGGGAGTGTATGGAAAAAAACCTGTCTTATTAAATTCTAGATGTTCATTCCAATCCCAATAAGATTTTTTAAGAGTTGATTTGTTTGAGACATTAATTGCTTTTTCAGAAATTGCATTAAATGATAGCCCAGGTGGAAGCATTAATCCCTTTTGAGATCCTGAAATAGTTATATCAACACCCCATTCATCATGTTCATAATTCATAGATGCTAAACCAGAAATAGAATCTACCATTAGTAAGGCATCATGATTTAAATTATCTAAAATCTCTCTAACAGCTTTTACATTAGAAGTACATCCTGTTGAAGTTTCATTATGAACTATACAAACAGCTTTAATTTTTTTATCAGCATCAAGCCTTAATCTTTTTTCTATTTCGTTAGGATCTAAACCTTGTCTCCAATCTGTCTTTAAAAGTTCTACCTTAAGACCTAATTTTTGTGCCATATTGTTCCAAAGAGATGCGAAATGTCCAGTTTCTACCATTAAAACATTATCTCCATCATTTAATGTATTAACTAAAGCAGCTTCCCAAGCTCCCGTTCCTGACGCTGGAAAAATAATAACAGGGTTCTTTGTTTTAAAGATTGTTTTGATACCACTCAGACATTTCAATGCCAACTCTGAAAACTCTGGGCCTCTATGATCAATTGTAGGATAACACATAGCATTCAAAATTCTATCTGGTACATTAGATGGTCCGGGCAATTGTAAAAAATGTTTACCAGGTTTGTATTTTCGATCACTCATTATTAATCCTTGTTAAATCTTTAATATTATAAGAATATATATATATGTATTAAATAAAAATAACACCTTTTTTAAAACATAAGATTTTAAATGCCAAAAGATTTCGTACCAGTAAAACTTTCTGAATTAAAAACTCTTACCGATGGAGAATTCTATGATGATGAATTTTCAAAAGGTAGGTATTCAACAGATGCATCAATTTATCAAATTCAACCCTTAGCTGTGTTTATTCCTAAATCTAAAGATGATGTAATTAAAGCAGTTAATTTTTGTCTTGATAATAATATTTCAATTCTTCCACGTGGAGGGGGCACTTCACAATGTGGTCAAACAGTTAATCGTTCACTTGTAATTGATAATTCAAAATATTTTAATAAGATTGTTGATTTTGATGAAAAAAATAAAACTTGTACTGTCGAACCAGGAATTGTTTTAGATGAACTTAACAAGTTTTTAAAACCTTTTGGCCTTTGGTTTCCAGTAGATGTGTCAACATCTAGTAGGGCAACCATTGGAGGAATGGCTGGAAATAATAGCTGTGGTGGAAGATCTCTTAAATACGGAATGATGAGAGATAATGTATTGTCGATTGAAGCGATATTAAATGACGGAAAAGAATATTGTTTTGATGACATAGATATTGATGAATTAAAAAATAATTCCAATTCGAATGTTTTTAACAATAATATTTTTAAATTATATGAACAAGTTAAGAAAAATAAGAATGTAATTTTAAATGATTTCCCAAAAGTATTGCGAAGAGTTGCAGGATATAATGTAGACGCTCTTTTGCCAGATGCAATGTCCTACAGACCAAATGGTAAAAAAGGTGATGGTATAAACTTATCTCATTTTTTAGTTGGATCTGAAGGTACCTTAGGTTATTTCACAAAAGTCAAACTTAAATTATCAGCATTGCCAAGTAAAAAAGTAATGGGAGTATGTCATTTTCCTTCATTTTATGAATCAATGGATGCCGCTCAGCATATTGTAAAATTGAATCCAGTTTCAGTAGAATTAATAGATGACACAATGTTAAAATTGGCCAATGATATTCAAATTTTCAAGCAAACTGTTAAAGATATTGTTGTAGGAAATCCAGCATCATTACTCGTTGTTGAGTTTGCAGATAAAAATCAAACTAAAAACTTAGATAAATTAAATAAATTAGAAAAAATGATGCAAAACCTTGGTTTTAATTGGGATAGTAAAACTAAAACCGGAGGAGTTGTAAAAATACTAAATGACACTGATCAATCTCGCCTTACAGAAATGAGGAAATCTGGATTGAATATAATGATGTCCATGAAAAGCGAAGGTAAACCTGTTTCTTTTGTAGAAGATTGTGCTGTAAACCTCGAGAACCTCGCTGAATACACAGATGGTTTAACAAAAATTTTTAAAAAATATAAAGTTCACGGCACATGGTACGCACACGCTTCAGTGGGGTGCTTACACGTTCGTCCTGTTTTAAATATGAAAATTAATGAAGATGTAAAAAAAATGAGAATGATTGCAGAAGAGGCTTGTGCCTTAGTTAAAAAATTTGGAGGTTCTTTTTCAGGTGAGCATGGAGATGGGATTGTTAGATCAGAATTCATTGAAAAAATGTTTGATAAAAAAGTTAATAATATTTTTAGACAGGCAAAAGATTTATTTGATCCTAATAGAATTTTTAATCCAGAAAAAATCATAGATGCACCAAAAATGGATGATAGAAATTTATTTCGATATTCTCCTGCGTACTCAGCCTTGGACATAAAAACGGTCATGGATTGGTCTTCATGGCCAGGAAAATCTGATGGTTTTCAAGGCGCTATTGAAATGTGTAATAATAATGGATCTTGCCGTAAATTAGAAAATGGAGTTATGTGTCCTTCGTACAGAGTAACTAAAGATGAAAAAGACTCACCACGAGGAAGAGCTAACACTCTTAGATTAGCCTTAACTGGTCAGTTTAAAAATGATGCACTTACTTCAAATGAAATGTTTGAAACAATGAAACTTTGCGTTTCATGCAAAGCATGTAAGAAAGAATGTCCTACGAGTGTTGATATTTCAAAAATGAAAATTGAAATAGAAAGACTACGTCACGAAAAATACGGCCTTTCTTTATCACAAAAATTGGTAGCATACTTTCCAAAATACAGTAAATACCTAAGTTATTTTTATCCAATTTTAAAAATTTTACAGAAGTTAAAAATTTTAAATTTTATTAACGAGGCTTTCTTAAATATTTCAGCAAAAAGAGATATTCCTTTAACTAAAATGAATTATTTTAAAGATAATGAATTAGCTTCAGAGTTTGATAAAAACATGACAAATCCTGTAATTGTTTTTCCAGATAGTTTTAATAGGTTCCATGAACCTGAAAATATAAGAGCAGCAATAAGGGTTCTTAAGAAATTGGGTTTCAGTCCATTTCTTCCAAAAATTAATAATAAAAATTTATGTTGTGGAAGAACATTTCTAACTTATGGATTAATAGACAGAACAAAAAATGAATACGAAAATATTTTAAAAACATTTTTGCCCTATTTAAAAAAAGGCGTCCCAGTTGTTGGATTAGAACCATCATGCATTTTATCTTTCAGAGACGAGTTGCCCTCTTTAATAAAAAGTAAAGAAGCACTTTTACTTTCAAAAAATAGTTTTACATTTGAAGAACTCTTATCTAAAAAAATATCTAACTTCAATTTTAAACCATACAATGATAAAGTGTTAATTCATGGACATTGTCACCAAAAAGCCTTTGATGTTGTAAACCCTATTGTAGAAATTTTGAAAAAAATTCCTAAAATTCAGCTAGAAAATATAGAAACAAGCTGTTGTGGAATGGCTGGTGCATTTGGGTACAATAAAGAGACGTATGAAGTATCAATAAAGATGGCAATGGCTAAACTTATTCCCTCTATTTTAAAGTATAAAAATCCAACTGTTATAGCCGATGGCACTTCCTGCCGAGCTCAAATTAAAGACCAATCTGAAATAAAAGCTGTTCATATAGCAAATTTTTTAGAACCATTAATTACAGAGAAAATTAATTAATAATGAAAATTAAAACAACTAGTGCTCATTGGGGAAGTTATTATCCTAAAGTAAAAAATAAAAAACTTATATCTCTTGAACCTTATGAAAAAGATGAAAACCCATCTCTAATTTCAGAGGGAATGATTGATGCAGTAAATGATAAATTAAGAATTCAAAATCCTTGTGTTAGAGCTGGTTGGTACCATGATTATTTAAATGAAAGTGAAAATAATAATATAGCCTCTGATAGAGGTAGAGAAAAAAGAGGAAATGATGAGTTTATTGAGATTTCATGGGCAGAGGCTATAGATATAGTTTCAAAAGAGTTAAACAGAGTTAAAACAAATTTTACTAATAAATCTATTTTTGCAGGTTCTTATGGCTGGGCATCTGCGGGAAGATTTCATCATGCTCAAAGTCAGTTACACCGTTTTTTTAATTGCTTCGGTGGTTACGTTAAATCAGTTACCACATATTCTTATGCGGCAAGTGAAACAATTATTCCACATGTTATAGGAATGTCTTATAGGAAATTTTTAGATCAACATACTGATTGGAATAGTATTTCAAAAAATACAGATGTAATCTTAATGTTTGGAAGTTTACCATTAAAAAACTCTCAAGTGACTTCAGGAGGTGTAGGTTTTCACACAACAAAAACTTTTTTAAAAAAATGTAAAAAGAGAAATATAACATTTTTTAATATTAGTCCTACAAATTTTGAGGCTGATAAATTAGTTAATGCCGAGTGGTTAAAGATAAGACCAGGCACTGATACAGCCTTTATGCTTGGTCTTGCTTATTTATTAGAAAATAAAAATCTATGTAATCGAGAATTTTTAAAAATACATTGTCATGGTTATGATAAATTTAAAGATTATCTTCTAGGCACTAATGATGGAATAAAAAAGGACCCTGAATGGGCTCATACGATTACAGGCATTGATAAAACAGTTTTTTACAAAATTATTGATATTATTCAAAATAAAAAAGTTCTTATTTCTGGCTCATGGTCACTTCAGAGACAACAATATGGTGAACAACCACATTGGATGATAGTTGTTTTAGCAGCTATGATAGGACAAATTGGTCAACCCGGGGGTGGTTTTGGTTTAGGTTATAGTGCTGAAAATGGGATTGGAAATCCCGTTAAACATTTTAAATGGCCTGCATTAAATCAATTCAAAAATCTGATAACAGATTTTATCCCAGTCGCAAGATATTCAGATATGTTACTCAATCCTGGAAAAAACTTTACATTTAACGGTCAAACATATCAATATCCAAACATAAAATTAGTTTACTGGGCTGGAGGTAACCCATTCCATCATCAAATGAACTTATCAAAATTAAGAAAAGCTACATTTAAACCTGATACAATTATCACAAATGAGATATGGTGGAATAGCCTTGCAAGACATGCTGATATAATATTTCCAACTACAACTACACTTGAAAGAAATGATATTGGTTTCAGACATTGGGAACAAACCGTTTCCCCTATGCATAAGGCAATAGATCCTATAGGAAATTCAAGAAATGATTTTGATATATTTTCTTTAATTTCTGAAAGGCTAGGCATTAAAGAGCAATTTACAGAAAATAAAAATGAAGAAGAATGGCTTAAGACTCTATGGGACGAGGCAAAAGAAAGTGCTAGAGAAAATAATTTTTATCTTCCTGATTTTGATCAATTTTGGAATGGAGGATTCTTTGAAGTTTTAAAACCTACACACGAACAAATATTAATGGAAGATTTTGTAAAAAAACCTAAACAGTTTCCTTTATCAAATCGATCTAAAAAAATTGAAATTTTTTCAGATGAGGTAGATAGTTTTAACTACTCTGATTGCCCTGGTCATCCTAAATGGTTAGAACCAAAGGAATGGCTAGGTTCAAATTTAACAAAAAAATATCCATTACATGTAATTTCTGGTCAACCTGAAAATAGACTACATAGTCAACTTGATAACGGTAAACATAGTAAAAAATCTAAAATCCATGGAAGAGAACCACTTTTAATAAATCCAAATGATGCAAAAATAAGAAACTTAAAAAATAATGATGTTGTTAAAGTTTTTAATGATAGAGGTGCATGCTTAGCAGGTATAAGAATTTCTGATGATGTAATGGAAGGAGTTGTATTTCTTCCAGTTGGTTCTTGGTATAATCCTGCAAATGATGATGACACATTTTGCATTCACGGGAATCCTAATGTTCTAACTGATGATATTGGTTGTTCATCTTTAAGCCAGGGTCCATCGGCTCATTCTACTCTAGTTGAAATACAAAAATGGGAAAAAGATTTGCCTTTTATTACAATATTTGATGCACCAATAATAAAAAAACTATAACTCTAGAGCATCTAATCGAATTTTAGCGATTTTGTGAACTTCATTTATTGCAGTTGAAAACTCTTCTTGATAATTATTTTTTACTCTATTTTTCATTGATTTGATTATATCTGATCTATTAAGACCTTTGACGGCTATTATAAAAGGGAAATCGAACTTTTCTTTGTATAATCTATTTAGTGATTTAATTTCTTCATATTCCTGTTCAGAACATTGATCTAAACCTGCAGATTTTTGTTCAGCTTGAGACGACTTAGTAAGGCTAGAAATTTCATTTTTTTTTATACCAAGTTCAGGGTGAGATCTTAATAACTTTAATTTTAAATTTTCAGAACTATTATCCACCTCATTTTTCATTTTTAATTTTAATTCATATATTGTATTTGGAACGTTAAAATTATTTTTAATTATATTTTTAATTACCCAATCAGAATGCTCATATATTGATGCAAACAAAGTTATAAATTCAGATTTTTTAAAACTTTTTTTTTCAAAATTGATATTTTCGTTTTCCATTTCTTTGCCTTAACATATATGATATAAAAATTTATGGCTGGTTTAACTACACATGTATTAGATACGAGCATTGGCAAACCTGCAAAAGATATTCTAATAGAATTATTTTTTTTAAACAATGAAGTTAAAAATAAAATTTTAGAATGTACTACAAATAAAGATGGTCGTGTTGACAAACCTCTACTAACTAATGAAAATTTTAAGTTTGGAAATTACCAACTCATTTTTCACGTAAAAGATTATTTTTTAAAAAATGAAATTGTAAATTCCAATTATTCTTTTTACGACAAGATTAATATTGATTTTTCAATTAACGAACAAAGTCATTATCATATTCCATTATTAGTTTCTCCATTTGGTTATAGCACTTATAGAGGAAGCTAAAGTGTCTTATATTTTTCTTGAATGGACTGAATTTTTAGTTAGGTGGCTACATGTGATTGCAGGAATAGCATGGATTGGATCAAGTTTTTATTTTATTGCTTTAGATTTAAGTTTACTAAAAAGAAAAGATATTCCTAAAGAAGCTCATGGTGAAGCTTGGCAAGTTCATGGTGGAGGCTTCTACCAAATAGTAAAATATCTTGTAGCCCCAGATAAACTTCCGTCTCAACTAACTTGGTTCAAATGGGAGGCTTACGCTACTTGGATTTCTGGATTTTTACTTTTAATTCTAATTTATTATATTAGTGCTGATCTTTACATGATTGAAATTGAAAAATTTGATCTTTCAAATTTAGAAGCAATCTCACTTTCATTAATTGGAATTATTTTAGGATGGGTTTTATACAATTATATTTGTAAGAAAACAGTAAATAAAAATAATATAATGCTATCAATCATCATACTTCTAGTATTTACATTTTTTAGTTGGTTATATTTTCAAGTTTTTTCACACCGAGGAGCTTATATGCAAATTGGTTCAATGTTAGGAACTATAATGGTAGCTAATGTTTTAATGATTATAATTCCTGGACAAAAGAAAGTAGTTCAGAGTTTACTCGAAAATAAAAAACCTGATTCAATTCACGGGATAACTGCAAAACAAAGATCTTTACATAATAATTATTTAACTCTCCCTGTGATATTTATAATGATAAGTAATCACTACCCAACAATATACGCTACTGATTATTCCTGGATAATAATTTCATTAATAATAATTACTGGTGCATTGATTAGACAATTTTTCAATATAAAACATTCTGGAAAGAAACCCCCTTACTTACTTTGGGCTCCTGTATTAATTATAATTCTATTTTCAGTGTATTTGTCTGAAAAAGGTAAGCCTAACCTCGCAAATAATGATGAAAGAGCAAATGCAATCATAGAACAAATTCCAAAAGATCTTAAATTGGCATCAGAAGAAATAATTATTTCTAAATGTTCTATGTGTCATGCACAAGAACCACTCTGGGAAAATATGAAACACGCTCCGAAAAAAATTCATCTTGAAAATGTAAATGATATTATAAAACATATTGATAATATTTATTCACAAGCAATTGTATCTTA
>CACMOJ010000030.1 GCA_902615325.1 uncultured SAR116 cluster alpha proteobacterium | reverse complement strand
TCAATATCTCAAGAATTAAATATAAAAATGATAATTGATAAAATTAAAGTTTTAAATAGAGAATTAATAAAACTTTATAAAATTTTGAATCCAATAATCTATTTATCAGGTTTGAATCCACATTCTGGTGACAGTGGGAAAATTGGAAAAGAAGAATTAACAATAATTAAACCTGCAATTAAAAAATTGAAAGAAATGGGATTAAATGTTAAAGGCCCATTCCCTGGAGATACGTTATTTCAAAGAAATTTAATTAGAGAGTATGATGTTGCCGTTTGTATGTATCATGATCAAGCGTTAATCCCTATAAAAACTCTTTACTCTGGAAATATCATAAATATAACGCTTGGTTTAGACTTTATTAGAACTTCTCCTGACCATGGTACTGCGTTAGATATTGCAGGGAAGAAAAAAGCAAACCCAAATAGTTTAATTTTAGCTATCAAAAAAGCAGAAGATTTAATAAATAAAAAATATGTCTATTAATTTAGAAAAACTGAAAAGCTACAATTTTAAATTTAAGAAATCATTTGGGCAAAATTTTTTATTTGACTCAAATATAACAGATAAAATTGTAAAACATTCATTGCCACTTTCTAATACCGTAATAGAAATAGGGCCAGGAGCAGGAACCCTAACAAAGTCCATATTAAAATCAAATGTAAATAAAATTATACTGATTGAAAAAGATAAAAGTTTAATTAAATTACTTGAAAATTTAAGAGATAATTATAGCTTCATAGAAATTCATAATAAAGATGCTCTAAATTTTCCAATATGGAAATTAGGTAAAAGCCCTAAACAAGTTATTGCAAACCTACCCTACAATATAAGTACCAAAATTCTTATAAATTTATTGAAAAATTCAAATCAATTCACAAAATTGACTATGTTATTTCAAAAAGAAGTTGCTAATAGAATTGTAGCTAAACCTGGAGCAAAAAATTATAGTAGAATTTCAGTAATATCGCAACTTCAAACAAAAGTAAAAATTTTGTTTGATATTCCAGATACTGCCTTTTTCCCGAAACCAAAGGTCCAATCCAGCTTAGTTGAGTTTATTCCACACATAAATAAAACTTATGATTATAATTTTAAAAAAATGGAAGAATTAACACAGTTTGTTTTTTCAAAAAAACGAAAAATGCTTAGATCTATATTCAAAAAAGAAGGTGGATCTTCATTTTTAGAATCAATAAATATAGATCCAAACATTAGACCAGGAGATTTAACATTAGAAGAATTTTGTAAATTAGAATTAAATTTGAAACAAATTTAAATTAAGTTTAATTTTTTTACAAAATCAAATAAATAAGTTTGTCTAAATAATTTTAATCTTTCAGTTTCTAAAATCTTTAAAATGTCTCGAAATGTCTTATCCAAATTATCATTAATCAATACGTAGTCATATTCATCATAATGCTTAATTTCTTGAAGTGCTCTAGACATTCTAAAGTTTATTTCTTTAATGCTATCGCTATTTCTTTTGCTTAACCTTTTTTTTAATTCATTTATGCTAGGAGGCAATAAAAATATTTTAATTAGTTTACCTTTCATTGCTTTTGTAATTTGTCTTGTACCTTGCCAATCTATATCGATTAGTACATCAATACCATTCTTTAAATTTTCTAGAACTTCTGATTTCAAGGTTCCATAGTAATTTTCAAAAACAAAAGCATCTTCAATAAAAGAGTTTTCAGATTTTAAATTTAAAAAATCTTTTTTTGTTTTAAAATAATAATCTTTTCCTTCTACTTCATTTTTTCTTTTTTTTCTTGTTGTAACAGACACAGATAGATGAATATTTTTATCATACTCAATTAATTTTTTGCAGATTGTTGTTTTCCCAGTCCCAGATGGCGAAGATATAACAAGTAAAACTCCCTCATTTTTAATTTTGACCATAATTTTTAAGATCCTTTATCCATAACTTGATGTTTTTTTTATGTTCTAATAAGGTTTTTGAAAATCTATGTCCACCTTTCCCATCAGAAACAAAATATAGATAATTTGTATCATTAGGGTATAATACAGCTAAAATTGCATTTTTGCCTGGATAAGAAATAGGTCCAGGTGGTAAACCTTTATATCTATAAGTATTAAAATAATTTTTTGACTTCAGGTCTGATTTGTTTAAATCAGTTCCTTTTTTATTTAAAGCAAAAGCTACTGTAACATCAGATTGCAATCTCATATTTTTATCTAATCTATTCAAAAAAACACTCGCAATATTTTTTAACTCGTCACTTTTTTTCCCTTCTTTTTCAATTATAGATGCTAATATTAATACATCAAATTTTGATTTGATAAATTTACTTTTTTTTCTACTATTCCAATTAGATTCAATGATTTTATTTTGTTCTATTTCCATTTTTTTTAAAAGTGAGATTATACTATCTCCCCACTTGTAAAAATATGTATCTGGTTTGAATTTACCTTCATTTAGGAAAGGGATCTTACCTGTTAGTCCCGGCGCTTCAATTAATTTAATTTTCAATTGTTTAGAATTTGTTCCTTCTATAAGAGTAAATTTTCTATAATGAACTTTGTTGTTGTTAATCTTTTCAAGAAAATCAATAAGAGTGTCTTTTTTAGAAAGAAAAAATTCACCACGCTTTAATACAAATTTATTTTTGGTAAAAAATTTTGAAAAATGCCAATGAATTTTGGGAACGTTAATTTCATTTTTATTTAAATATTGCAAAAAGTCAGTTTCATTAAAATTCTTTTCTATGACTATGAATTTATTATTTTTTGTTATTGGGTTTATAAAAATTGAGTTAATTAAATTAGCTACATAATAAAAAATTAAGCTTATGAAAATAAAAAATAGAAAAAGAAATTTAAATTTCTTAATCAATTCTGCCAAAGACTAAACTTGCATTAGTTCCACCAAATCCAAAAGAATTAGACAGAATATTATTAACAATTTTCTTTTTGGATTTATTTGGAACAAGATCAAATTCAGAAGTACCCTCATCAGGGTTTATTAAGTTAATAGTAGGAGGAACTTCTTGGTTTTGTATTGATAATAATGAATAAATTGCCTCAACAGCTCCTGCTGCTCCAAGTAAATGTCCAGTTGATGATTTTGTAGAGCTTATGGAAAGATTATTTAAATTTGAATAAAAAAGCTTTTTTACAGCTTTTAACTCAATCATATCTCCTAAGGGAGTAGAAGTCCCGTGGGCATTAATGTAGTCAATATCATTTGGCTTAAGTTTAGCTTCATTTAAAGCCGCATTCATTGCCCTAAAACCTCCATCACCATCTGATGAAGGAGCAGTTATGTGATAAGCGTCACCAGAAAGTCCATAACCCATAATTTTAGCATAAATCTTAGCTCCTCTTTTCTGTGCATGTTCTTTCTCTTCCAGAACTACTATTCCTGAACCTTCTCCCATAACAAAACCATCCCTATCTCGATCCCAAGGCCTTGAAGCCTCTTGAGGTTTGTCATTAAAGTTAGTACTTAAGGCTTTTGCTGCAGAAAAACCTGCCATACCAATTCTGCAACATGCAGCCTCAGCTCCTCCAGCAATCATAACATTAGCTTTACCACTTTCAATAATTTTAGCAGCATCACCTATTGCATGTGCGCCTGTAGAGCATGCTGTTACAACTGAATGATTAGGTCCTTTGAAATTATATTTGATACTAATCTGGCCAGAAATTAAATTTATTAGTGCTGATGGAATAAAAAATGGACTAATCTTTCTTACCCCTTTCGTATTTAAAATCTCGGTCGTATTAGCTATAGTCTCCAAACCACCAATACCTGAACCTACTAAAACACCTGTTTTTTTATTATCTTCTAGATCAGTAGGTTCCCATTTAGAGTCTTCTATAGCCATTTGTGCAGCAATTAATCCATAAGCTATAAATCTATCAATCCTTCTAAGATCTTTTGCATCAATCCAATCATTTATGTTTAATCCACCTTCTGGATCATTTGAAAAGTGTGGTATTTGACCCGCAATTTTACAAGGCAAATCGTCGGTGTTGAAAGTATCAATTTTTCTAATGCCACTATAGCCATTAATCAATCTTTTCCAATTAATTTTTTGGCCAACACCAAGAGGTGTTACAAGACCTATGCCAGTTACAACAACTTCACGCATTAAAAATTATTTTGAGTTCTCTTTTAAAAAATCAATAGCATCTTTAACAGTTTGAATTTTTTCAGCAGCATCATCTGGTATTTCACAATCAAATTCTTCTTCAAACGCCATAACTAGTTCAACTGTATCTAGGCTGTCTGCACCAAGATCATCTATAAAACTAGCTGTTTCTAAAACTTTTGATTCATCGATCCCGAGATGCTCTACAACAATTTTCTTAACTCTATTTTCAATGTCACTCATTTGTATCCTCTCTTTACTAAAGATTTTCCTCTAACATATTTGATAAATTATGCCAAGAAGATTATTTTATTTTTAAAACATCCCCATTCCTCCGTTTACATGGAGAGTTGAACCAGTTATAAAATTTGCTTCGTCGCTAGACAAAAATATACATGCAGAGGCCACATCAATTGGCGATCCAAATCTAGAAGCAGGAATATTTTTTAAAATCTGATTTTTTTGATCTTCTGTTAACTTATCCGTCATTGGTGTCTTTATGAAACCTGGAGCAATACAGTTTGAAGTGATGCCTCTACTTGCCACTTCAGCAGCTATTGATTTTGAAAAAGCAGTAAGTCCTGCTTTTGAAGCAGAATAATTAGATTGACCAGGATTACCTGAATGACCAATTATTGAAGTGATAAATATAATCCTACCCGACTTCCTTTTTATCATTCCTTTTATAATTTTTTGGGTCAATAAAACAGTAGAATTTAGATTAATGTTTAGCACAGATTCCCATTCATCCTCTTTCATTCTTAAAAATAAATTATCCTTAGTGATTCCTGCATTGTTAATTAAAATATCAACTTCATCTCCTTTTTTTTCCAATTCATTTGATAAATATTCTATATTTTGACTTTTGTCTAAATTTAACACAGCATAATAATTTTGGTTTGGTAATTTACTTGATAAATCTTTTAATTTGTCTTCATTTGTACCAGTTAATATCAACTTTGCACCTAATGATGACATTTTATATGCAATTTCTTTTCCAATGCCTCCAGTGGAACCCGTTAATAAAACTGTTTTATTTTTGATTGCGAACATACTAACTCCCTAATTTAGATTTCTATATTTTCTAAATCTTCAATCGTTTCAATATTGTGAACATTAAAATCTTTAGAAAATCTTTTAAATAATCCAGATAAGACTTTACCTGATCCACATTCTATGACTGTTTCAATCTTCTTGTCGTAAACATATTTCATTGTTTCCTTCCACCTAACTTTACTAGTAACTTGTTTTATAATATTCTCTTTTAATTTAATAGGATCATTCTCAGCGATTGCAGTATAGTTACATATAATAGGAAGATCTGGAGTATTAAAAGTTATTTCTTTTAACTCATTTTGTAATCTAATTTGCGCTGGCATCATTAAACTACAGTGAAACGGTGCACTGACATTTAATAACAATGCTCTTTTTATAGAAAATTTTGAAGAATTTTTTACTAGCTCTTGAACAGCTTTAGTATCACCACTAACTACAATTTGATCAAGAGAATTATCGTTTGCAATTTCACAAATTCCAAAATTTTTGATTGTATTTAAAAGGTTATCAAGTTTACTAAAATCAGAGCTTATTAACGCTGCCATTGAGCCTTCACCTTCTGGAACAGCTTCTTGCATAGCTTGTCCTCTAATTTTTAATAAATTTGCTGTATCTTTTAATGATAAGACATTGGCAGCACATAGCGCCGTAAACTCTCCTAGAGAATGACCACAGACAAATTTAAATTTTTGATTAATGTTAATTTGATTCACTTCTAGAAAAACTTTTAATATTGCAATGCTAACTGCCATTAAAGCTGGTTGAGTATTGCTTGTGAGAGATAATTCCTTAATGTCACCTTCAAAAATTAACTTACTTAATTTAAATTTAAGAGTTTCATCAACTTCTTCAAAAACGTTTTTCGCAACAGAGAAGTTTTCAAAGAAAGTTTTTCCCATTCCTATTTTCTGAGAACCTTGGCCAGGAAAAGTTAAAATATTCATAAATGCCTCATATCACTAAAATAAATTAAAATTAAATTATTGCAAAATTTTTATATTTAATTATATTCACACCAACTCCTTGCTGTTGCAAACGGTAATGGCTTTACTAACGGTATATTCATAAGGAGAAATTATGCCTTTGTATGAAAATGTAATTATCTGTAGACAAGATATTACAAAAAATCAATTAGATAATATTATATCTGAATTTAAAAAAATAATTGAAAATGAAAAAGGAAAGATTTTAGCAGAGGAATATTGGGGGCTCAAAAACTTAGCTTATGAGATAAATAAAAATAAAAAAGCTCATTACACAATGTTAATAATTGAAACTTTGTCTGAAAATATTGAAGAATATGAAAGAAAATTGCGTCTTCACGAAGATATTATTAGATTTATGACAATTAAAATTAAGAACTATGATGGTAAAGAATCAATAATGGTTGAAACAACCAGTGATGGAAAATAAAAATTATATCTAGGTGAATTATGACACAGTTGAGAATAACAAAAGAAGCAGTTAGAAGACCTTTTCAAAAGAAAAGAAAATCATGCCCATTTGCAGGATCTAAAAATAAAATTGATTATAAGGATATAAAAACTTTGTCAAAGTTTATATCTGAAAGAGGTAAAATAATACCCTCAAGAATATCAGCAGTATCGGCAAAAAAACAAAGAGAGCTCTCCAAAGCTATTAAGAGAGCACGATATATTGGTTTAATGCCATATGTAGTTAAATAAAGGTTAATCTATGAATATAATTCTTTTAGAAAAAATTAAAAAACTAGGTGACATTGGCGATGAAGTTTCGGTTAAGTCTGGATATGCAAGAAATTTTCTTGTTCCAAATAAAAAAGCATTATATGCCACACCTGATAATAAAAAATATTTTGAAGAGAAAAAAATAGATATAAATTCTCAAAATGAAAAACTTATTAAAGATGCTAAAGATAAATTAAAAAAACTTTCAGGTCAGGAAGTTGTATTAATTAGAGCTGCAAGTGATACTGGTCAATTATTTGGTTCCGTTAGCACGAAAGATATTGTAAATAGTTTAGCTGAACAAAATATTAATATCGAAAAAAATAATATAGACCTTAACAAATCAATAAAAAACCTTACCTATGAAATGATTACTATAAATTTACATGCTGAAGTTACTTGCGAAATTACTCTCAATGTAGCGCGGTCATTTGAAGAAGCCTCTCAACAAAAAAATATGGGTAAAGCTGTTACTACTAATCCTGAAAATAATGAAGTTAGAAATGAAATATCTGAAGAAATTAAGTTAGACAATAAATCAACTGCCGATGAAAAAAAAGATAAAATACCTAAGGTTGATGATATAATTAAAGATAAAGATAAAAAAGAAAAATCTGAAGAGAATAAGCTTGATATCAAAGTGACTTCTGATGCTAAAAAAGATGAAATACCTCAAGCCACTCTTTTAGATGAAGAAAAAGATACAAACAATAAAAAGTGAAAAATTATATAATCTAAATATTTTGTAAGATTAGTTAAAAAAATTCCAAATCTACTAGTTGATTATATTATAAAACTGTTCATTTAAATACTACCTCTATTTATATTAATTATTTTTTAAGATGATTAATCTTTAGATTATTTATAAGTATGTTAATATTTAGAAATGAGTTCTGAAGAAAATTCTTATAATCTAATAAAATTAAATAATGGTAAAAATATTAACTCCAATGAAGAAATTTCTATACCATATAATTTAGAAGCTGAACAAAGTTTATTAGGTGCCATTCTTTTTGATAATACTACACTCGAGAAGATTATTGATTTAATCAAAGACTATCACCTTTATGAACCCCTTCACCAAGAAATATACCAAGCCTGCTTAATTCTTTTTGACAATAATAAAATTGCTGATCCTACTACTTTAAAAGGATATCTAAAAGATAAAAACCCTAATCGAAAAATAGATATTTCTGATTATTTAAATAGGTTAAAAGGAAGTGTATTATCAATTTCAAATATTCATGCCTACGCTAGTGAAATTAAAAATTGCTATCTAAGGAGATGTTTAGTAAGAATTGCTGATAATATTAAAGATAACTCTCTTAATATAAAAATAGATACCTCTCCTGAAGATTTAATTGAAAGAGCTGAAGAAAGTTTGTTTAATTTAGCTGAAAAAGACAAAGTAGATAATGGTCCTCAAAAATTTCAAGTTACTTTAAAATTAGCTACTGAATTAATTAATGACGCTTACAGAAGAGGTTCAGAATTACCTGGCGTAGATACTGGTTTTAAAAGATTAAATGGATTTTTAGGTGGTTTAAATAAATCTGATTTAATTGTTTTAGCAGGTAGACCCTCTATGGGAAAAACGGCTCTAGCAACAAATATTGCTTTTAAAGCAGCAAAATCAAATATTGAAACAAAAGAACCTGTGTTGTTCTTCTCTTTAGAAATGTCATCCGAACAATTAGCACAAAGAATATTATCTGAACAATCAGGGATTGACTCGCATAGGATTAGAAAGGGTGATATTGATGAAAGTGAATTCTCAAATATAGTGAAAACTCAAAACCTCATTCAAGAAACACCTTTTTATATTGACGATACACCTGCTTTGTCAGTAAGCCAAATTGCTTCTAGAGCCAGAAGATTAAAGAGAACGGAAGGATTAAAGCTTATAGTGATTGATTATATACAACTTCTTCAATCCAAAAATCCGAGAGGACCAGAATTCAGAGTACAAGAAGTGTCTGCTATAACAAGACAACTTAAGAGTATTGCAAAAGAATTAAATATTCCAATTGTTGCACTATCACAGTTAAGTAGAGCTGTGGAACAACGGGAAGATAAAAGGCCGATTTTAGCTGATTTAAGAGAGTCAGGTTCTATTGAACAAGATGCGGATGTTGTTATGTTTGTATATAGAGAAGAATATTATTTAGATAAAGCGCAACCTATTCAAAAAGAAAATGAAAATAGAGAGAGTTTTTCAGAAAGATTTAAACGTTGGGAAGAGAGATGTGAACAAGCACATGGGAAAGCGGAAATAATTGTATCTAAACAAAGACACGGCCCAACGGGTAATATACAGATCCAATTTGAAGCTCAATTTACTAGATTTTTAGATTTAATTCAAGACAACGAAAGACCCTCCCAAGATTATTAAAAATGCAAAGTGTTTTGGAAATATCTCTTAAAGAAGTCAAATCTAATTGGAAAAATATAAATAAATACTCTAATTTTAAAGCATCAGCAGTAATAAAAGCTAACGCATATGGTTTTGGATTAGAAGAAACTGCAATGGCTTTATACCAATCAGGTTGCAATTTTTTTTATGTGGCTCAAATTGAAGAAGGAATAAGGTTAAGGAAAAAATTAAAATGTAATAAAATTAAAATAGGTGTATTAGAAGGTATGATCCATAACCCTGAAGAATATAGAAAAAATAATCTAATTCCTGTTATTAATAATCTAAAACAGTTACATAATTTTATAGATTTTAAAAAAAATCTTTCTCAAATTAATGGCATCTTACACATAGACACAGGAATGAATAGGTTAGGGATAGATAAAAATGAACTTGATCAAATTTTAGAAAATATTTCCTATATTTCTTCGATCAGATTTGAATTTATAATGACACACTTTTCAAATTCTAATATTCACAATGATAATTTTAATAATATACAATATAGAAAAATATTAGAGGCCAGCTCATATTTTAAAAATCCAAAAATTAGTCTATCAAATACAGGTGGAATTTTATTAGATAAAAAATTCATTCTTGATCAAACTAGACCTGGTATAGGTATTTATGGATATGATGCCAACGGTAAAAATATAATACTTGATAATAAAAGTTTAAATTTCCCAGCTATATTAAAAGTTCCTATTCTCCAAATAAGAGTTGCAAAAAAAGGAGATAAAGTTTCTTATGGAAGGACACAAAAGCTTCATCGAGATAGTAAATTGGCAACGATTGGCATAGGTTACGCTGATGGTATTTTAAGACTTTTGAAAAATAAAATGTATATAAAGATTAATGGAATACCGTGTCAAGTCATTGGATCTATAACTATGGATTCACTTATTGTAGATATCACAGATATTGACACCAATAATTTAACTGTTGGATCTTATTTAGAGTTGATAAATAAAGATTTTTTAAATAATTTGAATTTTAAACAGTTAGGAATAGGGATATATGAATTATTCACACTAATTTCAAATCGTGTTATTAGAAAGTATGTTTAAATTAAATTGTTTCTAAAATGTTAAAAATTATTAATTTACTAGGCAAGGTATCCTTAAGTACTATTGAAAATATAGGTAAATTAACTTTATTTATTTTTAAAAGCTTTTTTTGGTTATTCAAAACACCTTTTTATTCTAAACAATTTTTATTTCAATTATTAGATGTTGCATTTTATTCTTTACCAGTTGTTGGTTTAACAACATTTTTTTCTGGTATGGTTCTAGCTTTACAAACTTTTTCAGGATTTGACAATTTTAATGACGAAAGCACAATCTCAAAAATTGTATTAACATCTATTCTTAGAGAATTAGGACCAGTACTTGCAGGATTAATGGTTTGTGGAAGAGTTGGAGCAAAAATGGCAGCAGAGATTGCAACTATGAGAGTTTCTAATCAGATTGATGCTCTACAAACCTTGTCTACTAGACCCATCCAGTTTTTAATCTCAACGAGACTTTTAGCATCAATTATAGCAGTACCTTTTCTTGTTTTAATTGGAAACATAATTGGAGTTTTTGGAGGATTTGTTGTAGCAACTTTCAAATTAGATTTGAATCCAATATTATATATGATGTCAACTATAGATAACTTCAATTTAATAGATCTTATTCAAGGTTTAGTAAAAGCACTTGTTTTTGGAATTATTATTGCAATTATAAGTTGCTACTTTGGTTATAATGCATCTGGCGGAGCCGAAGGAGTAGGCAGAGCTACTACTATTTCTGTTGTTACAGCTTCAACGCTAATTTTAACAAGTACTTATTTTATTACAGCATTATTCATTTAATAATCATGGAAGAAAAAAAAATAATTAATGTAAAAAATTTATCAGTTTCATTCAGCAATAATATTGTTATTAATGATATAGATTTTCATTTATCAAGGAAAGAGTCTCTTGTAATAATCGGAAAATCTGGATCAGGAAAATCAGTTTTACTTAGATGCCTTATGGGTTTATTAAAACCAGATCACGGATCTATAGAGATAGATGGAATTAATATTGTAAATGCAAATAGAATAGATAAAGAAAATGCTTTAAAAAACATAGGAGTAACATTTCAAAATGGAGCTTTATTTGATTCTTTAACAGTATGGGAAAATATAACTTTCAAAGAAACTAAATTTTTTGGCTTTAATAAACAAAAAGCTAAGGAAAAAGCACTTTTAATTATCAAAAATCTTGAATTAGATGAAAATATATTAGAATTATATCCCTCTGAATTATCAGGAGGTATGCAAAAAAGAGTGGCAATTGCAAGAGCAATTTGTGACAATCCTAAGGTTTTATTTTTTGATGAACCCACATCTGGACTTGATCCAATAACTGGGAAAATAATTAACAACTTAATTGAAAAAACAGTAATAAAACTCGGAGTAAGTGCAATTACTATTACACATGATATTTCTTCAATTGAAAATTTAGCAAGTCGAATAATTTTATTAGATAATCATAAAATTGCTTGGTCAGGAAAACCAAATGATATGAAAATATCTAAAAATAAAATAGTTAAACAATTTTTAGTTAATACATGATGGAATTGTTAAACATTAATTACATAGATTTAATTATATTAATTCTTCTCTTAACAACCTCAATTATTGGCTTAAATAATGGATTTATAAAAGAATTCTCTAATTTTTTTATTTGGACATTATCAATAATATTATCAGTCATATTTACTAATAAGTTTATAATTTTTAACTCGATAGATAAAAACATTACTTTTTCAATAATATTATTTTTCATCTTTTTTTTATCAATCTTTATTATTTTAAAATTAGTAATTAATTATTTTGTTGGTGATTTTAAAAATATCTATAATAATTTTTTTAATAGATTTTTTGGCTTAGTATTTGGTTTTGCAAAAGGTTTTTTCTTAATTTTGTTCAGTATGTCTGGTATGATCTATTTATTCTACACTACAAAGGATTTCCCTCTTTTCTTTGAAAATTCTTTGTTTTTTGAGCCCATCAAAACATATTCTATTAAAGTTATAGAAAAAGTGGTTAATTTTATTTAAGGTACATTTTGAGGAGTTAATGACTAAACTTAGAGAAGAATGTGGTATTTTTGGCATTTTTGATACAGAAGAAGCTTCAGTATTAACTACTCTTGGTCTTCACTCTCTTCAACATCGAGGACAAGAGGGTGCTGGAATAGTAACTTACGACGGTAAAAAATTTTATAATATTAGAAAAAAAGGACTTGTGGGAGATAATTTTAATAATAGTGAAATTTTATCTCTTTTGCCAGGTAGAAACGCAATAGGTCATGTTAGATATTCCACTACTGGAGAATCTAAATCTGAGAATTTACAACCCCTGTTTGCAAATCTATCTGTAGGTGGTTTTGCCTGTGCGCACAATGGCAACTTAACTAACACGCATTCTTTAAAAAAAGATTTAGTATCAAAAGGTGCAATTTTTCAAACTAGTTCAGACACAGAATTGATTTTACAATTAGTAGCTCGTTCACGACAAAAAAAGCTTATAAATAAACTTATTGACGCATTGAATAAAATTAAAGGTGCATACTCATTAGTTATTTTGACAAATAAAAAGCTTATAGGTGTTAAGGATCCTTTTGGAATACGCCCACTTGTTTTAGGTTCTTTAAATGGTTCATATGTTTTAGCTTCTGAAACTTGTGCACTAGATATAATTGGTGCTAAATATGTTAGGGATATAGAGAATGGAGAGATAATTTCTATTGAAAAAAATCATATTCAATCTTTTAAACCATTTAAAAAATTAAATGAAAGACCCTGTATATTTGAAAGAATTTACTTTGCAAGTCCAGACAGCATTATAGATGGTAAAACAGTATACACATATAGGAAAAAATTAGGAGAACAATTAGCTATAGAAAATAAAATAGATGCTGACGTTGTTGTTCCTATTCCAGATTCTGGTGTTTCAGCTGCAATAGGGTTTTCACAAAAATCAAATATTTCCTTTGAGCTTGGTATAATCAGAAGCCACTATGTTGGTAGAACTTTTATTGAGCCAACTCAAAACATAAGACAGCTTGGAGTTAAACTCAAGCATAGTGTAAATAGATCATGCATAAAAAACAAAAGAGTTATACTTATAGATGACTCAATAGTTCGAGGAACAACAGCAAATAAAATAGTTAAAATGGTTTATGAAGCTGGGGCGAAAGAAGTTCATTTAGGAATAACTTGTCCACCAATAAAATATCCTGATTTTTATGGAATTGATACTCCAAAACATAAAGAGTTAATGGCTTCTAATTACACTTTAGAGGAAATGACCAAAATTGTTGGTGCTAGTTCACTCTTCTTTCTTTCATTAAAAGGTACATACATTGCTATGGGGTATAAAAAAAGAAATAATAGTAATCCACAATTTTCTGATCATTGTTTTACTGGTGACTATCCAATAAATGTAGAAGAAATTCAAAATTTTAAAAATGAATTATTTGATTAAAAAAAGCGCTTTTGTTTCTGGTGCAACTTCTGGATTAGGAAAAGAATTGTCAATTCATTTAGCAAAAAGTGGATTTCATGTCTTAATACATGGTAGAAGTGATAACAAACTGAATTCTTTATATGATGAAATAAAATCATTAAAAGGAACATCAACAATTGTTAACCTAGACCTTAGTGATTATAAAGGTATCGACAGGTTAGGGCACGAAATTTTCAAAAAATTTAAAAAATTAGATTTATTGATAATGAATGCCGCGACTCTTGGAACTCTTTCTCCATTATGTCATCAGGCACCCAAAGAATTTGAAAAAGTTATAAGTACTAATTTGATAGCAAATTTTAGACTTCTAAGATCCTTGGAATTTAGTTTAAAAAGAAGTAAAAAACCAGAGTTTTGCCTAATTTCCTCTCCATTGACCAAAGAACCAAAACCTTTTTGGGGTGCTTATTCTGTGTCTAAAGCCGCATTAGAACAAATGATTTATACTTGGCATCTAGAAAATAAAAAAACAAATATTAATATATATATATTTTATCCTAAACCAATTAATACAAAACTTAGAAATGCTGCGATGCCTGGCGAAAATGAAATTAAGAGACAATCACCATACGAAGCGTCTCAAAATTTGTTTCATCTAATGAGCAAGAAAAAAAATAAAAAAGGTATATTTACTTTTGATTTGTGAATGGATTTAAAGATTTTTTAAGATTTATAACTATATTAACAGCCGTAAATTTAAAATTTTTTTTTAAACTATTTTTTAAAAATTTCATATACGATAAAGGAATTTCTTTTGGATATGAACAAAATATTATAAAACGAGGTGGTAAAACTTCTATTTGAGATATGTATTTCAATGAATTTTTTTTCCCTTTAACCATCGGAGGAGGATGTTTTTCTAAAATTAGTTTAAACCATTTATTTAAATTTGAAGTTGGTATTCTTATTTTTGCAGTGTTATAAACACTAATAATTTCTTCAAGCAATTTTTCTATTCCATATACTTCATGGCAGGATGTTGGTAAAATTTTAACATCATGTAATTGAGATAAAGAAATCTGAATTTTTTCTCTAAGATACCTTTTAAACATGTTTTTGTCTTCAATAAGATCCCATTTATTCAAAGCAATAACAATTGATTTCCCGTTATCAATTGCTCTTTTAGCTAAAATTAAATCTTGTTTATTTAATTTTTCTTTTGCATCAAGAACTAAGATCACTACATCTGAAGTTCTTATAGCTAACATACTTTTTGATACGCTTTGCTTTTCAACGGAATTGTTGATTTTTGCTTTTCTTCTTATACCTGCAGTATCAATTAATGAAAATTTGATATTTTTATGAGAAAAAGGTATTAGAATTGTATCTATTGTTAAACCAGCTTTTGGACCAGTAACTAATCTTTTATCTCCTAAAATTGCGTTGATTAATGAAGATTTGCCAGAATTGGGTTTTCCAATAAATGAAATTTTAATATCATCATGTTTATTATTATTTGAGAAAAGTTTCTTTTCGTTATTATCAAAATTATAATTGTTTATTAAATAATTATAAATGTCATCAAAGCCCCTTTTATGTTCTGATGAGATATAAATCACCTCTTTAAAACCAATTTTAATAACTTCTTTGTCAGAAAAATATTTATTTTGAACGTCAGATTTATTTATAAGATGGATTACATTTTTTTTTTCTTTCCTAAGAATAGAACTTAATTCAAAATCATATGGTAAAATCCCTGAAGAATAATCTGTAACAAAAAAAACTAAATCTGATTGCTCAATTGCCTTCAGAGTTTGAATGATGGCTTTATCTTTATCTATAACCTTATCTAAAATACCTGCTGTATCAATGAGATTAAATTTAATGTCATTAAGTTTTACAGTTTCATAGTTTCTATCGACTGTTACACCACTTAAATCTGAAACTATAGCTTTTCTCTTTCCTACAAGAGCATTGAATAATGTAGATTTACCTACATTCGGTCTTCCAAAAATAGCTATATTAAACATAATAAACTTAATTTATTTATAAACTTTTAATTCACCATCAGATGTAAGAATAATCAATTTATTTTCTACAAATATAGGATCAGACCCTAAAATATCAAATTCTGTAGATTTTATAAATTCACCATTTAAAGGATTGATCAAATAAAGGTATCCGTTGTTTGAAAATAAAATTAATTTACCATCTATCAAAAAAGGCCCTTCAAAATTAATTTTTCTTAAATTTTTAAAATAAAAACCCTCTTCAACATTTTTATCAAATTGACTCATCCATTTAATTTTACCATTTTCAGCATTCAAAGAGTATAAAACATTACTATTATCCATAAGAAACAAACTATTTCCAGAAATGATTGGAGTGTTACTTCCTCCTATTTGAACTGACCATCTAAACTTTAAATTATTTAAATCATAAGACGCTAAAGTTCCAGAATGAGAAATTATATATAATTTATCATCTAATATTATGGGATTTGCAATGATGTCATTGTTTCTGAAAATTTTTGCCGTATTTTTATTCGGTTGAAGATAATCTGAGAATAGTAATTTCCCATCTTGCAAATTCAATATATGGAATAATCCATTAAAAGCCGGATTTATAATTTTATTCTTATGAATTATTGGTCTTATGTTAGTAAATATAACGCTGTCACTTTGACCTAATTTTTTTTTCCATTTTAATTTCTTATTAAAAAATGCTAAAAGTTTATTGTTATAGTCATTTGCTAATAGATAATTATCTCTAATAGTAATGTTCCCTCTAAAGGGAACGTCATTTTGGTATTTCCAATTAACTTTTCCATTATTTTTATTTACAGCTAATATTAAATTACCTCCGTTATGGAGGTATAAATCATCATTATTAATTTGTACAACAATAGAGCCGAGATTAGGAAAGTTAATTTGATCTTTAAAAATTTTTTTCTTCCAATTTATTATAAAACTTGATTTATTTATAGATATGACTGTTCCATTTGTACTTAAAATATATATGTTATTTCTATCAACTACTGGATTTGCTAATCTAAAATATTCATTTGAAATACCTTGATCTGTGCTTTTAGAAAATATTTCTTTTAAAGATAACATAGTATTTATATTTGGAATTGAATGAGTGTCGTATCCTCCCTTTTGAGCCCAAAAACTATTCCCAACAACTTCATCAATCTTAACGTTAAAATTTTTAGAAACCACAGGTTTACTTGAAATATAAATATCGATTTTTTTACCATTAAAAGGTTTAACATCTTTATCAGAACACGCAAAAACTGACAATAAAATAAAAACAGATATAAAGAAAAGTTTAATATTATTTAAAGTAAATTTCATCTATAGTATTTAACCTATTTTTCTGATTGTTTGATATATTTTTATGTTTCATAAGCTTATTGAGTTTTGCCTTTGCCACATTTATTTTTTTATTTTCTATCAAATATAAAATTTCCAACTCAGAAGCAATTGGTTGAAAATTATTTGGACTAGTTAAAAAAGGTTTTAATAATTTAATTTTTTCATTATTTTTAATATATGGTGAGTTAACAGTTTTAAGTATCAAAGCGTAATCTTTATAGGCTTTATTAATGTTATCTAATTCTATAATTTTGTCATAATAACTTTCCATAGATTTAAAATCATTTTTATTTAATTTAATATTAGCAAGTTGAAAATATGTTAAAAGAGTGTATCCTATATCAGCATTTTTTAAGATATTTTTGAAAATAACTTCTGCTCTATCATAGTTTTTATTTTTAATTTCTTCAAGTCCATCAAAGTAAAGAGTTGAAGTCTTAATTTTTTCTGTTTCTTGATAATGTTCTAAATATTTATATGAGATAATAAATAAAACAAAGATAGTAGTGATTGTAATAATTATTTTTTTATACTTGAACCATATTTGTTTATATTGATCTTTTCTAAGATCTTCTGAAACTTCATCAAAAATATCAGCCATTCTGTACCCTAATAAAATTATGAGTTAAACACTTGATTAAAATACCATAGATTCTTAGAATACTTATATGTGGATCATATAAAATATGCAACAAATTATATCAAAAGGTTTAAATTTCAATAATAAAGATAAGGTGTTTTTTTCAAAATCCGAATTACAATTTATTTTACAACTTTATAGTAAACAAGTTTCATCTGGGGTTTGTCGAGACTATTCTATTGATCATAGTAAGCAGAAAGCTGTTTTTTCTTTTTTCAGAAGTACTTATGATAAACCATTATTTCAAATAGAAAAAAAAAATAACGTTAAAAGTAAACTTTTGTTTGATTTTAATATAACATATAAGCAAAAAATTATTGAGACTAATATATCATTGTCCAAAATATTAA
>CACMOJ010000029.1 GCA_902615325.1 uncultured SAR116 cluster alpha proteobacterium | reverse complement strand
GACAGTTTAATTTTTGTTAACAAAAGTATCTCTTCTGATTTCAGCAAATTAAAGGGTGTTTGTTTGATAAAAGCATCTTTAGAAAAAAATAATTTCAAAAAAAAAATAATTATTCCCTCTGAAAACCCGAAATTAGATTTTTGTAATTTAATTAATAAATTTTGTATAAAAAAAGAAAAAAAATCTGCAATGCATAAAGTTAATCACTCATTAATTTCTAAAGCATCGATTATCGATACAAATTTTACAATAGGCAATTTTTCAAAGATAGATGCAAACGTAAGAATTGGGAAAAATGTAATTATAGGAAATAATGTCTCAATATCACAAAATTGTTTGATTGGCGACAATGTAGAAATCATGGACGGAGTTTGTATAGATTGTTCTATAATAGGAAATAATGTAACAATCTCTCAAAATACAGTTATAGGTAAAAATGGTTTTGGATTTAACCAAGGTTCTCCTAATAGTCACATATATTTTCATATTGGTGCAGTTGAAATTGGTAATGACGTGTTTATTGGATCAAATTGTAATGTTGACAGAGGTCATATTGATGATACTGTTATAGGTGAATTTGTAAGAATAGATAATCAAGTTCACATAGCTCATAATTGTATAATTGGAAAAAATTGTATTTTGGCTGGAAAATCCGCAATTTCCGGATCAGTTGAGTTAGGTGAGAATGTTATTCTTGCTGGTGATGTTGGTATTGCGGATAATATAACAATAGGAAGTAACTCTCTTATTTCTGCTGGAACTAAAGTATTTAAAAATTTTTATGATAATAGTAAAATCGGTGGTTATCCAGCTAGAGGTCTATTGGACTGGCAAAAAATTCAGGTTAAATTAAATAAAATGTTAAGTAAAAGAATATGAGTAGCTCCAAAACTATTACTCTTAATTATAATGAAATTGTAGATTTAATCCCTCACAGATATCCTTTTTTATTTATTGATAGAGTTGAAGAAATAATTGAAAATGAATGTGCTGTTGGGATTAAAAATGTTACTATTAACGAAAATTTTTTTATTGGTCATTTCCCAGAATTTCCTGTTATGCCAGGTGTTCTTATAATTGAAGCTATGGCTCAAACAGCTGCATGTCTAATATCTTATTCTAACAAAAATCTAAAAAAGCAAAAAGCTGTGTTTTTAACCAGTGTTGATAATACCAAGTTTAAAAAAATGACAACACCAGGTTGTATTCTAAAATTGGAAGTAAAAGTAATTAGTAGCAGAAAAAATTTTTATAAATTATCTGGTACTGCTTCTTCAAAAGGCGAAATGATGGCCACTTCTAATTTTTCAGCAATGATACAGAGTTAAAATTATGTCTAAAAAAATTCATCATACTGCAATTATTTCTGATGGTGCAATTCTAGATGGTGAAGAAATAGAAATTGGTCCTTATTCAATTATTGGACCCAATGTTGTTGTTGGTGATCAATGTAAAATTCATTCACACTGTGTAATTGAGGGAGACACGGTTATTGGTAAAAATAACCAATTCTCTCCCTTTTCTGCCATAGGGTCATTCCCTCAACATAGTAAATTCAATGGTGGTAATTCTAAACTGATAATTGGAGATAATAATATTTTTAGAGAGCATGTAACAATACACCCTGGTACAGAAATTGGATCAAAAATCACTACGATTGGAAGCAATGGTTTGTTTATGGTTGGAAGTCATGTTGCACATGACTGTATTGTTGGTAACAATGTAATTTTTGTTAATGGGGCAGTGATTGGCGGACATGTTGAAATTGGTGATTATTGTTATCTAGGAGGCTATTCAGCTGTTCATCAATTTTGTAGGATCGGGAAGCATGCTATAATTGGAGCGAGTACAATGGTGGAAGGAGATGTAATACCTTATTCTTCTGTTGTAGGAGCTAGAGGAAAATTGAGTGGTTTAAATTTAGTAGGATTAAAAAGAAGATCATTTAAAAGAGATGACATTAAGTTACTTAGGCAAGTTTACAGATTATTATTTGCACCAGAAGGGACGTTTACTGAGAGATTGCTTGAAGTTAAGGAAGTATATGGCAACAAACCTCTAGTTAATGAAATTTTAAGTTTTTTAAATAATAATTCGCATAGATCAATTGTGCATCCAGGGCCTAGCATTTCGTGAACAGATGTATCATTGCAGGTGAAGGTAATCTTCCAAAATTATTAGCGGATAAAAATAAAGACTTTGTAGTAATTTCCATAAGAAATCTCTCTGATCCAAAAAAATATAAAAACTTAACATATATAGTTGACATGTTAGATTTTAACGAAATGATTAAAATATTTAAGGATCATAATGTAAAAGAATTAATTTTTTCTGGTAAATTTTATAGGCAGAAAAATTACCAAAAAAAAATTTCTGAAGAAGTTAAGTCATTGTTAGATGAAACAAAATTTTTTGGGGATGATTCAACTTTAAAAAAAATTAAAAAATTCTTTGAAAAAAAGGGCTTTAAAGTTATTTCACCTAATATTTTAATAACACATAATTTCAAAAATAATGAAATAGTATGTAATAGGAAAATGCTTAATAATGAAAACTATAAATATTTTTTAGAAACAGTTAGTATTGGTAAAAATTTATTAAACCTGATTTCAAAATATGATATTGGACAATCTGTCGTTGCTAGAAAAAATCATATATTAGGTCTTGAGGGTATTGAAGGAACAAACGAATTAATCAAAAGGTGTGGAAAATTTTATAATAAGCAATTAAATGAAGATAATAAATTTGGACCTGTTTTAATAAAATCACCTAAATTACATCAGACTCTTGACTTGGATATTCCTGTTCTGGGAATTGATACAATAAAATTAGCGTATAAGTTCAATTTTTTTGGTATAGGTTTTTCTCAAAAAGGTATACTTATAATAAATGAGTCCGAAATAAGATCTTTTTGTCAGGAAAAAAATTTTTGTTTATTTTGTATTGGTGAATAAGATTAAATTAAAGAATTCAAAAAAAATTTTTGTTCTATCAGGTGAAGAATCAGGTGATATTATTGCATCTGGTTTAATTAAAGAAATTCTAAAACAAAATAAAAACAAGTTTGATTTGAAGTTTTATGGTGTAACTGGACCGAGGATGAGGTCATTAGGCGTATCTACTATATTTGAATTTACCAAAATAAACTATTTAGGTGTTTCAGAGATTATTTTAAATTTTTTTTCATTGAAGATTAGATTAAATAAACTAATTGATAAAATTAAGATTATTAATCCTGATATTTTGATAACTATTGATGCAAAGTTATTTTCATTATCTCTTGCAAAAGGCCTAAAAAAAAATAAATCATCAAATGACATTAAGTTAATTCATGTTGTCTTACCAACAATTTGGGCCCATAGTCAATCAAGAGTTTATAAATGGAAAAATGTTTTTGATTTTTTGATCTCAGTTGTTCCAAATGAAGATAAATTCTTTGTTAATTTTAATGTTAAAACTTTATATCTAGGAAATCCAATTTTTGAAAAATTTTTAAATAAGATTTCTAAACTAAAATATTTTCAAAATGAAAATAATTCAAATTGCTTAATTTTACCAGGAAGTAGAGAAAATGAGATTAAATATAATATTGATATTTTATTAAAAACTGTCTTAAAAATAAACACTCATTATAAAAACAAAATAAAATGGCTACTTCCTACATTAAATCGTTTTCAAGATGAAATTTATAAAAAGGTTAAAAGTTATAATTTACATGATAACATTGAAGTCACAGATTTTGATAAATCATTCAAAAAAATTGCTTTATCTAAGATTGCCATTTGTTGCAGTGGGACAGCTACATTACAATTATCTTTACTATCAATACCAACTATAGCTATATATAAAACGAGTTTTTTGAATGGATTTATAGCAAAATTTTTAGTAAATTTTGATAATGTAATTTTGCCTAATTTTATTTTAAGGAAACAAGTTCTGCCTTTTTTATTTCAAGATCAATGTAATGTAGAGAATTTATTTAAACTATTTTGCGAATTCTTTGATAATTATGAATCTAAAAAAGACAAATTTAAAAAATTATCAAAAAGCTTGAGGAAAGAAATAATTAAAAATAAAGGTAGTTTTAATTATAATCTAGCTAAGATTGTTTCAAAAATTTTATCTTGATTATCTCTTATCTACTGAAACAAACCTTCGTGTTTCTTTTCCAGTGTAAAGTTGTCTTGGCCTTCCAATTCTTTGAACGGGATCAGTAATCATTTCATTCCATTGAGCAACCCAACCAACAGTTCTAGCTACCGCAAATAATACTGTAAACATGTCTGTTGGAAACCCCATTGCTTTTAGGATTATACCAGAATAAAAATCTACGTTTGGATAAAGTTTTTTTTCTATAAAATATTCATCTTTCAATGCAATTTTTTCCAATTCCATGGCTATGTCTAATAAAGGTTCATTACTGACACCTAATAAATCCAATACTTCATGACAAGTTTCTCGCATAACTGAAGCCCTTGGATCATAATTTTTATAAACTCTATGACCAAATCCAAATAATCTAAAAGGATCATTTTTATCCTTGGCCTTGTTTACATATTCCATTATTCTTTCTTTTTTGCCTATTTCAGACAACATGTTGAGTACAGCTTCGTTCGCCCCACCATGTGACGGTCCCCATAATGAAGCTATGCCAGAAGCGATACATGCAAATGGGTTTGCCCCTGAAGAACCTGCAATTCTGACAGTAGATGTAGATGCATTTTGTTCGTGATCTGCATGTAAAATTAGTATTTTGTCTAGTGCATCTGATATTGTTTTGTTTAGTTTATATTTTTCAGCTGGAACTGAAAAACACATATTCAAAAAATTTTCAGAATAATTTAATTCATTTAATGGGTAATTAAATGGTTGCCCTAAAGAATACTTATAAGCCATGGCTGCGATAGTTGGTATTTTTGCAATTAATCTTCGAGATGAAACCATTCTTTCATAAGGGTCATCGATGTTAGTTGAGTCTGGATAAAAAGCTGAAAGTGCTCCGACAACACCAACCATAATTGCCATAGGGTGAGCGTCTCTACGAAAGCCTCTATAAAAATTTATTAATTGTTCATGCACCATTGTGTGAAGTGTTATAGCATTTTCAAATTCTTCTTTTTCTTCTCTTTTTGGTAGTTCACCATTTAATAGTAAATAAGCAACTTCTAAAAATGAACTATTGTTCGCAAGTTCTTCTATAGGGTATCCACGATGCAATAAAACTCCTTGTTCACCATCAATAAATGTAATAGCAGATTCACAAGATCCAGTAGCTCCATAGCCAGGATCATATGTAAAACAACCTAATTCCCCATATAGTTTTCTAATGTCGATTACAGATGGTCCTACAGAACCATGTAGTACGTCTAGTTCTATCACTTTATTATTATATGTTAGTTTAGCATTTTTTTTATCATTCATATTTTCGCCTTCATACAACTTTTGTTAATCTTTTTATACACTCATTTCTACCAAGAATAAATATAACTTTAAAAATATCTGGCGTATTAATTTTACCTGTCAAAACAGTTCTTAAAACAGGTCCTAAATCTTTCATTTTTAAATTACTTTGAGCTAAAAATTTGTCTACATTTTTCTTTAATTCGATTAAACTCCACTTTGAAGATTTTAGTATATTTAGGGCTCCAAATACAAGATTTAAATTATCTTGATTTAATTGAAAAAAATGACCCTTGAAATCACTCGATAACCATAGTAGATCATTTTCAACTTCTTTAATGAAAGTATATCTTTGAAGCAAATCTGGTAATAAAAATTCAAGTCTTTTTAAAATGTCATTGTTGATATTAAATTCTATTTTAATTTTTTCAAGTATTGTATCTAACGGTTGTTTTCTTAAATATAATGCATTTAAGCTTGTAATTTTTTTTATATCAAATCTTGATGGACTTTTATTAATTTTTTCTAATTTAAAATCAAGAGTATTATTTTCTAGATCATATATTTCATCGTTATTTATTGAGTAACCTAGTCGTAGCAAATAATTTTTTAATACTTCTACTTCAATGCCATCTTTGAGATAATCCATAACGTTTTCTGCACCATGTCTTTTTGATAACTTTGCTCCATCTTGTCCATGTATAAGTGGTATATGTGCATAAAATGGTATTGGCCAATTCATATATTTAATAATTTGGACTTGTCTAAAAGCATTGTTAAAATGGTCGTCACCTCTAATAATGTGGGATATTTCCATATTAAAATCATCAACAACAGATGCTAACATATAGGTTGGTGAATTGTCTTTTCTTAATAGAACCATATCATCTAGAATTGAATTATTTACACTGACTTGACCTTGAACTTCATCTTTTATAATGGTTTGACCATCTAGAGGCATTTTTAATCTTATTACAAAATCTTTATTTTTTATATTAGACAAATTATCTCTATAAGGGGACTTAATAACTTCACCTTTTTTACGAGATTCATTTCTGAATTCTTTTAATTCTTCACTTGATAGATAACATTTATACGCATATCCGTTTTTTAGTAATTTATAAGCAATATCAACATGTTTCTTGGTTTCATTAGATTGATATATTTCTTTTTCAGAAGGAATTAATTTAAGCAAATTTAGTCCTTTTAATATTACATTTATATTTTCATTAGAAGATCTTTTTGTATCTGTGTCTTCAATTCTTAGTAAAAATTTGCCATTATTGCTTTTTGCAAAAAGATAATTGAATAAAGCCGTCCTCACACCTCCAATATGAAGTTTACCTGTTGGCGATGGTGCAAACCTAGTTTTTATCATTATATCTAATTATTAGTAATGTCTGTATAAAGAAGTCAGCACACCCTGAATTTTTATTCTATTAGGTCCGTAAATGTGTGTTTTATAATTTACATTTGCCGGTTCAAGAGCAATACTTTCTCCATTTTTTCTAAAGCGCTTTAAAGTTACATCTACTTCATCAATAAGCGCAACTACTACATCACCGTTTATAGGTTTTTTTTCTGAATCAATTATAGCAATATCGTTTTGTAAAATACCTGCTTCAATCATTGAATCACCATCAACTCGTAAAGCATAGCATTTACCTTTACCTAAGAAGGAAATCGGAATTTCTATATTTTCATTGACACTTTCAATAGCTTCTATAGGTAATCCAGCAGCAATTTTACCTAAAAGTGGTATACTCAAGGTATTTATGTTGTTGAGTTTTGAATTGTCTTGATCTAATTTTAATGTAGAATAATTTTTACCATTTGGATATTTTTTTGGGTATAAAGACCTTGCTTTATTATTAAGTTTTATAATGTAATCACGCTCTAAAAGACCTTGAACTATTCTGTGAATACCTGATTTTGATTTTAAATTTAAGTGAATACATATTTCCTCATATGAAGGAGATGCACCACTATCCTCAATTTTTTTAATTAGGAAATTTAGTAATTGTGATTGTTTTATTGTTAACATATTCACCTTTTGTTCTTACATATATTGTTAAATAAGTCAATAATTTATATTAAATCAGGAAATTTAATAAAATGAACTTTGGTGTTTTTAAGAGCTTTTTTTTCAAAGGGTTTTCGTAAAATAAGACAGTCACATTTAGAAAATAAATTAATCATTGAACTATCCTGTTTTGAAAATGGAATTATTTTACTTCTATCATTTTTATCAAAATATGCTCTAACAAAATCAAGTCTTTGATCATTTTTTTTTAATTCGCCATTAAGAATTCCAACATGCAGATCAGGAAAAAAATTATTTATACCTAAAATTTTATTTATTGATGTTCTTAAGAAAATTAATGAACAGACCCCTGCAGAAACAGGGTTTCCAGGCAACCCTAAAAATGGAATATTTTTATATTTCCCAAATATTAGAGGTTTTCCAGGTCTCATAGCTATCTTCCAAAAATCTACATAGGTATTACTATTTTTTTTATCCAATACAGTCTTTAATAGGTCGTATTTACCCACAGATGCACCACCAGAAGAAACAAAAAGATCGCAATCTAAATTTTTATTTAAGATTTTTTCAATATCCCTAGTTTTATCTTTTGCTATAGGTAAAATTCTTGGAATTCCACCAAAAACCCTAACCATTGAAGAAATCATAAGATTATTTCCACTGGGTATTTGATTTTTTCCAATTTTTTTTCCGATATCAACAATTTCATTTCCTGTTGATAAAATTCCGATAATTGGTTGTTTTTTTACATAAACATGATTGTTATTTGACATTGCTATAGAAGAGATGATTCTGGAGTTAATCATAGTATTTTTTTTAGCAACTAATTCTTCAAGTTTTAAATCTATACCCTTTTTTCTAACATTTTGATTTTTTTCAAATGTCACAGTGTTAGTAATGATATCGGAAGTTAAATTTTTAGTGTTTTCTTGAATAATTACAGTGTTAGTACCCTCAGGGAGGAATGATCCTGTAAAAATTTGAACAGCTTCATTTTTACCCACTTTCCCTTTGAAAGGATTTCCAGCAGATGACTCTCCTATAATTTTAAATTCATTAGTACTATTTTTTGAATTTATAGCAAAACCGTCCATTGCAGAAGTATCTTCACTTGGATTATTTCGATTTGATACAACATCTTTAGATAATATTCTTCCTAGACTATCTGATAGTTTTATTTTCTCTTCATTTTTTAATGGTAGAATTTTTTTAACTATAGCTGATATTGCTTGATCAACTGATAGAAGACCCTTTTTAGGCATTGAAAATACCAGATTTTCCACCTGATTTGTGTTTTAATTTAATTTCTGTAATAGTTATTTTTTTATCTAAAGATTTACACATATCATATATTGTTAAAGCAGCAACTGAAACTGCTGTAAGTGCTTCCATTTCAACACCAGTTTTACCTATACTGCATGCTTCTGAAGTAATTTCAATTAAGTTTTTATTTTTAGAAATTTCAAATTTTATTTTTACATATGAAAGTGATAGGGAATGACAAAGAGGAATTAATTCGTGAGTTTTCTTTGCTGCTTGAATTCCAGCTATATTTGCAACTTCAAGGACGTTACCTTTACGTATTTTATTTTCAGAAATAAGGTTGAGTATTTCATTATTTAAAATTACTTTTGTACAAGCCTTTGCAATTCTTTTGCTTTCTAACTTTGAACTTATATCAACCATACTTGGGTTGTTATTATCATCTAAATGTGAAAATTTTTTAGACATTTATTGCCTTTAAATTCTTGAACATTTTAGCTATATTTTTTTCTCTCATAAAAGCTTCACCAATTAAGAAAGTATTGAATCCAGATTGAACTAAATTTTCCAAATCTTTTGAGTTAGAGATACCACTTTCCGAGATTGCTATTTTACTTTTATCTATATAATTTATCAAATTTATTGAGGTGCTAATATTAACATTCATTGTTTTTAAATTTCTATTATTGATACCAATTAGTTTGGTTTTAAGTTTGTTAGCAAGTTCTAATTCTTTTAAATCATGAACTTCAACTATTACGTCCATCCCTAAACTAAAAGCATATTCTTCGTATTCTTTTGCTTGATGAAATGATAAACATGATAAAATCAATAATATACAATCAGCACCCAAGTATCTTGATTCTTCAATTTGCCATTCATCAATAATAAAGTCTTTTCTTAAAACAGGTAGTGACACTTTACTTTTTACAGTTTTGATGAATTTGTCGTCACCTTGAAAAAAATTTTTATCAGTTAAAATCGAGAGGCATGTTGCTCCATTTTTCTCATAAATTTGACCAATTTCTACTGGATTAAAATCACTTCTAATAACACCTTTGCTTGGTGATGCTTTTTTTATTTCAGAGATAATGCTTATCTTCGATTTGTTGCTTTCTATTTGTTTTAAAAAGGGTCTTATTGGAATATAATTAGAGCTTTCTTCTTTTATTTGAGTTAAAGTCAAAAGCTTTTTTTTTATATTAACCTCTTCTTTTTTATATTCAATAATATCAGATAATGTTTTCATTTTATGTATTTGAGATATGTTTTAATAAATTTAGTTTTTCCAATGCAGATTTGGAGTCTATTGATTTAGTCACCATTTCAGATGCTTCATTGATATCATTTGTGAAACCGCAGGCTAAAATTGAACAAATCGCATTAACATTAACTATATCTCTAAATGGTCCTTTTTCTCCATTTAACAGTTGCATTATTTCTTTGGCATTATAATTCGAATCCCCACCTCTAAGTTTTTCAATTGAAACTTTCTCTATTCCAAAATTTTTTGGTTCAAGCTCAAATTCTGATAACTTTCCATTTAATAGCTTCACTCCAAAAGTATTTCCTGTTGTAGTGACTTCATCCATTCCATTGTCGCTAGATACAATCCAAGCATTAGTGGATCCAAGTTTTTTTAGGGCTTTAGCAAAGGGCATTAAAAGACTTTTATCATAAACACCAACTAATTGTTTTTTTACAAATGCAGGGTTGGATAAGGGACCTAGTAAGTTAAATATTGTTCTAAAATGAAGTTCTTTTCTAACGTTCATAACATGTTTCATAGCACTATGATGCTTCGGTGCAAAAAGAAAACATATACCACATTCATCTAAACATTTTTGAACATTAGAAATATCATTTTTAATATTTATACCTAATGAATTTAGAACATCAGCAGATCCTGACATTGAACTTGCTGAATAATTGCCATGTTTTGCCACTTTAATACCTGTTCCTGATATTACGAGAGCCGTGGCAGTTGAAATATTTAAAGTGTTATGACCATCTCCACCAGTTCCTACAATATCAATTGTATCGTCTGAGGCTTTAATTTTAATTGCTTTTTCACGCATTATATCCGCACCAGCTGCAATAAGGTCATGAGATATACCGTTATTAATAAATATAATTTTTAAGGATGTTAGAAATGATGAAATTAATATATCAGTCGCATTGCCAGTCATTATATACTCAAATGCAGACTTACCTTCATCATAGGACAAATATTTGCCGTTAGATAAGACCTCAATCTGTTTCTTAAAATCTTCAGTTGTTAACATTTAGTTAACATAAAAAAAATCTTTTAATATGTAAATTATAAAACTTACTATTTATTGTTTTGATTTGTTGACTAATTAAATCATTGCTTATATAAAGCACATTATATTTTGAGGATACTATGAGACCTAACAAAACTTTTATACCTAAAGTCGCTGATTTGAAGAGAAGTTGGTTCGTTATAGATGCTGAAGGTCTTGTGTTAGGTAGATTAGCAGCAATTGTTGCAAATAAATTGAGAGGTAAAGATAAAGTTCATTTTACACCCAATATGCAATGTGGTGATAACATAATCATTGTAAATTGTGAAAAGGTTCTTTTAAAAGGCCAAAAAAGATTAAATAAAAATTATTATTGGCATACTGGTTATCCTGGTGGTATTAAATCTACAACACCAGAAAAAATATTAACTGGTAAATCTCCTTCTAAAGTAATTCAACTTGCTGTCAAAAGAATGATACCAAAAGGTCCCTTGGGAAGAAAAGTTTTAAAACAACTTCATATTTATAGTGGAAGTAAACATCCTTATGAAGCACAGAAACCTGAAACAATTGACATTAAATCTTTAAATAGAAAAAATAGTTAGGTCTTATATGAATGAAGAAGTGAATAATTTGAATGAATTAAAAAGTGATTCTCAGTCAGATGAAACATTACAGCCAATCGAGCCTAAAATAGATAATTTGGGGAGATCTTACGCCACTGGTAGAAGAAAAGACTCCACAGCCAGAGTCTGGGTTAAACGAGGTTCTGGTGTTATGACTATAAACGGCAAGGAAATGCCAGTTTATTTTGACAGGCCAGTTCTTCAAATGCAGCTCAATCATGTTTTTGAAATAGCTAATAGAGTTAAAGAATTTGATGTAATGGCAACTGTTAAAGGTGGTGGTCTCTCAGGTCAAGCAGGTGCCGTTAAACATGGAATAAGTAGAGCTCTGTCTTTATTTGAACCTGAATTAAGAACAGCGTTAAAATCGGCTGGACTTTTGACTAGAGATTCTCGTACAGTTGAAAGAAAAAAATACGGTAAAGCAAAAGCTAGAAAAAGTTTTCAATTCTCTAAAAGATAAGTTTTATGACATCATTACCTTTATCAATTGGTATAGCTGGTATTGGAAATGTTGGCGGCGAAGTTTTGGGTCAATTAACCAAACATAAAAAATATAAAAAATCTTTTATAATTAAAGCTGTTTCATACAGAGATAAAAAAAAGAAACGTAATTTTATACCAAAGAATATTACTTATTATTCAGATGCTAAGAAGTTAGCTCAAGATAAATCTATAGACTTAGTTATTGAACTAATAGGTGGTTCTGAGGGAATTGCAAAGGATGTTTGTTTTACAGCAATAAAAAATAACAAACATTTGATAACCGCAAATAAAGCTTTAATTGCAGAATATGGCAAGGATTTATCAGAATTATCAAATAAAAATTCAGTTTATTTTGGATTTGAAGCCTCGGTTGCTGGTGGAGTACCAGTAATCAAGGTAATAAAAGAAAGTCTAGTTTCTAATAAAATTGTACAAATTACAGGCATTATGAATGGCACATCAAATTATCTTATGGACGAAATTGAAAAGAAATCTATAGATTTCGAAAAAGTTCTTAAAACTGCTCAAAAACTTGGTTATGCAGAAAAAGATCCAACTTTTGATGTTGAAGGAATTGATGCAGCACATAAATTAGCAATATTATCTCTTTTAGTTTTTAAAAAATTACCAAAATTAACTGGAATGCATGTCAGAGGTGTCTCAGAAGTAACATTATATGATATTAAAACTGCTCGTGAATTTGGTTACAAAATAAAATTACTTGCAATATGTTCAAATAAAAATTCATTTGAATGTTCAGTAGAACCATGGTTAATTTCTAAAGATCATAGTCTTGCTAAAATTGATGGTGTTCTTAATGCAGTTGAAATTAATTCTAATCTAGCAGGACCATTACTTTTGACTGGTGCTGGAGCTGGTTCAAAGCCAACTACTTCTGCAGTTATGTCGGATGTCTTTGATTGCTTGGCAGGAGGGGAAAGAACAGGACTATTAAGAAACGGTGATAAAATTAATATGGTATCAAATTCAAAATCGTTTAAGTCTGAAGTCAAGTTTTATTTAAGAGTAAGTGTTGTAGATAAAGTTGGAATTTTATCTGATTTAACTAGTATTTTTAAAACCTTCAAAATTTCAATTGAAACTATTTATCAAGATTTACAAAAAGGTAATCAAGTTGCAAATCTAATTATTTTTACTCATAATGTTAAACGTACCCAAATGAAAAAAGCTATTTTAAAAATTAATAAATTAAAAGGTACAATTGGCAACGCATTAGCTTTTTGTATATATAATTGAAATAAAATGGATGGTAATCAAAATAATTATTATCAAAATAAAAAATCAATTAATCAAAATTACTGGAAATTATCAACTAAAACAGAATTAGAAACAAATTTTGAATTATTTTTTTCTCAGAGGTTTAATTTTCCTTCTGCATTGGTACCAATCCTTTTAGATAATGAGGTTTCAAAAGATAATTTTGAGCTTTTCTTAGACCCTAAGATAAAAAACTTTCTTCCTGACCCTGATATTTTTATTGATATGGATAAAACAGTTAAGCGTATTGCAAATGAAATAGAAAATAAAAATCCTATAGGAATTTTTGGTGATTATGACGTTGATGGTGCAACTTCTGCAGCTTTGTTAACATTATTTTTACAATATTTTGGGATTGAGGTTCATATTCACATACCTGATAGATTTTTAGAGGGTTACGGTCCAAATATTTGTGCTTTGAACAGTTTAGTCTCAAAAGGTTCAAATTTAATTATTACTGTTGATTGTGGAATAAATTCCAATGAACCATTAAGAGAATTAAATAAGACAAACATAGATTGTATTATAATTGATCATCATACTCCTGGCGATGAATTGCCTCCAGCTTTTTCAATAGTCAATCCAAAGCGCAAAGAAAATAAGGTTGAATATCATTATTTAAGTGCTGTTGGTATAACATTTATAATGATTGTTGGTTTAACTAGAGAATTAAGACAAAGAGGTATTTTTAAAAAAATTAAAGAACCAAATTTATTTACTTTTTTAGATTTAGTTGCTTTAGGAACAGTTTGTGACGTAGTCCCTTTAAGAGGTCTCAATAGATGCTTTGTTAAAGCCGGCTTAACTATAATTTCCCAGAGAAAAAATCTAGGTATAAATGCTTTATGTGATATATCGGATTTAAATAAAATACCTGACGAAGAAACTTTGGGGTACAAATTAGGGCCAAAAATTAATGCAGCTGGAAGAATTGGTTCAAGCAACATAGGTGTTAGTCTATTAATTTCTAAAGATGTTAATAAAGCAAATGAGCTTGCATCAAAACTTTATGAAATTAATGAGAAAAGAAAGAAATTAACTAACAAATTTACTTTAGAAGCAATAGGTATGGTTGAGAGTGAAAAAAATAAAATAGGAAAACTACCAGATTTCTTATTTTTAGTTGGCGAAAATTGGAGTGAAGGAATAATTGGTATTTTGGCTGGTAAAATTAAAGAAAAGTATAACAGACCTTGTTGTATAATCTCATTAGGTCAAAATCATTCTAAAGGATCAGCAAGATCTATTCCTAATATTCCAATAGGAGAATTTTTTTTGCAAGCTTTAGAAAAGAGATTACTTGTTAAAGGTGGAGGGCATGACTTAGCTGCTGGTCTGACAATTGAAAATAATAAAATAGAAATGTTTAAAGATTTTTTAATTTCTAAGGTTAAACTTGCTTTCCAAAATCCTTTTGTCTCAGAAACATCTGTTACAAGTCAATTATCGATATCAGCATTAAATAGTTATTTAATGGATTGGATAAAAAAACTTGGTCCATGGGGACAAGGAAATCCAATACCAAAATTTCTTATAAAAGATGTAGTTATTAAAAAACTAGTTTTTTTCGGAAAAGAAAAACAACATCTTCTTGTTAAAGTTTCTGATAATTCAGGTAAAATAGATTGTAAAATTTTTAATATTAATGAAACTGCTTTTTTAACAGCATTAGAAAAAAATAAGTCATTACATATATTAGGTAATTTAGTATCAAATGAGTGGAATAATAAGAACAAAGTTGAATTTAATATAATTGATATAATGACTTGATAACTTTTGCTTTTTAATTTATGAATTAAAACAATATTGGCCCCTTCGTCTAGTGGTTTAGGACATCGCCCTTTCACGGCGGCAACACGGGTTCGAATCCCGTAGGGGTCACCACCAAAAAACTCAACAATATCAATACTTAAAACCTCTCCAAAATATATCGGCATTTCCAAAAACTTTGCAATGTTTGCATTTTGTTTGCATTTTTTTCTGTTTTCATTTTGTAAATTACATTATGTTAATTTTATTATGAATTTAAAAATAAAAATCTTTTTTTTGCTTTTTTACATATTTTCCTTCAATGCTCATAGCATTACCAATTGTAAAACTTGCGGTGGATCTTCTGCTTTTGGAAAAGAATTAGGTACTGTGTATCCTTTAGACCCTTTTTTCTACACTAAAAATTTATTATTAAGTTGCAAAAGGAAAAACGGAACTAGCTGGACAAATACATTAACAGCATATATTAGCTCTAATTACGTATATGCAACTCAAAATCGAAAAAATCAGGTGATACTAATTGTTGGGTATAAAATTAAAGGTAAAAATAAATTAAAACTAAAAGGGATAAAAAAGTGGTTGCCAACAAATCAACTTGACAATTACCATTTTGTTACGGATCTTGATAATAGTATTGATGATACTCTCAAATCAAAAATCAAGGGTAGTAACAGATATAGTGAAGACTGTTATTTAACTCAAAATAATTATAATATTCCTAGAGTCCCTTATGATGATGATAGTTTTTCTATTGAAGATAAAAAGAAAGGTCTCAATAGAGCAATATCAGCATTAAAAGGTTTTCAAATGAGAGAATTTGACATAAATAAACGACTTACTCAAGAAGGATATAACGTGGGTGTTAAATTTGAATTAGCAGATTTAATAACTGATTTGACAATTAAAAGTACTCTGCTTGATAATCAACCTAAAGTTATCATAAAAGAAGATGAAGAATCTAAAAAATTGGCTGAACAGAAGTCTAAAGAATTGGAAAAAGAAAAAGCTCGTCGAATTGCAGAAGAAAAAGAACGTAAAATCTTAGAAGCTAAAACTAGAAAACTTGCTGAAGAAAAAAGATTAGCTGAACTTAAAGCTAAGAAGAGAACAGAAGATATAGCCAAAGAAGTTGCTGCTGAAAAACAGAAGAAGATAGAACAAGAAAGATCTCTTAGAAAAGCTGAAGAATTAAAGCGAAAAAAAGCAGAAGAGAGAGCCCTTAAATTAGCAGAAGAAAGAAAGAAGACAGAAGAAGTAGCTAAGCGACTTGAGCAAGAAAGACTAAAAGCAGAGTTGAAAACAAAGAAATTAGAAAAGGCTCAACAAATACAACTTGCTGCACTAGAGAAAGAAAAGGCTGAGAAACAAAAGTTAATTCTTGATGAAAAAAAGAAAAGAGAAGAACTTGAAAAGAAATTAGCTTCTTTAAGAGAAGAGAACAAAAAACAAGGATTAAAATCTAATTCTGTCCAACTAATAAAATTACCACCAGAATGGGAACCTTATAAATTTGACTTAAGCCCTCAACAAAGACAATTTTGTCAATTAACAAATCGTTTTTTTAAAGATATGGATAAAGCAGTTGCTTCTAAAAATGAAATTAGAATTAATATGGTTCATAGAGATAGACAACAAAACTTGGATGGTTTGCTACCAGGAGGTAAGGTTAATAACTGGATATTTAAGGTTTTAAAAATTGATCAAGTTGAAGATGGATCTGCGGCAGTTGTATTAAGTCTTCAATGTAAAAGTTTTGTTGGTTCAGGACAAGTTCATACCAAGTCATCTTGGCGAAAAAAAAGTAATAAAGAATGGCGTGCCACTATTCCTTATGATGATAGAAGATTTAGAGAGTTAGCTAAATTAGGAGTGAATGACTTTATTTTAGGATCAGGCACGCTTTTAGAAGTCAATGCATTCAAGCCTGGCCAAATAGAAACCTTCTACGCATCTCAACAAATAGGTGAACATCCTCTTACTAAAGATCTAAATCTTGAGGGTGAACTCTTTCTTGCAGACTTATCTTACATCGCTGCTTTGAACTAAATCTTTAATGGGTAAAAACAAATCTTAACTGTACCCATTTTGTACCCACTTTTTGATGGGGTATGGGTGGGAATTACTGGGTAGTATACTCAAGTAAATCAACTGTTTGGGTAGTCTAGTACGTAAATTCACCGCCCTTTCACGGCGGCAACACAGGTTCGAATCCCGTAGGGGTCACCATCTAAGTCTTTGTTTTTATTAGAAAACATTTCTCAAATACCTCTCTCAGTTGCATTTCAGTTGCATTGACGATGCGATTCCTACGGGATCCAGGATCAATTCCTACGGGATTCCTACGGGAATTTTTTGCAACTGAGAAATCAAGGTGCTTGACTTTTTAGGTCAAGATACAATCCCCGAGGTTGTTCAAGTAATATTAACATTTATTTCGTTATCTCATTTTGTTAATTTTTTTTAATAGAGAATTTCATTTTTATCTTTCATTTTTTGGTATCTATACCCTCTAATTAATTAATATTTTTTCCAATTATAAACTCCAGTAGTTTTGAGTTAATATTGATATGCAATTTTTAGAATTCCAATTTCGATTAATTAAAGTGGTACATAATTTCAAGTGCTGTAATTTACATTTATGTTAATACAATTTAATATATATATTTAGTTAAATTTTCCCCTTAAAATTAACGTAGTTTATATAAAATTTAAATTGAAAGGAGATTTTATGCGTAAATTACTTTTAACATCATCTGCTCTTGTTGCTGCTGCAAGCATATCTTCATACGCTGTAGCTGACGTTTCAGTAACAGGTGCCTATGAATGGGCTTATTCTTCAACATCATCAAATATTGCTGCAACAGATGGTGATGCACAAGCCATTGATAATGAACTTACTATTAAGTTCACAAATAAAACCGATACTGGTCTAACTATCACTGGTGTATATGATATTGATGCTGGTGCTAGTACAATTGATGAATCATGGATGTCAATTTCAGGCGGTTTTGGTTCTTTAAAACTAGGAAAAGACCTC
>CACMOJ010000028.1 GCA_902615325.1 uncultured SAR116 cluster alpha proteobacterium | reverse complement strand
AATTGATAAAAATTTAAAGAAACTTTCAAAGTTGACAAATCAATTTATTGATAAATGGAAAGGAAAAATTAAAAACTTATCAGGAAAAGAAATATCAAATTGTTTAAAAGAGTATGAAAAAATTTATGAAATAATGGGATTGTTAAGTACGCATAGCAGTCTTTCATTTGCAAGTAATATGGAAGATGTTGAAGTCTCCAGATATAATGCAAAGATATCTGACAATTTATCGGTGTTGTTTTCAAAACTAATATTTTTATCTTTAGAAATTTCCTCGGTGAAGAATAAAGTATTTAAGGCTTGGGAAAATGATAAGGTTTCAAAGAGATGGATCCCCTTAATAAAGAACCTAAGAAAAAGAAAAAAATATCAATTATCTCCTCTTGTCGAAGAAATATTAGTTGAAAAATCTCCAACTGGAAGATCATCATGGGTTAGACTATTTGATGAAACTTCAGCAGCTTTAAGGTTTCCATATGGAAAACAAACATTAACTGAAGCTGAGATTTTAAATAAATTATCAGATAGTAATCCAGAAAGCAGAAAAATTGCAGGGAAATCGTTATCAAAAATCTTAAAAGAGAATTCAAGGTTATTTGGAATGATCTTAAATGTAATCTCAAGAGATAAATATGTCGAAGATAGTAAAAGAGGTTTTGAGTCTATATTAGAATCAAGAAATTTAGATAATGATATAGAAAATAAAGTTGTTGATTCACTTGTGTCAACTGTGTCCAAAAAAATGCCAGATCTTACACATAAATATTATAAATGGAAAGCTAAAGTATTTAAGAAAAAAAAATTAGATTGGTGGGATAGAAATGCACCACTAAATCATAGTGAAAATACTCTTATTAAATGGGATGATGCAAAAGATATAGTTTTAGAAGCATTTAATGACTTTAATCCGAAGATCTCAAAAATTGCTAAACAATTTTTTGATAATAATTGGATTGATGCCGAGCCAAGAAAAGGTAAAGCCTCTGGCGCTTTTGCTCATCCATCAGTTCCAAGTCATCATCCTTATATTTTAATGAATTATCAGGGTAAAGTAAGAGATGTCATGACACTTGCTCATGAACTAGGTCATGGTGTCCATCAAGTTTTGGCAGGGAAACAAGGATATCTTCTTTCAGATACACCTTTAACACTTGCTGAGACAGCATCTGTGTTTGGAGAAATGTTAGTATTTAGAAAACTTCTCAATAAGGCTGAAAAAAATCAAAAGAAAATAATGTTAGCAAATAAAATTGAAGATATGTTAAATACAGTTGCAAGGCAGATAGGATTTCATCAATTTGAAAATGAATTTCATAAAGCGCGTGTCGCATCAGAATTAACTGTTGAAGAAATCTCTGATATATGGATGAAAACTCAACAACATGCAGTTGGACCTTACATAAAATTAGATAATGATTATAGATCTTTATGGGCTTATATTCCTCATTTTGTTCACACGCCATTTTATGTTTACGCGTATGCTTTTGGTGATTGTTTAGTAAATGCCCTTTGGAATGAATATCAAAATAGTGATAAAAGTAAATTTGCAAATCAATATATCGATTTATTAGCAGCAGGTGGAACTAAAAGGCATGATGAATTGTTAAAGCCATTTTCATTAAGTGCTTACGATAATAATTTTTGGGCCAAGGGTGTTAACTCAATTACAAATATGATTGATGAATTAGAAACTTTATAATTCATGACTAATAATTTTGATGATAAATTAGACGGTTCATTTACAACTGGAAGAATCAAAAGATACGCTAAGGTAACTTCAGCAGTTGGCGGACTTGCTGCTAAACTGGCAGGAGAAAAATATCTGGGGCTTAAAATTGATAAAGAAAATCACGCAAAACAGTTAAGAGAAGCTCTTGGTGGCATTAAAGGTCCGATTATGAAAATAGCTCAAATATTATCTACAATTCCTGATGCTGTCCCTAAAGAATATGCAAATGAGTTAGCTCATCTTCAAGCTAATGCACCTTCAATGGGGTGGTTATTTGTTAAAAGACGAATGAGGGCAGAGTTAGGTGAGGATTGGGTTTCAAAATTTAAGAATTTTGATAAACAAGCTTCTGCTGCTGCATCATTAGGACAAGTTCATTTTGCTGAGGATTTAAGAAATAATAAATTAGCATGTAAACTTCAATACCCAGATATGAGTTCTGCAGTCCAAGCAGATCTTAACCAGCTTAAACTTATATTTTCTATTTATGAAAGATATGATTCTGCAATTTCAACTAATGCAATACATCAAGAGTTATCAGAAAGATTAATGGAAGAATTAGATTATTCACATGAAATGAAAAACTTAAATTTGTATAGAGAAATGTTATCAAAGTTTGACGAAATTACTTTACCAAAGCCAATAAAAAATCTCTCTACTAATAAATTATTAACTATGACTAGGATTGAAGGTCAAAAAGTCATGGACTTTATATCAGAAACTGAAGATCAAGAACTTAAAAATAAACTTGCTCTAAATATGTTTAAGGCTTGGTATGTTCCTTTTTATGAATATGGAATCATACATGGAGACCCACACTTAGGCAATTATTCTATAAGAAAAGATGCAGGTGTAAATTTATTAGATTTTGGATGTATCAGAATATTTAAGCCTGAATTTGTTACTGGAGTTATTGATTTGTACGAAGCTCTAAGAGACGATAACACTGAATTAGCAATATCTGCGTATGAGAGATGGGGGTTTGAAAACTTAAACAAAAATTTAATCGAAATATTAAATATTTGGGCTAAATTTATATATCAACCTTTATTAGAAGATAGAATTAGACCTATTTCTGAAATGCCAACTGGTCAGTATGGAAGAAAAACAGCTGAAAAAGTTCATAAAGAGTTGAAAAAAATTGGAGGTGTTAAACCTCCTAGAGAATTTGTTTTAATGGATAGAGCTGCTATTGGACTTGGTTCAGTTTTTATGCATTTAAAAGCTGAAATTAATTGGTATAGAGTTTTCCATGAGTTAGTTGGTGATTTTAGCGAGAAAAATCTCAAAGATAAACAGAATAAAGTATTGAAAAAAGTAGGATTATTTAATTAATTTTTTGTAAAATTTCATCTAAAGATTTTTTTGCATCTCCATATACCATTCTTGAGTTTTCTTTAAAGAACAATGGATTCTCAATACCTGAGTAACCTCTTCCTTGACCACGTTTAAATATAAAGACTTGACTTGATTTCCAAACTTCAAGGACAGGCATTCCAGCAATTGGACTATTAGGATCATCTTGTGCGGATGGATTAACAATATCATTAGCACCTAATATTAACACGGCATCAGTTGATGGAAAATCTTCATTTATTTCGTCCATTTCAAGAACAATATCATAAGGTACTTTAGCTTCAGCAAGTAATACATTCATATGGCCGGGAAGTCTCCCAGCTACAGGGTGAATAGCAAACCTAACGTTTTTCTTTTTATTTCTTAATCTAGACGTTAACTCAGATACTGCACTTTGAGCTTGAGCAACAGCCATGCCATAACCAGGTACTATAACGATATTTTGAGCATCACTAAGTGCACCCGAAACTGTCTCAATATCTGCTGGGATCATTTCACCTTCAATTTCTTGAGATGAAGATACATTATCTCCCCAGCCACCTAAAATTACAGAAATAAAATTTCTGTTCATAGCTTTACACATTATGTAAGAGAGTATAGCTCCTGAAGAACCAACTAGTGCACCAGTAACAATTAACAAATCATTACCTAGTAAAAATCCAGTAGCGGCAGCAGCCCAACCAGAATATGAGTTTAACATTGAAACAACTACTGGCATGTCAGCTCCACCAATAGCAAGAACAAGATGAGCTCCTATAATAAAAGCTATTATAGTCATTGCAATTAAAGTCCATAAACCATATTGATTCAAAAACATATAACCTAAAACAAGACAAGCTAATGTCATAAATATATTTAGAACATGTCTACCAGGTAGTACAAGGGCTTTACCGGTTATTAATTCAGAAAGTTTTCCATATGCAATAACGGAACCTGTGAAAGTTATTGCTCCTATAAATACACCAAGGAATATTTCTATCTCGTGGATTATAATCTCAACATTGGATAAATTTTGAGGGGGTTCAATTGATGAGTTGATCCCAATAAACACAGCTGCCAAACCTACAAATGAATGAAGTGCTGCAACAAGTTGTGGCATTCCTGTCATTTGAACTTTTAATGCTACAACTAATCCAATTATTGATCCAACAACCAAAGCTGGTATTAATAATTTATCTAGTTTCATATCTGGGCCTAGAATAGTTCCAAAAATTGCTATGATCATTCCAATGATGCCGTACCAAACGGCTTTTTTAGCCTTTTCTTGATCACTTAAGCCACCGAGTGATAATATAAATAAAACACTTGCTGCAATATATAATGCTGTTAATAATTCTTGTGTCATAGCTAACTTTTCTTAAACATTGATAACATTCTCTTCGTGACAAGGAAGCCGCCAACTATATTTATAGTTGCAATCATGACTGATATAATTGCTAAAATGTTAACGATATAATTGGAAGAACCAATTTGTAAAAGGGCACCGACAATTATAATGCCTGAAATTGCATTTGTTACCGCCATTAATGGCGTATGAAGAGAATGAGAAACATTCCATATTACTTGAAAACCAACAAAGCAAGATAAAACAAAAACTATGAAATGTTGCATAAAAGATGGAGGTGCATAAAAGCCAATTAATAGCATTAATAATGAACCAACTATTAACAATACAAGTTGTTGAAAACCCGCTTTTTTTTGTTTCAGTATTTCTTCTTTTTCAATTTCTTCTTGTTTTTTTGATGTATTTTTACTTTCATGTTTAGCAATTGCTTGAACTTTTGGAGGAGGAGGAGGGAATGTTATTTTTCCATTTAAAACAACTGTAGAACCTCTAATCACATCATCATCCATATTAATATTAATTTTACCATTTTTGTCAGGAGTTAAATCACTTAACATGTGTCTAATATTCGTAGAATATAGATTAGAAGATTGTGTTGCCATTCGACTTGGTAAATCAGTGTATCCAATAATAGTAACATTATTACTTGTTTTATAAATTTTATTAGGTTTAGTTAAATCACAATTTCCACCTTGTTCTGCAGCTAAATCAACTACAACAGAACCAGATTTCATTAACTTAACCATTTCTTTTGGCCATAATAGAGGCGCAGGTTTTCCAGGAATAAGAGCTGTCGTAATAACGATATCAATTTCTGGAGCTTGTTCTCTAAAAAGTTGCATTTCTTTTTTTATGAATTCTTTTGAAGCAGGCTTTGCATATCCACCTTCGCCTGACCCATCTTCATCAAAATCTAAAAGTAAAAAATCAGCACCCATTGACTCTATTTGTTCAGCAACTTCTGGTCTTACATCAAATGCTCTTACAATTGCTCCTAATGACTGAGCAGTTCCTATTGCTGCTAACCCAGCAACTCCGGCACCAATTACTAAAACTTTAGCAGGAGCAACTTTCCCTGCAGCAGTAATTTGGCCTGTAAAAAATTTACCAAAGTTGTTGCTTGCTTCAATTACCGCTCTGTAACCAGCTATGTTAGCCATAGATGAAAGAGCATCCATTTTTTGAGCTCTACTAATTCTAGGTATCATATCCATAGATATTACAGACACATTTTTTTTCTTAAGATCTTCAAGAAGTTTTTTGTTTTGCGCAGGCCAAATAAAAGAGATTAGAGTTGTTTTTGGTTTTAATAATTTAAGTTCAGGGTTAGAAGGAGCCCTAACTTTAACAATGATGTCTGATTTAGACCAAATATCTTTTGAAGATATAACTTTGACACCAGCATCCTCATAATCTTGGTCAGAGTAGTTTGATTCTAATCCTGCTTTAGTTTCTATTTGGCACTTAAACCCAAGTTTTATTAACTCTTTTGCACTTAATGGTGTTAGAGCTACTCTTTTTTCATCTTTACTTAGTTCTTTAGGACAACCTATTATCATTTAATTTCTCAAAAAAAAACCGTACGAATGTACGGTATAAAAATTATTAACGTAAGAATATTAATAACCTTCTCTTTCCAATCTCTTTCTCATCAGCTTTCTTACTCTTCTTGTGCTTTCAGCTAGTTCTCTAGCCTTTTTTTCAGATGGTTTTTCATAAACTCTTCGGTTTTTCATTTCTCTGAAAACACCTTCTCTTTGCATTTTCTTCTTAAGAATGCGTAAAGCTTGATCAACGTTATTGTCTCTTACAGATACATACATATAAATAATTCCTTAAAGAGCGTTTTAATAACATGTTTTTTTAACTATTTGCAAGTATTTTATTAAATTACAAAATTAAATTATTTATTTTCTTGAAACACTATTAAATTCTCATACTTAATAGTATAGTTGGATTATTATGAAAAATATTAATAAAAAAACAAAAACAAAAACAAAATTATTGCTGTCATTCCTAGAAAATGTACCTTTTGATGGTTGGTCATGGGAAACTCTATATTTTTCTGCTGTTGATGTTGGACTAATTAAATCAAAAAAATTATCAGAAATTGAAAAGGGTAATGTTCGAGACCTTTTTAATAATAGTCTTATTAATATTATTGAGGAATTTAATATCTATTTAGATAATGAAATGAAAGAAAATTTCAAAAAATCAAAATCTATAAATTTGAGAATACCAGATAAAATTAAGTCTCAGATAATACTTAGACTTAAAGCTGCAAATAAATTTAAAGAAGCTGTAAGAATATCGTTAGGTATGATGGCTTTACCAAAAAATTCTAAAATAGCTTTAGACATGTTATATAAGACATGTGACATTATTTGGAGAGATTGTGGAGATAAATCCACTGATTTTTCTTTTTACACAAAAAGATTAATTCTATCGGGTGTTTATAGTTCTACTTTGTCATATTGGTTAAATGAAAGTGACTTTGCTAAAGTTGAAGATTTTCTTCAAAGAAGATTGAACAATGTTTCTGATTTTGGAAAAATCAAAAAATTTAAAAATGTCATTAATCAATCTAATCCATTCAATACATTCTTCAAAATATTGCAAAGATTTAATTCAAGCAAATATTCATACAAATCAAATGATTAAGTAATGCCAATAAAAATTCCTGATAATTTGCCTGCAAGAGAATCTCTCTTAAGTGAAGCAGTTGATGTAATTAATAGTAGTTATGCTGAAAGGCAAGATATAAGACCTCTGAAGTTTTTGTTGTTGAATCTTATGCCAAAAAAGGTTCCTACTGAAATTCAATTTGCAAGATTAATAGGAGCTTCTCCATTGCAAATCGAACTTACCTTAATGACTACAAAGTCATATCAACCTAAAAACACGAATCAAGATTATTTAATTCAATTTTACAAAACATTAGATGATATTAGGCATGACTTTTTTGATGTTTTAATTGTCACGGGCGCTCCAATTGAGACATTACCTTTTAAAGATGTCAATTATTGGGATGAATTATGTGAGATTATAAATTGGTCTAAATCAAACGTTTTTAGAAGACTTGGTATATGCTGGGGGAGTCAAGTTTTTTTAAAAATTTTCTATGATGTAGAGAAGCATATTTTAAAAGATAAATTATTTGGTGTGTACGATCATCAATTATTAGAAAATAATGATAGATTACTTCAAGGTTTTACAAATAGATTTCCAATGCCAGTTTCACGTTTCACTGAAACAAGAAGGCAAGATTTAACTGATGAAGATCTTGAAGTTCTTGCAGAATCAACTTTATCAGGGGTTGGCATGGTTAGATCACGAAGTACAAAAGATCTTTATATATTAAATCATTTAGAATATGACGCAGAAACTTTAAAAGATGAATATTTAAGAGATAAAAATGAAAATATAAATATATCTCTTCCTGAAAACTACTTTCCTGACAATGACGATAGAAAATTACCGGTTAATCGCTGGAGGCCCTATGCTTTTCTATTATTTTCAAATTTTATCAATGAAGTCTATCAGGATGTACCATTTGATTTTGGAAAAAACAACTAAATTGGATATGTGATATGCCCCATCTTTCTTCCATTTTTTATTTCTTTTTTTCCATAAATGTGAATTTTCTGATCTTTATGAAAATTAAAAAGTTTTAAATTTTCAACCTCATCTCCAAGTAAATTTATCATTTTCCATTTTGCGCTTACTACCTGATCATTTATATTTTGACTCATTATTGATTTAACTAAAATGTCAAATTGACTATTTTTACAACCTTCAATAGTCCAATGAAATGAATTATGAGGTCTTGGAGCGATTTCATTAAAGATAAAATCATTGTTACGTTGAAACAGCTCTATAGTTAAAAGGCCTTTTAAATTTAATAATTTTGCAAATTTTTTTACAGTTAACTTTAATTTAATTTCTAATTCTTGTTCAAGAATGGTTGGTGCTATAGTATGTTTTAAAATACCATTTTCATGATGGTTTTCTGATAGTGGGAAGAAACATTCAGATTCATTTAAGCTTTTGGCATAAAGAATAGAAACTTCTCTGTCAAAATTAATTTTTTCTTCTAAAATGCAATCATCATAATTTATTTCATTCCAAATCTTTTTAAAATCTATTTCTGATGAAATATTAATTTGACCTTTACCGTCATATCCAAGAGAATTAGTTTTCAGAATACAATCATGATTTAAAATTTTTGAGTATTTTATTAAATCTTCCAAAGATTTAATTCTGTACCATTTTGGAACTAAAAAACCTGATTTAGCTGCCATTTCTTTTTCTTTGTTTCTAAATTGAGCAATACTGAAACAAAAACTTGATGGATAAACTTTTGTTATCTTTGACAAATTATTTAAGGTTTTTGCAGGAATGTTTTCAAACTCGGATGTAATAACATCAACTTTTGATCCAAAGAGTTCTAGTTTTTTATTATCATCCCAATTACCGTAAATATATTCATTTACATTATACTCAGCTGGGTTGTCTCCTTTTGGGCAATAAAGGAAAGTGTGATAACCTAATTTTTTTGCAGCTATAGCTGTCATCTTACCAAGTTGACCACCTCCAAGTATGCCTAAAGTTTTATTTTTAAACGTCATCAATTAATAAAAAAAAAATTAAAATTTATTCTGGCTTGTATGGTACGTTATTAGTCATTGAAATTTTCCAAGATGATAATTTTTTACGAATTTGTTCATTTTGAAGACTTAATATTTCTGCGGCTAAAATTGCAGCATTTTTAGCGCCAGTTTTACCAATAGAAACTGTTGCAACAGGAATTCCTTTAGGCATTTGTACTATTGATAATAGACTATCAATTCCATTTAAACTTGTACTTTCAATTGGAACACCAATTACTGGTATATGTGTATGAGATGCCATCATGCCAGGCAAATGAGCTGCACCACCTGCACCTGCAATAATAACTTTAACACCATTTTCCAAACTTTTTTTAGCGTAATCTGAAATCCTTTTAGGCGTTCTGTGAGCTGAAATAATAAGTTGTTCATTCGAAATTGAAAGTTCATTCAACTGATCTTTAGCCTCTTTCATAACTTCCCAATCTGATTGACTTCCCATAATAATTCCAACTAAGAAATTTTTATCTTTATTAACCATTGTCTGTTGGATTATCCATTGAACCCCCAGATTTTAAAACTTCTTTTTCTAAATCTTCTTGGGAACATAATTTTAGTAAAATGGGATGTTTTGCAGAAATATTCGATATATTCCAATGAGATCTATTTCTAATTTTTTCTATTGTAGATTTAGTAGTTCCAACAAGTCGGCTTATTTGACTATCTTTTAGCTCAGGATGATTTTTAACAAGCCATGCGACAGCATTTGGTTTGTCACCTCTTCTAGATAAAGGTATATATTTTGGCCCTTTTGTTTTGTCAGACGCAAAGTTATTGTTACTATCAAGTTGTATTAATTTCAAACTTGGGTCTGAAGAGCATCTTTTGATTTCCTCTTCAGATAGCTGTCCGTTTTGTATAGGGTCAAAACCAATGATACCTTGACCTACATCACCATCAGCAATGGCTTGAACTTCTAAAACATGCAAGTCACAGAATTCTGATATTTGTTCAAATGTTAAAGTTGTATTATCAATTAACCATACTGCTGTAGCCTTTGGCATTAAAAGTGACATAATAACTCCTATATGTTATTATCATTAAGTTAATTTTAAATCCTCAAATGTCAATTTAAGAATATAAAACAATTATTACTTAGTTTAATATACTTAACTTAAAGTCCTTGCAGAATAACTCTAATTCTTTTTGAGTATATTCAATTTTTGTAAGTCCAAAACCAAAAATATCATTATTTATCTTTGAATTATAAATTAAAGATCCTACTAACTTTTTATTAATATCGTAAATATTTGTATTATCAATCGTATCAGAAGAATTGATTTTAAAACTTATATATTTCTTTTTCACTGATCCTTTATACTTTACCCTTGCAATAACTTCTTGTCCAATAAAGCATCCTTTATCGAAATCAATTCCTTTATTGTGAATTATATCTATTTCAAATGGATAAAGTTTATTTGAAGGTATCTCTAATTCACCTTCTGGACAAAGATTTGTAAATCTAAGATGATCATACCAATCTTTTAAACTTTGACTTTTTAAATTATTTTTAGATTTAGTAAAATGCCTATAAATATCATTATTTTTAAATCTAACATCTTTTCTTGCAATTTCAGTTTGATAAAAATAATTAGAAATAATCACATCAAAATCTTCTTTTTCAAAAGTTACATCTAATCTTAAGCTATATAATTTTAATTTATTAATTAAATCATTTATTTGATTATTACTGCACTCAATAAAGTAGTTATCCTCATTTTTAATAATAAAAAAATCAAATAAGATTTTTCCTTGAGGTGATAATAGAGTTGTTATAAACAATTCTTCAAGATTTATTTTTTCTAAGTCACTAGAAATTATATTATTTAAAAATAATAAGCTATCCTTTCCAGAAATTTTTATAACGGATCGGTTATTTAAAATTGATACTTTTTTATCCATAATTTACAATAAATATAATTATAAATCAAAATGGTCTTTTTATGGCAATAAAAATTTATGGAAGATTATCTTCAGCGAATGTTCAGAAAATTAACTGGTTTTGTAATTACGCAAATATCAACATTATCAATTTAAATTATGGTGGTGTGCACGGCAAAACTCAAACTTCTGATTTTAAAAAAATGAATCCTAATTGTCGTGTGCCAGTATTAGATGATAGTAAATTAATATTGTATGAATCAAACGCTATACTAAGGTACTTATCTAAAAGATTTAATATTTTAGTGGAAGAAAATGTTGAAACTAATGGGAAAATTGACCAATGGATTGATTGGGGTAGTTTTACATTTGCATCCCCATGTTCTTTACTTACAGCGCATAAATTAAGTTTGCCTCAAGATCAGAGAAATGAATTAATTGCTGAAAAGGCAAAAAAAGACATATTAAATTTATTAGAAATAGTAGAAGACCAACTTAGTAATCAAAACTTCATTGTTGGTGAAAAATTTAGTTTAGCAGACATACCTCTTGGAATTTGGTCTCATAGATGCGTTAATCTTAAGATATCTTTTAACAATTTCCCAAACATTAATAATTGGTATATCAAATTAAATGAAATGAATTCTTTCCAAAAAACCGTTATTAATGCACCATTACCACCTAATTAATTTTATTAATTGCACTAATTAAAGCTAGAATTGGAGCTAAGGTTATACTAGTATGAATTCCACATCCAAAAATAGATTTATTATTCTTATCTTTTAATTCTACATATGCTGCAGATTCTGCTTTTGAAGTGGCACTTCTCGTGTTTTGTCCAAAATCTTTAAGTGTAAATTCCAAATTATAATTTTTTCTAATTCCGTTAACAAAAGCAGATATAGGTCCATTACCTTCACTTGTGAAATTATCAATTTTGTCTTTATATTCTATTTCAGCATTAATTATTTCAAGACCTGAGGATTTATTTGATGCCTTAGAAACAAAGTTTATTAATTTAAAAGGTGAATCTTTTATAAATTGTTTTTGAAATATTTTCCAAATATCATTGCTTGAAATTTCAAGTCCAGAAGTATCAGCTAGTTTTTGAACATGTTTTGATAATTCTATTTCTGCTTGTTTTGGAATTTTAATGTGATGTTCTGTTTCTAATATCCAAGCAGAACCACCTTTCCCTGATTGGCTGTTAACCCTAATGATAGCTTCGTAAGTTCTTCCTATGTCAGCAGGATCTATAGGTAAATAAGGAACTTCCCATTTTTGAGAATTTGATTTTTCAATAGCATCCATTCCTTTCCTAATAGCATCTTGATGACTGCCTGAGAATGCCGTATGAACAAGTTTTCCTGCATATGGATGACGATCATGAATTGGTAATCTATTACAATATTCAGCTGTTTCAATTAATGAGTTTATATCAGAAAAATCAATCTTAGGATTAACTCCTTGTGTGAATAAATTTAAACCTAAGGTAATTAAATCAACATTTCCAGTTCTTTCTCCGTTCCCGAAAAGAGTTCCTTCAACCCTATCTGCGCCGGCCATCAACCCTAATTCTGTAGCAGCAACAGCAGTGCCTCTGTCATTATGAGGGTGTAAAGAAAGGATTATTTTTTTTCGATCAGAAAAATTTTTACTCATCCATTCAATTTGATCCGCATATACATTTGGAGATGACATTTCAACAGTTGCTGGAAGATTTATAATAACAGGATTAGTCTCACTTGCTTCCCAGACATTCAAGACAGCTTCACAAACTTCAAGTGCATATGGCAACTCAGTTCCAGTAAAACTCTCCGGAGAATATTCTAATCTTACATTTGTTTTTTCAAGATTTGAAATATTATCACTTATTATTTTTGCTCCGTCAGTAGCAATTTTTTTTACACCCGCCATATCTTCTTTGAAAACAACTTTTCTCTGCAAAGTGCTAGTAGAATTATAAAGATGAATAATAGCGTTTTTTGATCCCTTGAGGCTATCAATTGTTTTAATAATTAATTCTTCCCTTGATTGTGTTAAAACCTGAATTGTTACATCATCTGGAATATGGTTATCACCAATCAATTCTCTTATAAAATTAAAATCTGTGTCTGATGCTGATGGAAATCCTACCTCTATTTCTTTATATCCAATATCTATTAATTTTTTGAAAAATTTCATTTTGCGTTTGCTGTCCATCGGTTCTGCTAATGCTTGGTTTCCATCCCTTAAGTCAACAGAACACCAAATTGGACATTTATTTAAAAAATTGTTTGGCCAATCTCTATTTTTAATTTCTAAAGTTTTATATTGAGTATATTTTGTCATTCACATTAATCCTATCCATAAAATATAATTAACCCTGGCTCCCGAGAGACAGGGCATCATAGGATCGAAGAATTACATATTGACAAATTATGTAAAATCATAATCTTAACCTAACAACATTACTATTTTAGTCAAGTGGATTTAATCTAAAAACAAAATTACTAATATGAAATTGTAAATTTTTTTTTAATGGTTAAATTATTTGAATGGAAGATAAAAACAAAATAAGAAATTTTTCAATTATAGCCCATATTGATCATGGAAAATCAACTTTAGCAGACAGATTGATACAGGAATGTGGTGGCTTACAAGATAGAGAAATGAGAGAACAGATTCTTGATAACATGGATATTGAGAGAGAAAGAGGCATTACAATTAAAGCTCAAACAGTTCGATTAAAATATTTACATAGTGATGGACAAGTCTATACGTTAAATTTAATAGATACTCCTGGGCATGTCGATTTTTCTTACGAAGTGTCACGCTCGTTATCAGCATGTGAAGGATCACTATTAATAGTAGACTCTTCTCAAGGAGTTGAAGCACAAACACTAGCAAATGTTTATCAAGCAATTGAAGTAAATCATGAAATAGTAACTGTATTAAATAAAATTGATCTTCCAGCATCTGAGCCTGAAAGAATTAAAAAGCAAATTGATGAAGTTATAGGTTTACCGGGTAAAGAGGCAATTGAAGTTTCTGCTAAGACTGGGGTTGGAATAAAATCCGTACTAAGCTCATTAGTTGAAATAATTCCTCCTCCAAAAGGAAATGCAGATAATCAATTAAAAGCTATGCTAATTGATAGTTGGTTTGACCCTTATTTAGGTATTTTGATTTTAGTCAGAATTGTGGATGGAAAACTATTCAAAGGTCAAAAGATAAGATTTATGTCGACTGGATCGAGCTATACTGTAGATAATCTTGGAATTTTTACACCAAAAATATTAAATGTTGATTCAATGGGTCCTGGTGAGATTGGTTTTTTTACGGCTTCAGTTAAAACTGTAGCAGACTGTAATGTTGGAGATACCATTACTGACGATAAAAAGCCTACAAATTCAATGTTAGAAGGTTTTAAGCCATCAATACCTGTTGTTTTTTGCGGTCTTTTTCCAACTGATAGTGCTGATTTTAGTGACCTAAAAGACGCATTAGAAAAATTATCTTTAAATGATTCATCTTTTAGTTTTGAAGCTGAAACTTCGGCAGCATTAGGATTTGGATATAGATGTGGATTCCTAGGCTTATTACATATGGAGATCGTTAGAGAAAGATTAACTAGGGAATTTAATTTAGAGTTAATTTCAACTGCTCCTTCAGTTGTTTATGAAATTAAAAAAATAAATGGTGATACAATGAAACTGCATAATCCAGCAGATCTACCAGAATCTAATCTTGATTATATTCAAGAGCCTTGGATTAATGCGACAATTTTTGTTCCAGATCAGTACTTGGGTTCTGTATTAACTCTTTGTACAGAAAGAAGAGGTGAACAGGTTGATTTAAGCTATGTTGGGACGAGAGCTATGTTAGTTTACAAACTTCCTTTAAATGAAGTTGTTTTTGATTTTTATGATAGACTTAAAAGTGTATCATCAGGGTATGCAAGTTTTGATTATCAATTTGATAAATATCGATTAGGAGACCTTGTTAAAGTATCAATACTTGTTAATGGAGAGCCAGTTGATGCATTGGCTATGATAACAAATAAAGATCATGCCGAAAAAAGAGGAAGAGCTATATGTTTAAAATTAAAAGAATTAATACCAAGACAACTATTTAAGGTAGCCTTACAAGCTGCAATCGGTTCAAAAGTTATAGCTCGAGAAACTATAAGTGCTGTTAGAAAAGATGTAACAGCAAAATGTTATGGAGGTGATATTTCGAGAAAAAGAAAACTTCTTGAAAAACAAAAGGCTGGTAAAAAGAAAATGAGACAGTTCGGACAAGTTGAAATTCCTCAAAATGCATTTTTTGAAGCATTAAAGATTTAGTTTATTTTATTTATTCTTCTCTTTTTTGTTCCAAGATAAACAAATAATACTGTTAATATACCAAATGTTAATCCTGATGGGAAACCCAAAAAAGTTGATATAATCGGATGCCAGACAAAACCTGAACAATTGAAAATTTCTAAAGATGAACAAGGATCTATATATCTACTAACTATTGCTTCAGCAATTTGTAAACTATTAGGGGCATATTTATACCAAATTTGTCCGATTTGAGTGTATCCCAAATTCCCATTTAAATGTAATAATACATCTAAATAAATACTGAATACTGATATTCCAAAAAAAACTAGCCCAAGTGTAATTAATATTCTTCCCATAAATTGTTATGTATTTTTTAATATGATTAAGTTAATTTTTCAATTATAAAATCTTTAAGGAGAGGTGGCCGAGTGGTTTAAGGCGCACGCCTGGAAAGTGTGTAGGGGTGAAAGCCTCTCGAGGGTTCGAATCCCTCTCTCTCCGCCATTAAGATATTTAATTTATAAGACATAGAATATAATGTCTTATAATTTCCTAATAAATCGTTACTCACATTACAAGTTGGTGAAATTATTTTCCTGGGCCCATTATTTTGAATGCGGTAAAATGGTAGATAAAATGTGGGATGGATTATAAAATTGAAAAAAAGGCACCCTAATAATCAATTAACTTATTTTGATATTAAGAGATTAAATAAACCAGGCCGTTATGCTGATGGAAATAATCTTTATCTTCTTGTAGAACCAACTGGATCAAAAAGATGGATTTTGCGTTTGACGGTAGGAAATCGCAGAAGAGACATGGGGTTAGGCAATATAAAATTAGTCTCTTTAAAAAAAGCAAGAGAGCTAGCTATTCATTATAAATCACAAGCAAGATCAGGTTTAGATCCATTTATAGAAAGAAAAAAAGAAAAAGGAGCATTCGTTACATTCAAAACTTGTACAGAAAATGTCTATAAAATTGTTGAGCCTAGCCTAAAGAATAAACGTTTTGCAAAATCATGGCTTTCTTCTATAGAACAACATGCTTATCCTCATATTGGAGACGTTCCTATTTCTCAAATAACTCCAGCTAATATATTGAGTGTTCTTACACCAATATGGAATAAAAAGTCAGAAACTGCTCGAAAGATAAAACAACGTCTAAAATTAATTATGAAATGGTCTCGAGCTCAAGGTTATTATGATGGGTATGATCCAGTTGAAATTGCTGAACAGGCATTACCAAGAATAAAAAAGATTAAAAAACATTTTAAGGCTATTGATTTTGAAGAACTGCCAAATTTTATTAAACAGCTCAAAAAAAGTGAGCTCTCTTTTGTTACAAAATGTGCTTTGGAATTTCTCATATTAACTGCAGGAAGAACAACTGAAGTAATTCATGCTGTATGGGATGAAATTAATTTTGAAAAAGAACTTTGGACAATTCCTGCAATTAGAATGAAGAATAATAAAGAACATGTAGTTCCATTAACAATTAAAATGATTGAAATTTTAAAAGAATTAAAGAAATTGAATAAATATAGCATTTATATTTTTGAGATTTCTAAAAACAAACCTATTTCCAACAACACTATGAGAATTGCTTTACAAAAAAGATTGAATGTAGACGCTACAATTCATGGTATGAGATCCTCATTTAAAGATTGGGCTAGTGAGAAAACAAACTTCAATAATGAAGTATCAGAAATGGCTCTTGCACACAGCATAGGTAATAAAGTTGAAGCTTCTTACAGAAGAGGAAATTTGTTACAAAAAAGAAAAGCTTTAATGAATGAATGGGAACATTTCCTTTATAAAAAGGATGTCAAAATATTCACAATCAAGACAAACAGAAGACCTAAGCAATTTCTGTCAAACATATAGTGTTTCTGTCATAATTTTTTGTTTGAAAAAATTTTTTAAAAATAGGTGTAACCAGTGTAACCTTGTAACCACACCCCTTAAACCCTTACTGACACTAAGAGTGTTGGTTACACTTTGGTTACACTTGCTACACTTCATACTGCTCCCGAGTGAGACCGCGAACATTTTTTTGCCTTTTGAATTGAAAAAATATGGTAGAGATACTATTAGAATTGAATTTTATAATAAATAAATATCAAATCTAAAGGTTAATAAACCCATGTTTCGTGTTCCATTATTCATACCTACCATTTCCTTTTATTTCCTTTTTAAATAATATTTAAAATTAATTACTATTTTATTGATTAATTCAAAAAATATGCTATAGGTAAATATGTTAGGTTGTTGTTAATCTAACTTTTTTTTTGTCCTAAATTTCCCACAAGTTTCCATATTTATTCTATTTAATTTATCTCAATGTTTGTGAGAGATAAATTAAATAGAATAAATATGGAGAACAATTTGAAATTACAAAATAAAACATTTCACATAAAAAAAAGTAATCTAAACAATGTTCATAAATTTCTACTACAATTGGAGTTTGAATTATTTGAAGTTTGGACAAATGATAACGGTAATGAAGAGGAAATTTGGAAAAAGAAACAAACTGATGAAATTTTACGTTTAAAAATATGTCAAAATGATCATAGGAATAATAATATATCAAAAATAATTTCTGAAATGATAGATCTTTGGCATGAACTTCGTGGAATTCGAGAGTTATTAGAATTTGATAGTATTGATAATTATATCTATGAAAAACCAGTGTTTAAAACTTCTTTTCAAATATTTAATGAAAATCTTAAAGAGATGGAAGAAAATTGGGAAGAAAACGATTTTAAACAACTGTTCAAAGAAGATATTGACCCTTCTATTCTAACTTATGTAATGTTAGATGATGATGAAAAGTTTGCTTTAACAAATTAATATAAGGATACTAGATGAACCTCAATCATGAACAAAGATTAGCAGTTGAAATTAATCATCAAAGAGTTCTTGTATTAGCTGGACCAGGGACTGGTAAAACAACAACGCTTATAAGTAGATACAAGTATCTAATACATCAAGGTGTTAAACCAGATGAAATTATTTGTTGTACTTTTTCTAAAAAAGCATCAGATGAGATTAAACATAGATTAAGAGATCAAACAAACTTAAATCTTAAATCTCTGCCTATAGGTACTTTTCATAGTTTAGCAAACCAAGCTTTAAAGACATTAGCACATACTATAGACATTAAAATTCCAAAAAATTATTTAACAATTGAAAACCAAAGAAAAGAAATAATTAATAATATTAAAAAAGAAAATCCTTTAATTTTAAAAAAATTTAAATTTAATGAACAACTGCCATCAGAGATTTTAAAATATATAGATGATGTAAGAGAAAGATTATTAGATCCTGAAGACGCTTACATAGAGGCCTCTGAGATTGATGACGAACTTTTTATAGGTTACTCACAAATTTACAAGATTTACGAAAAACATTTGTCTGATAATGAGTTAATTGATTATCCAAGAATGATTCAATATGCATTTAAGGCTTTTAAAAATGATGCTTCAAAAGATCAAAATTATATAAAAAAGTTTAAACATATATTAATTGATGAATATCAAGATATAAATTTTTCTCAGAAATCAATGATTGATCAAATTTTAAAAGGGGGGGCAGAGCTTTGGGTGGTTGGAGATGATGATCAAGCAATTTATGGTTGGAGAGGTAGTAACGTAAAATTTATTTTAGATTTTGAAATTAATTATCCTGAAGCTAAAAAAGTAATATTAAAAACTAATTATCGTTCAGAAAATGAAATTGTTAATGTTGCTAACAATTTGTCTAAGAATTTTATACAAAGACATGAAAAAAATATAATTTCATTTGGAGAAAATAAAGGTGAAGTTAAAGTTTTTAAAAATAATGATGAATTTCAAGAAGCTGAGAAAATATGTGATTTAATATCAAACAATGCAGATAAATTTCCATATAAAGAATTTGCTGTGCTTGCTAGAACAAACCAATTACCACAAGAATTAATCGAATACCTTTTGCAAACAGAGATACCATTTGTTTTGAAAAATGGAATAGATTTCTTCAATGATCCTTCAGCTTATGATTTATTAACTGCAGCAGCAATTGCAGGTTCTATAAAACCCGCTAAAAAATGGAACAAAAAATTACAACCCAAGCTTTATGGTTTTGCAAAAAAATTATCTACTGAAGATGATTGGAGAAAAAAAATTAGATCTCTTGCTACTTTTATTACAAATAATCTTCCCAAAAACATAACTGATAAAGAATTAGAAACAAAGGTTGAAGAAATTGAATTTTGTCAAAAATATTTGTCAAAGAATGAAACTGCTGAAAAGGCATTTAATAAATTAAAAAAATTATTTGAAAATGATAATAATGATGCTGTTCATATCGGAACTATTCATGGTGCTAAAGGATTAGAATGGGAAACTGTAGTACTTATGGGATGTGAAGATGATAAATTACCTCATTCTCTTACGGAAGAGCCACAAGAATTTGAAGAGGAAAGAAGACTTGCTTACGTAGCCATTACAAGGCCTAAAACAAATTTATATATTACCTGGTCTAAAAAAAGATATGGGAAAGATAAAAATCCTTCGCCTTACATTGAAGAAATGAGAACAGAGAAAGTATCTAAACTTATACATTTAGAAAGAGAAAGAAGGTTAGCTCTAATTTCGAAAGTAGCTAAAAATATTATTGATAACAAATCTGTAACTATAAGTACAAATATAGCTGATGGTTCAAACGGTGGAAGAGGATGGCACGTTTCAGATACAGG
>CACMOJ010000027.1 GCA_902615325.1 uncultured SAR116 cluster alpha proteobacterium | reverse complement strand
TCTTTTTAACTGCCTCGTTTCCAACATTTTTAAGTGATGATAAACTATATCTTATGCATTTTTCGTTGTTCATTTCTTCTACAGAAAATTGATCAAAACTTAAATTTATACAAGGAGGTAGAACTTTAATATTCATTCTTTTTAATTCATTTACAAAAATTGAAATTTTTTCTACATTGTCTGTATCATAGGTCATTAAAGATGCAAAAAATTCATGTGGATAATTTGCCTTTAACCATGCACATTGATAAGCAATTAGTGCATATGCTGCAGCATGAGATTTGTTGAAACCATAACCAGCAAACGCAGAAATTTGATCAAATATCTCTTGTGCTTTTGATCTTTTCATACCAATTTTACTTGCTCCTGCAATAAAATTTTCTTTTTGCATTTCCATTTCTTTTTTATCTTTTTTTCCCATAGCTCTTCTTAGAATATCCGCTGAGGATAAGCTATAATTAGCTAGAACCTGAGCTGCTTGCATGACTTGTTCTTGATAAATAAAAATTCCGTATGTTTCTGAAAGTATATCTGACAGTCGTTCATGCATATAAACAATATTTTCATCCCCATGTTTTCTATTAATATAACTTGGAATATTTTCCATTGGTCCAGGCCTATATAAAGCTACAACTGCAATAATATCCTCAAATCTATCAGGCTTTAGACCTCTTAAAGCACTTTGCATACCTTTAGACTCAAGTTGAAAAACTCCTATAGTATTCCCCTCAGACAACATAGAAAATACTTTTTCATCACTTAAATTAACTTCTGAAATTCTAAAATCTTTATTATTTTTTTTAATTAATTTTTCGGTGTGAGATATAATTGTTAAAGTTTTTAAACCAAGAATATCAAATTTAACTAGACCTGCCTTTTCAATATATTTCAAGTTAAATTGTGTTGCAGGTATGTCACCTTCTTTTTCACTATAAAGAGGAATGATATTATCAAGTTTTTTTTCTGCAATTACGATTCCAGCAGCATGAGTGGATACATGCCTATTTAAACCCTCAATTGATAGTGATAGGTTAATAAGTTTTGAAACTTCTTCATTTTCTTGTTTTATTTTAAGTAATTCCTCTTGTGTTTCTAGAGCTTTTGATAATGTCACCGGGTTTGATGGGTTTGCTGGAATAAGTTTGGCAATTTGATCTACCTGACTATATGGCATTTCAAGTACTCTTCCAACATCTCTAATTGCTGCTCTTGCCTGTAAACTACCAAAAGTAATTATCTGGGCTACATTCTCGTGTCCATATTTATTTTTAATATAATTAATTACCTCATCTCTTCTATCTTGACAAAAATCGATATCAAAATCAGGCATAGAAATTCTTTCGGGATTTAGGAATCTCTCAAACAAAAGTCCCCATTTTATAGGATCTAATTCGGTAATTTGAATACACCATGCAACAATTGAGCCCGCTCCAGACCCTCTCCCGGGTCCGACAGGTATATTATTATCTTTTGACCATTTAACAAAGTCAGAAACAATCAAAAAATAACCAGAGAAACCCATTTTTGAAATAATATTTAATTCATCGTTAAGACGTTTATTATAAATTTTTACTCTATCTAAATCACTTAAAATATTATTTTCTTTTAATCTCCTTTCTAAACCCTCTTTAGAGATTTTCTTTAAAATACTTATTTCATTACCTGTTTCAGGGTGAACAAACCTAGGTAAAGATAAGTCTTTTGGCTTTAGACAAAAAGAGCATTTTTGAGCGATGATAATTGTATTCTGAATAGCTTCTGGTAAATCTGTGAATAATGAAATCATTTCCGATCTTGATTTGAAATAATTTTGATTAGACAATGAACTTTCTGATTTTGAGGATATAGTTTTACTTTTCTCAATTAATGACAACATCTCAAAGGCTTCAAAATGATTTTTATTTTCAAAATAAGAGTCATTTGTTGCTACAATAGGTATATCTAATTCTAATGACAGTGATAAAATTTCTTTCTCAGCAATAAATGTTTCTTTTATGTCAGATCTTTGTAATTCAATGTAAAAATCACTGCCCAATGATGATTGAAGCATCTTAGCTCGTTCAAAACAAATTTGTTTTTCTCCAAGGAATGAGGGTTTCCCAATGTATCCATTTTGATAACCACCACTTAAAAAAATTAATCCAAATTTATGTTCAATTAAAAAATCAATATTAACTTTTTTGTGAATATTTAAATTAATTGCTTTATTAACTTTGTTAGCAATTATAACTAAATTTTCATAACCTTTTTTTGATTTTGCTAATAAGACTAGTTCAAAATGTTCACCGTCAAAGAATTTATCATATACATTAACTTGCATACCGATTATAGGTTTAATACCAGAAGAAAATAGCTTTTCAGAAAACTCAAATGCACCAAAAAGATTGGATGTATCTGTAATAGCACATGCTGGTTGCATATCTTCTTTACAAAAATCAACAATATAATTTGAAGTTAACATTCCTTCAGATAAAGAATAATTTGTATGAGTTCTCAAATTAACAAAACTTTGACTAAGCATAAAAAATCATTTTAAAATTTTAATATTTCGGTTTTCAATTAACAAAATTCTGTCCATCTTTTCTGCAATAAAATTATTGTGAGTAGCAATAATACAACTTTTTTCTGTTTCAGATGTAATTTTCTTCAAAATATTAAAAATTAATAACGTATTTTCCTTGTCCAAATTCCCAGTTGGTTCATCAGCTAAAATAAATTTAGGATTGTTTGACAAAGCTCTTCCTATAGCTACTCTCTGAGATTCACCACCAGACAATTTAGCTGGCCTATGATTTAACCTATGATCTAAATTTAAATAAGTTAAAATTTGAAGCGCCTTTTTTTTTGCTTGATCAAAAGGAATTTTTTTAATTAGAGATGGAATAATTATATTTTCTAGTGCAGAAAATTCTGGAAAAAGTCTATGGTTTTGAAATATAAAACCAATATCATTTAACCGAATATTAGTAATTTCACTTTCTGATAATAATGAATATTCTTTATTTAATATCCTATAATCACCAGAAACAAACTTATCTAATAAACCAATACAGTTTAAAAGCGTTGATTTTCCCGAACCACTTGGTCCTAATAAGGCTACCATCTCTCCAGGATAAATTGATAAATTTAAGTTTTTGAAAATTTCAACATTTTCTAACTTAGTTTGATAATGATAGCTTACATCAAACAATTCTAAATATTTGGAAAATTTTTTATTCATATCTTAAAACTTCAGCAGGTAATATTTTTGCTGCTTTCCAAGATGGGAAAATACTTGCTAAGATAGACAAAGATAAAGAAGTAAAAATAATATAAAAGACCTCTGTAAAGTCAATTTTTGATGGAAGGTCCGTTAAAAAGTATATCTCTGGCGAAAAAAGTTCTTGATTAAGTATTATTGACAAAAATTTTCTTAAATATTCAATATTAATGCTTAGAAAAATTCCTAAAAACGAACCAAAAATTGTTCCTAAAAGACCAATAGATGTCCCTATCAACAAAAATATTTTTATTATAGATCTCCTAGATGACCCTATCGTTCTTAGTAAAGCAATGTCTCCTAACTTAGCGTTAACGAGCATTATCATAGATGATATAATATTAAAAGCAGCAACTAAAATAATTAAAGTTAATATTAAAAACATTACATTTTTTTCAACATTTAAAGCATTGATAAACGTACTATTTTGTTTTTTCCAATCTATAATTTCAAAGCTGTCATTTAACTTTTTTTTAATATTTAAATATGAAGCATCTGAAAATTTGTAATCTTTTAGAAATATTTCAATGTTATTTGCAACATCTCCTAATTGCAAAAAATTTTGTGCGGTTTTCCATGGCATAAAAATAAAATTATTATCATATTCGTACATTCCAACATTGAACATACCTCCAATTTTAAAAATTTGTTTTTGAGGTATGATACCTAAAGCCGTTTTGATACCATTGGCTGAAACTATTGTTATTTTATCACCAACCTTAACATTTAATCTTTTAGCCAATCTTGAGCCTATAATTATTTCATTTTTTGTTTTAAAGTTATCTTTAGTTAATTTGTTTAAATTATCCCATAATAATTTTTTTGCCGGAAGGTCCGTCGATCTAATACCTTTTATCATCACTCCACTTACATAATCCTTTGACCTTGCTAAACCTTGGCCATCAATTTGAGGTATCACGGAGAAAATATTATTATCGTCACTTACTTTCTTAGAAATATCGTTGTAATCAGCTATTAGTTTTCCATTATTAGCATAAACTACTAAATGACCATTTATTCCTAGTATTCTATTAACTAATTCTTCTCGAAAACCATTCATTACTGACATAACTATAATTAATGTTGCCACTCCAAGAGCAATGCCAACAAATGAAAACCATGTAGATAAAGATATAAAACCTTCAGTTTTTTTTGACCTTAAGTATCTAAAAGCTAAATATAATTCAAAAGATTTAAATAACATTTAAACTAAACCATATTTTCATTAATAAAATTAAAAATTTCATTTAAACTTAAATTTATTATTTTATTTGTTTTTCTGGTTTTGATTTCAAAATTATCATTTTTTACACCCTTAGGTCCAATTATCACTTGGTAAGGGAATCCTATCAAATCCGCTGTTGTTAATTTTGACCCAATACTCTCTTTAGTGTCATCAAACAAAACATCTATCATTTTTTTATTACAATAATTATAAATTTGATTTGAAACCTCTAGACATTTCTCATTATCACAATTTAAATTTATCAGGCTACACATAAACGGAGAAACCTCTTTAGGCCAAATAATTCCATTTTCATCGTGATTAGCCTCTATTATCCCTCCAACTAATCTTGAAACTCCTACACCATAAGAACCCATAAAAACAGGTAAGTTTTGTCCTTTTTCATTAGTTATTGTTGCATTCATTGGTTTTGAATATTTTTGACCAAAATGGAATATATGCCCTACTTCAATTCCTTTTGTTTTAATTAAATTACCAGATATATTTTGTGTTTCTTTAGGATTATGCATTTCATCAGTAGCGGCATAAAAAGAGGTATACTTATTGATATATTCTTGTAAATCACCATTATAATCGATTTCATCGAAAAGTTTTTGCATATCAAGCAGACTCTCATCAAAAAAAACATCACTTTCTCCAGTTTTTGAAATAATAATAAACTCGTGACTTAAATCACCACCAATAGGACCAGTTTCCGCTTTCATTGCAATTGGACTTAACCCCATTTTTTTAAATAATTTCATATAAGCTACAAACATTTTGTTGTAAGATTTTTTTGCATTATCTTCACTAATATCAAATGAATAGGCATCTTTCATTAAAAATTCACGACCCCTCATAACTCCAAATCTCGGCCTAACTTCATCCCTGAATTTCCATTGTACATGATATAAATTTAATGGAAGATTTTTATAACTTTGTACATTATTTCTAAAAATATCCGTAATTAATTCTTCATTAGTAGGCCCATACAACAACTCTTTTTTGTTTCTATCTTTAATTCTAAGCATTTCTTTACCATAATCTTGATATCTGCTTGATTCGATCCAAAGCTCAGCCGGCTGAATTGTTGGCATCAAAATTTCTATAGCTCCTGAAGCATTCATTTCATCTTTTGTAATCTTTTCTATTTTGTCTAAAACTTTTTTTCCAAGAGGTAGCCAAGAATAAATGCCTGAAGAAGATTGTTGGCACATCCCAGATCTTAGCATTAGTATATGAGAAGTTATCTCAGCTTCTTTGGGCTTATCCTTTTTAAGAGGTAAAAAATAATCTGTTAGTTTCATAAATGATCTCAAGTTTAATCTAATCTAAATTATTTAAAATTTAAAGGTAGATTGTAAATAAATTATCAATTAAGTTAATTTAAAATAAAGATAGAGATAAGTGATTAATTTATGAATTCATATAGCTTTCCTTTCACTAGAATGAGAAGAACAAGATCAAAAAAATTTATAATAGATCTTGTTAAAGAAAATCGTTTAACAGTAAATGATTTAATTTATCCTATATTTGTAGTTGATGGCACTGATAAAAAAGAGCCAATACCAGAAATGCCAGGTCTTTTTAGATATTCCTTAGACAATCTTAAAAATGAGATTAAAAACATTTTAAGTTTGAATATTCCTGCAATTGCCATTTTCCCAAAAATATCTAATAATTTAAAAAATCCTTCAGGCTCAGAAGCTATTAATAAAAATAATATTGTTTGTAATGCAATTAAATTAATTAAAGATACAACTAGTGAACTAGGCATTGTGTGTGATGTTGCATTAGACCCTTACACTGACCATGGACATGATGGTGTTATAATCAATGACTATGTAGACAACGATGAAACCGTCAAAATATTATGTGAACAAGCTCTTATTCAAACTGAAGCGGGATGTGACATCATTGCACCTAGTGACATGATGGATGGACGAATTAGAAAAGTTAGGGAAACACTCGAAAATAATAATTATAAAAATACTTTAATCATGTCTTACACTGCGAAGTATTCCTCATCATTTTATGGCCCATTTAGACATGCGGTAGGTTCATCTAATAATTTTGGAAATAAAGATAAATCATCATATCAAATGGATTACAGTAATTCAAAAGAAGCAATAAGGGAAGCTGAGTTAGATATTTCAGAAGGAGCAGATATGATTATGGTCAAACCTGGGTTGCCTTACTTAGATATTATAAGCAAATTAAATCAAAAATTTCATATCCCAATTTTTGCATATCAAGTCTCTGGAGAATATTCAATGATTATGAACGCAATTAATAATGGATTTTTAGATAGGTCAGTAATTATAGAAACTTTAACAAGTTTTAAAAGAGCTGGTTGTTCTGGTATCTTAACATATTTTGCCCCTATAGCCTCTAAAATTTTGAATGAAGATAAATAAATGAATCAAAAAAAATGGTCTTTTTGGATTGATAGGGGTGGAACATTTACAGACATTGTTGCCAAAAGTCCTGAAAATAAAATTGTTGTTAAAAAATTTCTTTCACAAAATGATAAAGTTTATAAGGACGCTGCATCTTTTGGCATCTTAAACATCTTAGATGAATATAAAAAATTAAATAATAATATTTCATCAAGTGTTGAAGAAATTAAAATGGGTACTACAGTAGCTACTAATGCATTACTTGAGAGAAAAGGAGAAAAAACATTATTAGTTATAACTAAAGGATTTAGAGATGCTCTTGAAATTGCTTATCAGGATCGTTCAAATATTTTTGCAAAAAAACCAATTAAACCACAAAACTTATACAAAAAAGTACTTGAAGTTGATGAAAGAATTGATAGTGATGGCCATATTTTAAAAAAATTAAATCTTAACAAAGTAAAAGAAGATCTAATTAAATTTAAATCTAAAGGATTTAAAAGTTTAGCGATTGTTCTTATGCATGGTTATAAATTTAAAAAGCATGAAGAATTGATTGGAAAAGTAGCTTTTAAAATTGGATTTGACCAAATTTCAATAAGTTCAAAAGTATCACCATTAGTAAAAATTGTGTGTAGAGGTGATACTACTGTTGCGGATGCATATTTGTCACCAGTCTTAAATAAATATATACAAAACTTCACTTCAAACCTAACCAATAGTTTAAACAATAATAATAAAATAAAAAAAAGTATTTACTTTATGATGTCATCTGGAGGGTTAACATCTGCAGTAAATTTCAAAGGAAAAGACTCAATTTTATCAGGACCAGCTGGAGGAGTAGTAGGTTCTGTTGAAACTATGAAATCTCTAGGCATTGATAAAATAATAAACTTTGATATGGGTGGTACATCTACTGATGTTTCGCATTTTAACAAAGATTATGAAAGAAAAAACGAAAATATAGTTGCTGGTACTAGAATTACCTCACCAATGCTAGACATTCATACAGTAGCTGCAGGTGGTGGTTCAATTTTAAAGTTTGAGGATGATAGGTTTCAAGTAGGACCTCAATCAGCAGGCTCAAACCCAGGACCAACATGCTATGATAATAATGGACCTTTAACAGTTACTGATGCAAATTTGATTGTAGGAAAAATATCACCAAAATACTTTCCGAAAATATTTGGGAAAAATCAAGATAAACCACTTAACAAAGAAAAGGTGATTACAAAATTCAAACAATTAAAAAATAAAAATAAAATTACTAAAAGCATAGAAAAAATTGCCTCTGGATATTTGCAAATTGCCTCTGAAAATATGGCTAATGCAATTAAAAAAATTTCTATACAAAGAGGTCATGATATAACGAAATATACATTATCTTGTTATGGAGGTGCAAGCGGTCAACATGCTTGTTCAGTAGCTAACTCTCTTGGTATAAAAAAAATTGTTTTTAATAAATTCTCTGGTGTTTTGTCTGCTTATGGGATGGGCATATCAAGTGTAAGAAGTTATCGACAAAAGAATGTAAATGAAAAACTTAATGATGAAAATTTAAAGAATTTAAATAAAATATTTGATACATTAAAAAAAGAATGTTTGGCTGAATTATTTAAAAATTCAAATGAATCAAAAAAAATAATTGTAAATTATAAATTATTTTTAAAATACTTTAATTCTACTACAACTATAGAAATACCATTTAATACACTTGATATTGTTAAAAAAAATTTTAATAGAAATCATAAACTTAGATTTGGCATTTTATTTGACACATCTGAAATCATGATCGATTTTATTGAAACCGAAATAGTAGTTAACAATTCTAGCTCAAAGAAAGTTAATAATAATACTCATTTTGTTGGCTACCCTTACACTTTAGAAACGACAAAGGTTTTCTTAAATGAAAAATGGCAGAATGTAAATGTTATAAGAGAAAAACAGTTTTTAAATGGCACAAAAATCAAAGGACCATTGTTAATAATTGAAAAAAATCAAACGATTTTTGTAGAAGATAGCTGGGAAACAAAATTTGAAAGTAACCAATTCATAATCTTAAACAGAGTTAGTGATAAAAATTCAAAAGGTTTTAATAATTTAAATTTTAATAAATATGATCCTATTTTACTAGAGATATTCAATAATTTATTCATGAACATTGCTGAGCAAATGGGTACAGTGCTTCAACAAACAGCATCATCTGTAAATATTAAAGAAAGAGTTGACTTTTCATGTGCTGTTTTTTCGAAAAGAGGTGAACTTATTGCAAATGCACCACATATGCCAGTTCATTTGGGATCAATGCAGCAATCTGTTCAAAGTATTATTAAAAATAACAAAAATGCGATCTATGAAGGAGATAGTTTTGCTTTAAATGCACCTTATAATGGTGGAACTCATTTGCCTGACATCACAATAGTAACACCTGTATTTATTGAAGATAAACTTACATTTTTTGTAGCCTCTAGAGGACATCATGCAGATGTAGGAGGAACTGCTCCTGGATCTATGACACCTTTAGCTAAAAACATAGAAGAAGAGGGTGTTCTTTTTGACAATATTAAAATAATTTCAAAAAAAGTATTTAAGGAGAAATTAATAACTAAAATTTTTAAAGAACATAAATATCCAGCAAGAAATGTTTTACAAAATATATTAGATATGAAAGCTCAAATAGCCTCTAATTATAAAGGCTTGCTCCTATTACAAGAAGCATATCAACAATTTGGTAAAACAAAATTTTTAAACTATATCAAATTTATAAGTCTAAATGCTGAAAAGAGCGTTACTGCTGCAATAAAAAATCTTAAAAATTCAAACTTTGCTCTCAAAACAGATAATGATGCAATAATTAAAGTTAAAATAACAAAAATTGAAAATAACAAAAAAGTTATCGTTGATTTTACAGGAACATCTAATCAACTTCCAAATAATTTTAATGCTCCAAAACCCGTTGTCATAGCAGCTGTTTTATACTGTTTTAGATTATTAGTTGATAAAAACATTCCAATGAACTCAGGTTGTATAAAACCTATAAAAATAATAATTCCTAAAAATTGTATGCTTAATCCAAAATATCCTGCGGCTGTAGTAGCTGGTAATGTTGAAACTAGCCAGCATCTAGTTAATGCTTTACTTTCGGCATTAAATGTAATGTCATCTAGTCAAGGAACAATGAATAATCTAACATTTGGTAATAAAAAATATCAATATTATGAAACTATTTGTTCTGGTTCTCCCGCAGGACCAGGTTTTCATGGAACAAATGCTATACAAGTTCATATGACAAATTCACGATTAACTGACCCTGAAATTTTAGAGTTGAAGTTCCCAGTTGTACTAAAAGATTTCCATATAAGACCTAACTCTGGTGGCAAAGGCATTTATAATGGTGGAGACGGTACTTACCGAGAAATACTTTTCAAAGAAGATATGGAATTAGCAATTTTATCAAGTCATAGAAAAATAAAACCTCATGGTCTTCAAGGTGGAGAAAATGGGCAATTAGGAAAAAACTACATTATAAGAAAAAATAGAAGTAAAGAAGTTTTGAAGGGTTGTGATTATAGAAAAGTAAAAAAAGGTGATACTATTGTTATAGAAACTCCTACTCCAGGTGGATATGGAAAAAGAAAATAAATTGAAAAATATTGAATTAAGTCGTTTAATAAATTATGGCTAAATTCGAAAAAGTTAATCTTTTAAATTACCCTATTTTCTTTATGACAAAAGAAACTATTTGCCCTTATCTCGATAATAAATCTGAAAAAAGATTAGTGACAGATCTGAATAACAACCCTTTTTTATTTGATGAATTGTCTATATCTGGATTTAGAAGAATTGAAAATTGGATGTATAGACCATCTTGTAATCATTGTACTGAATGTAAATCTTACAGAGTAAATACAAAAAAATTTTCTCTCACAAAAAGTCTAAAGAGAATAAAAAGAAATAATTCAGCAATATGTTCACTGTTAAAAAAAAATATAGCAACTAAAGAATATTATAAATTATTTTCAAGATATCAACACAAAAGACATACGGGAAGCTCAATGTCAAACATGACATTTGAGGACTTTAAATCAATGATTGAATCCTCTCCAATTAATACGCAACTTTATGAGTTTAGAAATGAAGAAAAAAAACTGATAGGGTTAATGTTATTTGATTATCAAAAAGATGGTTTATCAGCAGTTTATAGTTTTTATGATGTCAAACTTGAAAAAAATGGATTAGGTAATTTTATGATTTTGGAGTTAATAGACCTAGCAAAAAAACTTAATCTAGACTATGTATATTTAGGGTACTATATCAGAAATGCTCCTAGAATGAATTACAAATTAAAATTTAGGGAAGGTGAATTATTTTCTGATGGCAAATGGATCAAAATTTAATTTCCTAGAGCAATCCCATCACTTCTTAAATCAAATCCAGCTTCCTTATTTCCATTTTTATCTATAATTATTGCTCCAGCATGCCCCATAATTTCATCGAAATCATCTACCAGTTGTATTTGATGACCTGCTTCAATTAATTTTGATATAATTTTATCATCAAACCTTTTTTCAAGTCTGAGGTTATGCACGTCATCTCCCCACGTTTTGCCAAGCAACCACCTAGGATTATTTATCGCATCTTGGAGATTTTGTTTCAATTCCTTGTATCTCAAAAAAATTGTTGCTTGCGTCTGTGGTTGACCATCACCACCCATGGTGCCGTATAGCAAACAACGTCCGTCATTAAACTTTGCTAAAGCTGGTTGAATTGTATGAAAAGGTCTTCTTCTAGGACAAAGAACATTATTACTTTCACTGTTTAAAGAAAAACTCGCTCCTCGATTTTGTAATGTAATACCAGTTTCTGGCAAATAAACACCAGATCCAAATTCCCAAAAAATACTCTGAATAAAACTAACTGAATTTCCAAATTGATCAGACGAACCTAACCAAACCGTGTCACCCTTATGGGACGTTATAGGCCATTCCAAAGCTTTTTTATAATCTATTTCATTTGCTAAATTAGAAAATAAATCATCATTAATTAAATCATTAATGTCTATTTTCATGTAATCTGGATCAGTTACATATTTATCTCTTAATATAAAAGATTTTTTAGTGGCTTCTACAATGCTATGGATAAAATTAAACTCTGATTTACATTTTTGTTTAAGTTTATTTAGTATACCTAGTATCAATAAGGAAGCAACACCTTGGGTAGGAGGAGGTAAATTATATACCTTGCAATCATCCAAATTTAACTGAATAGGCTCTACAAACCTTGAATTAAAACTTTTAAAATCATCTTCTGTAAGTATGCAATTAGTTTTTTTTAAATCTGAAAAAATTTTTTTGAAAGTCTCTCCTCTATAAAAATCATCAAATCCATTTTTAACAAGTAATTTAAAAGTTTCAGCCATTTCTGGAAACTTAATAACTGAACCTTCGATTACTTCATTTGAATAATATTTATTAGCAAATTCTTTTAAATTTATTAATTCAGATTTTTTAATTTTCAAGTTTTTATCTAGTGTAGAAGTTACTGAAAAACCAGAATTAGCAATTTGTATTGCTGGATCTAAAATTTCTTGTAGTGATTTTGTACCATTTAATTTTTGTAAACTATATTCATAAGCTTTCATCCAACCACTGACAACACCTGGAACCGTAATTGCAGCAAAATCGCCTCTACTAGGTATTTGTTTTAATCCTATTGAATTGTAAAAATCTATAGTTGCTTTTTCTGAAGAAAACCCTGTAGCTTCAATACCAATTAACTTTTGATCAACCGTGTTAATTAACCAAAAATTATCTCCACCTAATGAATTCATATGAGGATAAACAACAGAAATAACAGCAGCTGAACAAATCATAGCCTCTATTGCATTTCCTCCAGATTTCATAATTTCAGATCCAGCTTGACTGGCCATCCAATGAGGACTAACCATCATGTTATTACAAGATTTAATTGTCTGAAGCATTTAAAAGTGTATTGATAAATCTTTATGATCAGCATTACAAGTTGCTGCATAAAGGGCTAAATCCCTATTTAACTTTGGTTGCTGTCTTACACCAACATTGTGTTTTATTGAATTTATAAAATTATTTAAATTTAATAAAACTGATTGATCAATTTTTTTAAGTAATATTAATTTTTTTTGATATTCAGAATAAGATTTGTCAAAAAGTTTATATACCTTCTCCATCTTAACTTTTTTCTTCTTTAGTTCACGTCTAACTTTATTTAGGTTAGAAGTTATTTTTCTATTATCTGGTAATTTACTTATCATTTTTGATAAAGATTTAACTTGTTCTGAAAGTAATAACTTGTCTTGTTGATCTAATTTAGATTTTAAATCAATAAAATTATCATTAAAATTATTAAAATCATCAACTGAACTTAACAGTAAAGAAAATGTAGCTAATTTTTCATAGGAATTGTCCATTAGTCTTCTATAGTTGTTTCTTTCTTTCTGTTCTAATTTAACTATTTTTTTAAAATTTTTGTTAATAGAAGTCCAATCATTAGGTATGGTTTTATTGTTTGTATTAATTTTAAGTTTAATACTTTGAATTTCATTGTTAATTTTTTTCAAAGACATAGTATCAGTTTGATCAGTTCTTTCTAAGATAATTTGTTTTTCTTCAAGCTCTTTATTTAATGCTAAGTTAACTCTCTGTATTCCTCTAACTTTATTTAAAATTGGTAAATAATCTTTGGATTTTTCAGAAATTTCCTGATTTATATCATAAGCTCGTTTCAAAGAGCGAATAGCTTCATCAATTTCAGAGAGAGAAGATAAAATAATTTTGCTATATTTTTTATCTAAAGAGGATAAGTCTTGATTTTTAAAAGCTTCAATAAAATTTTGAATTTTATTATTTCCATTCAAATAATTCACATTTATAAAATTTTCTATACAAATTTGTAATTTAGGATTTCTCGGAGGAGGAGAATTTTCTGATAAATAACTGACCCTATTTGGCAAATAATTGACTAATGTAGGATAAATCCCAACAATTGTTAATGCTAAAAGCTGAAGCGCAATAAATGGAATAACTCCCTTATACATGTCTAATGTTTTAACTGCCTTTGATGCTACTCCCCTTAAGTAAAATAATGCAAATCCAAAAGGAGGAGTTAAAAAAGAGGTTTGTATGTTCAATCCTATCATTACTCCTAACCATACAGCGGTAATATTAGCAGATGGATCTGCCAAGAGAATTGGTGCTACTATTGGGACAACAACAACAGCTATCTCAATAAAATCTAGAAAAAAACCAAGAACAAAAATTACAGCCATTACGATGACAAACTTTGTCCAAAAACCGCCAGGCAGAGAGTTTAAATAATCTTTTACCAACTCTTCTCCTCCAAAGGCTCTAAACGCAGCAGTAAGCATAGCAGCGCCAAGAAGAATAATAAAAACTAATGAAGTGGTTTTTGCAGTTTCAAGCATAACTTCTTGCATTGTATTTTCTTTATTGAAAAGCCTTTTTCCGCTCCATATCAGAGATATGACTACCAAACCAGATCCTAAAAGACCTAAAAATATTCCAATTTTATCTTCAAATGAGTTAATTAATTTTATATTCATATCATATTGGGAAATTGCATATCCGATTAAGACTAACCCTATTAAAATTATCAATGCAGGATAATACGATGACTTACTTCCAGAAGTTTGTCTATATCCTGCCATAACAATTGCGCCTGCAGCTCCAATAGCTCCAGCTTGATTTACAGTAGCAATTCCAGAAATAATTGATCCTAATACTAAAATAATTAATGTTAACGGTGGAATTAAAATTAAAAATACGTTAATCCAAAACTTTTTATCCATTTTACCTTCATAAGGAACTGGGGGTGCTATTTTGGGAAATAAAAAGGCTGCTATTAAAATAAATGCCATATAAATTCCCACGAGAAGTAATCCTGGGACAAAGGCACCTAAAAACATTTCACCAGCACTCGTAGAAATCACGTCAAACACTGACGGCATAGTTAATTCACCTGTTGATTCTTTATACAAAGACTTCCTCATAGTACTAGCTTGATCAGATGCGGATGATAATTGGTCAGCTAAAATAATTAAAACTATTGATGGTGGAATAATTTGACCCAGTGTTCCCGAAGCAGCAATTGTACCTGTTGCTAAAGGACTTGAATATTTATTTCTTAACATTGCTGGAAGAGATATTAAACCCATTGCTACTACGGTTGCTCCCACTATACCGGTAGTAGCAGCAAGCAAAGCGCCTACAAAAACAACAGAGATACCCAAACCACCTCTTACTGGACCAAATAATTGAGCCATAGTAACAAGTAAGTCTTCTGCTATTTTAGATCTCTGGAGCATAATTCCCATAAATATGAATAAGGGTATTGCTATAAGAGTATCTCTTTCAACTTCCCAGTAAACACCTCTGAGATTGGTCACACCTGCGGAAAGCCACTCTAAAGCACCACCAGTATGAAAATATGCATCAACATTACCTTCAAGTAAAAAACCCGTTAAACCAGCTAATAATATTGATATGATTGCAGATCCTGGAAGGGCAAAAGCTACTGGATAGCCTGACCCAAGAGCTATTGCCATTAAAATTACAAGTATTGCTAAAAATAATAATTCCATAACTAATCAGTGACTTGTAGAAGTTTCTATAATTCTTTTTCCTTTTTCATCTTTATAATCAGCAATTGATTCAAAAAAATAACTTATAAATTGGATCAACATTGTTATCCCAAAAATTGCGAGAAAAACTGCCATATGATACTTTATAAACATACCTACACTACCTTGCTGGGTTACTTCAAAATTTGTTACTGGGCTATTAACAATAGATTGTTTCCCATAAAAACATAATAAAATAATCACAACAGAGGTTGACCAACCTAGCAAAATACTTCCAATACAATTAACTAGATTTTTTGTTTTTTCTTTTAGCCCTTGATAAATAATGTCAACTCTTACGTGTCCATCTTCATAAAGAGTATATGCCGAAGCAAATAAAAATAACCCAGCATACCAATATCTTACTAAATCACCCATAAAAGTTTGCTCATATGAGAATACAAATCTAGTGATAACAATTAACAATTCTGAAGCGACAATCAAAAGAGATAACCAATGAAAGCCAATTGTTTTTGTGAATTTTGCAATTATAAAACCTAAAATCATTAAAGGTATATGGAAATACATACCAACAAATACAGGCCTGCTAAAATTTGAAGAAATTTCTTTACCTAGAAAAAATTCAAATATTTTTTCAACTCTCATGAATGCAATTGCAATATCAACTAATCCTGTAATTAAGATGATCCAAAAAAAAGATCTTATTAAATAAATATTTAAATTATGAAGTAATTGAGAGTTACTTCTAAAATTTGAATTACTTTTTCTTACAATAAAAAAAGTAAGAAAAGCAATTACTACATATATTAAAAATTCAAGCAGTCCTTCTAAACTAAAGTTTGTGAAGATACTAAAAGCGCCAGGAAAACTGAAACCAACAATAATGACATTATCGATTAAATAAGCTACAACCAAGCTTATTGATAACCACCCAAATAGTTTTAATAATAAATCTGAAGTATTCATATATTGGATTTTTTAAAAGGATTAGGAATTTTTCCTAACCCTTTTTTTAAATTTAAGAGATATCTAATACTCTATTTCTTTGATTAACATAGCTAATCTCAAAATTAGCCATCATAGTGCCAACCTCTTTCATGAAACCTTGATAGGCATCATCAACTTTTTTTGCCATAGCAGAGTGAGCTCTTGTTTCCTCAAAAACCTCTGCAGCAGCTTCACCAAAAGCATCCCATACATCATCATTAAAAGACTTGACTTTAGTTCCATGATCTTTAACTAATTTTTCAAGATATTCACCATTCTTCGCACAAGTTTCTTCATATTGAGCTGCATGTTCTTCCATGCATGCTGCCGTAATAAGAGCTTGTTCACTTTTGCTTAACTTACCCCAAAAACTTGCATTAAAACCCATACCAAGACAAGAACCCGGCTCATGCATGCCACCTGTGTAGTAGAATTTAGCAGCCTCATAAAATTTCATGAAATAGTCATTATATGGACCAACCCACTCAGTAGCATCAATTGATCCCGATACTAAATTTTCATAAATCTGACCTCCAGGAAGTGAAACTGGAGAAGCTCCAAGTTTTGACATAACTGTTCCACCAAGACCAGGTATTCTCATTTTTAAACCTTTTAGGTCTTCACCTGAGTTGATCTCTTTGTTAAACCAACCACCAGCTTGAGTTCCTGTTCCTCCACAAGGAAGTGCTTTTAAACCAAACTCACCTGACAAATCATCCCAAAGCTTTTGACCACCACCAAATTTAATCCATGCATTCCACTCAACAGTTGTCATACCAAATGGTACCGATGTGAAATAGTTAAAAGCCGCATGTTTGCCTTTCCAATAATATTCTGCAGCGATGTAAGCTTGTGAGTTTCCAGATGCAACCTCATCAAACACATCAAAAGCCCCAACTTTTTCTCCTGCTGCAAAATAATTAACTTTTAACTTACCTTCGGATAGCTCGGTAATTCTAGCTGATAATCTTTGTGCAGAAAGACCTAGACCAGGAAAGTCTCTTGGCCATGTAGAAACAACATTTATTGTTTTATGCCCCCCTGAAATAGCTGGAGTGGATAAAGTACTTGCTCCTATAACACCGGCAGTAACTCCTAAACCAGCCTTAGATAAAAAATCTCTTCTTTTCATTAATTCCTCCATATTTGACTAATAATTTTAGAAATTTAATAAATGTAACTTAGAATGATTTTAAACTAAATGCAATTCAATTATAATTAAACTTTCTATTATGATAAAATTTATAAATTTATTTTTTGACTAATTTTTAGTCAAATTTTGGAGGTCTCGGGAAACCGTTAGGAACCGATTTTCCTACCCCTCCACGTTTTCCAATCCAGCCTGAAATATTCTTTTCCGTCCTTTGCCTTCCCCCGTTTAAATTCCAAACAATTCCATCAACTTCAGAAATTGATTTTATGTCTTCCAAATAACCATCTTTATATCTTTGCAATATAACCCCTTTGCCTTTATTTAGTTCAGGCAATTCAGCTAAACTGAAAACAAGCATTTTTCTATTGCTTCCTGTTACTGCTAAATATTCTTTGTTACATATTGTTAAAGCCTTAGCTTTTTGATTTTTATTTAGATTAAAAACTTTTTTCCCTGATCTTGTTGATGCGATTAGTTTTTCAGTTTTAATTTTGAAACCCAAACCATCAGAGGAAGCTATTGCAACTTCACCTTCAAAATAAGTAAAGAAATTTACAATCTTTTCATTATTATCTAAATCAAAAAATTTTGATAAAGGTTCACCAAAACCTCTTCCAGAGGGTAATTTATTCCCTAAAATACTATAAAAAGATCCATTTTCAGAAAAGAAAATTATTTTATCATTTGTTTTTGCGTGAATAATTTTTTTTATTTTGTCTCCTTCTCGCAATTTGAATTCAGTGTTTAAATCTATATGCCCTTTTTGAAATCTAATCCAATTTTGACTAGAAAAAATAATTGTAATTGGTTCCTCATCGATATATTCATCAAAATCTGGAATTTCTATTTTAGGAGCCACTTCAAAAGTAGTCTTTCTATGGATTTTACTTTTAAAGTTATTTTTTATTTCTTTAATCTCATCTATCAAAACATTTTTTTTAACATCTTCATCTGAAAGAATTTTTAATAATGTTTCTTGGTCAGATATTAATTTATTTTTTTCTTTTTTTAATTCAATTTCTTCTAACTTTCTTAGAGACCTTAATCTCATATCTAAAATTGAATTTGCCTGTATTTCAGATAATTTAAACTCTTTTATTAAAACTTCTTTAGGTTCATCTTCTTGCCTAATGATTTCAATCACTCTATCTAAATTTAAATAAACAATTATTTGTCCCTTAATTACCTCCAAGCGATCTTTAATTTTGTTTAATCTGAAATTTGACTTTCTTTCTAAAATTTCTTTTCTATGTTCCAACCAATCAATTAATGCTACTTTGAGAGATCTAACTCCAGGAATATTTTTTTTGTTCAAATAATTTAAATTTAGATGCACTTTAGCCTCTAAGTCAGTTAACTTAAATAAATTCTCCATTAAAAGTTCAGGAGATGTTTCTCTATTTTTAGGCTCAATTACAATTCTAATATTTTCAGCACTTTCATCAATTATTTCTGACATTAAAGGAATTTTTTTATTTTCTACCAAATTATCAATTTTCTCAATTAACTTACTTTTTACAATTTGATATGGAATTTCAGATATAATAATTTGCCATTTTCCATTTTTTAACTTTTCTATATTCCACTTTGATCTAACTCTGAAACTTCCTTTTCCAGATTTGTAAGTTTGATAAACTGAATCTTCTGTTTCAATTATTATACCTCCAGTTGGTAAGTCTGGGCCTTTAACAAAACTAATAATTTTTCTATCTGTAGCATCTGGAAATTTTAGTAAATGTAAACATGCATCAAATAATTCTGATAAATTATGAGGTGGTATTGAGGTTGCCATACCTACAGCAATACCGTGTGAACCATTTGCTAATAAATTTGGTATGGCAGAAGGAAGAACAATTGGCTCACTATCTTCTCCATCATATGTTTCTTTGAAGTCAACTGTATTAAAATCAATATCTTTTATCAACAATTCTGCGAATTCAGTGAGTTTTGCCTCTGTGTATCTCATTGCAGCAGCATTATCTCCATCAATGTTCCCAAAATTACCTTGGCCATCAACTAATGGGTATTTTAATGAAAATTCTTGTGCCATTCTTACCATAGCATCATATATTGCTGCATCACCATGAGGATGAAATTTACCCATTACGTCCCCAACAACTCTTGCAGATTTTTTAAAGTTACTATTGGGATTTAATTTTAATTGCCGCATAGCATAAATTAATCTCCGATGGACAGGCTTTAATCCGTCCCTTACATCAGGTAATGAACGGGATGTAATTGTTGAAAGCGCATAGGACAAATATCTTTCTGAAATTTCTTCAGAAAATGTTTTATTAATAATTTTCAAATCTTCCATCATAAACCTCTTTATTTTAAATTATTTTGTAATCTTATTCTTGCAAATAATAATTTAGTTAAATTATCAAAATCAAAAGTATCTAAAAATTTTTTTATAAAAAACAAAGTTAAACTAAATCCTGAACATATATCATCATTCTCATTATTGTTAATAACATCAACTCCTCCTAAAAAAAATGGCAATTTTAATAATTGATTTTCATATTTTCCTGCGAAGGAGCCTCCCACTGCATTTCCAGATTTTGGGCTTACATATTTTAAATTTTTCTTTTCTCCAGATACAGTACATTCAGTAAAATTTAATGGAGTGCCAACTTCATTTAACAAATCTAATTCCCAAAAAATATATAACTTCAAAACTTCATTATTAGAAGGATTAAATGCTAATTCTTCTAGGAACATTTTAGATTTTTTAAAAAAAAAAGGACAGTTTTCTCTCTCTGGCAAGATGAATGAAGTAAGTGAACAAAAGGATGAAATTATATCTAGTTTTATTTTATCATTAAAAATTTTTCCAACAGTAGTTTCAATCAACTCAATTTTAAAAAAACCTAATTGATCTGAAATTCTTGAAGCCCATGAAACACTCACGAAATCGCCTGGTTGTATCAAATAATGTTTCTTATTAAAGTTATTAAACCAACCCATGTGCCTCCCATGATTATTAGTAAGGATATTTAAAAGATTTCCTTTTTCTCC
>CACMOJ010000026.1 GCA_902615325.1 uncultured SAR116 cluster alpha proteobacterium | reverse complement strand
CTATTGATAATTTTGCACTCATATTATGTGCCTCTCTTATTCTGAAGATTGACATTTCAAGATATATTTACGAAAATTCAGAGCAACAATTATGCCAAGACAAGTAATTTTAAATGATGAAATATGGAATCTCTTTTTAGCTCACTTAGAGTGTGATCAGAACAAATCAGATTTACTTGTATATGACCAATTAATCAATGTTTATATTTAAATGCAGAAACAAAAAGTTTTATTGAAAAAGATGAGTTGAAGCTTTTACAATTATTAAATCATCTAAATCGGTTGTCACACCTCAGTCAAAACAAGTTTGACTTTCTTAACTAATCCCAAGATTCTTAAAGAAATTAATTGTAGGTTTCACTCGGGTTATAGACAAGGTTTACAAAGAAATAAAGTGGTGCCCAGGGGCGGATTCGAACCACCGACACGAGGATTTTCAGTCCTCTGCTCTACCTACTGAGCTACCTGGGCTCATTAATAATCTATACATAGATCATGTCACATTGTCCACTATAGAAAAATTTAATTCTCTAAATCTATATCTTTAGAAATTATATATCTATTATCTAACCATCTAAATAAATCTACTTTACTACATTTGTCAGAACAAAAAGGAAAATACTTATTATTTTTGTTTATTAACTTTAGACAATTAACACACTTATTATTCACTGTAATAACCTATTGAATTTAATGAACCATAAACTTGATTTAGTGGTAACCCAACAATGTTACTATACGAACCTGAAATAAACTGGATAAATTTTTCAGCAGATCCTTGTATGCCATAAGCTCCTGCTTTTCCTTTCCATTCATTTGAATCAATGTAAGATTTTATTTCATTTGCAGTTAATCTTTTCATTTTAACTGTTGAAGTTACTACTCTTAAGGTATCTATTTTATCTTTGTAATATAAATTAAATGCAGTTGAAACTCTATGCCTTCTACCAGATAAAAGTTCCAAAAATTTTATTGCCTTTGATTTTTCATCTGTTTTATTAATTATCCTTCGTCCAATATAAACTATTGTATCTGCTGTTAAAATCAAATCATTTGGAAACTTTTTTTGGACAACTTTCATTTTTTCCTTTGCCATTCTTTTGACATATAAAATGGGAAGTTCTTTTATTTTAGGATCTTCATTTATTTCAGGTATAAAAATCTCAGTCGGATGAGAATTAATCTGTTTTAATAATTCTAACCTTCTTGGAGACGCTGAACCTAAAATTAATTTAAAATTTTTGGGTTTAGACAACATTATAATCTTAATTTATTTATATCTAAAAGTAATTCTACCCTTAGTCAAATCATATGGGGTCATTTCAACAGTAACTTTATCGCCTAATAATACCCTAATTCTATTTTTTCTCATTTTTCCACTTGTATGGGCTAAAACTTCATGGTCATTGTCTAGTTTCACTCTAAACATTGCATTTGGAAGTAACTCTTCTACAATTCCAGAAAACTCGATTACACCTTCTTTTGCCATAAAACACTTATATATTCTAAAAAGTAAATTGTAAAATTAAAAAATATTAATATTTCAATCCTTAGTTAGACTTTCTTCGAAGATACATTGACATTCTATGAGCATCCAACCCTTCTGCATCAGCTAATAATTCCGCATATTTACCAAGTTCATTAAGAGTAAATTCATCACATTGAACGAAAGTTGTTCGAGTTAAAAAATCACTAGTACCTAAACCGTTAGAAAACCTAGCAGTTCCACCTGTTGGTAAAACATGATTTGGTCCAGCAATATAATCTCCAATAGCTTCTGGTGTATAACTGCCTAAAAATATTGATCCTGCATTTGTAATTTCATTTAAGTAAACTTTTGGGTTTTTCATGCAGAGTTCTAAATGTTCAGGAGCTATTTGATTAATTATATTTATACATTGATTTATATCCTCAACTATTACTATAAGTCCATTATTATACCAAGAATTCGAGGCTATTTTTTTTCTAGGCAAAGTTTTTAGTAATTTGGTTACCTGATCCTCTACATGCTTTCCAAATTTCTCGTTATCAGTGATTAAAATAGACTGAGCATTTTCATCGTGTTCAGCTTGAGATAATAAATCAATTGCAATCCATTCTGGGTTATTATCTTTATCAGCAACTATCAAAACTTCTGAAGGACCTGCAATTGAGTCAATTCCTACTTTCCCAAATAACTGTCTTTTTGCCTCAGCAACATAAGCATTTCCAGGTCCAACAATTTTATCAACTTTTTTTAATTTTTGTGTGCCATAAGCTAATGCAGCAATAGATTGTGCACCTCCCATCCTATAAAATTCTGTGACTTCTGCCAAATATGCAGCTGCAAACAATATTTTTGATTTATTATTAATATTTACTGGAGATACCAAAACTCTTTCATTTACCCCAGCAATTAATGCGGGTATAACATTCATTAAAACCGAAGAAGGGTACTGGGCTTTGCCACCTGGAACATAAAACCCAACTCTTTTTAAAGGACTATATTTTAATCCTAAATTAACTCCAAGTTCGTCTTTATAATCAAACCCTTTTAATTTTTGTTTTTCGTGAAATGACCTAATTCTATTATTTGCTAATTTCAAAGCATTTTTAAGATCAGTAGGAAGTTCTTCAAAGGCTCTTTTTAATAATTTATTTTCAACTCTAATTTCATCTAAGTCAGTACAATCAATTTTATCAAATTTGTTTATCATGGTAATTAATGCGCTGTCACCACATGATTTAATTTGATTAATAATATCTGATACATTTTTTTCTATATTTATATTATCAGTATATCTGAGCTCTAAAAATTGATTTAATTTTTGATTAAAATCATTTTCATTAGAGTAAAAATATTTAACTTTTTGATCAATCATTTAATATCTCTTCAAATTTTTTTAAAATTTTGTTTATTTCTTTGAAATTTGTTTTATATGCATTTCTATTAACTGCTAACCGAGTTGAAACCCTCATTATCTCTTCGATCTCATTTAAGCCATTATCTTTCAATGTTTTACCACTTTCAGAAAGGTCTACTATCCTCCGACATAAACCCATTGAAGGTGCTAACTCCATGGCACCATTTAATTTTATACAATCAGCATGTACACCCCTTTTTTTAAAATGTTCCCTTGTTAAATTAGGATACTTTGTTGCTACTCTTACATAACTCCAAGTTAAAGGATCTTCATTACTTAAAATTTCTTGAGTAGTAGCAACCACTAATCTACATAACCCAATTTTGAGATCAATAGGTGAGTAAATTTCAGAGTGATTAAACTCTTCTAAAACATCACTTCCAATAATTGCTATATGTGCGGCTCCATAAATTAGAAATGTAGCAACATCAAATGACCTAACAATAATGAATTTTACATTAGGAATATTAGTTTTAAATTTTAACTTTCTATCTTGTTGATTAAAAAAAGATGCTTCAGGAATAATGCCAATTTTATCTAAAATTGGTAAAACTTGTTTTAATATCCTTCCTTTGGGAAGAGCTATAATTATGTCATTATCACTCATATCAATAAATCTATTTATGCATTGGTTTTTTAGCAGTTGGCCATGGCATGTCAAGATCATCTAAAAAAATTTCTATTTTTTCTACTTGCAACTTTATTGTAAAGTTTAGAGAGAAATTTAATACAATTTCATTTTTACTAAAGCCAACTGATAGTAAATTCATAAATTTTGACGAGTCTATCTTATCTTTATTAAGAAATTTTACATCTTCTACATGACAAATTCTTATGCCCGACACAACTCTGTAGAATGTATCATTTTTAATTTCTTCTTCTTTGAATTCCCAGCAAAATCTAGAAAACGTTGCTATTAATATTTTTTCCCTTTTATTAAATATTATCTCATTAATGGAAAAAATACCATCTTGACAAAGTGTAGAGAATATTTCTATTTCATTCTTTTCTAGAAATTTTAATTTTAATTTTTTAAAATTATAATCTTTTTTGTTACTAGATAGACTTTTTTGCTTTTCAATACTCATATTTACCTTATGTCAGCTCCAATATTAAATAATTTTTCTTCAAAATTTTCATAACCTCTCTTTAAATGAGATAAGTCACTAACAACACTCTCACCATTAGCATTTAAACTAGCTGCAATAAGTGACATTGAAGCTCTAAGATCTGTGGCTTTAACAAAAGCAGCTTGCAATTGTTTTAAACCATTAACTGTAGCAACATTACCATTAATTTTAATTGATGCTTTCATTTTTCGTAACTCTGGAACATGCATGAACCTATTTTCAAAAATGTTTTCTTCAATAATTGATTTTCCATTAGCTACACACATTAAACTCATAAATTGAGCTTGTAAATCTGTTGGAAAACCTGGGTGTGGTTCTGTTTGAACATTAACTGAATTTATTTTACTTACACCTTTTACTTTTACTGTATCATTATAAACTTCAATATTAACATTGGTTTGTTTTAATTTTTCAAAAAAAGTATTTAAATCATTTGGATTTAAATTCAATAAATTTATTTCACCTTGTGTAATACTTGCAATTATCGCAAACGAACCTGCTTCAATTCTGTCAGGTATGACTGAATATGTAACAGGATTTAATTTTGATACGCCGTCTATTTCAATTACGTCAGTGCCTAAACCTTTAATTTTTGCTCCAGCTAAATTTAAACAGTTCCCTAGGTCTACAATTTCTGGCTCTTTGGCAGCATTATAAATAAGAGTTTTACCTGTTGCTAATGTAGCTGCCATAACAGCGCATTCTGTGGCCCCAACAGATACTTGGGGGAATTTTATTATATTTCCATAAAATTTTCCATTTGGCAAAGTAGCTTTCAAAAATCCATTTTGAAAACTTGTTTCAGCTCCAAGTCGCTGTAAGGCTTCAATGTGATAGTTTATTGGACGCTCTCCTATTTCACAACCTCCAGGCATTGGGATAATTGCATTATGTTTTTTAGAGAGTAAAGGAGCTAAGATTAAAAAAGAAGCTCTCATTTTTGAAACTAATTCTTTCGGTGCTTCAATATTTTGAGGTTCACCATGAAAATCAATAACACCGTTATAGAATTTAGTCATTATACCTAAAGCATTTATTAATTTTATCATTAAACGTGTATCTGCCAAATCAGGTACATTTTCTAGAGTAAAGCTCTTTTCAAATAATAAAGACATTGAAATAAGAGGTAAAACTGCGTTTTTAGCACCACTTATTTTAACATCACCAAAAAGAGGCTTGCCTCCCTTTATAATCAATCTATCTTTACTCATTATTTATTTGCTCGTGAAGCAGACTTGAATATCCAACTTTTGAGATTCTTTTTCCCTTTATATTTTTTTTATCACGTTTAATGATTTGTTGTTTTCTAAGTTTTAAATTTTGTTTTAATGCTGAAGAAAGTTTTTCATTTTTATTGATAGTTTTTTTTGACATATTTAATAATAATTTACTATATAGTAATTAAGTTCTAGAGTCATGTCTAGATCAAGTAAAATAAAGCCGCCATAGCTCCAGCGGTAGAGCGCGTCATTGGTAATGACGAGGTCACTGGTTCAAATCCAGTTGGCGGCACCAAAATTAATTTAAATTTTACAGAGATCTTATTTCAGCTCCAAACTTTTTAAATACGCGATCAATAATATTTGAACTCAAATTCTCTAAATCATTATCATTTAATGATTTATCTATAGGTTGAATTACTATAGATAATGAAACAGATTTTTTATCTTTAGGGATATTATTTCCTTGGTAAACATCAAACACTGAAATATTTTGAATTAATATCTTATCAACTGATTTAATTTCATTTATTAGATCTTCAACATTTAATTCTTCATTTATTAAAAAAGAAAAGTCTCTTGATAGAGATTGTAAATAATTCAATTTAACTAATGGTTTTGCAAATACCTTTCTCTTTGGAGATGGAATTTTGTCTAGATATATTTCAAAGGCAAAAAATTCTATTTTTTTATCTTTTTGGTTTATACAAAGAGGATTAACCTGACCAAAAGAAGCTATAGTTATATTACCTAATTTAAATAATGCGCTTCTTCCAGGATGAAAATAATCAGGAGCTTCACTATATATTTTTAACCGTGACACCGGAAACTCAAGAACATTTAAAACAGCCAAGATATCAGATTTTATATCATAAAAATCAAATTTTAATTCAGTATTTTTCCAATTTTTATTAATTTTATTTCCGCATCTTATCCCAGCAACAACGTTGTACTGATCTTCATAATTATCACCTTTAAATATCGGTCCTACTTCAAACAAAGATAAATTAGAGATACCTCTTTTAATGTTTTCATTACATATATTTATCAGATTTGGAATAATGGAAGGTCTTAAATCTGACAAATCTGATGAAATAGGGTTAACTAAATTTAAATTTTCTTCTCCACCTCCAAATCGTTTAGCATTTAATTTATCTAAAAATGAAAAAGTAATAACTTCGTTAAAACCTCTTGTTGAAAGAGATTTTCTTGAATAAAGACTTAATCTTTGTTTAAGACCTAAACTTGGTTTTGTAATATAGCTTTTTACTGGTAAAACATTTGTTGGTATTTTTTCATAGCCAAAAATTCTAATGATTTCTTCAACTAAATCTTCACTTCTTTCAACATCATTTCTCCATAAAGGCACAACTACATTCCAATTTTTATTATTTTTTTTAACTTCAAATCCAAGCTTTGTAAGAATAACTTCAACTTTACTTTCATCAATATCAACACCCGTAAGCTTTTTTATAATTTTAAAATCAAATATTATGTCTTTATTAGATTTCTTTTGAGCAATAGAAACTATATTACTACATGATCCTCCACATATGTCATTGATAATTTTAGATGCATAAATAACTCCAACTTCAGGAGAATTGAAATCTAATCCTCTTTCAAATCTATACCTAGCGTCAGAATTAATATTTAAATATCGTCCGGTTTTAGCAATCGAAATTGGACAAAATATTGCTGCTTCTAAAAAAAATTCAGTTGTATTTTCATCAACACCCGTCCTCAAACCTCCCATAATCCCTGCAAGATCATCAACACCTTTTTTATCACTTATAACTAACATTGAATTATCTAATTCATAAGTCTTTCCATTAAGTGCATTAAACTGCTCTCCTTTTTCTGAGATTCTAACAGTAAGAGCATTGCCATTAATTTTATTTACATCATAAGCGTGCAAAGGACGACCTATATCAATCATTACATAGTTTGTTACATCTACAATAGAGGAAATTGGCCTTAAACCTACAGCAAGTAATCTATTAACCATCCATTGAGGGGATTTTATATTTTTTACGTTTCTAAAAGATCTTCCAAAAATAGACGGACATAAATATTTTTTATCATCAGGAAGTTTAATTTCCCAATTTATTGAAGAATTAAATTCATCATTTAAACTATTTAATTTCAAGGGTTTCAATTCCCCAATGCCAAAAGCTGACAAGTCTCTTGCAATTCCTCTTACGCCTAAACAATCTCCTCTATTTGGAGTTATTTCAATTTCAATTATCGGATCATCAATACCTAAATAATTAGAAACATTCTCGTTAAAATTTATACTTTCAGGTAATTCAATAATGCCATTATGATCATCTGAAATCTCTAATTCTTTTTCTGAACAAAGCATTCCATTAGATTCAACATCCCTGATAACTGCTTTATTTAAGGTCAAATCAATACCACCAATGTAAGTTCCAGATGGTGCAAAAACATATTTTTTATTTAACTTTACATTTGGCGCTCCACAAACAACTTGTGTTTGTTCTTCATCAAATTGAATAATACAAACATTTAATTTATCTGCATTTGGATGTTTTTTAACATCAATTATCTTTGCAACTTTTAAATTTTTAACATCAGTCTTGTAGGTTTTAAGATTACTAACTTCTAGTCCAATTTTATTTAAACAATCAACTATTTCATTAACATTTGCTGATGTGTTCAAATGATCCTTTAACCAAGAAAAAGTGAATTTCATGAAAACACACCATTTAATCCTGAATGTAAATTTATCTCGTTAATTCCAAGGAACCCGTAATGTTTTAACCATCTTAAATCACTATCATAAAAAGGCCTTAAGTCTGGTATATTATATTTTAGCATAGTCAACCTTTCCAAACCCATTCCAAAAGCAAATCCTTGGTATTTACTCGGATCAATACCTACCCCTTCTAAAACTTTTGGATGTACCATTCCTGATCCTAATACTTCAAGCCAACTATCTCCCTGACCAATATCCAGTGTTCCATCTGAGAGTTTTTTATAGCCTATATCAACCTCAGCAGATGGTTCAGTAAAAGGAAAAAAACTGGGCCTAAATCTTACAGAAAGGTTGTTACTATTAAAATAGACTTTTAAAAATTCGATCAAAGTTCCTTTCAAATGACTCATATCTATATTTTCTCCTATTACTAATCCTTCACATTGGTGAAACATTGGAGAATGAGTTGCATCATGATCAGATCTATATGTTCTTCCCGGGACAATGACACGAATTTCTTTTTCTTGATCAATGTCAATTTTTTCTAAAGTTCTAATTTGTACTGGACTAGTATGAGTTCTTAATACTTTTCTAGTACCTTCTGAATTTGGTTGAAGATAAAATGTGTCATGCTCTTGTCTAGCAGGGTGCTCTAGGGGAATATTTAAAGCTGTAAAATTATAGTAATCAGTTTCAATATCAGGACCCTCTTCTATATAAAACCCCATATTTGCAAAAATAGCAGATATTTCATCAATAGTTTTAGATAATGGATGTAATGTACCATATTGTTCATGGTCATTTTCTAAAGTTATGTCTATTTTTTCTTCTAAAAGTTTTTGTTGAATTAATGCATCATTCAAATGAAGTTTTTTTTCTTCAATATTATTGATTAATTTATTTTTCAGTAAATTTAATTTTTTTCCAATGTTAATCTTTTCAGATTGTTCAAGATTCTTCATGGTTTTTAAAAAAGATGTTACCAAACCTTTTTTACCTAAATAAAAAATTCTAAGATCTTCTAATTCAGTTAAATTTTTTGATTTGCTGATCTTTGTAATAGATTCTTCAGCAATTAATTCAATCTTATCTTTTATATCATCACTCATCGAAAATATGATTAAATAAAGAAGTTAGTTTTTAACTTTATCTACCAATAATTTGAATGCATCTGGTTCATTTACAGCTAATTCAGAAAGGACTTTTCTATCAAGTTCAATACCTTTTTTCTTTAAACCATTGATAAATGTAGAATATTTCATATCAAACTGTCTAACACCCGCATTTATTCGTTGAATCCAGAGAGATCTGAAATTTCTTTTATTAACTCTTCTATCTCTATATGCATAAGCACTAGCTTTTTCTACAGCCTGAAGAGCTACACCAAACAATTTTTTTCTAGCACCGTAATAACCTTTTGCAGCTTTTAAAATTTTTTGATGTCTAGCGTGTTTCGTAACGCCTCTTTTAACTCTTGACATTGAATAACTCCATTAAGAATATGGTAAGAATTGTTTAACTATCTTTGTGTCAGAATCACTAAGTATCATTGTACCTCTAGCTTGCCTCTTCATTTTTTGAGACCTTCTTCTAAGATTATGACTTAAAAATGCAGCACCAGATTTAATTTTACCAGAAGATGTTACTTTAAACCTCTTTTTTGCACCACTCTTAGTTTTTAATTTAGACATAAATTACTCTCCAATTTGCTTATATACAATGGTTATTAACTAATCAACAATAAATATAGAAATTTTTATTTTGGAGCTAAAACCATTACCATTTGCCTGCCTTCCAACTTTGGTAATGCCTCGATTTTACTAAATGCATCAGTCTCATCTTTTACTCTATCAAGAACATTGCTGCCAAGCTCTTGATGAACCATTTCTCGACCTCTAAATCTAAGAGTGATTTTAACTTTATCACCATTTTCAAGAAATTTTTTAACTGATTTAATTTTTACATCAAAATCATGAGAATCTATATTAGGACGTAACTTTATTTCTTTAACATCTATGGTTTTTTGCTTTTTTCTAGCTTCATTTTTTCTTTTTTGCGATTCATATTTGTATTTACCATAATCTAATATCTTACATACGGGTGGTGATACATTTGGTTGTATCTCAACTAAATCAAGGCCAACTGAACTTGCTGCTTGAAGAGCTTCATGAATTGATAATATGCCTAATTGTTTTCCTTGAGAATCTATACATCGGACCTGCTGAGCTGATATTGAATTATTAATTCTTGGTCCATCTTTAGCTGAAAAGCTAGATTTTGAATCGTTTATGCTAATTTCTCCTATGATTGTTGTTATAAAATATACTTTTTGAAAAAATTTTCAAACTAAATCTGGTGGTTTTGTCTCAACCTTAATTTCTTCAAGAAAATCTTTAAATAATTTAAAATCTTGATTATTCGACCCAAGTCTTCGAATTGCAACTGTATTATTATCTTTTTCTTTGTCGCCAATAATTAAAATTATTGGACAACCATTTTCTGAATGTTCTCGAATTTTATATCCAATTTTTTCATTTCTAAGGTCTACACTACATCTTATATTATTATTTTTTAACTCATTTATTAATCCTAGAGCGTATTCATTTGCTTTTTCAGTAATTGTACATACAAAAATCTGAACAGGTGTTAACCATAGTGGAAATCTTCCAGAGTACTGTTCTATTAATATACCTAACCACCTTTCCATAGAGCCTAAAATAGCTCTATGTAACATAACTGGATTTTTCTTCTCTCCTTTTTGATCAATATAAGTGGCACCAAGTCTTTCAGGTAAAACAAAATCCATTTGTAATGTTCCACATTGCCACTCTCTTCCAATTGCATCAATTAGAACGAACTCCAATTTTGGACCATAAAATGCCCCTTCACCAGGATTTAAATCAAAATCTAATTGTGCTTTATTAACAGCTTCTATAAGAGCCTTTTCGGCTTTGTCCCAAACTTTATCACTACCAGCTCTTACTTTGGGTCTATCAGAAAACTTGACTTTTAATTGATCAAAACCAAAATCTTTATAAATATCTCTCAATAAATCACAAAAAATTAATGATTCATCTGTTATTTGTTCATCAGTACAAAAAATGTGAGCATCATCTTGAGTAAACTGTCTTACTCTCATAATTCCATGAAGTGCTCCAGAGGGTTCGTTTCTATGACATGATCCAAATTCTGACATTCTAATTGGTAAGTCTTTATAAGATTTAACACCTTGTTTGAAAATTTGAACATGTCCGGGACAATTCATAGGTTTCAAAGCTAGAACTTTATTACCTTCACCTTCAACCATAAACATATTTTCTTTAAATTTATCCCAATGACCAGATTTTTCCCATAATGTTCTATCAATAACTTGTGGTGTTTTGACTTCGTTATAATTATGAGCAGCAAGTTTTCTTCTCATATATGCTTCAATTTCAAGATATATTGACCACCCTTTTGGATGCCAAAACACTGATCCAGCAGCCTCTTCCTGCATATGAAATAATTGAAGTTTTTTTCCTAATTTACGATGATCTCTTCTCTCAGCCTCTTCTAACATTAGCAAATAGTTATCTAAATCGTTTTGGGTGAAAAAAGCAGTTCCATAAATTCTTTGAAGTGTATCTTTATTACTGTCACCTCTCCAATATGCCCCAGCTAATTTAGTTAATTTAAATGCATGCCCAAGCATTTTGGTGGATTTAAAATGTGGCCCTCTGCATAAATCAATAAAATTTCCTTGCTTGTAAAATGATATCTCTTGATCATCTGGTATATCGTTAATTAATTCTAATTTAAATTTTTCGTTATTTTTTTTAAAAAAATTTATAGCCTCTTCTCGTGTCCAAACTTCTCGAATAATTTCTTCATTTCGATCGACAATTTCGTGCATTCTTTTTTCAATTAATTGTAAATCTTTTGCAGCGAAATTATCTTCTTTGTAAAAATCGTAATAAAAACCATTATCAATAGCTGGGCCAATAGTTATTTGAGTATCTGGATATAATTCTAAAACTGCTTCAGCCATTACGTGAGCAGCATCATGTCTTAAAACTTCAAGTAAATCATTATTGCCTTTTGTAATTATTTCCAAATCACAATCAAAATCAATTGATCTATCTAAATCCCATAATTCGTTATTAACTTTAGATATAATAGCATTTTTTTTTAAAGATATTGATATCTCTGCAGCAATATCAGAAGGGGTAATTTTATTAGGGTATGATTTTATATCCCCACTTGGTAATTTGATATTAATATTGTTTGTCATGATTAATTATATTTATCTATGCAATTTTTATACAAATTTAAAGTATCAGTACACATTTTATCTAAACTAAATTTTTCTTTTAAAATTTTAATTGCATTATTATTTATAATTTTACATTGAGTTTTATTGAATTGTAATGCAGTTTCAATTTTTTTTCCTAAATCATTTACGTCTAGGGGTTTAGCTAAAAGACCTGTCTCGTTATCAATAATACTCTCAGATATACCTCCATGATCAAAGCCTATTGCAATTTTTTTTAAAGCTTGAGCCTCTATTATTATTCTACCAAATGGTTCTGGATCAATAGATGGCATTACCACAATATCACTTAATACAAAAGCTGATTGAATATCATTTGTGGATTTTGTTAATTTTACTTTATTTCCAAGATTAAACTCGGATATTTTTTTATAAATATCTCTTTTGAATTTTTCATCCCCATCTAGTGCACCTATTAGAAAACATTGATAATCTATTTTAACTTTTGATAAAGCTTTGATAAATATTAAATGCCCTTTCCAAGCTTTAGGTCTTGAGGCCATTAAAATTACAGGCTTACCATCTCGAACTCCTAATAATTTAGCTTGGTTCACTATCCTAGTATTTGAAATATTATTAAGATTAAAATTTTCTAAATCAACACCTCTATAAACAATAGAAACTTTATCTTTTACATTAGGAAAAACATTTACAATATTATCCTTAATGTGTTTTGAGATTGCAATTATGACATCACCTTTGATTAAAATACTATTGTAATAATTTTTTAAAAAATTCTGATTTCTTAATCTACCATGTACAGACGTAACAAACGGGATTTTAAAATTTTCTGCTATGGGATAAGTAATCCATGCTGGTACTCTTGAGCAAACGTGAATCAAATCAACTTTTTCTTTTTTAATTATTTCTTCTACTTTAATTCTTAATTTTTTCCATTTTAAAGGATTCTTTAAATGAACATCTAATTTGTATAAAATTCCTCCATGTCTTGAGATTAAATGCTCATAAATACCACCAGAAGAAATTACAATAGATTTATTGTTGTTTTTAACAAGAAATTTCGATGTTTCAATAACTCCTCTTTCAACTCCACCATTGTTGAGGGCAGGAACTATTTGTAATATTACTTTGTTATTTAACATATTCTATGCAATCTATATACATGACAAAATTTTTAAAAACAAATTATAATCAAACAATTGCATACAACAAAATTGATGGAGAGAAGTTAGGAATAGTATTCCTATCAGGTTTAAAATCAGATATGAGCGGTGAAAAAGCTGTTGCAATCGAAGAATGGGCAGTTGAAAATAATCACTCCTTTCTAAGATTTGATTATTCAGGTCATGGTATTTCATCTGGAAAATTTAATGATTTTGTAATAAGTGACTGGATACTAGATGCTAAAACTATAATTACTAAATTAACTAAAGGTCCACAAATACTAGTTGGTTCATCTATGGGGGGATGGATCATGCTAGCATTAGCAAAAAATAAATTAGTAAATATTCACTCTTTAATAGGTGTTGCCGTAGCGCCAGATTTTACAAAAGAGCTTATTTGGAACACTTTGTCTGATCAAAAAAAAGAAGAAGTAATTATCAATAATAAGTTTTCATTAGGTGAAGATTTAGAGATTAGTTACCAATTCATAAAAGATGGAGAAAATAACCTTGTATTGAAATCACCAATCGAATTTGAAGGTAGCATTTATTTATATCATGGAATGATGGATACTGAAGTCCCATATAAATTAAGTGAAAAAGTTTTAAAAAAAATAACTAAATCAAATGATGCTAAATTAATACTTGAAAAACATGGGGAACATAGATTGTCCAAATATGATGAAATAGAAACCATCAAGCTTCTCATAAATAAAATATCGAAAACTTAATAATCTAATTTAAGATAATCCGAATGTGGGTTAACACCTATAATTCTATCAGCTAATATTTTTTTGAAACTTGGTCTTGATTTTACGATTGAGTACAAATTTTTCAACTTTTCAAATTCAAAAAAATTTAATTCATCTATATAATCTAAAACAGTCAAACTAGCTCCATAAAATAAATCTACATAACTTAATTTATCATCTATAAAAAAATCATTATCTTTAATTAAATAATTAAAATATTGCATGTGATATTTTAGATTTGCTCTAGCCGTTCTTATAGTATGGCTATTTGGAATAGAATTTTTTTCAAATCTTTTAAAAACTTTTTCTTTAAGTAATGGAATAATAACTTCGTTTTTAAAATTAGTCTCAAACCAAAATAGTAGTCTTCTAGTCTCATTCTCATTTTTCTTAATCATTAATGTAGGAGGGGAATTTAAATTTTGTAGATACTCTACAATAACTAGTGATCCAACTATATTTTCATTAAAAGAGGTTTTTAAAATTGGAAAAAAACCAGCTGGATTCTTTAATAAGTAATCTTCAGATGGATCAGAAAAATTTTCAATAAATAAATCAAAATCTATTTTTTTTTCAATCAGTATAGTTCTTATAAACCTTGATGAAGGACATAAGAAATAATGAAATAATTTATTCATTTATAAAAATGATTTATTTCTCTCTAAGAAAATTATCTATTCGTTCTGCACATTTACGTCCTTCACTAATAGCCCAAACTACGAGTGACTGCCCCCTTCTGCAATCACCTGCAACAAAAACTTTATCAGATGATGTTTTAAAACTTATTTCGTCAGCTTCAACATTACCTCTCTGGTCTAATTTTAAACTTAAATTATCAACTAAACCTTGATGTAATGGATGAACAAATCCCATTGCAAGAAGGACAAGGTCGGCTTCAATTGTAAATTCGGAGTCTTCTACTTCAATCATTTTCATAGATCCATCTACACTTTTTTTCCATTCAACTTCTACACAGACAAGCTTGGTTACTGTACCATGTTCATTACCTTCAAATGCTTTTGTTAAAATTGACCATTGTCTTTCGCAACCTTCTTGATGAGATGTAGAGGTTCTTAATTTCATAGGCCAATTAGGCCAGGTCAGTTGTTTATTTTCATTAACTGGAGGTTGTGGTAATAATTCTAACTGATGAACAGATGTTGCACCTTGTCTATTCGAAGTACCAACACAGTCAGAACCAGTATCACCACCACCAATAACAAGTACTTTTTTTCCTTTAGCGGAAATAAGTATATCTTTTGAAATTGTTTTCCCAGAAACAATATCATTTTGTTGTGATAAAAAATCCATTGCAAAATGAATACCTTTCAAATTTCGCCCTTTAACTTCTAAATCTCTTGGCACTTCACTACCAATACATACTGAAACAGCATCAAAATTATTAATTATTTGATTAGTAGAAATATTATTACCTATTTCACTATTAGTTTTGAATTGAACACCTTCTGATTGCATTTGTGCCATTCTTCTATCAATTAATGATTTTTCCATTTTAAAATCAGGGATCCCAATTCTAAGAAGACCGCCAATTCTTTCATTTTTTTCATATACTACAACACCATGTCCTAATCTTGCTAATTGCTGTGCACATGCTAATCCAGCTGGTCCAGAACCGATAATTGCTACTTTTTTATCCGTATGTTTTTTTGGAAGTTGAGGTTTTATCCAACCTTTTTCCCAGCCATAATCTACAATTGAACATTCGATAGTTTTTATAGATACAGGATTATCTGTTAAATTAAGAGTACACGCTGCCTCACATGGAGCAGGACAAATTCTTCCTGTAAATTCTGGAAAATTATTGGTTGAATGTAATGTATCTAATGCTTTTTTCCATTCATGCTTATAAACTAAATCATTCCAATCAGGTATAAGGTTGTTGACTGGACATCCTTGATGACAGTACGGTATACCACAGTCCATGCATCTTGAACCCTGTTTAGAAATTTCTTCATTAGTTAATGGAACAATAAACTCTTTAAAATGTTTAAGTCGATCCTTAGGATCTTCATAATTTCTATCTTTTTTATCAATCTCTAAAAACGCTGTTGGATTACCCATTTTATTCTCCTGCAACTTTATTCATATTATCTTTTTTATAGCTTGTAAGGACACGCTTAAATTCAGTTGGCATGACTTTTTTAAAATTAGAGACCTCTTTATCCCAATTTTTTAAAATATCTTCACCTTTTACGCTATTTGTAATATTAACATGATTCTGTATTATTTTTTTTAATCTAATCTCATCAAAATCTAATAAGTTTTTATCAATTAATTCTTCATTTAAATCATCATTTAAATTTGCTCTTTTTAACATATCTACTTCTACCATAGCCATATTGCATTTTTTTATAAATTCTTCGTCTACGTCATATATATATGCTATACCTCCCGACATTCCTGCAGCAAAATTTCTACCAGTTTGACCTAAGATAACAACTACACCACCAGTCATGTATTCTGCACCATGATCACCACAACCTTCGACAACGGCCGTAGCTCCAGAATTTCGTACAGCAAATCTTTCACCAACTACACCATTAATGTAACATTCACCCGAAATAGCCCCATAAAGCAAAGTGTTTCCAGCAATAATATTTTGATCAGAAATTAATTTACTATTTATATTTTTTTTGATTGATATAATCCCACCTGATAATCCCTTGCCAACATAGTCATTGGCATCACCGGATAAGTTTAATGTTATTCCCTTTGCTAACCAAGCGCCAAAACTTTGACCAGCATTACCAGAAAAATCTATATTTATGGTATTTTTTGGCAACCCTTCATGCCCATATTTTAAGGCAACTTGACCTGATAACATTCCTCCAACAGTTCTATCTATATTGAAAATATTATATTTTAAATTAACTCTTTTTTTATTTTCTAAAGCATCTTTGGAATCTCTTATAAGAGTATGATCTAAAACTTTCTCAAGATTGTGATCTTGCTTCTCATTATTATAAATGCTTACATCCTCTTTATTTTCTATCTCAAAAATTACATCAGACAAGTCAAGATTATGAGCTTTCCAATGATCTTTTGCTGCTTCAAAATCTAAGTATTTTCTTTGTCCAATTAGGTCATCAAATTTTTTAATTCCAAGCTCTGCCATAATCTCTCTTACTTCATTAGCAATAAATACAAAAAAGTTAACGACATGTTCAGGTTGACCTGTAAAATTTTTTCTTAATTCAGGATCTTGTGTTGCAACCCCTACTGGGCAAGTATTTAGATGACATTTTCTCATCATTATACATCCCTCGGATATTAACGCTGCAGTAGCAAAGCCAAATTCATCGGCGCCCAGCATTGCTCCAATCACAACATCTCTACCTGTTCTAAGTCCGCCATCAACTTGTACAGCTATTCTTCCTCTTAAACCATTTGTTACTAAAGTTTGATGAGTCTCTGATAGGCCTATTTCCCAAGGTCCTCCAGCATTAAGTACCGAAGTTAATGGACTTGCTCCAGTTCCACCATCATGCCCTGAAATTGTTACATGATCAGCATGAGCTTTACTTACTCCAGCAGCGACTGTACCAACCCCAACCTCAGAGACAAGCTTTACAGAAATTCTGGCTTCAGGATTTACGTTTTTTAAGTCAAATATAAGTTGAGCTAAATCTTCAATTGAATAAATATCATGATGAGGCGGTGGAGAGATCAACCCAACACCAGGAGTTGAATGCCTAACTTTAGCTATAAATTTGTCAACTTTATGTCCTGGCAATTGACCTCCTTCACCAGGTTTAGCTCCTTGGGCCATTTTAATTTGGATATCCGTGGCATTTACCAAATACTCTGTAGTTACGCCGAATCTACCAGATGCAACCTGTTTAATTCTTGATTTCATTGAGTCACCATTTGGTAGTTCTTTAAATCTTGATGGTTCTTCACCGCCTTCTCCAGTATTTGATCTTCCGCCTAATCTGTTCATAGCAATTGCTAGAGTAGAATGTGCTTCAGTAGAAATAGAACCTAAAGACATAGCACCAGTTGCAAATCTCTTTACTATTTCAGATGTTGGTTCAACTTCATCTATGTGTATTTGTTTACTAATATTTTTAAACTTGAACAAACCCCTAAGACTTTTAAAATTTTCTGTTTGATTGTTAATCTTGTTAGAATATTTTTTAAAAATAGAATAATTAGCACTTCTAACTGCATGTTGAAGCATTCCTATAGTTTCTGGAGTCCATACATGGTTTTCACCGTTTAATCTAAAACTAAGATCACCTCCGATATTTAAAACATTATCATATTCAAAATTATTTTTAAATGCATTATGATGTCTATCTTCAGTTTCATTTTGAATTTCTCTAAGATCCACTCCTTCAATTCGAGTTGCAGTACCACTAAAAAAGTTCTCAACTACATTTGAGCTTAAGCCAACTGCATCAAAAATTTGAGCACCACAATAAGATTGAAATGTAGAGATTCCCATTTTTGACATGACTTTAAGCATCCCTTTATTAAGGGCTTTAATATATTTTTTGGATGCTTCATCTTCTAAAACATTAATTTTACTTTTTGAAATGATATTTGATAAAGTATAAAAAGCGAGATAAGGATTTATAGCTTCAGCTCCATATCCAGCAAGAAGACAAATATCATGAACCCTTCGAGCCTCACCGGTTTCAACAACAATACCTACATCAGTTCTTAAACCTTTTTTTATAAGATGGTGATGAACAGCTCCTGTCGCTAATAATGCAGGTAAAGCTATATGGTCTTCATCAACATTTCTATCTGATAAGATTAAGATATTATAATCATGTTTGCTAACTGCATTTTCAGCCTTATTACATAAAGAAGAAATTATATTATCAATATCACTGTTATTTTTATCTTTTTTATAACAAATACTTAAGGTTAATGTTTTAAATGAACCGGTTAAATGGTTTTCAATTCTTCTAATTCTCTCTAAATCTGTGTTAGTTAATATGGGTTGATCAACTTCTAATCTTTTTTGTTTCCCACCAGATGTTAGATCAAGTAGGTTAGGCCTAGGGCCAATAAAACTAACCAAAGACATTACCAACTCTTCTCTTATTGGATCAATAGGGGGATTAGTTACTTGAGCAAAATTTTGGAAAAAATAGTCATACAATAACCTACTTTTGTTGGATAATGCAGCTAATGGGATGTCTCTACCCATTGATCCAATTGGGTCTTCGCCAGATTTAATCATAGGTTCAAGAAAAAATTTTAGGTCTTCTTGCGTGTAACCAAAAACTTTTTGTAAATTTAGAAGTGATTTTTCATCTGGTGTCATTGGACCAATTTCTTTAGGAACATCAGATAGTAATATTTGGTTTGACTTTAGCCATTCTCCATATGGATGCTTTCTTTTCAAATCATCTTTAAGATCTTCGTCAGATATTATTTTATTTTTTTCTAAATCAACCAAGAGCATTTTTCCTGGTTGTAATCTCCATTTTTTTACAATCCTTTCTTCTTGGATTTCAGGAAGAACACCTACTTCAGATGCCATGATGATCAAATTATCATCAGTTACTATATATCTTGCAGGTCTTAATCCGTTTCTGTCTAAGGTCGCGGCTATTTGTTTTCCATCGGTGAATGCCATTGCGGCTGGGCCGTCCCATGGTTCAATAAGTGCTGAATAATACTCATAAAAAGCTTTTCTCTCAGCATCCATCGAATCATTATCTTTCCAAGCCTCCGGAATCATTAACATCATCGCGTGAGGTAAAGAGTAACCTCCCATAACTAATAACTCTAGAGCATTATCAAATGTTGATGAGTCAGATGGTGAATTTTCGATTATTGGCCAAAGCTTATCTAAATCTTCACCAAGTGTTTTGGATTTCATACTGTGTTTTCTAGAATTCATCCAATTGATGTTACCTTTAACTGTATTAATTTCACCGTTATGACATAAATATCTAAACGGTTGCGCCAAACGCCAAGATGGAAATGTGTTTGTTGAAAATCTTTGATGAAATAGAGCTATGGCGGTTTCAAAAGTAGTGTCCTGAAAATCAACATAAAATTTTGACAAATTTGGAGCTAATACCATTCCTTTGAAAACAATAGTTCTTGTCGAGAGTGATACAATATAGAAATCTTCCCATTCCAACAAATTACTCTGATGTATTTTTTTATGAACAGTTTTTCTAATCACATAGAGTTTTCTTTGAAAATGGTTCTCGTCTATACAATTACTACTTCTTTGAATGAAAAACTGTTTAATAATAGGCTTATTATTTTTAACAGAATGACCAAGTACAGAATCATCCGTTGGCACCTCTCTCCAGCCTATAAATATTTGTCCTTCATCTGAAATAGATTGTTCTATAGCTTTTTTAGCTATACTTGATCTTGTTTTATCATTAGGAAGAAAAACCATCCCAACAGCATAGTCACCTAAATCTGGCAAAGAAATTTTATGGTTTTTGAAATGATTTCTAAAAAATTTGTCAGGTAATTGTATAAGAATACCTGCTCCATCTCCAGCCAATGGATCAGCACCGATGGCTCCGCGGTGGTCTAATTTGTGAACAATGT
>CACMOJ010000025.1 GCA_902615325.1 uncultured SAR116 cluster alpha proteobacterium | reverse complement strand
ATTCCTTTTTTGAGATTATAAATTTTAAGATCTGGTTTTTTTTTATCAACTAAATGTGAAATGTAGTTTGATCTAACTCCTGAAGCACAAACAAAGATTATGGCTTTATTTTCCCCGAATTTTTTATTGAATATTTCATACCACTTTTCAAAAATAAATTTTTTATTTTTATCTAATAAACTCATCAAAAAACTTCCTTTAATTATACCAGTTGACTTCCATTCATTTTGAGTTCTAACATCTATAATTTTAATTTCTTTTTCAATTAAATTGCTAAGTTCTCTATTATCAATATTAATGACTTCTGCACTAGCAAACTCTGAAATTAAAATGAATATTATAAGTAAAATTCTCAATTTTTACTCTTAAATTTGATAACTTGTTTTTGCGATGTTAAATTAATTTCATCAATCACAGTACCATTTCTTATCTTAAGAACATCTATGATAACATCTGATATATCACTAGGTTCAATAAATTCATCATGTTCAGCACCTGGAGATATTTTTAGGTTATTATAAAAAGGTGTTTTAACTATGCCTGGATTAATTTGAGTAACTTTAATATTATTTAACGAAGTTTCAATTCTTATTGATTTAACAAACCCACGTAACCCAAACTTGCAAGCACTATAGATACTTCCATATTTTCCAACTTTATATGAAGCTTCAGATCCAATATAAATTAAAAATCCATTATTGTTTTTTTTAAAATAAGGTAATAAAAGTCGTGTGATTATTATGTGTGAATTCAAGTTTAAATTAATAAATTCAGATATTTGTTTTGGAGAAAAATTCTCTAAACTATCAAGTTTTGCTGTCCCAGCGTTACTAATTAATCCATCAATAGGTTTTTCTTTTATTAAGCTGCTCAATTTTTCATATTCATTTTCAATTTTTGACAAATCAAATTCAATGTGTCGATAATTTTTATTTGAAAAATTTGGATTTCTTCTTGAAACACCTAATACATTTGCTTTGTTTTTTAGCAAAGCTTTGGTTATGGATAAACCTATACCACTTGAGCTTCCCGTAACAATAATATTTTTATTTAATAACATGTAAGTTAATATGGAGTGCAAGAGAAAATTTGTACATCTTTTTTAACTTTTTTATGAATTAGATTTTTACAATATAAGATCATTTCTTTTTCAACTTCATCCTTATAAGAGTACACATTATCTCTTTTTTCAAAATTATGCGAAAATAACTCGTCTCCAGGATACATATTACTGATTGTATTGAAGATTTGTTTAGGGAATCTAAGAGAACCAAAACTAATAGAATGTATATAATTTATATCAATTTCATCTAAAATTGTTCTTATCAATTCTTTATAAGAAATCTTCCAATTTTTATTATATATTAATGGGTCAAACCTTAGACCAATTTGCCACCCAAGTGATGTAAGTTGTTTTAATGATTTTATTCTTAGATTTATTGATGGGGCCTTAATATCAAATTTTTGAGCTAATTCACCTGGGAGCAAACTATAAGCAATTATAATATTTTCTGATGGTCTATTTTTTAAAAAAGGATTAATTTGTAAACTTTTTGTTCTAAACTCATATGTAATTTTTTTATTTTCTAAATAGTTTTTTAAGAAAAAATCTGCAAAATTTGTCACTTTTTCCATTGCTAATGAATCACAGTCATACCCAGAAAAAAAAGTAATACTCTTTCCTTTATTTCTAGTAACCAAATTTTTAATTTGGTTTAAAAAATCTTCATAATTAACAAAAACTAAGTAATTAGCGGAGGAATATAAACCTTGTAAAAAACAATATTTACAATCGTAAATACAATTATACATATGAGAAAAATAATAATTTTTACTAGCGCCTATTCCAAATCCTTCTGGAGCTTTTAAAACTAAGTTATTATTTTTTTTTGCAAGAATTAATAAAGGATCTTTTTTTTGCAATCTGAAACTTTGTTTTTTTTTATTAAAAACTTCAGAATATTTATTAACATATATTATTCTCGAGCTTTTAAACTTTGACAAAATAGACGAAGTTCTTGAATGGTCTTTAATTTCATTTTCAACATAAATAGTATTGATCAATTTTATTACCTACAATAATTTTTGTTTTAAGTGATTTATTACTTGTTTTCCATTTTTTAATTTTTTAATGAATTTTAAATTATTTTTTAAATCATTAGGATTAAATTGCTTTAGAAGATTTTCTAAAACATTCTGTTCGTAAACCGAAAATTTAAATTCTTCTTTAATTTTTTTAAAGAAATTGAAAACATAAAAAAATGGAAAAATTGTAATCTTCATTTCATCAGATAAATTCATTATTTCTGTAATATATTTGTTTTGTTCAGATTTGATTGTTTTATTATCAACATCCGATAGTTCATACTTTTCTGGCATAGATAGAGTTGTAACAAATATCAATGCCTTATTAACTAGTTTTTCTGATGTTTTATATATCTCATATATATTTTTTAAAGTTATACGTTCTTGATTTTGAAACTTTTGTTCATTAGAAAAAGCATTTTTTCTCTTAAATTTCTTCAAACAAGAAACTGACGGGTAAAGCTTATTTTGTGTACTGGAGTCTATTATTTCGTCTATAATAATAAAATGTGGCGAATTTAAATTAGATAAAAAAGAAAATGAAAAAAATATCCATGTTGTTTGTTCGTTAGCATTTGCACAATTATTTAAATAAATAGGTGTTACAGTTGGAGAAATTGTATCCTGATTAATTGCAAGCCATATATCTTTTTTCTGATTAGAAAATATTGGAAATAAATTAAATTTTTTTTTAGGTTTAAGATTGAATCTATTAATAAAAAATTGAGCTTCAGATATTTTGTTTACTATGAAACAATATTCGCAAATATAATTATTATCAGTTGAATTTAACTTTTCCATTTTAATAATTTATTATGATACTCACTAAATAATTTTTGGTTATTTCGGTTTTTTGCTCCAATTAAAATAATTTTAATTTTTGAAATCAGATCATCAATAGCATAATTTTTTTGTTCTTCATTAAACCAATTATTTAATATATTTTTTTCTATTGCCATAATTCTGAACCTATCCATCCCCCAATATTTTTTTGATAATTGTCCATCATGACCACCGTGTTTTATAGTAAGTTTGTCTTCCAAAAAATGAATTTTTACTTTAGAGGAAACTCTTAACCAAAATTCATAATCCTCACACACCTCAAAACTTTCATCAAAATATCCTATTTTATTAAATAATTTTTTTTTAATGATAGTACTACTTGGTGAAATACAACAAAGTTTTAAACAATTCTTAAAAATATAACCACCATATTTTTTATGGATTTTTTTTTGATTTAAATGTTTTCCATTTTTAAACCAAATTTCATTTGTATGAAGAAAATCAACATCTGAATTTTTTAAAATATATTCCTTTTGTAAAAATAATTTATCTTTCATCCATTCATCATCAGAGTCTAAAAAGGATATCCAATTGCTTTTGGATATTCTGATGCCTTCATTTCTTGCTGAACTTACACCTTTTTTATCATGATAAATATAACAAATATTTCTAAAATTTTTAGAAACCATTTGACGTGTATCATCAGTAGACCCGTTGTCTACAACAATGATTTCATTAGGTTGAAAAGTTTGATTTAAAACAGATCTTATAGATCTGTTTAATAATTTAGACCTATTATAAGTTGGAATTATCACAGATATTTTTATGTTTTCACTACTCATATAAAATCAATTCTTCAATTTTTGAATATTTTTAAACGAATTATTTTTAACAGAATTGACAGATTTTGAGACTTCATAAATATTCATTTCTATTGAAAATTGACACTCGAAATCATGAGTTTTATCAAACCATGTATTAAAGTTATCATACTTCAGTAAAACAGGTTGTCTTGAATGAATTTGATTAATTTTTGAATAACTTTCTCTTGTGACTATACATGCCCCATAATCATTATAAATACCAGCGAAAAACATAATTTCATCTGATAAAAAATGATAAAATGGAATTTTATTTTGACCAATCCTTTTCCACTCGTAATAACCATTAGCTAAAAAGATACATCTTTTCGTATTGTTAAATGATTTCTTAACCATTAATGTTTCAGAACGTGAATTAAAAATTTTTACTTTCTCAGACCAATTTGCCGTTATCCCCCAATTAATAATTATAGGTAATTTATTTTCATTTAGAATTAAAATACTTGAACCGGGAGAAATATTAAAGTTTGGTTTAAATTCATTATTTATATTGATATTAAACTTAGACAAGTCATATAAAGTAAACCTTCCACACATATAAATAGAATAGTGGTTATAAATTAAATTTAAATTACTTTATTTATTCATTGTTTCATTTAATGTAATTAAAATGAATGCATTTGATTTTATTATAATTGGGGCTGGTTCCGCTGGTTGTGTGCTAGCTAATAGGCTAACTAAAAACCCTAAAAACAAAGTATGTTTGATTGAATCTGGTCCAAAAGATTGGAATCCACTAATACATATACCCGCAGGTTTTATGTATAACCTAAAAAATAAAAACCTTAACTGGATGTATCAATCTGAACCCAGTTGGGGAACTAAAAATCGATCTATTGAAATTCCTAGAGGTAAAACACTTGGTGGTTCAAGTTCTATTAATGGAGTTGTTTTTAATAGAGGCCAAAGCATGGACTTTGATGTTTGGGCTCAAAAAGGAAATAAAGGTTGGTCTTATGATGATTTGTTGCCTCATTTCAAAAATATGGAGAAAAAAGTTGGGGATTCAGATTCAGAATTTAGAGGTAACGATGGAGAGCAAATTATTTCTAATTTGGAATGGCGACACCCTTTATGTGATGCATTTATAAAGGGAGCTATAGAATATGGCATCCCACTTAATAAAGATTATAATGGTGAAAAACAAGAAGGAGTATCTTACGTCCAAAGAACTACTCACAAACGTTTAAGAAAGAGTTCAGCAAGATCATTTTTGTACCCTATAAAAAACAGAAAAAATTTAGAAATTTTAACAAACGCACATGTCACAAAAATAATCATAGAAAATAATATCGCAAATGCTGTTGAATACGTTTTATCAAATAACAAAACACAAAAGATTAAAATTAAAGCCAATAGAGAAGTTATATTATGTGCTGGAGCGATAAACTCTCCACAGATACTTCAAATTTCAGGTGTAGGGCCTGCGGATATTCTCAAAAAAAATGGCATCAAAATTATACATGATCTTAATGGAATCGGCAAAAACTTAAGGGATCATTACAATGTCAGGCTAACTGGTAGGGTTAAAAATATTTCTACCATTAATGAACAATCAAGAGGGCTACCACTTATAAAAGAAATTATAAAGTACTTTTGGAATGGCAATTCAATTTTAAGTTTAGGACCAACTCTTGTTTATTGTTTTTGGCATTCTGATGAAACTATAAAAAATCATGACTTACAAATGACATTTACTCCAGCTAGTTACCCAGAAGGCAACCAAGCAGGATTAGATACAGAACCTGGATTTTCTATAGCATCATGGCAGCAAAGACCAGAAAGTCTTGGATGGGTTAATGTTAAAAGTTCAGATCCTTTTGAAAAACCAATCATTCAACCAAATTATCTTTCAGCACCAGAAGATCAGAGAGTTGCAGTTGAAGGTATAAGATTATCTAGAAAATTAATGCACAGCAATGCCCTATCAAAATATTTAGACCATGAGCTTTATCCTGGAAAAGGAGTTGGAGATAGTTTTGACGAATTACTTGATATAGCACGTGAGAGAGGTTTGACCTGTTATCACCAAATGGGTACATGTAGAATGGGTCCAAGTGCAGATAAAACAGCTGTTGTTAATAATGAACTTAAAGTATACGGCATAGAAAATCTTAGAGTAGTAGACGCGTCCATAATGCCGACAATGTTATCTGCTAATTTAAATGCAGGTGCAATGATGATAGGAGAGAAAGCTTCAAGTATAATTTTAAAAGATAAATAATTTAATTTCCTTTAAAATTTGGCTTTCTTTTTTCCATAAAAGCTCTTCTTCCTTCAACATAGTCATTACTGTCAAAACAAGCTTCTGCTAATTTTTTACATTCATCTAAATTTCTATCATAAGGATTTTTTAAAATTTCAATTCCAATATTTTTCATAGCTTTAATAGTCAACGGAGCATTTCCAGCAATTTTTTTAGCATAATTATTTACAAATTCTTCTAGATTTCCATCTTCTACAAGTTTTTGAACCAATCCACAGGACAAAGCTTCATCAGCTAATATTCTTTCAGCAGTAAACATAAAATGCTTTGACATTCCTGGACCCATTATATCGAACAATCTTTTTATAGATGAAAAAGGATAACCTAATGATAGTTTAGCTGCAGGCATTGCAAATTGAGACTTTTTGGAACATATCCTAATATCACAACAAACAGCAACATTTAGTCCACCACCTATACAATAGCCATCAATCATTGCAATTGTTGGCTTTGGGAATGATTCTAACCTTTCATAAACTTTTTGAGTTCTAGAATTGTAATGTAAAACAGCTTCTTTTGTAGACCGTTCTTTTTCAAATTTTGAAATATCTGCCCCTGATACAAAAGATTTTCCACCTGCCCCATTTAAAACAACAACTCTAACATTAAGATCTTTTTCACATTGATTTAACATTTCTTCTAAAATATCCCACATATCCAAAGATACAGCGTTATGCTTTTCTGGATTATTAAAAGTTATGTAAGCAACATTACTCTTAATATTCAAAATCATTTTGTTTGTTGTCATCTTATACCTCTATTTAAATAATATTATGTTGTTCTAAAGAACTTAATTCATCATCTTTAATACCTAATTCATTTAATATTTCTTTTGTATGCTCTCCTTTTTTAGGAGGCTTTTGTTTAAATTCATTTGGAGTTCTATTCAAATTGAATGGTTGATTTACAAGACATGTTTTACCAAATGGATCAGTATTAATTTCTTTTGCCATATTTAAGTGCTTAACTTGTGGGTCATTAAATACTTCATCAATTGAATATATTGGACCACATGGACAACCTACTTTTTCTAATTCATCAACCCATTCTTCACTTGTTTTTTTTGAAGTTACTTCTTCAATTAAACCATTAAGATAATCTCTATTTTCTAATCTAGCCTTTGCATTAGAAAATTCTGGCATTTCTAACCATTCTTTTTTATTTACGGCTTCTGCAAACCTCTTCCAAATCGTTTCACCAGCAACGCCAAGATTAATAGCTCCATTAGATGTTTTAAAAACTCCTGTAGGAACACTTGTTGGATGATTATTACCTGCTTGTTTTGGAACCGTTTTTTCGCATAACCATCTTGCAGCTTGAAAATCTAACATAAATATTTGTGCCTGTAATAATGAAGTTGTCACCCATTGTCCTCTGCCAGATTTTTCTCTTTCAATTAATGCTGTTTGTATCCCCATTGCACAAAATAACCCAGCTGTTAAATCAGCTATTGGAACACCTACTCTCATAGGACCTTCACCAGGGGCTCCTGTTATACTCATTAGGCCACCCATCCCTTGTGCAATTTGATCAAATCCAGGTCTTTTCCCATAAGGTCCATCTTGACCAAAACCTGATATACTAGCCAAAATAATCTTAGGATTTATTTTCTCTAATTTACTATAATTAATCCCTAATCTATCTTTGACATCAGGCCTAAAATTTTCTACCACAACATCGCTTTTTTCAACAAGTTTATAAAATATTTCAATTGCTTTTTTATCTTTCAAATTAAGAGTTAAACTTCTTTTATTTCTATGCAAATTTTGGAAATCAGCAGTATCTCTAGAAGCACCTAAAGACCCATCTGGTTCAATGCTCTCAGGAGGTTCAATTTTGATCACATTAGCTCCCCAGTCAGCTAATTGTCTTACAGCTGTTGGACCTGATCTAACACGAGTAAGATCGAGTACTGTTATGTGTGATAATGCTTCTGCTGCAGAAATATGAGGCATACAAAATCCTTTAGATTATAATTAATTAATTGTAAAAATTGATTTATATCAATAATAATACCTTATCACATGGTGCTATTATGCAAATAGAAAAATTTAACAAAAAAAAATTGCAAAAAGAAATTGAAGAATTTGAGAAAGGCTCAAAAAAATTATTTATAAGTACCGATGATACAACAGTCTGTTGGAAAATTTGGGGTAAAGGACAACCTATTATTTTTTTACATGGTGGTTATGGGTCTTGGAGACATTGGATTAAACAAGTTAGATACTTATCAAAAGATTATCAAATTTTAGTCCCTGACATGCCTGGATTTGGAGAATCTTCAGATTTAAAATCTGATCACACACCGGAAAATATATCTTTAAATCTTTATCAAACTTTTAGGAAACTAAATATTACTGATTTAGATAATATAAATTTAGTTGGGTTTTCTTTTGGAGGTTTAATTTCAGGGCATCTTTCATATCAATTTTTAAAAAAAGGAATTGAATTGAAAAATTTAATTTTGGTTGGACCTGGTGGAACAGGTGCTAGAAGAGGGCCGATGAGAGAAATGGTTCGTCGAACACCTAAAATGTCTTTTGAAGAAATCTTAAGAGCGCATTTTGAAAATCTGAAAATATTAATGATTAACAACCCAAAAAATATTGATCTGTTATCCTTATATATACAATTAGAAAACACAAATAATCACAGGCTTAAAAGTAGACCTATATCAGCTACTAATACTCTAATAAAAATATTAAAAAAACAAAATATAATCCCTTATCTAATTTTTGGAGAAAAAGATGCAACAGTTGGCCCTTATTTAGAAGAAAGGATTTCTATATTTAGAGCAGCTTGTAAGGATATACGAATTCATGTTGAGATTAATGCTGGCCATTGGATTATGTATGAAAAACCAGATAATTTTAATAAACTTATAAAAGAAATAATTAATTAATCTAGATTAAATCCATGAGATTTTAACCATTTTTTAAACTCTTTTCTCTCTGTTAATGACATTTGTCTTGAAATATTTTCAGACCAAGTATTTTTTTTATTAAACCCATAAACATTTACATGTCTTTGTTTTGATTTTGGTATTGGTTTTACACATTCAATAGTTTTATCATAATGACCAATTTGCTTTATCATATCTTTATCGTTATAAAAATCTTCATGAAAAACTACTTTCATGGGTAACCTAATTGATACTTCATTATTTTCATCGGGCCAACCAACACTTAGACCTGCTATTGGAAATACACCTTCAGGTAAATGACACATTCTTTTAACTTCTTCTAAGTGGTTTCTAATCATACTTATTGGACAGATTCCTAATCCAAATTCTTCTGCACTATTAATTAAATTTTGCATAGCAAGTGAAGCATCAATTACAGCATTCATGAAATAATCAATAGTATTATTTTTATACTCATAACCATTATGTTCTGTAATCATTTTATTTCTTCTAATATCAGCTAGAAAAAGAAAAAATAAAGGCGCTTCTAAAGCCCATGCAGTTTTTCCCAAAAATTTACTTAATTGATTTTTCATTTCTTTATTTTTAATTAATAAAATAGAATATTGCTGAAGATTAGACTTTGAAGGGGCAGCTTGAGCTGAGGCTAGTAAAGAAATTAAAATTTCTTTTGATATATTTTTTTTTTAAATTTACGACAAGATTTTCTTAATATTCTTCTAGATATATTTTCAGGTATATCTAATGATTTTTTTAAATAACTATTTTTTCCATATCTTCTTTTAATGAGGTCTTTGATATCAATCATAAAAATTTTAAGTTTTTACTATAATTATGTTAGAATTAAAACATAAAATTAGAAAGAAAAATATGTTAAATTTAGATGGGAAAACTGCGATTGTAACTGGATGTGGATCTCAAGGTGAAGGATGGGGAAACGGCAGAGCTATCGCTACTTTGTTAGCACGGCAAGGAGCAAAGGTTATAGGAACAGATTTAAATTTTAAAGCAGCAAAAAATACACAAGATTTTATTCTTAAAGAAAATAATAAATGTGAAATTTATGAAATTAATATGTCTGATGAAAAGGCAGTAGACAATTTTTTTGCGAATGTAATAAGAGGACATGAAAAAGTTGATATTTTAGTTAATAATGTAGGTAGATCTGAGCCTGGTGATCCAGAAAATATGAGTTATGACGTTTGGAGAGAACAATTTAATACAAATATAGATACTGCTTTTTTTTCTATCAAACAAGTTATTCCAACAATGAAAGAAAATGGTGGTGGATCAATAGTTAATATTTCATCTGTAGCTGGGATGAGATATGTAGGGAAACCTCAAGTAGGTTATAGTGCATCTAAAGCAGCCTTAATCCAAATGACCAAAGCAACGGCTATTATTCATGCAAAAAATAAAATAAGATTAAATTGTGTTGTGCCAGGATTAATGCATACTCCTCTTGTTGAGAGATTAGCAAATAAATATGCTGATGGAAAATATGAAGAATTTGTTAAAATAAGAAATAATCAAGTTCCTATGAAAAAAATGGGGAGTTCATTCGATGTGGCGAACGCAGTTTTATTTTTAGCATCAGATGAATCAAAATATATTACAGGGACCGAGATTGTAGTTGATGGAGGCTTAACAGCAACCACACCATAAACAAAAATAATGAATAAATATCATAAAATTCACATTAGGACTAATGAATTACTCTCAAGAGGCTCGTTGAAATATTTACAAAGTAGACTTGTTGATATTTTCCTATTTTTTCTCATTTTATTAAATGTAACTGCTGTATGTTTAGAATTTGTAAAGTCAATTAGAGACAGTTTTGGTAATGAATTTTTTATTTTTGAAAATATATCCGTTGTCATATTTTCAATTTAATATTTACTTCGCGTATGGTCTGTAAGTGCAAGTCCAGATACGATATCGAAGAACTTCATTAAAAAAAGAATGAAAAATATCTTTAGCTTTAACGGTATTATTGACTTAGTAGCAATTTTGCCTTCAATACTTCCTATATTTTTTGGGAGTGTTGATTTACGTTGGCTAAGAGTACTTAGACTATTAAGACTTCTTAAATTATCAAATTATTCTACAGCTTTAGAAGATTTTTAAAGTGCTATAAAAGAAGATTGGTAATCATTTTTAGCAACATTATATCTAATGCTTATTGCATTATTTTTATCTAGTTCCTTAATGTACATTGCGGAATATGAGGTACAACCTGATAACTTTAGCTCAATACCTGAAAATATGTGGTGGGGACTTATTACGTTAACGACTGTTGACTATGGTGACGTTTCGCCTATTACAGCTTTGGGAAAAATAATTGGAGCATTTACTGCTATTATGGGAATAAGCTCTGTAGCACTTTTGACAGGAATTGTTGCTACTTCTTTTGCATATTTAAGGTCTATATAACCAGCTATCTTTAAAGCAGGAATTACTGAGGCTCCTAGAGATGGTATTATAACAGAAGAGGAGGCATTAAAAATTGAAAAATTACGTAAAGAATTAAATTTGTCTGAAGAATATTCTGAATCATTAATGCAACTATTATCTGAAGGTAAAAAAAATCTAAATGGATTTTTTAAAACGTCTTGCATACTGATTAGGGATTTCAATCTCAACACCTAAAATATCAGCAGCATCCCAAACCCATCTAGGATTAGATAAAAATGCTCTTGCCATTGCAATCATATCACTTTCATCATTTTCAAGTATTTTATTTGCTTTAATTGGATCTGATATCATTCCAACAGTTCTAGTTAAAATATCTGAATTTTGTTTTATATATTTCGATAAATGAACTTGATAATGCTCTTTAACTGGTATTTTTGGACTTGGAGTATTACCACCACTTGATACGCATACATAATCACACCCTAAATTTTTAAGATGATTTGAAAAAACAAGTGCATCGTTTATTTCAATTCCATTTTCTTCCCATTCTGTTCCAGTAATTCTCATTCCTATAGGCAAATTTTCTGATTCTTTTACTATCTCTTCAAATACCTCTAAAGGAAATCTCATCCTATTATCAAGATTTCCTCCATATTTATCTTTTCTTTGATTTGATATTGGAGAAATAAATTGATGAAATAAATACCCATGCGCAGCATGAATTTCTATTAAATCAAATCCAGCTTTAACACTTCTTTTTGTTGCATCAATAAAAGCCGTTTTTACCCTTTGTAAATCATCTTCATCCATCTCTTGAGGAATTGGCCAATCTTTGTCAAATGGAATTGCGGATGGAGCAATTGTTTTCCATGGATTTTGATTATCTCTTAGATAAGATCTTCCTTGCCAAGGTCTCTGAGTAGACGCTTTTCTGCCAGCATGACCAAGCTGAATTCCAAATTTAACCTCATTTAATGATAATGCTCTAACTTTTTTCATTATAGTTCTAATTGATGAAAGACAATCATCATCATAAATTCCTGTGCAATTATGTGTAATTCTTCCAATATTCTCCACAGCTGTTGACTCAATCATAACCAAGCCTGCACCACTAAAACCAAATTGTGATAAATGTTGGAAATGCCAATCATTCATCAAACCATATTCTGCAGAATATTGACACATTGGAGATACAACAATTCTGTTAGAAAATTCAGTATCTTTAATTTTAATTTTTTCAAAAATTTTATTTTTACTCATGTCTTCTTATCCAATTATTAACAAGTCTTCTTGCGATAGAGTCAAATCTAGGAAGTTTAAATCCATCTGCGATGTCAGGATGCGTCAAATTTTTTAATTGACTAATATCAAACCAATTTGCATCTTCTATTTCATCTTCATCTACATTTAAATCAGTATCTTCTGTTTCGGCAAAAAATCCAAGCATTAAAGATGCCGGAAATGGCCAAGGTTGAGACTGAAAATATTCAATTTTACTAACATTTACTCCTACCTCTTCGAAGACCTCTCTTTTTAAGGCTAATTCAAGACTTTCTCCTGGTTCAACAAATCCAGCAAGAGTACTATACATTTTTTGTGGAAACCTAGACGAACGGGCTAACAAAACTTTATCTTTATTTGAAACAAGTGTTATAATAGCTGGGTCAGATCTTGGAAAATGGCTTTCATTACAATTTTTATTAACACATTTTAGAACAAAACCAGCCTCTTCCGTTTTTGTTTTTGATCCACATACTCCACAAAACTTGTTTTTTTTATGCCAGAACATCATACCTTTAGCCAAAGCTAAATATGAGCTATCCAATTCTGTTAAACTTCCAATAACATTTCTTAATTGATCAGTAATAATATCGCCTTGATCAATTTCTAAATTACTTATCTCAATTTTTGATTTTATATTGATAGAAAAATAAAATTTTTCATTTATTTTTCCTAGAAAGATCATTTCATCTAAATTTATGTTTTTTACATAAAGTTCTAATTCTTTTCTTTTAAGAATAAGTGGTTTAATTTCTTCTTTTCCTGATATGAAATAATTTTCATCATCCCTCATTGGAATAAAATTTACGTCTTTACTGTATAAAATACTTTTTAAAAAATTTTTATCTTTCCTTAATTCAGATGATCTTTTTAAAAGCGGATTATTATAGTAAATTTTTTCCATAGAAGTTTAACTTTTATATTATGAGCAAATCTCTATCAACAATAAAAAAATTTATGATTTAACTTGCGGAATTAAAATTAAATTGTTTATATAGTTTATGATAAAAATTAGCAGAATATCATCTCCATTAAAGGATAAAATTAAAAACATCGACACTTGCTCTCAATTAGATGGAGATGGAGTTTTTGAAGGAAAATACGCAACTTCTGGAACTATAGTATTAAAAAATAAATTTATAGGTAGTTTGAAAGCAGATCAAACTATTATTGACACCGATGGCATTTTTGAGGGCGAATTAAAGACTGATGAGTTAATAATTTCAGGCTTTGTTAATGGAAAAGTTGATGCTGATAACATAATCATAATGGAAAATGGTAAAATATCTGGTGATATTATTTATAATCAATTAGCTGTTTTTGAAGGTGGCATCATTGATGTTGCTGGAATGAAAAGAAGAGAAAAACAAAAAGACGATAAAATTATTGATATAGTTAATTCTAACCAAAAATAATCTAAATTTTTATTACAAACTCTAATCCTGAATAATTGCATACATACAAATTTGGTTTTAATTTATTGAATTTTAATATTATGTCATTTAATTCAACGTCAATACCATTTGGATGCATTCTAACTACTCTACCTTTATTATTTTTATTTGTGTCAGTACAATGTATATTAACAATTTGGTCCAGATGCATAATTTATCTCCAATAATTCTTATTTAGAAAATTTTTTTAATAGTCTAAACTCTATTACAGAAAGAGTTAATATGTTTGTTGATTCTAAGATTACTTTAGGCGCTTTATTTGCAAAGTATGCTTGTTTCCACCTTTCAGCGCACAAACACCATCGATCACCACTTGAAACTCCTAAAAAATTATATTCTGGAAGTGGATCTGATAAATTATTTCCAACAGATTTGCTAAATTCTAAGAATTCATCAGTCATTATTGAACATACAGTATGTAACCCAAAATCATTTTTTTCTGTTTTGCAATAACCATCTCTATAAATCCCTGTCAATTTTATCTTTTCATTCAAAGTTTTGTTACAGTTACAACTAACTAAAGGTTTACTTAGAACATTAAGTTGATAATTAATACGTCTCTTATATGAATCATCCATGACTTTCTTCTCTGATAAGCTTTCTAGTTTTATCTTCAATACTTTTTTCTAATTTATTCATAAATGTTTTTTTATCCAATCCTATTGGAATTTCATCCATTATTTCAATGGTAACTGTTTTTGATTTATGTCTGTTTGGATATTTTAAAAAGCTATTTTTTGGCCAAAATAAACCAGCATTGTGAGCAACTGGTATAACTGGAATATTACATTGAGAATATAAAAAATATATTCCTGGTTGATATGGATAATTTTTGGTTGATGCATTTAATGGAACTCTTGTACCCTGAGGAAATATTAATATGGAAGATCCTTTATTTATGTTTACTTTTGCAAATTTAACAATTTTTTTTAAAGCCTCAATGGTATTGCTTCTGACTATTGGTATAGCCCTCCCTTTTAAAAAATATAATCCTATTATTGGCAAATATATTAATTCCTTTTTTAGCACAATTGAAGGCATCTCAAATAAACTTGTACATAATACTGTTTCCCAAGCAGATTGATGCTTTACCGCGATAATACAAGGTTTTTTTTTATTATAATTTCCAACTATTTTTAAATCCAAGCCTAGCCAAATTTTCATTCCTAAGACCATAATACCACCCCAAATCTTTGCAATAAATTTTATAAATACAAAAGGTAATATCAAAACTGGTGACATTATTATTACTAACATTATAGTGAGTAGATAAAAATGAAAATTAAATAAGATTGACTTTAATAAATTTTTTTCCATTTGCTAACGTTTTCTGATGTTAAATAAATATATCCCATTAGTTTTTACAAAATTCAATTCTAAATTTTCAACATCACATAAATGAGAGAAGTCTATTGGACTTCCTGGGTCATCTGAAAGAAATTGATGTGATTCTCCATTTTTCATTTTTTTTATAACTCTTTTAGCTTTTAAAACTGGAAGTGGGCACTTTAATCCCGTAAAATCTGACTTGTTCAAAAATACTCCATAGTTTGATTTACATTTATAATATTAAACTTGTTACAATTTTATCAAGTTAAATGGTATAAATATTATTATAATGAGCATATGGGGGAAAATTTTTGGAGGAACTAGTGGTTTTGTTCTTGGCGGACCATTAGGAGGAATGTTGGGAATATTTGCAGGTCATGCAATCGACAAATTTAATCAAAAAAAATTACCTGAAAGTTTAGCAGTAAAACAAGTTAATTTTACAATTGGAGTTATTGCTTTATCAGCTAAAATGGCAAAAGCAGACGGAATTGTTTCTAATCAAGAATTAGATGCTTTTAAAAAAGGGTTAATAATAAATCAGAATGAATTAAAAAATGTTGAAAAAGTCTGGAATTTTGCAAAACAATCAGTGCATGGTTTTGAGAGTTATGCAAAACAGCTTGCGAAATTATTTAAACCAAGTTCTTCCATACTTGAAAACTTAATTCATTTATTATTTTCAATAGCAAAAGCTGACGGCCAAATTACAATACAAGAAAAAGAGTTTCTAAAGACGGTTTCCAAAATATTTGGGTTCGATGAAAAAAAATTTAATTTATTAAAAGAAATTTATTCAAACAACGAAAATAATCCTTATACTGTTTTACAATCAGATATTAATGATCCAATAAATGAAATTAATAAAAAAAGAATACTTCTTTTAAAAAAACATCATCCTGATCTTTTAATTTCAAAAGGACAACCGTTGGAATTTGTTGAAAAAAATAATCATTATGTAAAAATGATAAATAAATCATGGGATTATATTAAAAAAAATCATAATAAATAATGATGCTCATAATTTGCAAAAAAATGAATTATATATAATAATAGTTTCAAGAGAGCTTTGTGATAGCTGCATTGCAGAGGAAAGTCCGGACTCCGCAGGAAAATAATGCTGGGTAATACCCAGCAGGGGAAACCCTAGGGATAGTGCAACAGAAAAAATACCGCCGTTTAGGTAAGGTTGAAAAGGTGATGGTAAGAGCTCACCGCAATTGTAGCAATACAATTGGCAATGTAAACCCCATTAGGAGCAAGGCCAAATAGATGAAACTATGTTTTTCCTGAACGTTTCTGGGTAGGCCGCTAAAAAAAGTTTGTGAAAACTTTTTAAGATGAATTATCACATTAAAAACAGAATCCGGCTTATAAGCTCTCTTTAAAAAAATTCAATTTCCCATTGACTCCCAATCAATCCCATGCTATCCCAAAATATATGTATAAAGATTAAATTATGAAATTATTATGTTTTTATCCACTTCTCATAATAAAATCGATAAAAAAGGTAGAGTATCTGTACCAAAAAACTTTCGATCATATCTCGATTTAGAGGGAGGTTCTTTAATTTTATTCAAAAGTTTACAATTCAAATGCATTGAAGGTACTACACTTAAAAGAATTGGCCAATATGTAGAAGCAATTGATGAAATAGATACAATGTCAAAAGAAGCATCTATACTGAGAATGATGATGGCTGACTCTTTTGAAGTCAAATATGATAATGAAGGCAGGATTAATATTCCAGAGGTTCTTTTATCTTACGCGAGTATAAATGACATAGCTGTTTTTACAGGTATTGGTAAATCTTTTATGATTTGGTCAAACCTTGAATATGAAAATCAATACCAAAATACTCAAAAGATTTTACAATCTAGTGGTCCACCTAAACTAATTCTTAAAAAAAAAGGCGTTTCTAATGAATAATTTTCTAGAACACGTACCTGTATTAATTGAAGAAATTTTAGAAAATTTAAATAAATTTAAAATTACAGATGGAGTTATTATTGACGCTACTTTTGGTTTGGGAGGGTATAGTAACGCCATATTAGAAAATACCAATTGTCACGTTTATGGATTTGATAGAGACCCAGAAGTCAGAAAACATGCAAATAAATTGAAAGAAAAATATAGTAATAGGTTCCATTTTTTTCAAAAAAAGTTTTCAGAAATTGACGATACCCTATCAAGAAAAAATTACTCTAGAAAAAAAATTAAAGCCATGATATTCGATTTAGGTGTTTCAAATTTACAATTATCAAAAAAAAGTCGAGGTTTTTCATTTAAACTAGACGGGCCCCTAGATATGAGAATGTCAAAAAAAGGGATAAAAGCTTTTGATATTATAAATCATTACAGTCAGGAAAAATTATCTAATATTTTTTATAACTTTGGAGATGAAACTTTTTCAAGAAGTGTCTCAAAAAACATAATTCAATTCAGAAAAATAAAACCTATCAAATCAACACTTGAGCTTGCAGAAATAATTAGAAGAGCGATACCAGGTAAAAGAAAAAAAATAGATAAAGCTACAAAGACATTTCAGGCTATTAGGATGTTTGTTAATGATGAATTAAATGAGCTTCATAAAGGATTGATTGCATCGGAAAAATTTTTGACCTGCGATGGAATTTTATGTGCTGTTTCTTTTCATTCAAAAGAGGACAAAGTTGTCAAAAATTTTTTAAAAATATGTCAAGGTAAATCTAAATTGTTTATTTCAAAATTTTTACCTCCTGAAGAAAACTTACCCAGAAGTTTTGAAATAATTACTAAAAAACCAATACTACCTTCAATTGATGAAATTAAAATAAACCATAAGTCTAGATCAGCAAAATTAAGAATTGCAAAAAGAACTAAGTATAACTCCATATTTAAAAATAATGTAGCGGCATGATTAAAGTAACTCATTTTTTAATATTTTTGTCAGTAGTGGGCTTAATTTTTTTAAATTACGAAATTAAAAATAGTTTTCAAAAAAAAGAAAAGCAGATTGTTAAATTAAAAAATTTAATTTCAGAGAAAGAACAAAATATTAAACTCATGAAAGCTGAAATTGCTTATTTATCGCGGCCTGAAAGACTTCAGAGAATAGCAGAGCAAAAATTAAATATGAAAGAAATTTTGCCTACAGACATTTGGAATATAGATGATATTTCAAAATTATATTTTGAAAAAAATTAGAAAAGGAGCATCGAAATGAATTTAAACCTCTCAATACCTAAAAATATTGAAAATGTTCAGCCAAAGATTTCAGTAATTGGAGTTGGAGGAGCAGGATGCAATGCAGTAAACACCATGATTAATTCAAAAGTGAATAATATAAACTTTTTAGTTGCAAATACTGACGGGCAAGCTTTGTCAAGAAGCATAGCAAAGACACAAATACAACTTGGCAAAGAGCTGACCAGAGGATTAGGTGCAGGCTCTGATCACATTATTGGAGAACAAGCTGCACTTGAAGCTATAGATGAGATTATGATGGAACTTGAGGATGTAAATATGCTTTTTATTGCGTCTGGTATGGGAGGTGGAACAGGAACTGGAGCTGCACCAATAATTGCTCAAAAAGCAAAAGAAAAAGGTATTCTTACTATTGCTGTTGCTACAAAACCATTTGATTTTGAAGGAAAAAAGAGAATGGAAACGGCATTAATAGGATTAAAAAAATTAGAAGATTCAGTTGACACTCTTATCGTAATTCCAAATCAAAACCTGTTTAGAATAGCTAATGACAAAACTACTTTTTCAGAAGCTTTCCAATTGGCTGATGATATTCTTTATCAGGGAATAATTGGAATTACAGATTTAATAACATCACCAGGAATGATAAATCTTGATTTTTCAGATATACAAACTGTTATGAAGAATAAGGGTCAAGCAATGATGGGAACTGGTGAGCACTCTGGAGAAGATCGTGCTAAAATAGCTGCAGAAATTGCACTTAATAATCCATTGCTTGATAATTCTTCAATAGATGGAGCGTCATCAATTCTATTAAATATAAAAGGTGGGTCAGATTTAGCCTTATTTGAGGTTGATGAAGCTGCATCATTGATCAGATCAAAAGTAAATGAAAACGCAAATATTATATTTGGATCATCTATTGACGAGAATTTAGATGGAATTATCAATATATCCGTTGTAGCTACGGGTATTAAACAATATCAAAAGACTGGAGATAAAATTAATATAGATACAGATCAAACGGAGGTAAATGGAGTTCATCAAGAAAATACAAATATTGAAAAGCAAATTGATTTAGAAACAAAGATAGCTGACCTAAGTGTAAATTCAAATTCTGATAAAGTTATTGAAGAAACTGAAAAAGATCCATTAACATTTTTAGAAACTAAAGAAAAAGAATTATCCGATATTTTAAATAGAAAAGATGATATATTGACAAAAGAAACTGAAGAAAATCAATTTTTGAAAAAAATTTCAAATTTATTTTTGAGTAATAAAAATAAAAAAATTCCAGAAAATTTAGAACAGGGTCATGAAGTTTATCCTTTAAAAAATATCACTGAAAATCAACTAGATGATCAGAACAAACCTCTTATTAACCTAAACAAAAATCTCTATGAAACAGAAAATAGTTCACAACAAATCAGTTTGCTTGACATAGATGAAAATGAAAAAAATAAAAATTTAGATGATGTTTTAGAAATACCAGCATTTTTGAGAAGGCAAGCAAATTGAAGAAATGGAAAACATAAAAAAAATTAAGTTTAAGCTTTTTATATGCTGTTTGTCCTTTTTCATAATTTATTTTAGTGTTGCATCTTCAATGTTAATGATTAAACCAAAAACAACAATAAAAAATAAATCGAATTTTACAATTGCACAAAATAAAACTAAAATAAGAGGCAATATTTATGATAACAATGGATATTTAATTGCAACAACAATTAGAAAATATGACCTTGTAGTTAATCCAAGTGTTTTAAGAGAGCCGAAAAAATTTGAAATAAAATTGAAAAAAATATTTGATAATAGAGTACCTATTAATTTAAAAGATAGATTATCCTCCAAATTAAAATATTTTAAAGTCGTAAAGAATATATCAATGGAGGATTATAATAAAGTCCTAAAAATTGGTGAGCCAGGAATAAATATAGAAAAAAATTATATTAGAAAATATCCTGGGAAATCTCTTGTTTCACATATTATTGGAAAAGTAGATATAGACGGTCAAGGTGTGTCCGGGGTTGAATTAAAGTTAAACAATGAACTTTCAATGTCTGAAGATATTCACTTATCCATTGATAGTGGAATACAAAATATTTTGAGACAATTATTATTAGAGCAAATTAACAAATTTGAAGCTAATGCTGGCGCTGCGATAATTATGAATGCAAATAATGGAAAAATAAAAAGTATAGTATCACTTCCAGATTACGATAACAATCTAAACAATCATCTTTCAAACAAACAAATTTTTAATAATGCGACCAAAGGACTTTATGAGTTAGGTTCAACATTAAAAATTTTCACAGCCGCAATGGCTATAGAAAGTGGAAAAGTTAGAGATGACCAATTAATAGATGTTTCTTCACCTATTTTAATTAGCAAATCACAAAAGATTAGTGATATAAAAAAAATAAATTTCCCGATAAATTTACCAGAAATAATTGTTCATTCTAGTAATATTGGAACCGCAAAAATTGCAAGCTCATTAGGTCATCAGATTCAAAAAAAATATTTCAATTTATTAGGATTTAACAAAAAAGTTAATATTGAGATTATTGAAACTTCTTTACCTTCATTTAACAATGATAATCATCCTTCTTCATTAATGTCAAAATCATATGGATATGGAATTCAAATTTCTCCACTTCATTTAACAAAAGCTACAGCTATAGTTTTAAATGGTGGAAAGTCAATTTCTCCAACATTATTGAAGTACAAGACAGTCCCCGGAAAAAAAATAAATGTTTTTTCTGAAAACACATCTAAGAAATTAAGAAGTATCTTATATTTAGTTGTAAATGACAAAAATGGAACAGGAAAATCAGCAAAAAGTTATTACTATCCTATTGGAGGTAAAACTGGAACAGTTAATAAATTTATAAATGGTAAATACTCGAAAACTGAAAACATAGTTGCTTTCACTGGTGCTTTTCCAATTCATAAACCTGAATATGTATTTACTATTGTAATAGATCAACCTAAACCCCAGAAATTCTCTTCTATGAGAAATACAGCTGGTTGGGTCATAGCTCCAATGGTTGGAAAATTAATTAATAGAATTTCACCTATTTTAAAGATTAAGCCATTAAATTTATTACCATCTGAATTAGGTTTAACAAAATATAAAATACGAGGAGCCTCTCTTTAGATGAAATTTGGAGAACTTATAAATAGAAATGATTTTTTAAAAGAAAAATTCAAGAAACTAGGAGATTATTTTAAAAAGATTGAAATTGATGGTATATCAAACAACAGTAAAAATATAAAAAAAAATTTTATCTTTTTTGCTATTTCTGGAAACAAGACTAATGGAAATTTGTATATTGATGAAGCCAAAAAAAATGGAGCATCAATAATAATATCTCAAGAAGTAGAAAACAAAGATATAATTAAGTTACCAAAAAAAGATTTTTCTTTAATTTATTCGCAATTATGCTCTACGTTTTATAATAAAAAACCTGAAAACATAATTGCTGTTACTGGAACTAATGGCAAGACTTCAGTAACAGATTTTTGCCGTCAGTTATGGAGTTTTTACGGTTGGAAATCAGCATCTATTGGTACTTTGGGGATAAGAGATTCTTCTCAAAATTATTATCGTAAATTAAAAAGTAGTCTTACTACATTAGATTCAAGTGAATTAAATAAACAGTTATCAAAATTAAATGATAAACAAGTATCATACGTTGCTTTAGAAGCTTCCTCTCATGGTATAATTCAAAATCGTTTAAATGGTATTAATTTTAACGGAGCTATTTTTACAAATCTTTCTCATGATCATCTAGATTATCATAAAAATATGAGTGAATATTACTATTCTAAAAAAAAATTATTTACAGAACATCTTAAAAAAGGATCATGTGTATCAATTAATTTAGATGATCATTATGGAATAAAATTATACAACGAAATTAAAAACAAAAACTTAAATTTTGTTAACTTTGGATTTAATGAAAAAAGTGACCTCAAATTAATAAAAATAAAAAAAATTGAAAAATTTTGGCAATTGGAACTTTTATACAAAAATAATATATTTAAGACAGAAATAGGCTTAGTTGGACACTTTCAAATTTATAATTCACTAGCTGCAGCTTCTATTTGTCTAGCTCTTGGAATGGAACAAGATTCAATCTTTAAATCTTTGTCATATCTTCAAACCGTACCTGGAAGAATGCAACTAGTTAATCATCCCTTATGTAAAGCAACTATTATTGTAGATTATGCTCACACACCAGATGCTCTAGAAAATGCTATATTATCAGTTAAGAAAATGAATGTTAGAGGAAAGATTTATACTTTATTTGGGTGTGGAGGTGAAAGAGATTTTGAAAAAAGACCAAAAATGGGTGAAGTTGCTTTTAAAAATTCAGATTATACTATAATAACTGATGATAACCCAAGAACAGAAAATCCATCATTTATTAGAAAATCTATTATAAATAATAATGATGCAGCTATTGAAATTCCTGGAAGAGATGTTGCTATTAAAAAAGCTATTGGATTTCTAAAAGATGATGATGTTTTGATCATTGCAGGAAAAGGTCATGAGCAAACCCAAACAATAGGAATTGAAAGTCTACCTTTTGATGATGTTTCAGTTGTAAAGAATACCTTGGAAAGTTTAATCAATGATTAGCAATTTTAAACATGAAACATTGTGGACTAAAGATGAATTAATAAAAGCTTCAAAAGGTGAAGATCCTACAGGAAAATTTTTAAAAGAAAAAAAAGTTACTGGTATAAGCATAGATACACGTTCAATTAGAAAAAATGATTTATTTATAGCAATTAAAGGTAAAAAATATGATGGTCATGATTTCGTTAAAAAAGCTAAAGAAAAAGGTGCTTCTGGAGTTATCGTATCATGTAAATATAGTGCGTTAAAATTCAAAGGATTATTTGTAAAAAATACATCTGATACTTTAATAAATTTAGCCAAATTTAGCAGAAATAGATTTAAAGGACAATTAATCGGGATAACAGGTTCAAATGGAAAAACAACTACTAAAGATATGGCTAAAATTATCTTTAGTGAATTTGATAAAACTTTTGTTACTCCTGGTAACAATAATAATATTATTGGATTATCTCTATCATTAATGAAACTACCTTATGATTTTCGTTACTGTATTTTAGAGCTAGGCATGAACAAAAAAAATGAATTAAAGAAACTATCTTTAATTGCCAAGCCTGATGTGATTATAATTACAAACGTATCTAATAATCATCTTGAAAACTTTGAATCAGAAGGAGATATAGCTTTAGCTAAAAGTGAAATATTCTATGGATTAAAAGAAAATGGAAAAATAATACTTAATTATGACAATAAATGGTTTAAGTTTTTGAAGAAAACTGCCTTGAATTACTCAAATGATATAATACCTTTTGGATTCAAAAAATCTATTTTTTCAGTATTACAAAAAAAAGGTAGTTTTTTAATTACAACTAAAAATTTTAAAACCAATATTAATCACCTGCCACAATATTTAGTTTTAAATCTTATAAGTATATTAACTGTTATAAAATGTTTAAATCTTGATTTAAATAAAATAAAAGAAAAAATTAAATATCTTACACCTTCAGATGGTCGAGGAAATCAGTTTAAATTGAAAATAAACTCTCATAAAACAATAACAATTATCAACGATGCATATAACTCAAGTCCAAATTCTTTAGAAGCTTCTTTAACAAATTTGAGTATAAATAATAAGCATAAATACGTTTTAATAATAGGTGATATGCTTGAACTAGGATCTAATTCTCACTATTATCACAAGAAAATAGTTCCTTTTATTAAAAGAATTAATCCTAAAACTTTATTTACTATTGGAAATCTATCTAAAATTTTATCTGATAATTTAAAAAATAGCATTTTTTGTAAACACTTTAAAAATGTTAAATTATTAGAATCAAATTTTGATGAACTTATTAATGATAACGATATAGTTTTTATTAAGGGTTCAAATAGTATTGGGCTATATGATTTTTGCAAAAACTTAGAAAAAAATTATAAACTTGGAGAATAAAATTGTTTCCTGAATTTTTTTTAGACTATGTAGACTATTTTCAACCGCTTAATGTATTTAGATATATTACTTTTAGAACTGGCGGAGCAATATTAACAGCTTTAATAATTAGTTTTTTACTTGGTCCATATTTAATTCAAAATTTAAAGAAATTCCAGTCTATTGGACAACCTATAAGGGATGATGGGCCAACAAGTCATCTAATAAAAAAAAAGGGGACACCAACAATGGGTGGATTATTAATTTTAT
>CACMOJ010000024.1 GCA_902615325.1 uncultured SAR116 cluster alpha proteobacterium | reverse complement strand
TTATTAACTGAATCGGTTATTTTTGAATATAGGTTAGAGACTGAAGGTTTGGTTTCAACATTAAGATCACTTTCATTTAAAATATTGAATCTTTCTTTAATAGCGTATTCACTTAAATAAATTGACCCAGAACTAGCTCTAGCTCTTGACTCAATAAGATAATGTAAAATTCCATTCATCTCTTTTTTGTCAACAATTGTATAAGTTAAATCATTATTTTCTTTATTATAAATAGATAAACCTATGTCAATTTCTTGCTTTTGAGCCATATATGCCTCTCTACTAATTCAATGATACTATATTAAAATATAAATATGTATTTGAAAATATTTCACGAATCGTGATATTATATAATTGGTAAACTTTTATGATAAATACTAAACCTTATAAATCTGAAGAATATAAAAATTTAATAGAAAATAATTTTTCCGAAATTTGGTTTCAGTTTCTTTATTTTGAAGTTATGAGAAGTAGAGATTGTGTGCTTTTTATGAATAATAATCCTAATGGCTATTTAATTCTACAGGTAATAAATTGGCATCACGGATTAGTTCTTTCATCAGAACATAAAAAACAAGATAGAAAAAACTTTGTTAAAAATTGGGAAACGAGTTCTAAGTCAAAAAAAAAGCCGAATAAAAAACTTACTTATTCTCTAGTTTCCGAGCTCACGGGCTTAAGTATTGAGACTATTCGAAGACATGTTAAAAAATTAATTAATGACGGTTGGGTATCTTATTCCAAAAAAGAAGGTATTATGTATTCGCCAGATATTAATAAAGCTAAAGAAATGACTGAGTATTTAAATCCAAAAGAAATTGATAGATTTGTTAATCTGTTATCAAGTATCGATAAAATTAGATTTAGGCCATGAGTTTAAATTCTGTAGTCGTAGTTACAGGTGGTTCAGGAGGTATTGGAAGCGCATTAATTAAAAAATATCTTCAAAAAAAAAGTTTTGTTATATCAGCTGATTTAGATGAAAAAACTGATTTTAAAGATAAAAATTATACCTTCTTAAAATGTGATGTTGAATGTGAAAAAAGTATAAACAATTTGTTTGAATTTATTCTTAAAAGATTTGGTAAAATTGATTATTTTTTTTCAAACGCAGGTATTTTAAGTATCGGTGATGAAAATTCCATTAATTCTGATTGGGAAAAAAATTGGAAACTACATGTAATGAGTCATGTATTTATATCTAGAAAATTAATTCCAATATTTAAAAAACAAAAATTTGGTTATTTTCTCATAACAGCATCCGCTGCAGGTCTTCTTACTCACATTGATTCAATAACTTATTCTGTTACAAAACATAGTGCAATTGCATTTGCAGAATGGATAGCAATCAATTATAGAGAACATGATTTCCATGTTTCAGTTATTTGTCCGCAGGCGGTAAGAACAAATATGACAAAAGGTAGAGAAAAAGACGTTGCTGCTTTAGATGGAATGTTAGAACCTGACTTTTTAGTTGAAAAAATTCAAAAAGGGATAGATGAGAAACAATTTTTAATATTACCTCATCCAGAAGTTCAAAATTATATTGAAAAAAAATCATCTAACTATGACAAATGGATAAGCGGCATGGCAAGACTGAAACAAAAAATTGAGTATAATAAGTGAAATTGGAAAAAATTGATCATGTTGTAATCACGGTCAAAGATTTAAATAAAACAATTGACTTTTATACAAACATATTAGGAATGAAATTAGAAAAATTTTCTTCATCTTTAAAAAATAATCAAATTAGATACGCCGTATGTTTTGGTTCTCAAAAAATTAATATTCATGAAGAAAAAAAACCTCTTAAACCCAATGCACTGAAACCATCATCAGGATCAATGGATATATGTTTTATTTCACAAAATAAGATTAATGACTGGATGCATCACCTTGAAAAAAAAGGAATTAATATTGAAATTGGACCTGAGCAAAAAACTGGTGCATTAGGTCCCATTTTATCTATATATATAAGAGATCCAGATTTTAATTTAATTGAAATATCTAACCAATTGTAATTTTAGATTGATTTCATGATAGCATCGCCACATTCATTGGTTTTAGCATTGCCTCCTAAATCTTTGGTTCTGTTTTCTTGTTTAGATATAGTTAATTCAATTGTCTTGATGATATGATCATGTGCCTCTTTGTATCCAAAATGGTCTAACATCATAGCACCAGCCCAAATTTGTCCAATAGGATTTGCAATATTTTGTCCGGCAATGTCAGGTGCGGATCCATGAACTGGTTCAAATAAAGATGGAAAATCTTTTTCTGGATTAATATTTCCTGAAGGGGCAACACCAATTGTACCAGTGCATGCTGGTCCTAAGTCAGATAAAATATCACCAAAAAGATTTGATCCTACAACAACATTAAACTTTTCTGGATTTAAAACAAAATGAGCACATAAAATGTCAATGTGATATTTATCAAATTTAACTTCAGGAAAATATTTTGATATTTCTTCAACTCTCTCATCCCAGTAAGGCATCGTAATTGAAATGCCGTTGGATTTTGTAGCTGAAGTTAAATGTTTTCTTTTTGTTTGCTTTGCTAGGTTAAAAGCAAATTTTAAAACTCTATCCACTCCAATTTTCGTCATTATAGTTTCTTGGACAACAAATTCTCTTTCAGTGTTAGGAAACATTTTTCCTCCAATAGATGAGTATTCTCCTTCAGTATTTTCTCTAACAATATAGAAATTAATATCGCCTGGATTTTTATTAGCTAATGGAGAGGGAACCCCAGGCATTAATTTGACAGGTCTTAAGTTAACATATTGATCAAATTCTCTTCTAAACTTCAGAAGTGATCCCCATAAAGAAACATGATCTGGGATTTTATCTGGCCAACCTACAGCTCCAAAAAAAATAGCATCATGATTTGAAATTTTCTCTTTCCAATCATTAGGCATCATTTGTCCATGCCTTTCATAATAATCATAGGAACTAAAATCAAATTCTTCAAAATTTAAATTAATATCAAATTTTTCAGATACTTTTTTAAGAACTTTTATACCTTCAGGCATAACTTCTTTTCCAATTCCATCACCTGCTATGACGGCAATATTAAATCTATTTTTCATTATAAATATCCATATTTATTATTATTCAACCCATGGAGCTTGGGTCATCAATTTATTTTCCTGATTTAGGACTAAAGGTCTAAATTTAAAGGCAAATTTAATAAAATCTTCATCTGAAAAAATCTGTTTCCATAATCTTCTTCTCTCGTTATCATCCTCAAATTTCCAAATGTGGATAATTTGGTTTAAAGCACCAATGTCTCCAAGATAATAATTAACTAAGTTTTTTTTAAACTTATTAATCCAAGGAGTTCCTAATTCTTTATATATTTCAGATGCTTCTTGGGTTTTTCCTACAAAAAGAGTATATGTTCTTAGCTCATAGATTGCCATTTTATCCTCTATAATTTAGTTAATTTGAACTTGTAATGAGTTGTAAATAAGATAATTTATTAATATCAATTAAGCAACGAGAAACATATGGATATTTTAGAAATTAAGGATCTTGAAAAATTAGCCAAAAAAAGAGTTCCAAAAATGTTTTTTGATTATGTTAACTCAGGCTCATGGACAGAAACAACATACAATGAAAATGTAAGCGACTATTCTAAAATTAAACTTAGGCAAAGAGTTGCTGTTGATATGACTAATAGAAAATTAAATACAAAATTAGTTGATCAAGATGTTTCAATGCCGGTAGCAATTGCTCCAACAGGCTTAACAGGTATGCAGAGAGCTGACGGAGAAATTTTAGCAGCGCAAGCATGTGAAGAATTTGGTATACCCTACACTTTATCAACTATGAGCGTATGTTCTATTGAAGAAGTTGCTAAGCATACAAAAAAACCTTTTTGGTTTCAGCTTTATGTAATGAGAGATAAAAAGTTTATGGAAAGATTGATAGAAAGAGCTGATAAAGCTGGATGTAGTGCATTAGTTTTAACTCTAGATCTACAAATTCTAGGACAGAGGCATAAAGACATACGAAATGGATTGTCTACACCACCTAAATTTACTCCAAAGCATATCTATCAAATGGTAACTAGACCAAAATGGTGTTTTGAAATGTTGCAAACAAAAAATAGATCATTTGGCAATATAGTTGGACATGTTGATGGAGTTTCAGATTTGAGATCTTTAGGCTCTTGGACTTCTGAACAATTTGACCCTAAACTAGATTGGAATGAAATTGAATGGATCAGAAAAAAATGGAAGAAAAAGCTTATACTCAAAGGTATATTAGACAGTGAAGATGCTATGATTGCATCTAAAACAGGTGCAGATGCTATAATTGTTTCAAATCACGGTGGTCGTCAGCTTGACGGTGCTCCTTCATCCATCAAAGTTTTACCTGAAATAGTTGATGCTGTTGGAAGAAAAATTGAAATTCATATTGATGGTGGCATTAGATCTGGACAAGATGTTGTCAAATCTTTGTGTTTAGGAGCAAAAGGGGTTTATATAGGAAGAGCATTTCTTTATGGCTTAGGAGCTATGGGGAAAAAGGGCGTTTCCAAATCATTAGACATAATTAAAAATGAACTTGATAAGACTATGGCTTTTTGTGGAAGAAAAAACGTAGAAGATTTAGATAAATCAAATCTATATGTAGAAAAACCTTATAGCAATTATTAATTGATCTGAATAATTTTTTTAATCGCTTGACTAGCTTCATTAATGCAATCAATTGATTTAGGTAAGCTTACTATATTACTTACAAAAGCATGCATCTGTCCTTCATAAACTTTATAATATACTTCGTTTTCAAAAGATTTTAGTCTTTTCATAAGAGCGTATCCTTCATCAACAAGCGGGTCTAATCCTGCTCCATAAATATAAGTAATGGGCATTCCATAAAAATCTGAGTAGAGTAAAGGTGATATTTTCCAATTAGTAATTTCAAAAATATTTTTAACAATGTCTTTTGATTTTTTTATACTTTTATCCAATTGAAATTGCCTTTCTATTCTGCCAGAAGTCTGACTTATAAATGATATATATAACAATGATCAAATTAAATAAATTCCAAATTATACCATTCATAAATGCAAAATAATATGATGCTGTAATATCAAAAATTTCTCCAGACATCCATCCTCCTAATGACATTCCTACAATTGTAGCACCTATAACAAGTCCAACTCTTAATCCTGCTTCCTTGATTGGCAAATATTTTCTAATGATTATTGCATAAGCAGGAACAATTCCACCTTGAGATAATCCAAACATTAAAGAAACAACATATAAAGAAATTTCGGATGAAAACGGCAAGAAAAATGTTAACGAAACCATTTGTAAAAATGAGCCTAATAATAATGTTAAAACAGGTCCAATTCTGTCAGAAATCATTCCAAAGACAATTCTACTTATCATACCACTATAGAGCATGACAGCTAAAATTTCCGTGCCAACTTGAAGGCCAAAACCATTATCCACACACAAAGCGACCATATGAACTTGTGGCATAGCCATAGCAACACAACAACATATACCTGCAAGCATTAACAATACTTGTATTTGATTGTTTGAAAGATCTAGCCTTATATCTTTATACCTTTGCTTCATATCATGAGATTTACTTTCATCTACTGAAGCATTTTTTAATAAAAGTATAAGTGGTATCATAATAAATAAACACATTGATATCCAAAAATGTGCGGCTCTCCAGTCAATGAATGTTAAAAAATAACCAATTAATAACGGCCATGTTGCTCCTGCCACATAATTAGCACTAGCAACGATGGATAAAGCAAAACCTCTTTGTTTATTAAAAAAATTTGATATATCTGCCATAGCAGGACCAAAAAAAGCCGATGCCGCAAAACCCATAAAAAATTGTAGAATTAGAAACTGCCAATAAAATGGAAAAATAGAATAAAAATAATAAGATGTAATTAGGACAAATGTGGCTAACAAAATTGGCTTTTTAATACCAAACTTATCGTAAACTTTTCCAATCAGGACAGTACCAAAACCAAAACCAATCATAGTAAAGGCGTATAACAAACTTGAAGTTCCCCTATCTAGACCAAATTCTTTTTCTATATCAGGAATAAAAACTACAACTGACCACATTCCTACTGTACCTATTAGAGCAAGAATAAATAGTATTGTTGCCCTAAACCATGCGCCTCTAGAATCAGAAACTATTAAATTGGGTTTAACTGAATTAATCATTGAATTTATTTATATTAAATAATGTTTTTGTCTTTAAGTGACTTAATTTGATCTTCGTTAAGGTTTAATTCGGTTTTTAAAATTTCATTAGTATGTTCTCCAAGGAGCGGAGGTGCATATCTATACGAAACAGGTGTTACATTCATTTTTATAGGATTTGAAATTAATTTTAATGGTTTTTCTCCAATTTTAGAGTGCTCCATTTCCATAACCATTTTTCTAGATATCACGTGTGGATCATTAAAAACATCTGAAAGATTGTTTATGGGACCACAACCAATTTTCGCTTTTTCTAGTTCACTTAACCATTCATTAGAAGTTTTTCGTTTTGTAACTTCGTTCAGTACTTTAGTAACATGTTCTCTATTTGATACCCTTGATGCATTTGTTTTAAAACGATCATCTTCAAGTAATTTGGTTTCGCCAGCTAATTCGCAAAAACGTTCAAATGTTGGATCATTTCCAATTGATAATACAATGTAGCCATCAGAAGTTGGCATGACTTGGTAAGGAACAATGTTAGGGTGTTGATTTCCTAATCTTTCAGGATTTTCATCTGTTGAAAGATAATTCATACCTTGGTTAGCTAACCAAGCTACATGTGTATCTAACATACCAATATCAATGAATTGTCCTTTTCCTGTTTCAGTTTGATGCCTAACAGCAGCTAAAACACCTACAGAAGCAAACATGCCAGCCATTAAATCACCAATTGGAACCCCTACTTTCATTGGTTCACCATTAGGTTCACCTGTTAGAGCCATAACTCCGCCCATTGCCTGAATAAGACCATCATAACCAGGTCTTGAAGCATATGGTCCAGTTTGACCAAAACCAGTTATTGAACAAAATATTAGTCTTGGAAATTCATTTTTAAGATCATCATAAGACAAACCATATTTAGCTAAAGTTCCTGTTTTAAAATTTTCAACTAGAATATCAGAATTTTTAAGAAGTTTACGAATAATATCTTGGCCTTCTTTTTCACTTAAATTTATTGTAATAGATCTTTTATTTCTATTAGCACCACAATAATAAGCACTTAGGTCAGTCTCATTTCCATTATCATCTTTTAAATAAGGTGGTGCAAAACCTCTGGTATCATCCCCGGCGCCTGGTCTTTCGACTTTTATAATTTCAGCTCCTAGATCTCCTAGCATTTGTGTACAATAAGGGCCAGCTAAAACTCTTGTTAAATCTAATACTCTCAAACCTTTTAATGGACTATTCATAAAAATACCCTTTTAATCAAATTTTAATTATCTATACTTTTTTCTATTTATTAAGTATGTGTATAATTCATGAGCTCACAATTTCCTACAAAAACTTCAGAAATAAAAGAAAAATTTGATAAATTTATTAATAAAAATTTAATTGATTATAGTTCTAAACGAAATTTTGATTTGGGTTCACCTCATACAAATGTATCCACTCTTTCACCATATATAGGTAGAAGGTTTATGTCAGAAACAGATATTTTGGATATTGCGTTTCAAAAGTTTAAACCAAATAAAATAGAAAAATTTGTTCAAGAAATTTTTTGGAGAACCTATTGGAGAGGATGGCTTGAACTTCATCCAATAATCTGGAATGAATATGAAAAAAAAATACAAGATATAGAATCTCCTAAAAAGACAGGCATAAAATGTTTTGATTATTGGACACAAGAATTAATTGAAACTGGCTATTTACACAATCATGCACGTATGTGGTATGCAAGCATATGGATCTTTACACTAAAAAAAGATTGGATTGATGGAGCGATTTTTTTTCAAAAAAATTTACTCGATTGGTGCCCCGCTGTAAATACATTGAGTTGGAGATGGGTGGCAGGATTACAAACTATTGGAAAAAATTACATTGCACGTGCAGATAATATTTATAAGTTTACAAACTATAAATTTAACCCTGTTAATGAATTAAATGAAACAGCTTCTCCCCTTGAAAGTCAATCAAGCTTAAATCAACAAATTGTTAATAAAGAATTTGAAAAAAATTCCTTTAGTAATTTAGAGGATATTGGATTAATCATTAACAAAAATGATTTTTCTTTAGATTCTCTATTAAAAAAAGATATTAATTTTAAAACATGCCTTTTTAACTGTGATAATTCATTAATTAATCAAAGCGAGCTTATCAAAAAATTTGAAAATAACTTATGTGAAGAAATTATAAATAATAATACTCACATTTCATATGCAGTAAGTGATGAGGCATTGATTAATTGGATAACAAAATTTAAAATAAAAAATTTGATAATTCCATATGAGACTGAAGGTAAATGTTTGTTGAATAGAAAAAGTCTATTAAGTAAATTTACAAATAATAATGTTAATGTATTTTTTTATTTAAGGGAATGGGATAGGTTGGCTTTTCCATTTGCTAAAAAAGGTTTTTTCCCTTTTAAAAATAAAATTCCAGAATTATTAAAAAGACAAGGTTTAACAAACTAAGAGGCTTAAATTGACAAAACTAAATTATGAAATACCAAAGCATGGCGAATTTAATGAACTTAGGAAAGACCTATATTGGACGCAATTCGAACTTCCATTTCGTTTAAATCATGTAAATCTATATTTTTTAAACACAAAAAATGGATGGATATTGATTGATAGTGGACTGAGATCTGATCACTCAATTGAAATGTGGGAAAAGATACTCAATGGACCATTAAAATCAGAAAAAATTCATTCATTACTTATTACTCACTATCATCCAGATCATATTGGCATGGCAGGTTGGCTTCAAAAAAAATTAAATGTTCCAGCATTTACATCATCTAAAGAATTAGAAGTGGCAAAAAAGTTGTTAGTCATGCCTGATGAAGACTATTCAATTATGTTTGATAACATCTTTCAAAGATCAGGAATTCCAAAGGAACAAAAACAAGAAATGTTAGGAGCCACAAGATTATATAAAAACAAAGTTTTTAACTTACCAGATTTTAAAATAATATCTGAAGGTTTTGAAATTGAATCAAATGAGGGCATGTGGAAAGTTAGGACAGATGTAGGTCATTCACCTGAACACATTTCGTTGACAGACAAAAAGAGAAGTTTATATCTGGCTGGAGATTTCTTACTTCCTAGAATATCACCAAATGTTTCAGACAATTTTTTTGATCCTTTTGATGATAGATTAGGGGGATATTTAAACTATTTAAATGACATTAAAACCATTAACTCTGAAGTTGAAGTATTCCCTTGTCATGATTGGCCTTTTAAAGACGGAGACAGCAGAGCCGTAGAACTTATAAATCATCATAATCAAAGATTAGATATTTTAAAAAATGAATTATTAAAAAAAAATATTACTGTTTATGACTCTTTAAGTTTAATTTTTGATAGAAAAATTGGAAACGAACAAATGCATTTCGCCATTGGTGAAGCTAGATCACACCTCATAAATCTAGTAAAAACAGGATATGCAAAAAAAATTTCTGATTCTAATAAAGTTGAATGGTTTAGTTTAAATAATTAATTCTCTTTAACTAAGCAATTTTTAATTCAGGTTTATTATCTTTTATTTTAGGTAACATATAAGCTGAAATAACAACAAAAATAGCCAAACAAGACAATATTGTTAATAAATCACTAAAAGTATATCCATAACCTAGAAACAATGAAACTAAAGGTAAAACAGAAGCGCCAGCGCAAAGATTTATTAAAAATTTTACTGATAGTATTCTTGCTCTCCACTGATCATCAACATATCTTACAAGAATTGCATCAGTAATTGGAACTTGACCAAAAACAAAGAACATTGCCATTAACATTACAAAAAATAAAGCATAATCGATATATAAACTTGATAAATAAATTAAAAAAAACTGCCCTACTCCAACAAAACCTAAAATTATTTTAGGCGAATATCTATCAATCAAATACCCGACACCAACTTGAGATAATGAAGCAATAGCATAAACAATTCCTGCCAATAAACCTGTTATTGCAATATCAACAGAAATTCCTGACAAATTTACTTCAAATATTCGTGGTATCAAAAAAGTTAATGAACCAAATATAAACCCACCAGCTAATGTAGTCATGGTAAGAGAAAGTAGAACAATTTTCCATCCTTCAACAAGACCATTTGATATTTTTTGTTTAGTTTTTTCTTCTTTAATATCAATTTCTTTAAAACCTCTTAATTGAGCAATCCCAAATAATAAACAAATTAGTGAAGGAACTAAAAAGCTTAATTGCCAATTTGAATTTAAAATTATAAAGCCAGTTAAAACTGGAGCAGCAGCAACTCCCATATTACCCCAAACACCATTAACTCCTAACCTAACACCTACCTTATTTGAATCTCTTATCAACATCGCAATACCAACTGGATGAAAAATAGCGGCAAAAAAACCAATTACACCAATTGAAAAACCTAGCATAATTGGAGAAGAAGATAAAAAACATAAAAATGAACCTAATGATACGCCAAAAGGATAAATAATTATTATCAACGATCTTGAATATTTGTCTGCCAACCACCCGGCTAAAGGGGCAGCAGCTCCAAATAGAAACAAACCTAAAGTTCCATAAATAATTATTTCATCATAACTAAGACCAAAATGACGACCCGCATCAAATGCAGCTTTAGCAAATATCAACATCATAAAATGATCAAGAAAATGACCAATATTAATGTACATATCTGGCAACGTTAAATTTCTTGATGCCTCAATATTAAATAATTTCATAGAAACTAATCGATAAATGTTGAGAACTGATCATGTTTTAACTTTTCAACTCTCAATTTATTTTCTGGTGCATCCTCATCTTCATAGCCCATTGATACACCACACACCAGCATTTCATTTTCATCAAATTCTAATTCTTTGCTTAGTATAGTATGAAACTTTGTAAAAGCTACTTGACCACACGTATGTAATCCTTCTCCTCTAGCACCTACCAAAATACTTTGTATAAACATTCCCAAATCAATAAAAGTGCCCTCTGCAAGCCTTCTATCCATGGTTATAAACATCCCTACAGGCGCGCCAAAAAAATGGAAATTCTCCTGCATTTGTTTATTTCTAGCATCGTAATCATCTTTCGCTATGCCAAGTAATTTATAGAGTTCGAAACCTACAGCTCTTCTCCTTGAAATGTATGGTTCGTACCACTCAGTTGGATAATAATCAAATTCTTGCTTAAAATTTTTTGCTTCGCCATTTTCAATTGAGTTTATAATTTCATCCGTTATCTTTTTCTTTTTATCACCAGTTACAATATATACATGCCAAGGTTGAATATTATGGCCACTTGGTGCAAAGGCAGCACCTTCTAAAATCTTTTTTATTTTACTTTGATCCACTTCTTTTGAAAGAAAACGCCTTACTGATCTTCTTGAAATTAGAGAATTATATACATCCATATTTACACCATCATTGTTTCTGAATTAGTTATTAATTTAATTATCAGATTGTTGCATAAAAATATTTCTAAAGTACATAATTTTTTTTATATTTTCGTACAATCTAGGTTGAAAATTTTTAATGTGAGTTTCTAAATTATCTAGTTTAGCAACTTTAATTTCTACTTGTTTTTTTATTTTTAAATTCCAGTTTGCTAAAACTTTTTGATGATATTTTAAATTTTTTTTGGGTTTAGATGAATGATATCTTTTTATAGCCTCATCCCAATTGCCAAAATTAGAATGCAATTCATATAAAAATGAAGTTGCGTAAGAAACATTTACCATTGGGTCCAATACATCCAATATATTTTTAAATTTTGATCCATGCCATTTTAAATTTATCTGCATACAGCCAACATCTAAATTATAGTTTTCTTTTTTTATTTCATTTATAACAAATTTTTTCATTTGTATTTTATTATCAAAAAATAAACTTTTTTTACCTGTATTTATTGTCCAAGGCCAAATCACAACAGTCTTATCATTTTTAAATCTTCCAGATTCGGTTTTTCCAATTGCGGTCAATAAACCTTTTGGAATATCAATTTGCTTTTCAATAATATTTATTTCTTTTTGACAAGTGTGAGAATAATTTAGTTTTGAAAAGGCAGATTTAGAAAATAGTAATATTAGAATGAAAAATAGATTTTTTATTAATACCATTCATAACTAGAGCAAATAAAATGCCAAATTTATGATCTGAATTTTGAAAAATTAGGATCTCTTTTTTCTAGAAAAGCATCTATACCCTCCATGCTTTCTTTATCTCCTTGAGAATCTACCATTAAATTCGCTTCTAATTTCATTTGTTCGTCAAAATTATTATCATAAGAATGATGAATTAATGTTTTTATTCTAAACATTGCATTTTGAGGTAAATTTTTAAATTTTTCAGAAAACTTTAAAGCATCTGATTTAACTTCACCTGCATCTGAAATTAAATTTAAAAAACCTAGATCAAATAATTTTTTTGCAAAAATTCGATCTCCAGTAAGTGCCATTTCTGATAAAATTTGTTTTGGCAAAACTTCAGCTAAAAGTTTTGTAACCCCACCATCTGGAGTGAGCCCAATTTTTACATAAGCAAGAGATAAAAAACTCTTATTTGACATAATCAAAAAGTCACATGCCATTGCAAGAGAAACACCTGCACCTGCTGCCCCACCTTCAACTGCTGCAATTGTAGGTTTGGAACACTCTTTAATTTTTTTTATTGTTCCGTTTAATTGTTCAAGAGTTTCTAATCTCTCAAGTACTGTCATATCTCTTCTGGTTTTTAGACTATTAAGATCTCCTCCAGCACAAAAGAACCCACCTTCACCAAAAATTATTATAGAATTTATATCTTTTGAATTTTCAGCTTCATCAATTTTGCTTTGTAACTGGGGGTGAAAGCCAAAAACCATCGAGTTTTTTGATTTAGGATTATTTATAGAAATAAAAAAAGTATTATTAATCTTTTGTCCTTCAATAATTGACATATAAATTCCCCTTACTACGATTAAATTAAAATAATAAATTAGTTCAAGGTTAATACAATTTTTTTATGATTAAAAATAATAAACAACAATTATTTCTTATTATGAAAGAGGCAATCAACTCATCTAAACCCGATAATAAATTTCCAAAACTATTGGAAAAGCCAAAAGGTAATATTTATGTCTTAGGCGCTGGTAAAGCAGCAGGAAGTATGGCGAAAGCTTTTGAAGATAAATGTCCATTTGAATTAGAGGGTTTTGTTGTAACTAGATATGACCATTTTGTTAAAACAAAAAAAATTAAAGTAGTGGAAGCATCACACCCAATCCCTGATTTAAATGGCTATAATGCTACAAAAAAAATAATACAAATTGCAAAAAACACATCTAAAGATGATTTAGTCATTTTCCTTATCTCAGGTGGAGCATCTGCTTTATTATGCTCTCCTCTTGATGGAATAAATTTTGATGAGAAACAAAAAATTAATAATGAACTTTTAAAATCTGGAGCATCTATTGATGAAATGAATATTGTTAGACAATCTATTTCTGCAGTTAAAGGAGGAAGATTATTAGAATTAATAAAACCATCTAATTGTATTACTTATGGAATTTCTGATATTCCAGGAGACGATCCAAGTTTTATTGGATCTGGGCCAACAATATATTCTAATAATGACCCTAACAAGTTATTTGAAATTTTAGATAATTATCAAATAGAAATTTCAAAAGAAATTTTATCTATCATAAAAACTAATCTATTGCCCAAGGGTATAAACGAAAATTTTCATTTAATAGCATCTCCAATGAAAGCACTTAAAGCAGCATCAAATTTAGCAAAAAAAATAGGTTTTTTACCTATTATCCTCTCTGATAAACTAGAGGGTGATGCTTCAAAGGAAGGTGAACGAATGGCAAATCTTGCGCTTAAAATAAAAAAAGAAAAACGCTATAAAAATATTTTCTTAGAAAAACCTATATTACTCCTTTCTGGTGGTGAAACTACAGTAAAGGTAAATGGTCTAGGGAAAGGTGGAAGAAATTCAGAGTTTGCCCTGTCTATGGTTAATACTTTAAAAGGAAATAAAAATATACTCGGACTTTCAATAGATACGGATGGAATAGATGGAAGTGAAGATAATGCAGGTGCTTTTTTTTCTTATGAAACATTTTTAAAATCTAAAAAACTTAATTTAGACATTAAAAAATTTATAAATAATAATGACGCATTTAGTTTTTTTGAAAAAACTAAAGATCTAATTTATACTGGACCAACATTGACCAATGTTAATGATTTTAGGGCCGTGCTTGTTCTACCAAATTAAGAAGGATCTTTTGGATAGGTTTCTTTATAACCAGGCATAGAAGCACTAACTTGTTTATGCCATGCAACTAAGTTTTTTGTTTTCATTTCCCAATCATAAATTTTTCTAAAATTTAAGTAATCCAGCGCAACAATTAAACCAATATGCGATATATAAACTTTAGACGGATTAAAATCATTCGAAACATTTTTATCCAAATAAACTATAGTGTTTTCAATCTTAGTTAATTGAAGCTTTTGCCAAACTTCTGATGGTTTCTGATCTCCTGCATATCTAATTGAATAAACGTAAAGAAGTGATGAATCAACAAGACCTTCAGTAAGAGCAGCATTAGTTAAAATTATTTTTTTATTATCATCATTAGGATATAACTTACCTGAAGTATCATTTAATAATTCAACAATTACACGACTATCAAAAACATACTGATTGTTTGGGGTCATTAAAACTGGTATTTTTCCCAATGGATTGTTTAATTTCATTTTAATATGAGTTTCATGATCTGGATTTAATAATTCTATTTGATCATTTAGACCAGAAAGATAGCCTGCCAATCTAACTTTCCTTACATAAGGAGAGGCTGGACTATAAGTTAATTTATACATATTCTAACCTTCTTAAATTTAATAATAATATACTACACAAAATATTTGAATATAATCAAAAACATGAGAGTTATAATTGTTACGCAAACTTTTCCTCCTCGTTTTGGAGGAATGCAAAGTGTTATGTCAGCATTAGCAAAGAATTTTTCAAAAACAATTGCAACCTTTGTTTTACCAGATCATAACATACCAGAATCTCATCCAATAAGAAATTATAAAATTAAGTTTAATTTTTCTAAATTTCCAAAATTTCTTAGGCCATTAATAAAAAAAATTAAATTAAAAAAAATCTTAAAAAAAGATGACATCATTATTTGTGATAGTTGGAAATCTCTAAACGCTATACCAAATACAAATAACAAAGTTGTAATGCTTGCTCACGGTCAAGAATATTTGTCCAAGTCAAAAAAAAAGAAAATCAATAAATTATTAAAAAAGGTAAGTATTGTAATTTCTGCTTCAAATTATACAAAAAATATTTTTTTAAATATTTGCAATTTTCCTGAAACTAAAGTTCATGTAATACCACCAACATATGAAATAGAAAATGATAAAATTAAAATTCAAAAAAAATCATCTAATAAAAAAGGCCTTATACTTACAACTATTTCAAGATTAGAAGAGAGGAAAGGCTTTTTACCTGTGATAAAGGCTTTTAAACACTTAATAAAAAAAAAATTGATTAAAAACTTTATATGGTCAATTTATGGCGATGGTTATTTGAAAAAAAAATTACAAGAGCAAATTAACTATTACAAATTGAATAAATATATAAAAATCAAGAATTTTGTTAATGAAAAATCAAAAGAAAAAATTTTAATGAATTCGGATTTGTTTATTATGCCCTCTTATAAAGTTGAAAATTCTATTGAAGGTTTTGGAATATCTTATATCGAAGCTGCGAAATTTTCAGTTCCTTCAATATCTGGAGTAGATGGTGGTGTTTTAGATGCTGTTATAAACAATGAAACAGGTTGGAATGTGAACACACTTAACGAAAAAGAATTAGAAAATGTAATTTTTGAAGCAATTAATAATCAAACTAAAAGAACTCGATTAGGTAAAAATGCAAGACAATCATTTATTAAAAAATTTACCAGTGATAAAGTCTTTAGGAAATTCATGGCTGCCATCAGCAATTCTTCTTAGCTCAAAAAATCCTATCATTAATTCTTTTTTTAAATTTCCATAATAATGTGGAAATAAATCATTATTTCTTGATTTTTCCCACTTTAAGTTATTTCCCAAATCTTTAACTTTAAAATAAATTACAATTAAATTTTCTCTTCCAAAAAAATGTTTCTTGCATGTTTCATATATCTGGTTCACTGAAGAAAGATGTATAAAACCATCTTTTAAATCAATTAAAGACCCTTTATATTTTTCTTCATTATTAAACCATTCTTTGTGCTCTAGAATTTTAAAAACAAAATCTTTGTTCATTAATTATTACTCACAAACCCCTTTATTAATTCAATGATTTTATATGGTTCATCTTCTTGAGAAAAATGCCCAGCATTTTCTAATTTGGTTACTTTAGCATTAGGATATAAAGCTTTAAAATCTTTTATAGCATAATCTGGGTCAATTGCTCTATCTTTCATTCCATAGACTAATTCAGAAGGAATATCTAAAAAAGATTTCATATCTCCATTTTTCAAGCAATCAATTATAAATGGAACCATTCTTCCATGCAAAACATCAAGTGGAAAATTGATTGCTCCTAAACAACTATCCCTATTTGGAAATGGTGAAGCATATGCTTTTATCCAATTATCATCAATTATAGAGCTATTTGTAAAATTCAATAATTTCATTATTGATAAAACTGTTGTATTCAATTCTCCTAATATTCCATCTAAAGTACCACTATCTTCATTTTTCTTAATCCATTTAAACCATGGGGTTAATTCTTTAGGTTTTTCAGTTTTACTATATCCAAAAATTGTATTTATTAAAAACATACCTTTAGTGTTTGTTAAATTACGTAATGTATATGCTCCTAAAATTGGACCACCCCAATCTTGCCCAACAAAATATATGTTTTTTAATTCTAAGTAGTTTACTAAATTTTCTAAATTTTCAACATGTGTCTTTAGAGAATATTCTTTATTCTTTGGTGTTTCAGATTTTCCAAAACCCATTAAATCTGGAACTACTACTCTAAAATTTTTTGATAATTCTTTAATAAAATGTCTATATATATATCCCCATGTTGGTTCACCATGAAGGCATAAAATCACTTTATTATTTTCTTTACCTTCGTCAACATAATGTTGTTTAAAACCATTGCCGGAAAAAAAATTAGGATTAAATGGCCATGTATTATTAAAATTTTCTTTAGCTTCAATCATTACTAATTCTCTGTAAGAGTTGCTTCTTTTTCATACGTATATGCACAAACACCAACAAAATTATTTTCTTTAAAAGCTAAACTCTTTTTTAAATCTGAGATTATCTCTTCATAGTTAGTTTCGAATTTATTAAGCGCATTTGAGTTTTCAAATTTAATTGAAACATTAAGATCTCCTAACTGACTGATAAATATGTTAAGACCAATGATATTATAATCAGATATTTTTGAACCAAACTTTTCAGAACAAAATGAAGCTGCTAGCTTTGCCTCACTAACTGATGGAAATCTAAAATTTAAGATTTTCCCAAACATTAATTATTCCTAATTTCGTTAAATAAATTATCTAAATCGTTTTCATTGTTTGATAAATTTTTTACTCTCTTTAATATACCCTTATCTAGAGATAGTTCGCTTTTTAATTTATTACCAAAATCTGTAATTTCAAATTCCTCAGCAGATTCTTTTATTACTTTAATTTTTGACAAATAGTTTTTTTCAATATTATCAATAGTTTGATCTGAAAAAAATTTTAAAATTGTTTTTAAATGAGTGATATTTAAATTTTCTATATGCTGTGAAATTTTATCTATAATTTGAATTAAATTTTCAGCACTTTTATTTCTAAAATTTTCTTGTATTTCTAATTGATAAGCCATTTTTCTAGACAAACTTTTAAGTGATTTAATTTGGTTTTTATTTAATTCGACCTCTTTATCACCACTTACACATAGTGTTCCTAAAGTATAACCATCGGATGTTACTATTGGAAAGGCCGCATAAAATTTAACGATCCCTTCTTTAACTAATGGATGATTTTTAAAGGTTAAATCAGTTTCCATATTTTGTATTATTAAAGGCTCTGTTTTATCAAGAGCATATTGGCAAAAAGTTTGTTTTCTTGGTATTTTTTTTGATGTGTCTTCAGGAAATCCATCACTTGCTAAGCAATATTGATTTTCGCTATCAATTAGGCCAGTCCAACTTACTGGACATCCTGTAATCTCTTTAGCTAAATAGCAATATACATCATAAAGTTCATCCTGATCCAAATACATGGCGCCTGTTCTTTTTACAGCTTCCAATCTTTGATTTTCATTACTTGCAATTGATGCTGGTTTATAATCTGAGATATATTTGTCATTATTCATCTAGTAATATTAACAACATTTTGAATAAACAAAAAATTATTTATATATTATTTTTAAAACCAAAAAATATTAGCCTCAAATATAAACAAATATAAATAACTAATTATAAAAGCTGGTATAGAAGAATAAAGTGTAGCAATTAATGCAGCTTTTGGATGTATAGCAATTGCTGGAAATAAAGCATCTCCATCATTAGAAATAGCGTTACCTAATTGAGCAGATAATGGAATAACACCACTTAAATACATTGTTGTAACTAAAATTTGAGGTCCACATCCGGGAAGAAGCCCAATCAAAATGGAGATTAAAGGTACAAAATATAAATAAGTATTAAAAATAATTGAAAGATCAATTTTTGAAAAATGAACACTTAATTCAAATGCCAAAAAAGCCAAAATAACCCAACCAGTTACAAAGTTGGTATCACTAATAGTTCTATATTTTACAGTATCATTGTTATCTGATATGTGGATTTTATATCCGTGCAAAAGGGGTAATAACCACATAAAAAAACATAAAGAACCAGCAACAAATCCAAAGAGTGAAACAGGATCTTTCACAAAACGATTTGTAAAAACAGAATTAAGATCAATCTGAAAAGCGCTTAAAATACCAATTAAAATACCTGGCAACATAAAAAACAACCATAGGTTTTCTAAATTTTTGGATTGCTTATATTTTTTTGAAGTTGATGCATATCTTTTAATAACTTGGCATCCCGTTAACTTAAGAAAAAATTTACCATGTAATAGATTTACTAAAATGCCTGAAACAATCCCAACAAAGAAACCAGTTAAAAGAACAAATAATCCAATTAATGGTTTTTTTGCAATGAGAAGAAATGCTGCATCACCCATTGTTGCTGTTAGAGTGGCTACAACAGATCCAAAAGATATTTTTCCTCTTGTATATTGTGTCATTACTATAATGGCTCCACCACAACCTGGCAAAGCACCAAGAAATGAACAACCTACAATTTCTAATTTAGGATGTTTTTTTAAAAATACTCCAATATCAAAATTGAGAAACTTTTCTAATGAGTAGAATATTAACAAAGTACCTGCCACAAAACTTGAAACTGCTATGTAAGCATCAGCTACAGAACTTTGAATGATATTTAGAACCTCATTATCTAAATTGAAATAACCAAGTATGCAAAATGATAATAAAATATAAGTAGCTATTAACTGATATTTAATTAAAATTGGTTGCGTTAACTCATTATATCTTGGATTAGAGATTGACATAATACTTATATTGGCTAAAGCTTACAAAAAGTCAATAACCTAATAATTTTAGCTTTGTCTAACTTTTTTTATATATAAATTTTCAAATATTTCTCTATTATTAACATGATGAAAGTAGATAATGATACAAAACAATTTATTAAATTAAGACTTGAAAACAATGTCCCTGAAGTCGAGAATCTTACGCCAATAGAATTGAGAGAAATGAGGGCTTCCATGGCTGCAGTTCCTTCTGAGCATCAAGTCCAAATTAATCATATAAATGAAATTACAATAAAAAGTGAAAGTAGAGAACTTAAGCTCAGAATATATTCAAATAAAAATGATGATGATAATCAGCCTTTAATTATTTTTTTTCATGGTGGTGGTTTTGTAATGGGTGATCTTGATAGTCATGATTTGTTATGCAGACATCTATCTAAAAAATCTGAATGTAAATTGATTGCTGTAGATTATTCTTTAGCACCAGAATATAAATTTCCATGTTCTTTAGAAGATTCAATAAATGCTGTGAATTATATTTTTGAAAACAATAAACAAATTAAATTTGATAAAAAAAAGGTTGTAGTTTGTGGTGATAGTGCTGGAGGAAATTTAGCATTAATTGTAGCAATTCTTTCAAAAGAAAAAAAACTCCCTAAAATTATTGGACAAATACTTTTTTATCCATGGATTGACTTTACAATGTCAAGACCATCTATGAGCATAAATTTAGACGGACTAATTGTTAAAAAATCAACTTTAGATTATTTTGCTGATCATTATTTGAATGAAAATGATGAAATTACTAATTGGAAAATATCACCTTTACTCTACTCAGATTTTTATGGAATGCCCATTACTTATATTTATGGAGCAGGATTAGACCCGCTTGTTGATGAAGGATACGCTCTTATGAAAAGACTAAAATCTTTTGAAAACGAAGTATATTATAAAGTTTATGAAGGACAGATGCATGCTTTTGTAAGTAATATAGTAAGCTTACCTAAATCAATTGATTGCATTAATGAAGCTAGTCAAGCGATTAAAAAAATTATTCAGATCAATTAATAATTGCTATAAGGTTTTTCTACATATAGATTTGATTTATCTAAATCTTCTACGTTTTTTCTTCCACAAAAAGCCATAGTCTTATCAAGTTCATTTTTAATTATGTCTAATGATTTGGAAACGCCCTTTTTCCCCATAGCTCCTAAGCCATAAAGAAATGCTCTTCCTATATAAACCCCTTTTGCTCCTAAACACAAAGATTTGACAACATCTTGTCCAGATCTAATGCCACCATCAATATGAATTTCAATTTTTCTTCCAACAGCATCAACTATTTCAGGTAAAACTTTGATGGATGAAGGAGCACCGTCAAGCTGACGACCACCGTGATTTGAAACAATTATAGCATCTGCACCTGTTTTAGATGCAATCATAGCATCTTCACTGTCTAATATACCTTTGAGTATAAGCTTTTTCTTCCATTTTTTTCTGATCCATTCAATTTCATTCCAATCTAGTTTAGGGTCAAATTGTTCAGAAGTCCAAGAGCCTAAAGATCTCAAATCTGAAACTCCATCAACATGTCCAACTATATTGCCAAATGATCTATTTTTTGTTTGCAACATTTCAAAACACCATTTTGGTCTAGTTACCATTTGATAGATATGCTTTGGAGTAAATTTAGGTGGTGTAGACAATCCATTTCGTATGTCTTTATGCCTCTGTCCTAGAATTTGTAGATCTAGAGTTAAAACTAATGCACTACATCCAGCTTTATCAGCTCTTTCTATCAATCTTTCCATAAACTTTTTATCTCTCATTACATAAAGCTGAAACCAAAAAGGTTTTTTTGTATGCTTAGCAACTTCTTCAATAGAACATACGCTCATAGTTGATAAAGTGTAGGGTATACCAAATTCTTCACATGCTTGCGCTGCTAAAATTTCTCCGTCAGCTCTCTGCATACCTGTTAAGCCTGTTGGAGCAATTGCTACCGGCATTGAAACATCTTGATCAACTAATTTTGTATTTAATTTTCTATTAGTCATATCAACAGCAACTCTTTGCCTAAGTTTAATTTTAGAATAGTCGCTTACATTTTCATTGTATGTTGTTTCTGTCCATGAGCCTGAGTTAACATAATCAAAAAACATTTTTGGAACTCTTTTTTTGGCTAATTTTTCAAGATCCTTAATTTCTAAAATATCCATATGTTTCTCGTTGCTTAATTGATATTAATAAATTATCTTATTTACAACTCATTACAAGTTCAAATTAACTAAATTATAGAGGATAAAATGGCAATCTATGAGCTAAGAACATATACTCTTTTTGTAGGAAAAACCCAAGAAGCATCTGAAATATATAAAGAATTAGGAACTCCTTGGATTAATAAGTTTAAAAAAAACTTAGTTAATTATTATCTTGGAGACATTGGTGCTTTAAACCAAATTATCCACATTTGGAAATTTGAGGATGATAACGAGAGAAGAAGATTATGGAAACAGATTTTTTCAGATGAAGATTTTATTAAATTTGCCTTTAAATTTAGACCTTTAGTCCTAAATCAGGAAAATAAATTGATGACCCAAGCTCCATGGGTTGAATAATAATAAATATGGATATTTATAATGAAAAATAGATTTAATATTGCCGTCATAGCAGGTGATGGAATTGGAAAAGAAGTTATGCCTGAAGGTATAAAAGTTCTTAAAAAAGTATCTGAAAAATTTGATATTAATTTAAATTTTGAAGAATTTGATTTTAGTTCCTATGATTATTATGAAAGGCATGGACAAATGATGCCTAATGATTGGAAAGAGAAAATTTCAAATCATGATGCTATTTTTTTTGGAGCTGTAGGTTGGCCAGATAAAATCCCAGATCATGTTTCTTTATGGGGATCACTTCTGAAGTTTAGAAGAGAATTTGATCAATATGTTAACTTAAGACCTGTCAAATTAATGCCTGGGGTTCCCTCTCCATTAGCTAATAAAAATCCAGGCGATATTAATTTCTATATTGTTAGAGAAAATACTGAAGGAGAATACTCATCTATTGGAGGAAAAATGTTTCCTAACACTGAAAGAGAATTTGTTGTCCAAGAAACTATAATGACGAAAATTGGAGTGGATAGAGTTTTAAAATTTGCTTTTAACCTAGCAAAGCAAACAAAAAGAAAACATTTAACTTCAGCTACAAAATCCAACGGCATTTCAATTACGATGCCTTACTGGGATGAGAGAGTTGAAGAAATATCAAAATATTTTCCTGAAGTTAAATTTGATAAATATCACATTGACATTTTATGTGCTCATTTTGTTTTAAATCCAGAAAAGTTTAATGTTGTTGTAGGATCAAATCTTTTTGGTGATATTTTATCTGACTTAGGACCAGCATGCACTGGTACAATTGGTGTTGCCCCTTCAGGAAATATTAATCCAGAAAAAGATTTTCCATCTTTATTTGAACCAGTTCATGGATCCGCACCTGACATTGCCGGACAAAATATTGCAAATCCTATTGGACAAATTTGGGCTGGTGCTATGATGTTAGACCATTTTGGATACAAAGAGGCACATGATCATATCATCAAGACAATTGAATTAACTATATCTAAACAAGAAAACAGAACCAAAGATTTAGGAGGCAATGCTAAAACCAATGAATGTGGCGATGCTATCATGAAATCAATCTAAAATTACAATTGGTTAGATATTTCAATTAAATTAAAATCTGGATCTCTTATATATATAGATAAAATGGGACCTAATGCACCAGTTTTTTGCTCAGGTCCAATTTCAATATTAATTCCTTTTTTTTCAAGGTGATGCATCCAGTCATTAATCTTATTTTGTGAAATAAAACATATATCCATTGATCCTGATGATGGTTTCAGTGCATTGGGTTTAAGAGGTTTTTTTTCTTCATGAATATTAATTTTTTGAGAACCAAAACATACGGCGTATCTAATTTGATTATTTTTTAAAGATGAAGAAAATTTTTCTAATTTCATTCCTAATATGTTTGTATAAAAGTCAATTGTTTTATTTAAATCTTTGACCGTGATTACAACATGATCAATTTTTTCCAATTTCACTTATTATACTCAATTTTTTGTTTCAGTCTTGCCATGCCGCTTATCCATTTGTCATAGTTAGATGATTTTTTTTCAATATAATTTTGAACTTCTGGATGAGGTAATATTAAAAATTGTTTCTCATCTATCCCTTTTTGAATTTTTTCAACTAAAAAGTCAGGTTCTAACATTCCATCTAAAGCAGCAACGTCTTTTTCTCTACCTTTTGTCATATTTGTTCTTACCGCCTGCGGACAAATAACTGAAACATGGAAATCATGTTCTCTATAATTGATTGCTATCCATTCTGCAAATGCAATTGCACTATGTTTTGTAACAGAATAAGTTATTGAATCAATGTGAGTAAGAAGACCTGCAGCGGATGCTGTTATGAGAAAATAACCAAATTTTTGTTTTTTAAATATTGGAATTAATTTTCTAGATATAAATACATGACTCATTACATGTAGTTTCCAATTTTTTTCCCAATCAGAATTAATGGAATTTTCATCACCGATACTTAAAATACCTGCGTTTGAAAAAAAATAATCAATTTTACCAAATCTTTTAAGAATAAATTCAAACAAATTGTTTATACTTTTTTCACATTCAACATCACATTTTAAGAAGGTATAATTTTTATCTTTAAAATCAGTTTTTTCATCTAAATCAGCTGATATAACAAAACTTTTTTTTTGAAGATATTTTTTAATTAATGCGCTTCCAATACCTCCTGAACCACCTGTAACTACGACTACAGAATTTAAACTCATGGCCTAAATCTAATTTTATCGATACTTGATAACAGATTAACAAATCTATCAATTTCTTTTGGATTTAAATACTCAGTCATTTCTTTAGCTTTATTAATATCTGGCGAATACATAATACCTTCTTTTTTGGAATAAGATACCCAACCGTCATTAATTAATTTTTTAACATGTCTTCGAATAGTCTCAATACTTAAGCCCGTGAGCTCGGAAACTAGAGAATAAGTAAGTTTTTTATTCGGCTTTTTTTTTGACTTAGAACTCGTTTCCCAATTTTTAACAAAGTTTTTTCTATCTTGTTTTTTATGTTCTGATGAAAGAACTAATCCGTGATGCCAATTTATTACCTGTAGAATTAAATAGCCATTAGGATTATTATTCATAAAAAGCACACAATCTCTACTTCTCATAACTTCAAAATAAAGAAACTGAAACCAAATTTCGGAAAAATTATTTTCTATTAAATTTTTATATTCTTCAGATTTATAAGGTTTAGTATTTATCATAAAAGTTTACCAATTATATAATATCACGATTCGTGAAATATTTTCAAATACATATTTATATTTTAATATAGTATCATTGAATTAGTAGAGAGGCATATATGGCTCAAAAGCAAGAAATTGACATAGGTTTATCTATTTATAATAAAGAAAATAATGATTTAACTTATACAATTGTTGACAAAAAAGAGATGAATGGAATTTTACATTATCTTATTGAGTCAAGAGCTAGAGCTAGTTCTGGGTCAATTTATTTAAGTGAATACGCTATTAAAGAAAGATTCAATATTTTAAATGAAAGTGATCTTAATGTTGAAACCAAACCTTCAGTCTCTAACCTATATTCAAAAATAACCGATTCAGTTAATAA
>CACMOJ010000023.1 GCA_902615325.1 uncultured SAR116 cluster alpha proteobacterium | reverse complement strand
AAAAATTCCGCCTTAATTAAAATTTGCTCACATTAACCTAATTGATAATAAATTACAAGAATTTATATCAAAATTAAGGTATGATTGGAGACCAAGCTGGATCAGACGCATCTCCAGGTGTAATAATTTTTAATTCTTTAAATCCTGTAACGTCTATTTTATAAAGATTGACTCTTCCTGTATTCTTACCTTTTGGTCTATTTTGTTTAAAATACATCAAAACTCTTCCATTTGGAGCCCACGTAGGTCCTTCAACCAAATAACCTTTAGCTAATAATCTTTCACCAGATCCATCAGGTTTCATTACACCTACATAAAATAATCCTTTATACATTTTAGTAAATGATATTAAATCTCCCTTTGGGCTCCATACAGGAGTAGCATATCTACCTTTACCAAAAGAAATTCTTTTCACTCCTCTTCCTTTTTCATCCATCACATATATTTGTTGTGACCCCCCACGGTCAGAATTAAATACAATTTTCTTACCATCTGGAGAAAAACTTGGAGAAGTGTCAATAGATGGACTATTAGTTATTCTGACAACATTTTGATTTTTTATATTCATAGTATAAATATCAGTAACTCCTTTATTAGAGTAACTCATAATTATGTTACTTCCATCAGGAGAAAATCTTGGCGCAAAAGTCATTCCAGGAAATGAACCCAACATTTCTTGTTCCCCTGTTAAAAGATTAAAGATATATACCCTTGGTTCATTATTGTAGTAGGCTAAATATGTGATTTCTTGAGTATTTGGTGAAAACCGAGGAGTAAGAACTAAAAAATTTCCATTAGTTAAAAATTGATGATTTTCTCCATCTTGGTCCATGATAGCTAATCTTTTTTTTCTAGCATTAGTTGGTCCAGACTCTGAAATATAAACTATTCTAGTGTCGAAATAACCCTTATCACCTGTTAATCTCTCAAACGTAACATCAGAAATAATATGAGAAACTCTTCGCCAAGATTCCTTATCAACTGTTAATCTTAAACCAATCATATCAGCCTCTGAAACTACATCCCATAATCTAAATTCAACTTCAATTTTATTATTTTTTTCAGATTTAATAGCACCTGTAATTAAAGCTTTAATTCCAAATGGTTTCCAATCATTAAAATTAGGTCTCACTGATGGGCTTGTTGGAGGGGCTATAAAAGCTGCGGTCTCTAGAGCTTTGAATTGCCCTGAGTCTACAAGATTATTAGTAATTACATTTGATATGGATCTGCCGATAGAGCTAGCAGCTCCAGATCTGTCAGTAAAGTCAGCAATTGCAATTGGCAAAGGCTCAACTTGTCCAGAATTAATATCTATCTCTAAATCTTTTGCATTACAAACACTTACAAAAAAAACTAGAAATATTGATAAAACAAACTTTAACATATGATATCTCTATTAATTGTTTTAGACAAAAATAAGGCATCCATTAACCATTAATAAATGAGGTGTCAAAATTATATGTGAAAACTTTAAATAAATCGTACTTATTTTTTGGCAAAGGTAATGGAGAACAATCTTTTACAGCTCTTCTAGCCGAATCTGCTGCTGCTCTATAAATTGGGTCGTCTTTATATGACGTGACATCTAAAATCTTTACATTTACAACAGATCCATCCGGATTTGTGAAAATTTTAAGTTTAATAATTTTCTCCATTTGATTCGCTGAATATGGAACATTCCAACATTGTGCTACATGATATCTTAAAATATCTAACTCTGAGGCTGTCGCTTTTTTTTCTTCCAGGACTTTGTTTTGATTTTGACTTTTAAGACTTTGTTTAATTTGATTAAGAATATTTGATTTATCTCTTTTTTTACTAATATTATTCGCTTCAGCTAAATTTTTTAAAATAGCTTTAGAGGAAATACTTCTATTTTTACTACTTATTTTTTTAACCGGTCTTTTAGAGGGTTTTTTCATAATAGTTTTTTTTTCTATTTTATTTTTTGGCTTGATAGTTGGTTTAGTATTTATTTTTTCAATATTTTTATCATTTTTTTTTGTTATTATTTTTTTTGGTTTTGGTTTTGGAGAATTTTTTAATGTTTTTTTTATTTTTTTGTTTTTCAAAGGTTTAAGAGTTTGAACATTTGTTCTTAAGTTTGTTTTATTTGATACTTTTATTTCTTCATTAAGAATCAAAGGAATTGTATTTTCTTTACGATCTTTAATTTTAGAGAAAGGAAGCCCATAATAAACAAACAAAAATATTATTAAATGTAATCCAATTGATAATATCGAAGATAAGGCCATAAAATTAATTTTTGAGTTTTGCTACTAACGCTGCTTTTGAGTATCCAGCAGATCTTACTCTTGCTATTACATCAAGTACATATCCGTAATTTGCATTTTTATCACCTTTTACAAAAACTCTAACATTTTTATTATTTTCTGAAATTGCCTTTAATTGTGGAATTATTTTTGAAATTTCAATTTTCCTATCTTGGATGTAAACATCACCATTTTTCTTAACAGATATTATCAAAGGATCTCCCTTTTGATTTAGCTGGGAAGCTCTGGTCTTTGGAAGGTCAATTTTTACTCCAACAGTTAAAAGTGGAGCAGTAATCATAAATACAATCAATAAAACAAGCATTACATCGACAAACGGAGTAACATTTATTTGAGAAAATGACTTGATATTAGTTGTTTTATTTTTCTTAAAATTAAATCTCATTTATTTAATAGCTATTTTTTTTCAATTTCTTGTGTGAAATATAGACCAACATACTGACCAAAATGATCACTTTTATCACTTAACATATCAATATCTTTTAAATATTTATTATACGCTGCAACAGCAGGAATTGCTGCCAATAAACCCAAAGCTGTTGCAAATAAAGCTTCAGCAATTCCCGGTGCAACTACAGCTAAGCTAGTATTATTGCTCATTGCAATTGATTGAAAGGAATTCATAATACCCCAAACCGTACCAAATAAACCTATAAATGGAGATATAGATCCAATTGAAGCTAGAACGGTCATGCTTTTTTGAAGTCTATGTTTTTCCTTTGTTAAAGTATAGGAGATTATATTTTCTAGTTTTTCGACAAAAGAATTTTGGTTTATTGGCCTGCCAGTTGACGTTATTTTAGAGAACTCTAATTTTGCATTGAAATAGATCATTTCAAAAGAATTGTATGTATTTGAGTCTATTTTTTCTTGAATGTATTTTTCAAGAGCAGAGTGGTCAATTTCTGAAGTTGAAAAATATTGTTCGAAGTTTTCTCTTGTTTTAATTTCATTTCTAAATTTGAAGTATTTATTAAAAATTATTGCCCAACACCAAATAGATAAAAAAATTAATGATAACATTACAAGCATTACAACAGCATCTGCTTTAAAAAAAAGTTCTAATAATGAAAAATCTTGTGACTGCAAGTTGTCTATCTTCATTTCGGATGAAGAAGATGTATTTAATTTTGGGTTCATTTAATACCTCACATTTTTTTAAAAATAGGATGATCTAAAATCTTACTAATATTCTTTACTTTGTTTTTATCATTAATCATGACAATTTGTATTTCACATACCACATTTGGAGCTTTACTAATTATTTTTTCACTCGTTTCATAAGCTTCTTGTTTGAGGACTATACAGGACTTTTTGGCAGATTTAAGGCAAGTTTTAACTAATAAAATTTGATTAAGTTGAAATGATTTATTTATTTTTAAATTAACATCTCTTACCACAAACCCTAAGTTCTTTTTTTCAAGTAATAGTTTTTGATCAATTTTAATTAAATTTAGAAGAGATGTCCTTGCTCTTTCAAAATATTTCAAATAATTTGCATGATAAACTATGCCAGCCGTATCAGTATCTTCATAAAAAATTCTTGTAAAATAATAATGAGTATTATTAATTATTTCTCCGTTAATCATATTTTCAATCTCAGATTTAAGAGAATAAGTTTTCATCAATTAGTTATTTTTTTTCAAGAAAGTTAATTTGATCATGGTCTGATTTAGTTGCCTCTAATCCTAAATGTTCCCAGCCAATTTTTGTTACAATTCTGCCTCTTTTAGATCTTTCAATAAACCCTTTTTGTAAAAGAAATGGTTCTATAACTTCTTCTATTAAATCTTTTTGTTCAGACAAAACTGCAGCAATAGTTTCTAACCCAACCGGTCCACCTTGATATTTTTCTACAATAATTTGCATATATTTTCTATCTAGTGCGTCTAATCCAAATTGATCAACATCTAACTGCTCTAGTGCTTCTATTGCAAAACTCTTATGAATTTTTTCAAATTTTTTTACAAAACCTATGTCTCTTATGCGTCTTAACAATCTACCTGCAACACGAGGAGTTCCCCGTGATCTTTCAGCTATTGTAAACGCAGCATCTTCAGTTAATTTAAGATTCATTTTTAATGATGATTTCATTAAAATATTTTTTAAATCATTATTGTTATAAAATTCCATTCTAATTTGAATACCAAATCTATCTCGCAAAGGCGTTGTTAATAATCCGGCTCTTGTAGTCGCACCAACCAGAGTAAACGGAGGGACATCAATTCTAATTGATCTCGCTCCAGGCCCTTCGCCTATAATCAAATCAATTTGAAAATCCTCCATAGCTGAATATAAATATTCTTCAATTACACTTGATAGTCTATGAATTTCATCAATAAATAGAACATCTCTAGGCTGAAGGTTTGTAAGAATAGCTGCTAAATCTCCAGTCTTATTTAATATTGGTCCAGATGTTGTTCTTATATTAACATTCAATTCTGATGAAACAATGTGTGCTAAAGTTGTTTTTCCTAGTCCTGGAGGACCATGGAGTAAAATATGGTCCATAGGTTCAACTCTTTCTGACGCAGCTTTAATAAATGTATATAGATTACTTTGAACTTTTTTCTGCCCAATAAAATCTTTTAATTTTTTTGGTCTTAAAGCTAAGTCAAATGTATTATTTGGACTATTTTCCTGATCATTATTTGATATATTTTCTTCATTCATTTTTATTTTGACAATTTTTTTAATGCTAAAGGAATTATTTTTTCTATTGAAATATTTTCATTATTATCTATTTCTTTGTATAGTGAATTTACTACTAAAAACACATCACTTTTGGAGTAACCAAGATTTACCATCGCAGAAATAGCATCATCCATTATATCTTTATTTATTGCTGCTCCATCAGAAGAAATATTTGAGTTTTGAAATTTAAGATTTGTATTCGTTAAGGCAAATTGATCAATTTTTTCTTGTAATTCTGATACAATTCTGGTTGCAACTCTTTGACCAATGCCGTCTGCTTTTTGAAAAGTTGACTTGTCTGATGATTTTATTGCTAAAATAATTTGTTCGACACTTAAGGCAGATAATACTGCTAAAGCTGCACGAGGTCCAATACCTTGAATAGATTGTAATAGTTTAAACATGTTTAATTCACTTTGAAATTTAAAGCCGTATAATAAAATACTATCATCTTTAACTTGTAAGTCAGTATTTAAAGTCACCGATACATCGATATCCCCAATATGATCCAAAGTGTTTTTAGATACATATAAACAATATCCAACACCATTAACATCAATTATGATTTGGTTATTGGATTTTGTCTTTAATTTTCCAGTTAATGTTGCTATCATTTCCGCATATTTATTTTTTCTTTTTCAAGAGCATTTGCAATCGCTTGATCCAATTTACTAGAATACTCACCATTATCAAGCTTTCCAATAGATTTTGATTGAATTGACATTGCCACCGCTAATGCATCAGAACTATCTTCACTCTTAGGTACGACATTTAAGATTTTTTTTATCATTAAATTAACTTGGTCCTTTGAAGCAACTCCTGAACCAGTTATATTTTTTTTTATCAGTTTAGGCTGGATTTCATGGATTTTTATTCCTAATTTTGCAGCAGTTAAAATACAAATACCACGCGCCATTCCAAGTTTTAAACTAGAAACATTTCCTGACCCAACGAATGTTTGTTCTATTCCTATCAAATCAGGTTTGGATTTTTTAATCAAAAAACTTAAGCAATCAAATATTCTCAAAAGCTTTTGGCCTAATTCAAGCTCATCATTTTGAAAAAAAAAGCCATCGTCGAGATATCGAAAAGTATTTTTTTGCCAAGCAACAAGTCCCCAACCAGTTTTTCTTAAACCAGGATCAATACCTAAAATTTTCAACTGATTTTCTCTATTACTTTTGGGTTTAAATTAAAATTTCCAAAAACATTTTGTACATCTTCACAATTATCTAAAGCTTCTAAAAACTTTAACATTGACAAGCTTTTTTCTTCGTCAAGATTAATGTAATTTTCAGGGATCCATGAAATCTCAGATTGTTCAGGTAACCCAAACTTTTTCTCTAATTTATCTCGAAGATCATTAAATTCTTGTATAGAAGATAAAATTTCAATTTTATGTTCTTCGAAATCAACATCAGAGGCACCATTTTCAATAGCAAAATCTAGGATTTCATCCAAATTAAAATTTTCATTATTCTCATAAGTAATTAAGCCAAGATTTTTGAATAAATAACTTACAGATCCACTTTCACCTAAATTACCGTTATATTTTGTAAAAGATGATCTAACTTCAGATGCAGTCCTATTTCGATTATCTGTAAGAGCTTCAATGATTATAGCTGCTCCACCTGGGCCAAAACCTTCATACCTAATATCTTCTAAATTATCTTGTTCACCTGAATTTACCTTGTTCAGAACTCTTTGAATATTTTCTTTTGGCATATTTGCAGATTTACAAGCTGACAAAGCTGTTCTTAATCTTGGATTACTTTCAGGATCAATACTTGATCTGGCAGCAACTTGAAGTTCTTTTATCAATCGTGCGAATTTTTTGGCTCTTTTTGCGTCTTGAGCACCTTTTCGGTACATAATATTTTTAAATTTAGAATGACCCGCCATAAATATTTCTATATTCCAACATTTTCAATTATTCCACCTATTCTAATAGGTTTAATAGTTTCCGCCAATCCATTTTTTTTGGATTTTATTATTACACCGCATAAAGTTGGAGGACCATCTGCAACAGAAAGTCTGGGTTGTTTATTATTAGGATATTGAAATCTTGAAATAGCCGCTTGCTTTTCCATACCTATGACAGAATTATAATCTCCACTCATGCCAACATCAGTTATATATGCTGTTCCATTTTTCAACACTCTGTGATCACTTGTAGGAATATGAGTATGAGTTCCTACAACTGCTGAAACATATCCATCTAAAAGATGACCAATCGCTAATTTTTCTGAAGTTGCTTCTCCGTGAACATCAACAAGAGTAAAACATAGATGTTTATTAGAACTAAATTTAAGTTTAATTTGATTTAATATATCAAATACAGGTTTAGATTTTGGCATAAATAGATTTGTCATTATATTTGCAACACCTATTTTGCCAAAAATTGTATTAATTATTGTAATACCAATACCAGGAGTTCCCTCAACCATGTTCATTGGTCTTAATAATTTATTCGTATTGTTAATATAAGGTATAATCTCTTTTTTATCCCAAATATGATTTCCTGAAGTCAATACGTCTGCGCCATTTGATATAAAATTATCACATATCTCTGGGGTAACTCCAAATCCACCAGCAGAATTTTCTACATTTACAATAATTAGATCAAAAAGATTACTTTTTTTAAATTCTTTAATTTTTTCAATAGCAAAATTTCTAGCTTTTCTTCCAACAATATCACCAATAAACAATGTTTTCATATTAAGAATTCTTATCTGTATATCATTTTGTCGGTTAATATCATGTCCATTTTTTCATCATGATTTTTAATTGGTATATTGTCTACCATTTGATTATCATAAGCTAATCCAATAACAAATATTTTTTTTAATTTTCTTAATTTTGATATCGCTTTATCATAATAACCTTTTCCATACCCTAAACGATTTAAATTTTTATCAAATCCTACCATTGGAACAAAAATTATTTCCGGAAACATTTGAATAATTTTAATTGGCTCAAATATATCATATTTGTTTTTGGTTAGACAATTTTCATCATCAAATTTTGAAAATATTAATTCATTCGTATTTTTAAAAATGATAGGCAAACAGACTTTTATAGACAAATTTTTACAAATTTTTATTAATTTTAATGGAGAAATTTCTGATTTTGTTGGAAAATAAATAGCAATAGATAATATATTTATTACTGAATTAATTTCTGAAATTATTTTGATAAATTTTTTTTCTTCTAAGCAATTGTCACCTTTATCTTTGAAAGATAATTCACGTTCTTTTAAACAATTTTTTCTAAGTATTTTTTTTTGGTTCATCATATACTTACGGTAGCCAAAAAAAACGTCGGCAAATTATCCTCTGTTGCCTGTTATACAGGTGGGCACCACATAAATTGACCAAAATCAAATCAGAGGCAGTTCCCTTTAGAGAATTTATGGCCCCAGGGTTAAAACACCTAACGATAGTTTTCAGCCACCGCATACACTTTAACTATTGTTAATTAATCTTTCAATATTCTTTAATTTTAAATTTAATTTTTCTAACCATAAAACTACATCATCTAAATTTTGGTCAATACCTACGCTGGATTTGTTAACATCAGTACTTATACGAAGATTTTTGTCTGCTAATATTAATGCAGACATAAGTAAAATTTTACTTTCAGAAATTTTATTTTCTTGATCATCTAATGTGCTAATAATTTCTGATAAAAGTTTTCCAGAAGCTACAACTCGATCTTCTTCTCCAATTTTACACGATATTGGATAAAATTTTCCGTTAACATCAATTTTAACTACAGTTTGATCAGCCATTTATTTTAACATATTTTTAATATCTACCAAATTATTATCAACTTCATTTATAATTGTACCTAATTTCAGAATGTCATTTTTTAGTACATCATTATTTTTTTTTCCAGCAAATATTTCAGCAATTTTAACTTCAAGATTTTTAATTGAATTATCAATTTCTTGCTTTGCTTTTTCAAATCTGTCTGTAATTTCTTTTTTATTATTTTCCAATTTTTTACTTTCTTTTAAATTATACATCATACTACTATAAAATCCCAAAGATAAAAACTTAAATAAATTGATTGATAATTCTTATTTTTTTTTATAATCCTATTATCATTAAATATGGAGCATGTATGAGATTGACCAGAAAAGTATCAAATATACTAAATAACTATAAGTCAGATAATCCTGGTGTAAGAGCAAATTTAGCTAGAATACTAATGCAGGGTAAACTTGGTGGAACTGGCAAATTAATTATATTACCAGTTGACCAAGGTTTTGAGCATGGTCCAGCAAGATCTTTCGCAGTAAACCCCAATGCTTATGATCCAGAATATCACTTTAATTTAGCATTAGACGCTGGATTATCTGCATTTGCAGCTCCTTTGGGCATTATAGAAACATGTGCTAGCTCGTATGCTGGACAAATACCATTGATTTTAAAAATAAATAGTTCTAATTCTTTAAGTAGAAGTAGTGATGCTCCAACACAAGCTATAACTGGTTCAATTTCTGAAGCTATTAGACTTGGTTGTTCTGCAATAGGTTTTACAATCTATCCCGGATCAGATGATTCAATTAATATGATTTCTGAAATTCAAGAATTAGCTGCTGAAGCTAAGAGCCACGGATTAGCTGTAGTTATCTGGAGTTACCCAAGAGGTGGTAATATTAGTAAAGAGGGCGAGACTGCTATTGATATTGTTTCCTATGCTGCCCACATGGCCGCATTAATTGGTGCACATATTATAAAAGTAAAACCTCCAACAGAATTTCTTGAAAATGCTAATTCCAAAAAAGTATACATTGACTCTAAAATACCTATCTCAACACTAAAAGATAGAATTAAAAATGTAGTTGAATCTTGTTTTCATGGAAAAAGAATAGTTATTTTTTCAGGTGGATCAGCTAAAGATACAAAAGGCTTGTTGAATGAAATAAGAGAGATTTACAATGGAGGCGGTTTTGGATCAATAATAGGTCGAAATTCATTTCAGAGACCAAAAAAAGAAGCTTTACTCCTTCTATCTCAGATTATTGACATTTATAAGGGAAAATAATGAAAATCAGTGCTAATTCATTAAAAATTGGAAATTTAATTACCCATAATAATGAGTTGTGGACAGTCGTTAAATTAAATCATGTAAAACCTGGTAAAGGTGGTGCGTTTGTTCAAACTGAATTAAAAAATGTTAAAGATAATAGAAAATTAAATTATAGATTTAGATCAACTGAAAATGTAGATAGGATAATTTTAGATGAAAAAAAATGTAGTTATTTATTTAATGAAAATAATAATTTTGTATTTATGGATTTAGAAACATACGAACAATTAGAAATCAACTCAAATGTGGTTGGTGATCAAAAAAATTTTCTATCTGATGGTATGGAAGTTTTGGTTAACTTATATGAATCTCAAATAATTTCGATTGAGTTACCTGAAACTTGTGAAGTTGAAGTTATTGAAGCAGATGCAGTTATTAAAGGTCAAACTGTATCTTCATCTTATAAGCCTGCTACTATTAAAAATGGTATAAAGATTATGGTCCCTGGTCATATTGAAGTTGGTACTAAAATCATAATAAAACCTGCTGATGGAAGTTATGTTGAAAAATCTAAATCATAATTTTTATTAAATTTTATGTCTAACATAACTCCACTGATAAATGTGATGAAAACAGCATATAATAAAGTTAATAGAAGAATATATAGAGACTTTGGTGAAATAGAAAATTTGCAGGGGGTAGACACAAAAATTGATAAATTTTTTGATAAAACTTATCAATTTGTCGAACATAATCTAAAAGATTATTTATTATATTGCAGGCCTGAATGGAAATTTCTAAATGATAAAAATATAGTTTGCAATAAAAATACTTATTATTGGTTGTTAGAACCACTAAGTGGTAAAGAAAATTTTAAAAGATCTATTCCAATTTTTTCTAGCTCAATTTCTGTATTATTTAATGATAAAGTTATTGCGTCTTCTATTTATGACCCTCTTCGTGATGAGTTTTATTTTTCTGAAAAAGGTAAAGGAGCTTTTTTAAATGATCACAGGATCAGGGTATCAAAAAGAAGGTATTTAGAAAACAGTTTAATTTCTCTAAAAGTCAAAAATTCTAATGAAGACTTGGAAAATCTTATTTTAAAAAAGAATATACCATTGAAAAACTTTAGAATTTTTAATTCTTCATATGTTTCCATGAGTTGGTTGTGTAGTGGAAAATTAGACTGCTTTATTGGAATAAATATGAATAAATTTTTTATACAAACAAGCAAACTTTTATTAAGAGAGTCTGGTGGTTTCTTTTTAGAAACTAATATACATCAAAATACTTTTTTTATTTGCGCTAATCCCACAATACATAATAAGATAATTAAGATTTTAAATTAATATTAATATTGTAAGGAATACTTTTGCATTTGAAATGGTCTGTTAAGTAAATGAGCAATCCAAACAAATATGCCCTAAGGATGATTTTACTCTTAGTAATTGTAATAATTATTTCATATTTTCTATATGAACCACTTAGAAATGCTTTTGATGGAAACAGAGAGATTAATAGCCTTATAATATTTACATTTATTATTGGAGTGTTATTGGCTTTCAGACAAACATTTAGATTAAGTAAAGAAGGAAATTGGTTGAAGTTAATAAAAAATAATGATTTTTTTTTCCCTGATAAAAATAACTCTCTAAAAATTAAACCTGAGCTCCTTGCCCCAATTGCGGCACTTCTTTTAGAAAATAAAAATGAAAACTCATCATTATCTGCAAATTCATTATCAACAATTCTTGGAGGCGTTTCTTCAAGGTTAGATGAAAATAGAGATATTATTAGATACATTATCGGATTATTAGTTTTTTTAGGATTATTAGGAACATTCTGGGGTTTACTTCAAACGATATCGTCTGTTTCAACAGTACTTCAATCACTTGAAGTTTCTGTTAATGACAATAATGCTAACTTTTTTGATAAAATTATTATGGGACTTGATGCACCTATGGAAGGTATGTCAACTGCTTTTTCTTCATCTTTATTTGGACTTGGAACGTCACTTATACTTGGTTTTTTAGATTTACAAGTGAGTCAAGCAAATAATAGATTTTTCAATGAATTAGAGGATTGGCTTTCCCAAAAAGCAATTTTTACAGCACCAACAGAAACTAAAAATATTGAACTTGGAGAAGTAGCGCTAGAAAATTTAGCTGTCATATCGAAAAATTATCTAAGTACAGAAAATGAAAAAGTTAAAACCTCCGAAAGGTTAAATGAACTCAACTTGCTATTAAGTAGATTAACAGAAAAATTAGATGATGAAAAAAATATTAAACATTCGATTGAAGAATTAAATATGAATGTAAAAAACATTATTGAAAATGATAAAATACATTCTAATGAATTAATTAACAACATTAATATTGAATTAAGGGCTTTGAGTAAAGTAATTGAAAAGTTAAATAAATAATTTAATGCATTATCATCTAAAATTAAGAAAACAAAACGATAATTTTATTTGGCCTAGTTTCGTTGATGCTTTAGCAAGTTTACTAATAGTAATCATCTTTATTCTAATGATATTTGTTATATCTCAATATTATGTAAGTCAAAAATTAAGTGGTAAAGATCAAGCACTAAGCCAACTAGAAACTAAAGTTCTAGAAATAACAAACCAATTAAATATTGAAAAAGGAATTTCAAAAAAATTATCTTTGGATATTGTTAATATTCAAAATGAATTAGAAAATAAAGATTTCGAATTACTTCAAAATAAAAATCTTATTACAAATCTAAAAGCTGAAATTAATAAAAATCTATTTAAGCTTTCTGAACAATCTGAGATTTTAGAAAATAAAAGACTTATTTTTAAAACTTTGCAAAAAAAACTTGAAGAAAAAAATAAAAAAGAAATTAATATTAACAATGTAATTATTGAACAACGAAATGAACTTAACAATTTAAATTTACTTATTATAAATTTAAAAGAAAAAATTAATAAGCTTAACTCTTTACTAAACTTATATGAGAAAAAAGATAAAGAAGAAAAAATTAAAAATTTACAGTTGAAATCTACTCTGAACTCAGCGTTGGCTAGAAGAGTCGAAGAGTTACAAAAATTTAAATCAATATTTTTTGGTACTGTTAAAGAAAAGTTGAAAAATGTACCTGAAATTAAAATTGTTGGCGATAGATTTGTTTTTCAATCCGAAGTTTTATTTGAAACTGGTTCAATTGAAATAGGTAAGAAAGGTAAAACTGAATTAAAGAAATTTGCAGATATTTTGTTAAATTTAGATAAAGACATACCAAAAGACTCTAATTGGATTTTACAGATTGAAGGACATACTGATAATTTACCTGTTAGAAAAGGACAAATCTATAAAGATAATTGGGAATTGTCTACAAAAAGAGCATTGTCAGTGCTAAGATATTTTATTAATGAAGGCTTAGATCCTAAAAAATTATTTGCTTCCGGCTATGGAAGCTTTCAACCTATTGACAAGACAAACTCAAAAATAGGTAGAATGAAAAATCGAAGAATTGAAATGAAAATTACTCAAAAATTAATTATTAATGATAGTAATTAAACTTTTTAAATATTATAAAGATAAATTCTTAAACTATCTAACATGAACATTCATAATATTTGAAATTAGCGAATCTTTAACTTAAATATTATTGAAACCTAAAAATAATTTTACAAAAATTAATGAAATTTTTGAAAACACAATTAGTTTTTTCATTATAGGATAATCATTATTTGTCATTATATAAATTAGTTTTTATCTCAATCGCCATTACATTTAGTGATTTTATTATTTTTTTACATTCAAAAAAATTTTAAAAGTTGAAGTAAATACTTGATTTTTTTATAAAAAACATTCATATGTTTTATTCGAGGTAAATATGAAGAAGAAAATACACCCAGACTATCATGAAATTAATATTGAAATGACAGATGGCACAAAATATGTAACAAAGTCAACCTGGGGGAAAAAAGGTGATACTCTTAAATTAGACATTGACCCAGCTTCTCATCCTGCATGGACAGGTCAGCACAGAATAATGGATTCTGGAGGGCAAGTAGCTAGGTTTAATAAAAGATTTTCTGGTCTAAGCAAAGATAATTAAGTTTTTATTAACTGAAATTTACATATCATTTCAAAATTAAGCTTAATGCTCTCCAAAAGTTTAATTCGATTTTTTCTGATTTGTGTATTTTTATCATTAACTAAAACATTATCAAAAAAATTTTCTATTAAAAAATTAAATTCATTAAGGTGCCGTAAATGATTATTATAATTTAATTCTGAACTTTTTTTATTATTTTTTGATAACTTATTTAAAAATTTATATAATTGTATTTCTTCTTTGAAAATAAATAATTCTTCTTTCATTTTAAAAGATTTTGATAACATTTTGGACTTTTTAGTAATATTATAAATTCTTTTGAAGTTTGAAATAAATTTAATTCCACTTTTTGTATTTAAAATTTTATCCAATTCTTTTAATTCACTTTTAATTTCTAAAAAAGTCTTTTGACTAATATTATCTTGTGAAATTATTGCAGATAACTTATCCGATCTAAACCCTTCTTCGATAAGAAAATTATATAACCTATCAATTAAAAAAAATTTTATTTCATTTACGAGTTTGACGTCCTTTCTAAATTTTTTATCAAGTGAATTAATTAGTTGATTTAGATTAAGTGTATTACTTTCATGCCACAAAATATTAATCAAACTATTTCCTGACCTTCTTAAAGCAAATGGGTCTCTAGAACCTGTTGGTATTAAACCAATAGAAAAAAAACAACTCAATGTATCAATATTATTACTAACTGATAAAATAGAACCTAATTTATTTCTTGGCATATTTTTATTTAAACCAACTGGTTTGTACTGGTCCTCAAAAGCAAATTGCATATCCTTACTGAGACCATTTAATTTAGCTAAATATTTCAACATAGTCCCCTGAAGTTCAGGAAATTCACCAACTAAATTTGAGCTTAAATCTAATTTTGAGTATAAACCAAGTTTATTCGTTTTTTTATTATCATTAATATTAAATAAAGGACCAATATTTTCACTAATTTTCGATAATCTTAAACTTCTATCATGCAGATCACCAAGTCCCTCATAAAAAATAATTGTTTTGAGCTTATTGAGATAATAGGAAAAATCATTTTTACAATCATATTCCCAGAAAAAAAGCGCATCAGATAGTCTAGCTCTTAGCACTCTTTCATTACCTTTAACTATATTTTTATCAGTTTGGTTATTAGGTTTTAAATTTGAGACAACCAGAAAATAAGGTGCTATTTTCTTAGAGTTATCTAGGAGAGAAAAATATTTTTGATGAACCTTCATAACAATTGACAAAATTTCAAATGGTAATTTCATGTATTGTTTATCAATTTTACCAACTAATACATTTGGAAATTCAACTAAACCTGTAACTTCATTTAAAAGATTATCATCTCTACAATAATAAAGATTTAATTTTTTTGAAATTTTAGATATTTGCAGTTCAATGGCTTTTTTTCTTTGAAGCCTATTTACAAATACATATGAATTTTTCATAGTGTCAATAAAATCATTTGCTGAATTGACTTTTACTCTTTTATTTAGAGATCTGTGTCCGAGAGTATAATTTTTAAATTTTATAAAATCATTATCATTTATTTTAATTTTGCCATTTACACATGATTTATCAATCAATACCATTATGTTTCTTAATGGCCTACCCCATTTTAAATCTGAATAACCCCATCTTTGACTTTTTGGCCAACTTATTGAAGTACATACTTCTTGTATAATGTCAGTGACCAATTGCGAAAAAGTTTTACCTTTAATAAATTTTTTATGAAAATAAAATTCACCTTTATTTGTTTTATTTACAGTTAATTTTTTTAATGTAGTTTTGTTTGTTTTTAAAAAACCTTCGATTGCTAATTTTGGAGCATCAATCCTAGGACCTTTGATATCTAAAATTTGATCCTTTTGTAAAGTATCAATGTTATGAATTAATACACAGTGATGTCTAGGCGAACTTAAAATCTCAATTTTTTCGTAGTTAAGTAATACTTTATTTAATACTTTTTCAAATAAAAGGTTAAATTCCTTTTCTAAAAATATTTGCATAGAAGAAGGAATTTCTTCTGAAAAAAAATCAATTAAACAATTTACTTTTTTAATTTTCATGTTTTTTTATCCATTCAGAGCAACAAGTTTTACTCATATTTCTTACTTTTAGGATATAAGCTTGTCTTTCAGAAACAGAAATAACACCTCTAGCATCCAACAAGTTAAATATATGACTTGCCTTTATACATTGATCATATGCGGGTTTAACTAATGGTTTTTCTGAACTCATCAAATCATTGCATTCTTTCACGCAATTATCAAATTCATTGAATAATTTATCTATATTTGCTTTTTCAAAATTATACTCTGAGTATTCTTTTTCTGCATCTTTGAAAATGTCTCCATAACTCTTTCCACCAGATGATTTAGGAAGTCCATTGAAATCAATTGAGTACACGTCATCTAACTCTTGAATGAACATTGCCAATCTTTCAAGTCCATAAGTTATTTCAACCGCAACAGGCCTTACCTCGAAACCTCCAACTTGCTGAAAATAAGTAAATTGAGTAACCTCCATTCCATCGCACCAAACTTCCCAGCCTAAGCCAGCCGCTCCTAATGTAGGACTTTCCCAATCATCCTCAACAAACCTAATGTCATGATTAAGATGATCTAAATTAATTTCTTTCAAACTTTTAAGATATAAATCTTGTATATTATCTGGAGATGGCTGAATAATAACTTGAAATTGGTAATAATGCTGAAGCCTATTTGGATTTTCTCCATATCGTCCATCTGTTGGACGTCTACAAGGCTGTACATAAGCAACTTTCCATGAAGGGTTTGGTCCTAAAACATTAAGAGCAGTAGCTGGGTGGAAAGTCCCAGCACCAACTTCCATGTCATAAGGTTGTAAAATTGTACAACCGTGTTTAGACCAAAAATTTAAAAGTTTTAATATAATTTCTTGAAATGATAGCTTTTGCATGATTTAAATTTTAGTTATCAAATGGACAATCATTATTAGTACAATTTTTTTCTGAAGTCCATACACCACAAGAAGGACACTTAGAAACATCCAAATTTTTAGGGTCTTTTACCTTGTAGGATTTCCGTTTCTTTGAAAAAATTTTAAATATGAAAGTTATAGCTAATAAAATAATAATTAACGCGAAGATTTTACTTATCGAAAACATTATAGTCCAAATTTTTTAAATATCAGTTTTTCTTCAATTTTATTTGAAATAACCTCAAATGTAATACTAATTAAGTTTCCTAGATCAAAGAATCTTTTCTTATTTTGAAACTCTTTAATTTTTACATCATTTCCAAATCTATCTTTAAGAATAGAATTAACCTGTCCTATCCCGTCTATAAGACCAAGTTCTAAGGCCTCTTGCCCTGACCAAAACATTCCAGTAAATAAATCTTTATTCTTTAAATCAATTTTTTTTCCTCTTCTTAATTTAATAAATGAAATAAAATGATCATGTAATTTCGTTTGTAAGTTTTTTAACCTTTTTATATCATCCTTGTTTTCAGGCGAAAATGGATCTAATAAAGATTTATTTTTTCCAGCAGTATAAATTCTTCTGTCTACCCCAATCTTATTTAATGCTTTATCAAATCCAAAACCTGCAGATATAACACCTATTGAACCGATTATTGATGCTTTACTTGCAAAAATTTCATCTGCTGCGCAAGCCAACCAATAACCTCCAGATGCAGCAACATCTTCTACAAAGGTAATAACAGGAATATTTTTTTCCTTTGATAAATTAATTATCCTATCTGCTAAAAACTCAGATTGCACGGGTGAACCACCAGGCGAATTAATAACTAAAACTACTGCTTTATTCCGTTTATTTTGAAATGCTTGTTCAATTAATTTATTATAATCTTGAATATTCAATCCTTTCTTTCTACCCATGTTTGGTGCGATTATGCCAGTAAAATTGATCAAAGAAACTACATTATTTTTTTTAAATTTAAAAAATTTCATATATTTAAAATTCTCCAATAAGTTATCTCTATGAATATATTAAATCAGTTATTAACACAATTAAAATACAAATTTAATAGATACATTGCATACATATTAGATAGATATTTTTTTTAAACTAATTATTATATTTTTAGAGGTTAAAATGAATTTGAATAGTCTACTTAAAAAATCTCTCCTCAAAGTTGATGAAGAGATTTTAATTCGATTAGATGCAACAGTACCTTTATTATCTAAAATTGGATCTCATTTGATTAAAGTTAAGGGTAAAAGAATTAGACCTTCATTAACTTTAGCAATGTCAGCACAATTAGATGATTTCAGTAGAAACCCAATTTTACTTGCAACTGCAGTTGAGTTTATTCATACAGCAACATTATTGCATGATGATGTAGTTGACCAGTCTAATTTAAGGCGTGGAATTAAAAGTGCAAATATAATATGGGGAAATGAAGCATCTGTTTTAGCTGGTGATTTTCTATTTGCGCAGTCTTTTGACCTTATGGTTGAAACTAAATCCCTAAAAGCATTATCAGTTCTGGCTCAAGCATCATGCAAAATCACCCAAGGAGAGTTTTTACAAATGCAAATTTCTAATAAACCAAATACAAAAATATCTGACTATTTTAGTGTTATTGGAGGGAAAACAGCTCAATTGTTTGGTGCATCTGCACAATCAGGAGCAATAGTCGCTAATGGCTCATTCCAACAAGAAAAAGCAGCTTTTGATTACGGCTATAATATGGGTTTAGCTTTTCAAATAATAGATGATGTTATGGATTATTCTTCTTCAAAAACTAAAATGGGGAAAAATCAAGGTGATGATTTCAAGCTTGGCAAAACAACATTACCTATAATTCTTGCTTGGGAGAAAAGTAATAAACTTGAACGTGAATTTTTTCTTAAATCATTACAAGAATTAAAACAGGAAAAAGATGATTTTCAAAAATGTTGTGAAATTTTAAGAAAATACTCAATATTGAATCGATGTAAAAAAATTGCCAATGATTTTGTAATTAAAGCAATAAATGCATTAAATGAATATTCAGAAAATGATTACAAAAAAGCTCTTGTAGAATTAGCTAATAGTAGCTTGAGTCGAGTAAACTAAAACATGAAAAACAATGAAAGACAAAAACATTTAAATTCTATTAGAAAAAAATTAAGTTTGTTTATTAAGCAAAATAAACAGTTAAACTTAAGAGATCTATCAAGGAAATTAAAAAAAAATGATGCTTATCTACAGCAATATATTTCAAGAGGCAGTCCATCTTTTCTTCCAGAAGAGGAAAGGAAAATTTTATCTGGAATTATTAATTTAGATATTAATTTGCTTACTCCAGATTGGCTTAAAGTTACTTCTTATAATAAAGAAGACTTATTATCATTCCAAAATATATCGGATAATAAAGTAATGAAAATTTCATCATCTTTGTTTGATAATTATACAAATTTAAATATTGATCTTGTAGAATTAATTGAACTTAAAATTAAACAAAATAATAATTATTATTCAGTAAAAATTATATTTGATAAAAATGTATCTAGTTTTTTAAATAATAATTTTTACTTATTACAAGATAAAAGTGAAATTTTCTTAGTACATTTAAGTGAAGATAAATCAAAAAATCTACAATCTTCTAAGATTATTGTTAGACCATATGACACCAATTTTAGACCCTTTAGAATAGATAGTAAAAGTTTAGTCATTCACTCTAAAGTTATTTTCCTAGGAAGTTTAGAAAAATTTAATAACCATAATGAATAAATTAACTGACACTACAATTAACTTATTTATTGATGAGTTAGACAAGTTTGGTGTGGGGATCTCATTAATTAAAAATAATAATGTTTATTTTGTACCTTATACACTTCCTGGAGAGAGGGTTAAGGCCAAAATTATGAATAAATTTAAATCTAAAGTGTATTGTTCTAATTTAGAAATACTAGAAAATTCCTCTGAAAGATCTAATAATACTTGTGAACATTTTACTAAATGTGGTGGTTGTTTATTACAACATTGGCAATATGAAAACTATAAGCACTGGAAATTCAACTTAATTAAACAACCACTTATTAAATTAAATCCTAATATTGAAACTCTCGATATGATAAGCGCTAAAAATAATTCTCGAAGAAGAGCAAAATTTTTTTTAAAGCAAGGAAATAATAGCTGTAAATTAGGTTTTAAAAAATATAAATCAGAAACTTTAATTAACATTAACAATTGTTTTATAATAGATTCAGAAATCATAGAATTGATGACTGAGATTAAAAACGCTTTCAATAAAAGTTTTTTGACTACAGAAATTTTAGTTTTTCATGTTAATAAATTAGATTACGGGCTAGATATCCTTATCCAAACCAATAAGTCTTTAAGAATAAATGATTTAATTAATATTTTTAAAAATTTTAAATCAAATATTATAAGTATTCATTTACAGGAAAATAACCAAAATCCAGAATTAATTTTATTTTATAATAAAAACAAACTTAATTTTGGTGAATGTAATGTATATGGCTTAATACCTCCTGCCGGCTTTTTTCAAGCTACAAAAATTGCTGAAAATCAATTAATAAAAAATATTTTAAATGAAATTGGAATTAAAAATGACTATGTGTTAGATCTTTATTCAGGCTCAGGAACATTTACACTTCCACTTTTAAAAAATGGTTATAAAGTGTATGCTATTGATAAAAATAAGACTTCTATAGAATCTCTAATAAAAAGTTCCAAAGAACAAAATTTATTTAATAATTTTAAGTATAATATTTCTAATTTAACAAAAGGAAAAATTGAAACTCATTTTTTTCAAAATTTTGATGTGGTTATTCTCGACCCTCCAAGAGCAGGAGCAATTGTACAAGTAACTTCACTTGGAAAATCAAAGGTAAAAAAAATAATTTACATTTCTTGTAATATTCAAACATTTTTAAGAGATTCACAAATTTTATTATCCCATGGTTATAAAATAAAATATATATTACCAATTGACCAATTTCTTTATACAAGTCATTTAGAAATTTTTTCTGTTTTTGAGATTTTCAATTAGCCTGTTATTCCAATTTGCCATGGTGCAAACTCATGCCTGCCTAACGATAGAAGTTCGCTTTTAGTTTTTTTGCCTGATGCAATATCAATAAAATAGTTAAAAATTTCTTCTCCCATGTCGTCTAACGACAAAATTCCATCAACAATTTTACCACAATTAATATCCATATCTTCTTCCATTTTATTAAATAACATAGTATTCGTAGCTAATTTTATCGATGGTGACGGCTTGGCGCCAAAACATGAGCCTCTACCAGTGGTAAAAGCTATCAAATTAGCACCTCCAGCAATTTGTCCCGTTGCTGACACTGGATCAAAACCAGGGGTATCCATAAAAACAAATCCTCTTTCAGTTATTTTTTCGCCATATTTATAAACTTCCATTAAGCCGGTTGATCCCCCTTTCATGGCGGACCCAAGAGATTTTTCTAAAATATTAGCAAGACCTCCCATTTGATTACCTGGACTTACAACTCCATTTATTTGAACATCTCTACCTTTTGAGTATACGTTTTTCCACCAATCTACTCTTTCCATAAGCTTTTCAGCTACATCAACATTAATAGCTCTTGCTGTTAAAGTATGTTCTACTCCATAAATCTCAGGAGTTTCAGATAATATTGCAGTTCCTCCATTTTCAACTAATAAATCAACCGCTTTTCCCAATGCAGGATTTGCTGTTAAAGAAGAAAATGCATCAGACCCACCACACTGAAGACCTACCATCAATGAAGACAAAGGTGTAACAACTCTTTGATGATTATTAACTTTGTCCAACATCTTTTTTACAATTTCAATTCCAGCTTTTATAGTTGAAGAGGTGCCTCCATTTTCTTGCATAATTAAAGTTTTAACAGATGGGTCATCATGAGCTAACTTTTGATTTTGAAACAGCCCACCTACTTGACATCTCTCGCATCCCAAGCCAACAACTAATGCTGATGAAATATTTGGATGCTTGATATAACCTCCCAATGTTCTATATAAAAGATTCATAGGTTCACCTGAAAGTTCCATTCCACAACCTGTTGAGTGGCTAAACGCAGCTACACCATCAATGTTTTTATAATCTTTAAGCTTATCAGAAGTAAAATAAGAAGCTATTTCATGTACAACTGTAGCAGAACAATTTACTGTTGAAACTATCGCAATATAATTTCTTGTTCCAACTCTTCCATCCTTCCGCTTATATCCCATGAAACTTTTTTGCAAATTATTTTCAATAAAATTTGTAGGTTTATATTTTGAACAATAATTATGTTCTCTATTAAACTCCTTAAAGAGAACATTCTTATTAGTTAAAACTTGTCCTTTCTTTAAATCTGAATCTGCGAATCCAATTACAGTTCCATATTTAGAGATTGGATCATCTTTTTTTATGTCAAGTCTTGCTATTTTTTGACCAGATAATGCTGGAGCACCCAATGTAATTCCATATTCATTTAAGACCATTCCAGGATTCAAATTTTTTAACGTTATTAAAATATTATCATTATCATGTAAGCATAATGCATTGGGTAAATTTTTATTTTTATAGTCATTCATTATTCAAAAAACCTTTTATTTTAACTTTGCTTGGAAAGCCAAGCTTCGTAATTATTTTTTTCATCTTCATTTGTAAGTGGGTAGAGTCCTCTAATAGAGGATCCTTTTTTTACTTTTTTTAATACGAAATCTTCATATATTGTCATAAACTTAACTTCTGTCGAAATATCTGTAATTATATTATTTGGAACTACAACAACACCTTCTTGATCCCCCACAATCAAGTCATTAGGCCAAACTGCAACATCACCACAACCAATTGGTACATTAATGTCTATTGCTTGATGTAAAGTTAAGTTGGTTGGTGATGAGGGTCTGTTATGATAAGTGGGTATATTTAAATTTTTAATTTCATAAGAATCTCTAAATCCACCATCAGTAACAACACCAGCACACCCTCTTACCATCATTCGCGTTACTAATATAGATCCCGCGGATGCAGCTCTCGGATCTTTTCTACTGTCAAACACCATAACATAATCTTTTGGACATTCTTCAACAGCTACCCTTTGGGGGTGATTTGGATCTTTAAAAACATCAATTGAGTTCAAATCTTCTCTTGCAGGAATATACCTTACGGTAAAGGCTAAACCTAACATTTTAGAAATTTTTTTGTTTAAAGGTGAAATACCTTGAATAAATTGATTTTTTAAACCCTTTTTAAAAAGTGCGGTGCAAATAGTTGCTACGCTAGCTTTTTTATATATGTCTTTAATTTCATTGTTCATAATGATTATCTTAATATATGTCTGGCTCTTTTGCAGAATTTCCGAAATCAGTTTCTAAAAAATCAAAATCACAACCCTCATTAGCTTGCTTAACATGATTACTATACATCCATAACCAACCTCTTCCAGCTTTAGGTTTTTTTTGAACAAAATTTGATTTTCTCTTTTTCAATGTTTCGTTATCAACTAACATATTTATACTTCTTTTATTTACATCAATTTCAACTATATCACCTGTTTTTAATAGAGAAAGAGGTCCACCTATGTAACTCTCTGGAGCAACATGCAGTATACATGCTCCATAACTTGTGCCACTCATTCTAGCATCTGAAATTCTAACCATATCCCTAACACCCTTTTTTAATAATTTCTTTGGAATTGGTATCATTCCCCACTCAGGCATTCCAGGTCCACCAACTGGGCCCACATTTCTTAGCACAAGAATATGTTTTTCTGAAACATCTAAATCATCAGAGTCAATAATCTTATTCATTTCAGGGTAACTATCAAAAACAATGACAGGACCTTTATGCTTCAAAAACTTTTTTTCACAAGCAGCTGGTTTTATAACACAACCATCTGGAGCTAAATTTCCTTTTAAAACAGCCAAGGATCCTTCTTTATAAATGGGATTTTTTAATGGCCTTATTACATCTTCATTAATTGGATTTTGTTTTTTTATAATCTCTTTAATTTTTTTACCAACAACTGTTTTTTCATTAATATTCAAAATATCAGAGAGTTGATACATTAATGAAAGAATCCCACCAGCATAATAAAAATCCTCCATTAAGTATTCTTTTCCTGAAGGTCTTATGTTTGCAATTACTGGAACTTTTCTTCCTATTTCATCTAATTTATCCATAGTAAGTCTTATTCCAGACCTTCTGGCAATAGCAATTAAATGTATAATGGCGTTAGTTGAACAACCCATAGCCATTGCAACAATTATTGCGTTTTCAATTGATTTTTTAGTCACAAACTTTGAAGGCTTTAAATCTAGCCAAACCATTTCAACTATTCTTTTTCCTACATTTGAAGACATTCTAATATGATTTGAATCTGAAGCTGGAATTGAGCTTGCACCAGGCAAACAAAAACCTATAGCCTCTGCTATAGCTGTCATTGTACTAGCTGTTCCCATAGTCATACAATGACCATAAGATCTTGCGATACCAGTTTCTACTTCTTGCCAATCATCATCTGAAATATTACCTGCTCTTAATTCTGCCCAATATTTCCATCCATCAGAACCACTTCCTAAAAATTTACCTTTAAAATTTCCTCTTAACATTGGTCCAGCTGGTAAAAAAACTGTTGGGAGATCATTGCTTATAGCACCCATTAATAGAGCTGGGGTAGTTTTATCACATCCTCCCATTAAAACAACACCATCTATTGGATGAGATCTAATTAATTCTTCAACTTCCATAGAAAGCATATTTCTATAAAGCATTGTTGTTGGTTTAACATACATTTCAGCTAAAGAAATTGAGGGTAATTCTATAGGAAACCCACCCATTTGAAAAATACCTCTTTTAACATCTTCCACTCTACTTTTAAAATGAATGTGACAAGGTTGTATATCTGACCATGTATTTATTATTCCAACTATTGGTTTAGCATACCAGTCATCTTTACTATAGCCAATTTGCATAGCTCGTGATCTATGCCCAAAGGATCTGATGTCATTTGGAGCAAACCACCTATAGCTTCTAAGATTTTTATAATTCTTTTTCATATTGATATAAGATTATAAACTTATAATCTCATTAAATACAATAATTAGTGTTTGGTGGTCCCGGCAGGACTCGAACCTGCGACCTATCCATTATGAGTGGAGAGCTCTAACCAACTGAGCTACAGGACCTATATAACGATAAGTGTTATACAATTTAAAAGAAACAAAGTAAAGTTAGCTTTTATGTTTCTAAAAATGACCTTAATTTTCTTGATCGAGATGGGTGTTTAAGTTTTCTCAATGCTTTAGCTTCAATCTGTCTAATTCTTTCACGAGTAACACTAAACTGCTGACCAACCTCTTCCAATGTATGATCCGTATTCATTCCTATACCAAATCTCATTCTAAGTACACGTTCTTCTCTTGGTGTTAGACTTGATAAAATCCTTGTCGTTGTTTCACGAAGATTAGCATGAATGGCAGCTTCTAGTGGCTGAACAGCGTTTTTATCTTCAATGAAATCACCAAGATGACTATCATCTTCATCTCCAACAGGAGTTTCAAGTGAAATTGGTTCTTTAGCAATTTTTAATACTTTTCTTACCTTATCTAATGGCATTGATAACTTTGTTGATAATTCTTCAGGAGTTGGCTCTCGTCCAATCTCATGCAACATTTGCCTCGAAGTTCTCACAATTTTATTAATTGTTTCTATCATATGAACTGGTATTCGGATGGTCCTTGCTTGATCAGCAATAGATCTAGTTATAGCTTGTCTAATCCACCATGTTGCATAAGTTGAGAACTTATAGCCTCTTCTATATTCAAACTTATCAACAGCTTTCATCAAACCAATGTTTCCTTCTTGGATAAGATCTAAAAATTGAAGCCCTCTATTTGTATATTTTTTTGCTATTGATATTACTAACCTTAAATTAGCTTCAACCATTTCTTTTTTTGCACGTGCTGATTCTCTTTCACCTTTTTGAATAATTTGAACAAGATTTTTAAATTCTTTAATTGGCAAATTTACTTTGGAAACAAATTCATTTATGGAGTGAAATATTTCATCAATAACATCTTTGTTTTCATCAAAAAATTTTTTCCAAGTTTTATTAGTGTTAGCAGTATCTTTCCAGGAGTAATATATATTTTCATTTTGCCATTTGCTTAAAAAATCTAATCTCTTAATCCCTGATTGCTCTGCGATTCTGAGCAATTTACCTTCTATATTTGAGATTTTCTTATTAAGACCGTAAATTTGATCTAGTAGAATTTCTTGTTTACTCGGATTTAAATAAATTTTATCTAATTTTTCTATCAGTTCAACTTGTAGATTAAATCTTTTCTTTTCAGATCTTTGAATTAATTCTTCACCCCTTTGAAGCCTTGTTAATCTTCTATCATTTAAATTTTGAATTTGTTTAAATGTCTCAACGACACCATCAATAATCTCTAATATAGATCCTTTGATTTCTGTTTCCATCGCCACTAATGATAAATTTGTATCATTATCATCGTCTTCTTCATCATGATCGTCTTGTTCATCTACTTTATCATCGTCTGAGTTGGTTACATTATCTGAATTCAAACTTTTCTTTTGGTCAGTCTTTTCTAAAATATTACTGACATTAATTTTATCATTTTGTAAAATTTCATTTTTATTTAACAAATCTCCTGGCAAATCTTCACCAAGTCCATCTTCTTCATTAAGTCTTGCGTATGTTGTTTCTAAATCAATAATATCTCTCAGCATCATTGAACCATTATCTACATTGTCTCTCCATTGTAAAAACTGATTTAAAGCAATGGGATTCTCATACAATCCACCAATCATTAATTCTTTTCCTGCTTCAATTCTTTTTGCTATGGCAATTTCACCTTCTCTAGACAAAAGTTCTACAGTACCCATTTCTTTAAGATACATTCTAACTGGATCATCTGATCGACTCCCTTCATCTTCTGAAACATTTCCAACTGCCTTTGCATCATTTTCTTCAGAACTATTTTCTTCATTTTGATCTATAATGTTTATACCTAACTCATTTATCGCAACCATTACATCTTCAATTTGTTCAGACGTAAGTTCTCCATCTGGCAAAGCTTTGTTAAGTTGATCATGAGTTATATAACCACTAGACTTACCCTTTTTTAATAACGCTTTTATTTCAGAGTTATTAAGATCAATTATAGGTCGATCTAGTGTTTCTGACTCAGATTTTTCTTTATTTTTTTT
>CACMOJ010000022.1 GCA_902615325.1 uncultured SAR116 cluster alpha proteobacterium | reverse complement strand
TATAAATTCTATATTTTGAAAATCTTTGTTATAAACATATTTTATATATATAGATTTAAAAATGACAAGCCATCAAAAAGTGAAATATGTACTTGGAGTTGAAACAAGTTGCGATGATACAGCTATTGGCATAATTGATTCATCTAAAAACATAAAAGCAAATATAGTTTTAAATCAAAATAATTATCACAAAGAATTTGGTGGTATTGTTCCAGAAATTGCGGCTAGAGCTCACCTAAGTTTTATTGACATCGCTTTAAAAAAAGCTCTAAAGAAAGCTGAAATAAAATTGGAAGAAATTGATCTTTTTTGTTCAACAGGTGGTCCTGGTTTAATAGGAGGATTAATCGTTGGAAATACTTTTTGTAAAACCTTAGCTTGGTCATTTCAAAAACCTTTTTTAGCTATTAATCACCTAGAAGGTCATGCTTTAACAGCTAGACTATTATACGATGATTTGAATTATCCTTTTTTGCTTTTATTAGTTTCAGGCGGTCACACCCAATTGATAGCCGTTTTGAATTATGGGGAGTATGTTAGAATTAGTACAACACTAGATGATTCTGCAGGAGAAACTTTTGACAAGGCTGCAAAAATGATGGGTTTAGATCAACCAGGTGGACCATTAATTGAAAAATTAAGCAAGGAAGGCGATGAAAATTTTTTCAATTTTCCAAAACCTTTATATAAATCAAAAAATCCTAATTTTTCTTTTTCAGGACTGAAAACTGCATTTTCAAAAACTGTCAATAATGTAGATATAAATATTAATAAACATAACTTAGCAGCATCATTACAAAAAACAATTTCAGATTGTTTATTAGATAGAACAAAATTAGCGATTAAAATTTATAAACAAGTAACTAAATCAAATAAAGTAAATTTAGTAATAGCAGGAGGAGTTGCCGCAAATAAAAAAATCAGAGCAGACTTAAAAAACTTATCTTATAAAGAAGATATTAAATTTTATGTTCCAACTCTTGAATTATGCACAGATAATGGACCTATGATTGCATGGGCTGGATTTGAAAGATATAAGCTTAAAAAAGGTGCAATGTTCAATTTCAACCCAAGACCAAGATGGCCATTAGATCCAAATGCTTTTAAAAATAATCCAACCATGAGACTTATTGGTAAAAAAGGTATAAAAGCTTAATGACAAATTTAGATAAAATTATTTTTTATGGAGGAGGTGCATGGGGGCAAGCGTTAGCGATAGCTCTATCTAATTGTAATACAAAATCATTAATTTTAGTATCTGACAAAAAAAGAATGGATTCTTTAAACAATGGAATAACTAAATGTTTTCCTGATATTATATTTCCAAAAAATATTTACGTTTCAAATGATAAAAATATATTAGAAGAAGCAGATATTGTTTTCATAACAACACAAAGTTATAGAGTTCAAGATGCAGTTAATGAAGTAATTTCATCAAATCCAAATGTAAAAATTATTTTTACTTCGAAAGGCTTTGCAAATGATAAAGGAAAATTATTTTCTCAAATAATTTCAAAAAAACATCCAAATTTAATCTATGGTATTTTAACAGGGCCAACATTTGCAAGTGAAGTTGCTAAAAATTTACCATCAGCTGCGATTATAGCTAGTGATAGTGAAATATTCAGTAAAAATGTATCTACTCTTTTCAGTAATAGTTGCTTACGCCTTTACCCATCAGATGATGTTATTGGAGCATCAGTTTCTGGAGCTATTAAAAATATTTTTGCAATTGGAACAGGTATATCGGATGGATTAAAACTTGGCGAGAATGCAAAGTCAGCAATTATTACTAGAGGAATAGCAGAATTATCACAAATTATACTCAAACTTGGTGGTAAAAAAGAAACAGCTTTTGGACTGGCTGGAATAGGTGATATGATTTTAACATGTAGCTCTCCAACATCAAGAAATATGAAGTATGGATTAGATCTTGCTAAAAACAAAAATAATAAAAATATTCCACTTGTTGAAGGTCTTTATGCTCTTAAATCAGCTAAATATTTATCAGACTTATATAAGTTAGATACTCCCATTATAAATTCCATTTTTGACTATATATATAATAATAAATCTATTGATAAAATTATTTTAAATCTGTTAAATCGTCCTATTGGAATAGAATTTAAAAATTGAAAGGTTTTTAAAAATGAATTTTTGGCTATTTAAGTCTGAACCAAATACTTGGTCATGGAATGACCAAGTAAAAAAGGGTGAAGTTGGAGAACATTGGGATGGTGTTAGAAATTATCAAGCATCAAATAATATGAAAAAAATGAAAGTAGGAGATCTTGGTTTTTTTTATCATTCGGTTAAAGAAAGAAGAATAATTGGTATTGTTAAGGTAATAAAAGAATATTATCCAGATCATACGGATAAGAAAAATATATTTGGGATGGTTGATTTAGTAGCAGTAAAAAAACTTAATGAATTTGTTACACTTGATCAAATAAAAAATACAAAAGAGTTATTAAATATGCCATTAGTTAAACAAAGTAGATTATCAGTTTCTCCTGTTTCAAAAGCTGAGTGGGAAATAATTTTAAAATTGGGTAAAACTATAATTTAATAAATCTATTTTTCGCCTCTATGAATAAAATATAAATTTCTTGCATATATTAAAACACCTACTGATTGTCCTGCAATAATCACAGGATCTTTTCTCCATATTGCATAAGTTAGCAAAACTAAGCCACCTGTGATAGAAAAATACCAAAACGCTACAGGAATTACTGACTTTTTAGCATTTTCGCTTGTTATCCATTGAATTAGAAATCGAGCTGCAAATAAACCTTGTCCTCCAAAACCAATAATGACCATTATATTCTCAGGCTTATCTAGCAAAACATCCGACAAGAATGGTAGAAAATAAATAATGATATTTGATACAAAAATTGCGGCTAATTCAATTTTTTCTGATAAAAGAGATATAAAATTCATAAATAAATCCTATTTTTTTATTTCATTAATCTTCAAATTTTTAGGATATCTTTTTAATAACCATATCATACCAACTATATCAAAAATACTAACAAATAATCTTCCAAGATTTGTATAATTAGAGCTTCCTTTTGATCTGGGTCGATGATTAACATCATGTTGCAATACTAAAGCTCCTTCTCTAGTTGCTAATGCTGGAAAAAATCTATGCATATGATCGAAATATGGTAGTAGTAAATATAATTTTTTATGAAAAACTTTAATGCCGCAACCTGTATCGGGATGATTATCATTTAGCAAATATTTTCTAAAAAATTTACCAAATTTAGATGCAATTTTTTTTCCTAGATTATCTTTGCGATTTACTCTTACTCCACCAATCATTAATAAGTTATTTTCAGAATATTTAGTAAATTTTTCAAGCATGGCAGGTATATCCTTAGGATCGTTTTGACAATCACCATCTAGAGTTACTATTATTTCATATGTTGAATTATGAATACCTGTTTTTAAAGCAGCTGATTGTCCTTTAGAAAAATTGTGATTTAATATTCTCAAATTTTTATTTTCTTTTTTTAAAATCTTTAAAATATTTATAGAGTTGTCATTAGAACCATCATTAACAAAAAGGATTTCAAACTTTATTTTACTGCATGCTTTGTTAATTTCTCTTGTAAGTTTTTGTATATTCTCAGCTTCATTTTTTATTGGAACTACAATTGAAATATGTTGATTTTTTAACATAAATATCTTTTATAATTTTTGCAGTTATTTGGCTACTTTAAAAAAAAGAATTTTTATATTTTGACCTTTAGAATAATTAAAACCTTTAATATCTCTTATTTTTTTTAATTTAAGATTTAGATTTGAAGAAGAATTAATGAACTCATCTAATTCTCTACCCTCGACTAAAACAAGGTTGTTATTTCCTTCTGCAAGAAAAATGGCCGCTTCATTTGGATCTGATAGAATTAACTTTCCTTTAGCTAAAAAAACCAAACTTGGTTCATGATAACCAGTAACAGATAATTCTTCATAATTAAGTTTTTTTAATTCGTCAGAAATTATCTTACTTGGAAATAGATATTTTAAACTAGGTAAAATAAAAGTGAAAATGGTGATATAAAAAATTACAGAAAAAAATATTATATAATTTTGAAATTTTATTTCTTTTTTAAGCTTAAAAAAATTAAAATTTTTTCCATATATGACTTTGATGTTAACTAGAATTGATAAGATTAAAATCAAAAATGAAATTAAAAACAAAATAGCTATATAAAGATATTGATCCGTTTTATTTTCATTAAAATTAATTAATAAATAACAAAGAAATAAGCTAAGAACAATGCCGCCCAAACTAAATAATAAAGAAAATAAGAAAACAGCATTTTTAGAAATAAAAGATTTTAAATTTAATTTGTTATTCTCAAAATAAATCATTGTGCCAGCCACAATTAAAATTAGTGGAGAAAAAATAGGTAATGGATAATGAAATAATTTTGTTGGAATAAATTCTATTATGATCCAAAAAGGGACAAGCCAGCAAATTAAAAATCTAATGCCTAAATTATTTAAATTATTTTTTACAAAGAAAAACGCCAATGGAAAAAAAGATGCTAACGGCCAAAAAATTAAACTTGAAATCAAAAAATAATACCCTGGATAACCCCCATGACTTTCTTGTTCGCTGAAAAGTTTTGGTAAAAAATCTTCATTTATAGCTTTTTCAAAAAATAATCCATCTGTAGTTTTTTGTATAATATAAACCCATGGCAAAACAATTATCATAAAACAAATCACACCCCAAAAAGGTCTAATATTTTTTAATAGATTAATGTCTTTGCTCCATAAAACATAGCTTGATAAAGTGAAGATAAAAACGACTAATGAAATTGGTCCTTTAATTAGAAATCCAACACCTAAAACGAGCCACATAGATATTGGTATGATTAAATCAAATAAAATAGATTTCTTTTTATTTAAGATGATTTTTAATAATAAATATTGTTGAAAAGTAATAAATGATAATAACAATGTATCGGTTTTAGCTACATGAGATTCAAATATAAATAATAATGATATCATTGAAGCACTGACAACAAATAAAGACGCTTTTTGTCCAAATAGAATTCGTGAAAACTTCCATAATACCAAGATTGTTATGAGAGCACCTAGAGTAGATACGTATCTGTATGATGAGATTTTATCTTCACCAAATATATTAGCAAAAATTGATTGTGCCCAGTAAATACCTATCGGTTTTTTAGCCCTAATTTTGTCCAAAAATTTAATATTTATATAATCATTAGTTTCTATCATTTGATAAGTTGATTGAACAAATCTTGACTCATCTCTATCCAAAGGTGGTATTGTTTCCAAGCCAGAAAAAAAAGGAATTAAACAAAAGATAAAAAAAACAATTTTATATGCTAATTTCTTTGTTAAACTTAAATTCTTGATGTTACTTAGCATTTATTAATTTTAACTTTACAGAATGAAAAGACATAACTCACTTAAAGTCTTATACATAAAAATTTAAATTTCAAATGATAATAAATAGAAAAAAAATTTGGGAATTATCTTGGCCAATTATCTTAGCAAATTTTTCCATACCACTTGTTGGATTAGTTGATACATTAATTATGGGGCATATGCCATCAAGTGATTATCTGGCAGCTGTAGCTTTAGGTGGGATTATATTCAATTTCATGTATGCTGGGTTAAATTTTCTTAGAATGGGTACAACAGGAATAATTGCCCAATATCATGGCCAAAAAAATACTGAAGAAATATTCTTAGGATTATTAAGGCCTATCATTATAGCAATAATAATTGGAATAACTTTATATATTTGCAAAAATATAATTTTTGAACTTTCAAATTATTTTTTTAACCCTTCAGAAAAAATAATGGAATTTTATAAGGATTATTTATTCATAAGAATGATAGGTTTACCTTTTGGATTGATTAATATTGTTTTTTTAGGTTGGTATTTTGGAATTCAAAAAACAAAATTTGTTATGGTACAGCTTTTTATAATAAATTTTACAAATATTATTTTTTCAATTTATTTTGCCGTATATCTAAATTTTGGAATAAGCGGTGTTGCCATTGGCAGTTTTATATCTCAAATATGTGGTTTTATTATTTCAATCTATATGTATTTCATTATTGCAAATCCCAATGATTTTAAAAAATTTAAATTAAAAACATTTATTTTAACTAGTAAAATTTTAAGGATATTTAATATAAGTAGAGACTTGTTTATAAGAACAATGTTTTTAGTTTTTGCTCAAGCTTTTCTGATCAAAAAATCTTCAGATCTTGGAGTTAATGAATTAGCATCAATGGAGATTTTATTAGTTCTATTTAGTTTATGCTCATATACCATTGATGCATTTGCTCATTCTGCTGAAACCTTAGTTGGAAACTCTATTGGATCTAGAAATAAAAAAGAATTAAAATCATCTATCTACTTAACTTTTGAAATGGCCTTTTTATTTTCTTTTTTTATTGCTATCTTATTATTTTCTTTAAGAGATCTTATTATATTCTCTATTACAGACATTGAACCTTTAAGAAAAATTATTCAAGATCTTTGGATTTTAGTAATTATTACCCCACCAATTTCAGTACTTGCATTTCAATATGATGGAATATTTGTAGGATCCACATTAGTAAAAGAAATGAGAAACTCTATAGTAATTTCATGTTTAATTTTTTACATAATTATTGAATTTCTAATCAGTGATATAATTAATTTAAAATATTTATATTCTTGTTTTTTAATTTTTTTGATACTACGAGGAATAATACTCTTTTTATATAACAAAAGAGTGTATAGTTTAGTTGATGGATAAATTATGATTGATCTTAATAAAAAAAGTGAAACATTTGTAAAAAAAAGCTCAAGAAATAACTCTAAATTATGTTTAGTGAATAATTTAAATGACTTATTGAGTTCAAAATTATTTTCAGAAAAACAATTAAAGAATTTTAAGACAAATTATAAATTTAATTCTGATAAACCAATTATTAATTTATTTGATTTTGACCAGAAAAATCTGACCACAATTGCATATTTAAATTCAAATAAAAATTTTAGAGAAAGTACAATTGATCAAGCTGCGAAAATATGTGATTTGCTTGAAGATAGGGTTTGGGATCTAAATATTTTATCTCAATACAACGAAAATGATATTTATGAATTTTTATTAGGATGGGGATTAAGTTTTTATAAATTTAATGTATTAAAAAAACATAATGTTAAAAAATATTTAAATATTCTTTCGTTAAATAATAAATATAAAAATCTAGTTGAAACATGCTCTATTGAATTAAAAGGGATTAACTTAGCAAGAGATTTGATTAACCTTCCAGCAAATTATTTAAATCCCGATCAATATGAAATAGAAATAAAAAAAATATTTAAAAGTTTAAAATGTATAATTCATAAAGGTCGTAACTTTGATAAAGAATTTCCACTTATTTCTATGGTAGGAAGATCATCTGAATTTAATCCTAAGCTTATAGAAATTAATTGGAAAAACAAAGACGTTAAGAAAGACAAAAATAATGTCACTATTATAGGTAAAGGTATTACCTTTGACAGTGGTGGCCTAGATATTAAAACAAGTGGGGCCATGTTAAACATGAAAAAGGATATGGGAGGTAGTGCAATTGCAATTGGTTTAGCAAAAAGTTTAATAGATTATAATAGCAAAATTAATCTTAGGGTTCTTATACCAATTGCAGAAAATTCGATTTCTCAAAAATCTATGAGACCTATGGATATTAAATTTTCAAGAAATAAAACGCCAGTTGAAATTGGGAATACCGATGCAGAAGGACGTTTAATTTTAGCAGATACATTATCTTATGCCCAAGAAGGTAAAATTAATCCTGATCTTATAATTGATTTTGCCACTTTAACTGGAGCAGCAAGAGTAGCTCTTGGCACAGAAGTTCCAGTATTCTTTTCAAACAATGAAAACATCTCAAAAAAGCTCTTAGATAATTCAATTAAAATGGTTGATCCTGTATGGCAATTACCTCTTTTTACTCCATACAAAAGGTTCCTTCATTCTGAAAATGGAGCTCTTAATAGTACAGGTTTTTCTGGTACAGGTGGTGCAATCACTGCAGCATTATTTTTAGAACAATTTGTTGCTAAAAAAATTAATTGGGTTCATTTTGACTTAATGGCTTGGAATCTCACCTCAAGACCTGGCTTCCCAAAAGGAGGAGAGGCAATGAGCTTAAGAACAGTTTTCAAAACGATTAACGAAATATTTAATTAATTCAAAAATTGAAGAACCTCATTGAGCAAATCTTTATTGCAAGCTGCAATGACTTTGAATTTCTTTTTTGTTTTAAAATCAAATAATATTTCTGAGCCACTCCAATCAGTTATGGATTTTTCCCTAGATTTTAAAATTGGAATAAGCGGCAAAATATCCCACGAATTTAAATTTTCTTCTATGACTAAGTCTATTTTACCTTGCGCAAGTAAAATATAATTATGACAATCACCTGACCATATATTAAATTTAACATTATCAATTATTGCATTAATTTTTTGTAAGTTTAAAAATTCAAATAACTCAGGCGATGTTGAAGCAAAAATTGAATTTTTTAAAGTTAAATTTTCTTTCTCTAAAAAATTACAATCATTCCCATTTAAAATTAGTTTATCCTTATACCCTATCCATAATTGATCTAACTCAGGAAAATCAACCATTCCAATAATAGGTTCATTATTTTTTAAGAGACCAATCATTGTTCCCCATAATGGTCTTCCAGACATATATGATTTCGTTCCATCAATAGGATCAATAATCCATGTAAATTCAGATTTTTTATCAATTACTTTTAACTCTTCACCAATAATATTGTGAGAAGGGAAACTTTTTTCTAAATATTTTCTAATATAGTTTTCAGCTTCTATATCGTATTTTGTAACGGGGCTGTCGTCGGTTTTAATTTTATAATTATTTTCCAGGTTGGATTTATTTAGTGTGATTTTTCTAACACTTTGACTTATTTCATTAAGGCAACTTGCAAAAGAAGAAAAGTTTTCTAAACTCATCAAAACTATTTATTTGGCAGAGGTGCCGGAGCGTTTGATCTTTCTCTTAACCATGCAATGAGATTTGCTCTGTCTTTGGTTTTCTTTAAACCTGCAAAATTCATTTTTGTCCCTTTAACGTATTCTTTAGGCTTATAAAGAAATTTATTTAATTCTTCATAAGTCCAATTACCATTCAATGCCGCAAACGCTTTGGAGTAACCATAGTCTGCTTTTCCAATTGGTTTATTAACGATATTATATAATCCTGGACCTACCTTATTATTTCCTCCATCAACAAAAACATGACATGCTGTACATTTTTTAGAAACTTTTTCACCTTCCATAATATTTGCGCTTGCTAAAAGATTGATAATTGGTTCAATTACTGATGCTTCTTTTACTTGTGTATTCTTAGCATCCACATTAGCAACTTCAATTGGGTAGGCATTTTCCTTTAAATCTTTAGGATTAACTAAAAAACTACCCACTTTACTAAATCCCATTATTAATAACCCAGCACATAAAACTGCTGCTGCAATTTTATTGAATCTTAATGCATCCATCTTAACTCCACTCTATCACTAAAAGGTATAATATTTTTATATTTCATTATATAAATTTTTCAATTAAATTATTAAAATAAAATTATTTTTATAAAGATTAAATTCTTTATTTTATTTATAGGCATTTAAATTGTCATACAAAAACTTTGCTATTTTAATTCCATCGAGAATAGGATCAACAAGACTTAAAAAGAAAGCCTTGATTGAAATAGATAAGAAACCACTCATAGAGCATGTAATTAGAGGTGCAATAAAATCTAGTTTAAAAGTGCCTATTATAGTTGCGACAGATACTCAAGATATCGTTAATATAGCTGAAAGATGTGGACAAATAGGAATGCTTACTAGCAAAGATCATAAAAGTGGATCTGATAGAATTTATGAGGCACTAGAAAAATTTGATCCCCAAAAACAAATAAAAAAAATTATTCACCTACAGGGTGATTTACCTAATGTTTCAAAAAAATTAATCGTAAGTCTGGCAGATATAATTAAGAGTAATAAATGTATTGCCACTCCAGTAGTTCAAGCAGATAAAAATGAGATTTTAGATGAAAACATAGTTAAATGTGCAGCATCTTTTAAAAACCCAAAACCAAAAATTGGAGAGATAGGAAATGCACTATATTTTAGTAGATGTTCAATTCCTTGGGGAGATAGTATTAAATGGCATCATCTTGGTATTTATGGTTGGGATAGATCTATACTTGAAAAATATATAAAACTCAAACCGTCAAATTTAGAAATGAGTGAAAAATTAGAGCAATTAAGAGCGCTAGAAGCTGGAATTAGCATCAAAATCTTAGTTACAAATGAGAAACCTATTGGTATAGATACTATTAGTGATTTAAACAGATTTAAAAAGAGTATAAATGCTTCTAAGTAAAAAGAAAGTAAAGATAGCTTTTCAAGGTATGGCGGGAGCTTATTCTAACATGGCATGTGAAGAATGTTTTCCCAATGCGAAAGCAATTCCCTGTATCTCATTTGAAAACATGTTAGAAACTACAAAAAGTAAAGTTTCAGATTTAGCTATGGTACCAATCGAAAACTCAGTAGCAGGTCGTGTTGCAGATATCCACAATCTGATACCAGAAAGCGGACTTCACATTGTTGGAGAACATTATCAAAAAGTAAATCATCAACTTTTAGCCTTAAAGGGCGCAACCCTCAAAACAATTAAGACAGTTAAAAGTCACTCACAAGGCCTTGCACAATGTAGAAAATTGATAAAACAGCTTGATATAGTTCCTGTTCAGCACATTGATACTGCAGGAGCTGCATATGAATTATCAAAAGGAAATGATATAACTGTCGCAGCAATTGCATCGAAGATGGCTGCTAAGATATATGGATTAAAAATTTTGAAAAAGAATATTGAGGATGAGGTTAATAACACAACAAGATTTTTAATTATGTCTAACAAAAAAAATATACCTAAATACGAAAAAACTAAAGTTTACGTAACCACTATTGTATTTGAGATGAAATCTGTTCCTGCTGCTCTATATAAAGTTTTAGGTGGTTTTGCTACAAATGGAATTAATCTTACAAAATTAGAAAGTTATATAAGTGGAAAAAATATGAAAGCAGCAAGATTTTACGTCGATGCTGAAGGTCACCCAAACGAAAAAGGAATGAGAAATGCGCTTGATGAGATGAAATTTTATACTTTAGAAGGTAGTATTAAAATACTAGGTTCATATTTAAGAAATATATCAACAAAAATTTAAATATCTTGAAAGTCATACTAAACTAATACATATTATTTCTGGAGAGTTTCATGGGCGTGACTCTTGCTAACCCGGTCAGATTCGAAAGAAAGCAGCCGTAACAATGATAGCGGGTCATGAAGCTCTCTTTTAAGAAAATAAAATGAATTATAAAGTTCTTGCAAGAAAATATAGACCTCAAAATTTTCAAGAATTAATTGGTCAAGATGTACTAGTTAATACCCTGAAAAATGCTTTAAATGATGGTAGATTAGCTCATGCTTTTTTATTAACTGGAATAAGAGGAATAGGAAAAACAACAACTGCTAGAATAATTGCCAAAGCTTTTAATTGTGAAGGTAATAACAATAAAAAACCAACGTTTGAGATTTGTAATAACTGTGGACCTTGTAAAGCTATTACAAAAGGAAATTCACTTGATGTTATTGAAATTGATGCAGCAAGTAAAACTGGTGTCGATAATATAAGAGAAATCATAGAATCTGTAATGTATTCTACAAACGAAATGCGTTTTAAGATTTATATTATAGATGAAGTGCATATGTTATCTACTGCCGCTTTTAATGCATTATTAAAAACACTTGAAGAACCTCCAGATAACACCAAATTCATATTTGCAACGACTGATACAAAAAAAATACCTGCTACTATAATTTCTAGATGTCAAAGGTTTGATCTTAAAAGAATTGATCACGAAGTCTTAATAAATCATTTAAAATCCATTTGTATTAAAGAAGACATTACTATTGATGATGTATCACTTAAACAAATTAGTTCTTCGTCAGAAGGTTCAATGAGAGATGCATTATCAATTTTAGATCAAGCATCAGCACTTTCAAATAATCAAATTCAAATTTCAGAATTAAGACAATTATTAGGAATAAGAAGTAAATTAAATTTTATTAAACTTTATAAATTCTGTTTAGATTCTAATGCATCAGAAGCTTTAAACTATTATTATCAATTAATTCAAGACTCAACAGACCCTTTAGATATACTTAATAGTTTAATAAGCATTTGTAGTGATGCATGTAAATTTGTTGTTAATAATAATCTTCTAAATGAGTACATAGACGAATTCAAAATTTTGTCAGAACACGGGATCACAAAACTTTTAAGGTCTTGGCAAGTTTTAATTAAAGGGCTTGATGAAACAAAAAATGGAACAAACCAAATAGAGATTGTATCTATTATTATTGTAAAGTTATGTTATATATCCTCAACTCTAATGCCAGAGGAGTTATTTAAAAAACTTGAAAAAAAAATTTCAAATAACCGCTCTAATCAAACAAATACCAAAAAAAGTGAAAATCAAATTGTTAATCTAAAAAGTACAACAAGTGAAACTTTGGAAAATACTTCCACATACCAACCTATAAATAATGAAAACAAAATAGTTAGTGAGAATAAACTTTCCCTAGATAATTTTGAACAACTTTTAACATTTTTAATTGAAAACAGAGAAGCTTTATTACATGCACAATTAGTAAATAATGTAGTTATTGATAGTTTTGAGCACGGAAAAATATCAATGAAAATATCTGAAAATTGTTCTTTTGATGTTGTAAAACATTTATCAAAATTTCTCCAAGATAAAACAGGTTTGAAATGGATAATTAAAGAAGTACAAACAACAACAAATAAAACCCTCGAAGAAATTAAAGATATTAATTTTGAAAATAAAAAAAAAGAAATTGAATCAGATCCTATAATAAATGAAGTTAAACAACTTTTTCCAAATGCTGAAATAAAAGATATAGAATAAATTAAAATGAATTACGAAAATGAAAATAATTTTCTTGAAACTTTAATAAAAAGAATTTCAAAACTACCTGGATTAGGACCACGTTCTGCAAGAAGAATTATATTTTATCTTTTAAAAAATAAAGAATTACATTTAAGACCACTTATTGAGAGTTTAATTCAAGTAGAAAAAAATATAAAAAAATGTAAAGTGTGTGGTAATATTGATTTGAACGAGATCTGTTCAATTTGTTCAGATGAAAACAGAAATAAACTATCGATATGTATTGTAGAAAATGTTCCAGATTTATGGGCAGTTGAGAGATCTGGAATATATAATGGAATGTATCACGTGCTTGGTGGTGTTCTTTCAGCGATTGATGGAATTAATCCTGAGGAACTAAATGTCCCTTTGTTAGAAGAGAGAATAAAAGAATCTAAAGAAATTGAAATAATAATAGCTATTTCTGCTACACTAGATGGCCAAACAACAGCACATTATTTGTCTAAAGTAATAAATAAATATGGAAATAAAATTACAAAATTAGCTCATGGTGTGCCAGTTGGAGGAGAACTTGATTATTTAGATGATGGAACGATTATTCATGCTCTTAAAGGTAGAACTATCTTTGAGTAGTTGTTTAATTAATTATTTTTTTATTGTTACTTTTATCTTCAACATCAATTGAAATTATCTTACTTCCACGTGAATAAACTTTTTTTTGTGAAATCTTTGCTAATTCTAAGTCTTTTTGCGCTAATTCAAAATGTTTATCAAGTTTGTCAAATCTTTCATTTAAATTATTTAAATCATTTAAAAGCTTATTAACCTCAACCTGTATTTCACTTGCTAGTTTATTCATATTAGCATCTCTAATAATTGCACGAACAGTATTCAAAATAAGCATTAAATTATCAGGTCCAGCTAAATAAACTTTTTTTAACCTGCTTTCATTAACAATTTTTGGCAATTTCATATTAATTTCATGATAAATTGATTCGCTTGGCAAAAACATTACCGCACTATCAGCGGTTTCTGAAAGATCTATATATTTTGTTGAAATATCATCTATATGTTTCAAAACAGAAATTCCAAATTTTTTTAAGAATTCTTTTTTTTCATTTTCATCTCTTGCAGCCACATATGACCTATAATGTTCAAGTGGAAACTTTGAATCAATACAAATTGGACCTGGTGGGTAAGGTAATTTTACCATACAATCTACTCTAAAACCATTTTTAAGAGTATGTTGGAACTTGTAAGCATTTTGAGGTAAAGAATCTCTTATCAAGTTCTCAAGTTGAACTTCACCAAAAGCTCCACGAAGTTGTTTATTTGACAAAATATTCTTTAAACTATGAACTTGGGCACTTAATTCATTTAAGTTATTTTGAGCTTTATCTATAACAGCTAACCTTTCTCTTACATCAGACAATGATCTTTGTGTTTTTTCTGTTTGTTCATTTAAACTGGAGCCGATATTTTTATTTATATTATTTATTTTTTCCTCAACAGTTTTGGTTAACAAAATAATCGAACCTTGAATTTCATTTATATTTTTTTGAACATTAATTGAATCATTTTCTTGTGTGGAGATATTGCTTTTATTTTTAAAAAACATATAGATTACTAAAAAGAATAAAATTATAATTATGAAAATTAGTAATAAATCAGAATACTCTTGATTCATTTCTTGCCCTTTCCTGACAATTTACTTATAAAAATTTATTAATAAAACTAACTTAGCACTAATATGGCCATACGAAAAATAATAAAAATGCCAAATAGCTTTTTAAGAAAAAAAGCTTCTGTTGTTGATAAAATAGATAATGACATTAAACATATTTTGGATGATATGCTTGAAACAATGTATCATGCTAACGGTATAGGATTAGCAGCCACGCAAATTGGAATTGATAAAAGATTGGTCGTTATGGATTGTGGATTGAAAACTGATGATGGTCATTTTGAACCTAATCCCATTAAAATGATTAATCCTGAAATTACTTTTTTAAGTAAAAATTTTATAGAAAGAGAAGAAGGTTGCTTATCAATTCCAGGCCATCACGCAATTATAAAAAGACCAGATAAAGTTTTAGTTAATTACAGAGATGAAAATTTTAAACAAAAAACATTAAAAGCTGATGATTTATTAGGAGTTTGCATTCAACATGAGATTGATCATTTGAACGGAATATTATTTATAGATCATTTATCTAGGATTAAAAAAGAAATGATTTTAAAAAAAATTAAAAAAGAAAAACTCAACGAAAATAGAAATTAAATGAACATTTTTTTCATGGGAACACCTGAATTTGCTGTTCCAACTTTAGATTTATTAAATAAAAACTATAATGTAATTGGTGTTTTTACTCAACCATCTCGTCGATCTGGAAGAGGAATGAAAGAAATAAAATCTTCAATTCAACAATACTCAGAAAAAAACAAATTAAATTTCTTTACACCACATAACTTTAAAAATGATGAAACCTTAACACTTTTAAAAACCCTTGATCCAGATTTGATAGTTGTTGTTGCATATGGAATATTAATTCCAGAAATGATTTTAAAAATTCCATCATATGGCTGTATAAACGGACATGCTAGTTTGTTACCAAAATGGCGAGGAGCAGCTCCCATCCAAAGAGCAATTGAAGCAGGAGATATAAAAACTGGATGCACATCCATGTTAATGGAAAAAGGTTTAGACACAGGACCGATGATTCACAAAAAAGAAATATTAATTAATATGGAGGATGATGTGATTGATCTTTATAAAAGTTTATCATTACTAACCGCAGAATGCCTTGATGAAACAATCCAAAAATTAATTTCTGGAGATGCTAAACAAACACCTCAAAATAACTTAGAAGCTTCATACGCACATAAATTGAGTAAAGAAGAAGGATTAATTAACTGGAATAATAATTCATTAGATATCTTCAACAAAATGCGAGCATTTAAAATTTTTCCAGGAACTTATTTTCATTACAAAAATGATAAGATTAATATAATCGATGGTTCCCCTTTTAAAAAAAAACATAATAAAAATCCAGGAACAATTTTGACAACTTCAGATAATATCCAAATTGCTTGCAGTAAAGATACAATTTTCCAAATAAATTCATTAAAAAAATCTGGAAAAAAAAGCATGTCTGCAAAAGAATTTTTGAATGGTAATAATTTAAATGTTGGTGAAGTAATTGATTAATTATGAAGTTGAAAAAATTAGATTGGCATTATTAATAGAATATGATGGAAAGAATTTAGTTGGGTGGCAAAAGCAAAATAATGGTAAATCTGTTCAAGGTGAAATAGAAAAAATTGCAAAAATTCTTTTTAAAATAGATTGTCCTGTTCAAGGTGCAGGAAGAACTGATGCAGGCGTAAATGCCACAGGACAAGTTGCTCATATTGATATTCCAAAAGTGAACAGGTTTTCTAATAAAAATAACGTATATATAATGACTGCATTTAATTCTTTATTAATAAAGACTAAGATAAGAATAATTTCTATACAAAAAGTATCTTTTGAATTTAATGCAAGATTTTCTGCCATTAAAAGAACTTACAAATATAAGTTTTTACTAAGATCAGCTTTTCCTCTTAAATTAAACGAAAATTTTTGGCATATTAGACAAAAGTTAAATATAAATAATATGAAAAAAGCTTCAAAATTTTTAATTGGAACGCATGATTTTACTAGTTTTCGATCTCGATCTTGTCAGGCTTTAACTCCTTTAAAAACAATTGATAAAATTGATTTTGATATGGAAAAAAAAAAATACATTTTAACTATTAAGATAGAAGCAAAAAGTTTTTTACATAATCAGGTAAGAATTATTGTAGGTTCACTCGTTAAAGTTGGGTTAGATATTTGGCACCCAAACGAAATCGAAAAAATTCTTAAGCTAAAATCAAGAGATGAAGCCGGTGAAACTGCACCAGCACACGGCTTATTTTTGACAAAAATTGAGTACCCAGAAAATTTGCTAGAACCTAATTGGCCAATGAGCTTAACTATGTAAATAGTTTTGATACTGACCTAGAGATTAAACCAATGCCTCCCTCAGTTAGAACAGACAAAATAATTAATCCAGCGGCTCCCCAACCACTAAAACCAACTTCATCTTTACCTAACCTCCATAAAGCAAATGTTACGAATATGATTAATGCAAAACCAAAAAATAAAAATATAGAAGCAGGTAAAAATAATCCAAAAAAAGTAAATAATAACATAATAAAAGCTTGAAAAGCTTGTATCCAATTAAAAGGAATTATAAATTTAAAAAAAAGATTATCTTTGTTTAAATTTTTAAAAATATAATAAATCAATATTGCAAATAGTGAGATATCTATAACTGTTATTAATAATAGTTTGGGCAAAAGATTTGCCTTCATTGAAATATCAAATGACGCCTTGATCCCATATGAAGCTAGAACTGCCACTAATGCATTAATAAAAAAAACAATCCAACAGCTTTGCCAAAATTTTTCATTATCTAACTCAAATAAATTATCTACATTACTTTTTCTTCTAATAAAATCAAAAGAAGATTTAAAACCATTTTTTATATCAATAAAGGAAGGAGGCGGGCTTATCATATTATTTAGCAAAATATATTTCTAAAAAGTTTTTATAAATTTTCTTTAAATTATTTATATCATCTATAGAAACTTTTTCATCAACTTTATGCATAAGCTTTCCTACTAAACCAAATTCTACAACTGGACAAATCTCTCTAATAAACCTTGCATCTGAAGTTCCTCCATTAGTAGATAAATTTGGAACAAGACCAGTTATTAATTTTATTGCTCTTTTTAATGATTCTACTAAATGCCCAGGATTTGTATAAAAAGGTTCAGCATTACAAAAATAATCAAATGAATAATTTGAAATATTAAGAGACTCAAATTTTTTAATTAGCATTTTAGTTAAACTTTTTGAACTATGATGATTATTAAACCTAATGTTAAACTTAACGTTCACTTTTGCAGGAATGATATTATATGAGGGATTTCCAACATCTATGCTTGTAATCATAATAGTAGATGGTTCAAAATTTTCATTTCCCTTGTCTAATTCTACTTCAGAAAGTGGCCCAATTAATTTTAACATTGAGTTAATTGGATTTTTAGCTAAATGGGGATAACCAACGTGACCTTGTATACCATTAACAATTAAATTACCTGAATAACTACCTCTTCTTCCAATCTTGATCATATCACCTAACTTATCAGGGTTAGTAGGCTCACCTACAATACAATCATCTATGTTTTCTTTATTATTTTTTAACCATTCAACTACTTTTTTAGTTCCATTTATTGCTTTACCTTCTTCATCCGAAGTAATAATAAAGGAGATGCTACCTAGACTTTCAAATTCATTATTTTCTTCTAAGAAGTCTATTGCTGATGAAATAAAAGTTGCGATAGATGATTTCATATCTACTGCACCTCTTCCACACAGTTGATTGTTAATTATTTCGCCTGAAAATGGTCCAAAAGACCAATCCTCGGAACTTCCTTCAGGTACCACATCAACATGCCCTGCAAAACATAAATTTGGAGAATTTTTTCCAAATCTTGCGTACAAATTTACAACCTCATCTTTTCCCTCTCCAAAAGTTAACATTTTACAATCAAAATTATGATTTTCTAAAACTGACTTAATAAGATTTATAGCCTCTTGTCCATGAGGAGTTATACTTTTAATTTTTATTAAATCTGATGCCAGATTGACAGGATCTAAACTCATTAAATTAGTCTCTCAACAAATCATTGACTGAAGTTTTTGATCGTGTTTTAGCATCAACTCTTTTTACTATCACCGCACAATATAAATTAGGTGAATTAGATATTTCACTGTGATTACTTCCAGCCATAGAACCTGGAACAACTACTGAATATGATGGGACTCTTCCCATAAAAGTTTCACCAGTCGATCTATCAACAACTTTTGTTGAAGCACCTATATAAACTCCCATAGACAACACAGAGCCTTCTTCTATAATAACACCTTCTGCAACTTCAGAACGTGCGCCAATAAAGCAATTATCCTCTATAATTACGGGATCTGCTTGTAAAGGTTCTAATACACCACCGATACCTGCGCCTCCAGACAAATGGACATTTTTACCAATTTGTGCACAAGATCCAACGGTTGCCCAGGTATCTATCATTGCACCCTCATCTACAAAAGCACCCAAATTGACAAAAGATGGCATCAAAACAACATTTTTATTAATAAAAGCTGAATATCTTACTATTGAACCTGGAACTGCTCTAAATCCTGCCTTTTTAAAATCATCAGATGACCAATTTGAAAATTTTGATTTAACCTTATCCCACCAAACAGAAGGACCACAATCCCAACTTTCAGGCCCACCTTGAATTATTTCCATATCATTTAATCTAAATGAAAGTAAGACAGCTTTTTTAGACCACTGATTTACACGCCACTTACTTGAACCAAGAGGTTCAGCTACTCTAAGCTTTCCTGAATCAAGTAAATTTAACGTTTCATCAACAGCGTCTCTTATCTCCCCTTTTGTATTTATACTTACATCTGAAATATTATCAAAGGCCTTATCTATGACATTTTTTAAATTATCTTGATCCATATTATCCTCTCATTTTTATTGTATCTAAAAACTCATTCAAATTATTAAAACTATAGTCTATGAAATTAAAATTTTTTATAAAATCTTTTTCATTTATTGAATTTTTCATCCAAACAGTTGTAATTCCAAGTTCTTTAGCTGGTATCAAATTTTTGACTGTATCTTCAAAAAAAATTGTTTTATCCAAATTTTCTTTATTAAGATTTAAACATTCTAATAACTTTTTATACGATCTTTTGTCTGGTTTGGGAATATATTCTAAATCTTTAATATCAATAATTTGATCAAAATCATCTTCCAATTCTAATATTTTTAAAATTTTTTTTGCATGTTTTGAAGTAGCATTTGTAAAGATTATTTTCTTTCCTTCCAATATTCTTATCTTTGATATTAATTGATCATTTTTTTTTAATTCCGGATGTTCAACGTCATGAACATAATCAAGAAATTCTTCTGGCTCTAATTTTTTTTCGACAATCAAACCTCTTAAAGTTAAGCCATATTTCAAATAATATTCTTTTTGAATTTTTTTAGCCTGATCAATATCTAAAGAATATTTAGACATTATGAAATCAGTTATTCTATTAGAAATTTTTTTAAATAGACCTAAATTAATATCATACATAGTGTTGTCTAAATCAAAGATCCAATTTTGAAAACTATTTTGATAAATCATTTATAATTAACCATTGATTAAACTAATTTTTTATTAAAGTTCCAACACCGTCTTCAGTAAATAGTTCAACTAAAAGAGAATGTTTTTTTCTACCATCCATTATAACGGCTGCTTCAGCACCATCTTGTACTGTTTTAATACAAGTATTAATTTTAGGTATCATTCCTCCATGAACAAAATTTTCTTTAATCAATTCCTTACATTTTTTTACAGACAACTCTGAAATAATTTTACCTTTACTATCTAATACACCTTCAACGTCAGTTAACATCATCATTCGTGTAGCTTTCATTGCCGAAGCAATTGCACCTGCAGCCGTATCAGCATTAATATTATATGAAAGACCATTTTCACCAATACCAACTGGTGCAATGACTGGAATCATTTTTTGATTTATCAAAGCTTGAATTACATCTGTATTAATTTTGTTTGGCTCTCCAACAAAACCTAAATCAACAACATTCTCAAGATTGGAATCAGAGTTTTTATCTATTACTGATAATCTCTTTGCAGAAATTAAATTACCATCTTTACCAGATATGCCCACTGCATTTGCACACTCATTTGAAATTGCTGAAACAATACTTTTGTTAATTATGCCACATAAAACCATTTCAACAACATCAATAGTTGCTGCATCAGTAACTCTTAAACCATCTATAAAATTACTTTCAATTTTTAATTTTTTAAGCATTTCTCCAATTTGAGGACCACCACCATGGACTACTATTGGAAGTATTCCTACCTGTTGTAATAGGGAAACATCTTGAGCAAAAGTTTTTACATATTCTTTTTTCCCCATAGCATGTCCACCAAATTTTATAACTATAACTTTGTTTGAATACCTTCTCATATAAGGAAGTGTTTCCATTAGGATTTCAGCTTTATCGTTCAAATTATTTTGCATATCATTACTATTTTTAGTTATTTTATCCTACATTATAAATAAATCTAATTTTTTGCAAACATTGCTATATATGCTCTCAATTCTTCTAGTCCTGTTTTCTTCTCGCTAGATGTACAAAAGAGATGTGGGTATAGGGTAATCTTATTTTTTAGAGCATTTTTTAAATTAATCATTTTTGAAGAAACTTCTGATTTTTTTATTTTATCAACTTTAGTTATTACGCATGTCCATCCTAAGCCTTGTCTTTCAAAAAATTCTATCATCTTATTATCCTCTTTAGTTAATTCTCTTCTTGCATCTATCAATAAAAGTATTGTCCTTAAATTTTGTCTTGAAGATATATAGTCAAAAATTAGATTTCTCCATTCTCTTTGCTCTGTTTTTGATACTTTTGCAAATCCATATCCTGGTAAATCAACAAAATTTAAACTATGTAATTTATTTTCAATTTTAAAAAAATTTAATTGCCTAGTTCTTCCAGGTAACTTACTAAATTTAGCCAGTTTTTTTTTATTAGTTAAAGAATTGATTAAAGAACTTTTACCTACATTAGATCTTCCAAAAAATGCAACTTCATTCTTATTTTGTGAAGGCAGTGTATCAAGGGACACACATGATTTTATAAATTGACAATCTCCTAAAAAAAGTTTTCTGCCAATTTCTTTATCTTCATCTGAAAATTCCAATATTCAACTTTTTTCTTTATTAATTTTTCTTGTAATTATCCATTGTTGAGCAATTGATAAAAGATTATTCCATGTCCAGTAAATCACTAAACCTGCAGGAAATGTTGCAAGTAAAAAAGTAAAAACAACTGGCATCCAAGCAAAAATCTGAGCTTGCACAGGATCTGGTGGTTTGGGATTTAATCTTTGTTGGAGGACCATAGTAGCGCCCATCAATAAAGGCCAAATTCCCAAATTGAGAAAATCTGGCAAAAAATCTGTGCTATAAGGCAACAACCCAAAAAGATTAAATATACTTGTTGGGTCTAACGCAGATAAGTCTTTTATCCATCCAAAAAATGGAGCTTGCCTCATCTCAATGGATACAAATAAAACCTTATATAAGGCAAAAAACACTGGAATTTGAACAAGTATTGGCAAACATCCAGCCGCAGGATTTACTTTTTCCCTTTTATATAGAGCCATCATCTCCGTATTCATTTTTTGTCTATCGTTACCAAATCTCTCACGCAATTGTTGAAGTTGAGGTGTTAATACCCTCATCCTAGCCATGCTTTTATATGATTTATTTGCTAATGGAAAAAATATAATTTTTACAACGACTGTAATAGCAAGAATTGCCAACCCAAAATTACCCAATATATTATTTGCCCATGATAAGGCATAGAAAAATGGTTTTGTAAGAAAGTAGAACCAACCAAAGTCTATAGCTAAGTCAAAATTTTTGATTTTTAATTCCTCTTCATATTTATCAAGCAAATTTAATTTTTTTGCTCCAGAAAATACCCTAGATACAATTTCAATTTCTCCATTTGCTGGAATTTTTGAAAGTTCACCTAAAAAGTCAGTTTGATATGATGCAGAATTATTAACATATCTGAAAGTAAAATTAGAGTTGGTGTTTTGATCTGGTATTAAAGCTGCCATCCAATATTTATCTGTTATACCAATCCAACCACCATTTTCTTCGGTTTTTATAGACATTCCTTTTTGGCCAGTTTCTTTTAAATCTGAATAACTATGTTCTTTTAATGATCCATCAAAGACACCTAGTGGCCCCTCATGTAAAACAAAAAAATCAGTGGTTTTAGGTTCACCAGATCTTCTTATAAGGCCATAAGGATATAAGTTAACTGAATTGTTGGTTTGATTTTTTACCTTTTGGATAACCTTAATCATGTAATTATCATCTATAGATATTATTTGAGAAAATTTTAATCCTTCCCCATTATTCCATGTAAGTGTCAAGGGATTATTTGGGTCTAAAGAAGATTTAGAACCCTTCCACACTGTATTACCATTAGGAACTTTATTTTTATTTGGTGAACTCCAGCCAAATTGAATAAAAAATGGTTCTATTTCATCAATTTTTTTTAAGAACCTTATCTGATCACTTTCTGGATTAAGAGTTTTTCTGTAATTTTTTAAAACTAAATCATCTATTCTTGCTCCAAGCAGTGAAATGGACCCTTGAAGCTCATTATTAATGATACTAACACGATCTATATTTTTTGGCTTCTTTGTGGCTTCTGTCAGTGATGTGTCATTTCCTTTAGGCAGTTCAATTGAAGGTTCGTTATTTTTGTCAATTGTCTGTTGTTCTTTTTTTACATTTTTTTGTGTTGGTTCACCAAATAAAATTTGATATCCAATCAAAACTGACATTGAAAGACAAATAGCTGCTATTAAATTTCTAGTATCTGGGTTCATAAAATATTTTCTTTTTTTTGTTTGTTAACAGGATCATGACCACTTTTACCCCAAGGATGGCATTTTGTTAATCTTTTAATAGCTAAAGCTCCACCTTTTATCACTCCATGATTAGTAATTACTTCATATGCATAGTCTGAACATGATGGTAAAAAGCGACAGTTAGTTCCAAGAAAAGGTGATATTAAGAACTTGTAGGATTTTAAGAGAATTAAAATTAAAATTTTAATAGATTTTTCAAATATATTTATCATATCAAGATCAACTAACTCTATTAGATTTAAATTTATCCATTAGTTCATTTTCCAAATCATTATAAGAAACTTTTACAATTTCTTTTTTACAAATCAATATATAATTAAAGCTTAAATCAAAATATTTATCTTTACATTTTAATAATTTCCTTATGATTGATTTAAGCCTTCTTTTAATTTTATTTCTTACAATAGCTGAACCAATTTTTTTTGTAATAGTAAAACCAAAATGAGGAGTATTGTCAGTTTTGTTTGATTCAACTTTTTGAATAATAAAGTTTAGAGTATAAATTTTTTTTGAATATTTGTTAGCTCTTATAAATTCAGATCTTTTTTTTATAGTTATTAAAGTCATGAAAACTTTGATTTAAGCTGATAATCTTTTTCTTCCTTTTGCACGACGTCTTCTAATAACATTTCTGCCACCAACGGTTGCCATTCTTGATCTAAAACCATGCCTTCTTTTTCTAACTAAATTACTTGGTTGAAATGTTCTTTTCATAATAACCTCTTTGAAATTTCTTAATGAAATTAATTTAAATAGTCAACTTTATTATTTATTTGTTTGTTCACTTATTGTTGGTGCAGGTTTCATTTCTAAATCCCATGGAAAATAGATCCAGGTGTCTTGAGATACTTCAGTAATAAAAGTATCAACTTGATCTCTGCCGGCAGGTTTAGCATATACCGTAGCATAGTGGGCTTTAGGAAGAATTGGCCTTAAAGCTTTTATTGTTTCACCCGTATCAACTAAATCATCAACTATTAACCAGTTATCACCATCTTCAGCCATTGTTTTATTTTTTAAAAATTCAACTTCACCTCTTGATTTTTCTTTATATGAACTCACACATACTGTATCGATCAATCTCATATCCAATTCTCTAGCGACAATAGCAGCAGGAACTAATCCACCTCTAGTTACCGCAATGATACCTTGAAATGAAGATATATCATATAATCTCCACGCTAAAGCTTTACTATTTCTATGAATTTCTTCCCAAGAAACGGGAAATGATTTATCATAACTACTCATACTGATCTCTATTAAATTAAGTCTAAAGATTACAGAAAATATATTCATAAAGCAAATTCATATGTTTGAAGAATAAGTGATTTGTGTTAGGCAAAAAGATATTTGATGACTTTTTGTCTAAATTTAAAGTATAAATGTGGTGCTACATTTACTGGTACATACATAATGACTAAAAATAAAGTTAAAAAGTCAGTAAAAACAAAGCGCTCGTAGCTCAGCTGGATAGAGCACTAGACTACGAATCTAGGGGTCAGGAGTTCGAATCTTCTCGAGCGCACCAAATCTTTCTTATTAATATCAATTAGTTAAAAGAATAGAGTCTTAATATACCTCAGAGAATACTCAGTTTTGACACAGATTTGACACAGTAAAAGGAGTCAAATTATGGGTTGTGTTCGTAAAAGAGGAAAATCTTGGAACGCTCAAGTTAGAATATCTGGATGGAGAAGTTTTACAAAAACATTTAAGACTAAATTAGATGCAACTAAATGGGTTGTTAATTTTGAAAAAGAACTTAGGTCAAAACCAATTCCAGAAAAAAATATTAAAAGATTAAAACTAAAAGACCTATTTAATAAATATAAAGTAAAAATTCTTCCTAAGTTAAAAAGTTATATAATTGTTAGTTATAAGTTAGATGTTTTATCTAGGTCATGGTTAGGTGACATCAAAGTTATAAATTTAACAAAAAGACATTTAGAACAATTTAGTGCAGACAGAAAATTAATAGTAAAAGATGGAACTGTTAAATCTGAATTGATGTTAATTAAAAGAGTTTTTAAAGTTGCAATAAACAAATGGAATTATGGGATACCATTTAATGCTTTTCATGGACTAGATATCCCCTCACCTCATAAACCAAGAACTAGAAGACTTCTTTCAAATGAACTATCTATTCTTATCTCTAATGCTAAAAAACAAAGAAACAAATACATCTCCTCTATCATTCAATTTGCAGTGGAAACTGGGATGAGAAGATCTGAGATACTAAAACTAACTTGGAATGATGTAAACCTAGATACTGGAATTGCCTCCTTGTATGACACTAAAAATGGGGACGATAGACATATTCCATTAACTAAAACTGCTATTGAATTATTATCTAATCTTAATCACACAGCTGAATTTATTTTTCCTATATCTGCGAATTGTTTAAGACTTGCATGGGAGAGATGTAGAAACAAATCTAATATCAAGGGATTAAGGTTTCATGATCTAAGACATGAGGCAGTATCAAGATTTTTTGAAATGGGATTATCGGTTCCAGAGGTTGCATTGATATCTGGTCATAAAGATGTAAGACAATTATTCAGGTATACTCATCTCAAACCAGAGAACTTGATTGCTAAGTATTCAAAAATATTTTGAAGAAATAAATATAGATAATTATACTTGTATTTGCTTATTAAATCTTTACCGATCATCTTATGATGTTTACAGTTAATGTATGTTTAAAAGAGTTTTTTTATGCTTGTTTTTGTTGATAGTGCTAAATGGTTGCATGTTAGGAACATTTTTTGGTTCTGTTGCAATTTCTAATATTTCTAGCGAAAAAAGATAATTCACTTTTTCAACTTTTTGATTAAAAAAGCATTACATAAACCTTTGGAAACTATAAAGTCTACACTACCTTTTTTATGATCAATCCATTTATTGTCGCCTTTTTCTGTCCCAACAAAATCTCCCTTACCCATATTTTTTGAAAAACTATTCATTCTTATATATCTGTGCTTTGAAGGTGTGGTACGTAGATTTTGAGGTTTATTTGTGCCACAGTCCACTATCTTTAAATTTATTGTTGAGTAGATAGAAACACCTTTTCTGATTGAAACAATAGGTTTCTTGAAATCCATTAATTCAACATATTCTATACTTTGGTCAGATATAACTTTAACAGATGATTCATCAAAGTATACATCAACAAGACTATTGTGACTTAGTTTTATCCATTTACCAAATGCAACAGAAGGGATTAATAAGAATACAACTATTAAAAATTTTCTCATATGCATGATCCGCACAATATATCAAAATTATAAATATTATAAATAGTATTAATTAAACATAAGAAAAAGGAAACCCTCTTATGTTTAAAGTTTACATTTTATGAGATTACAAACCTATTGAGTTACAATTTTATATTGGAACGGATCTTAGTAAGGTAACCAGTTTTTATTATGAAACACCCAAGTTGGAATGGTGTTAAAATATTCCCAGCAGGACAAGGGAGAAATAACCCTTACAGAATATGAAATTTATCTTCATCAGATTCATATTCTGACCGAAGTTAAAGTTGAGAAAGAATCTGACTGCATTGTGCCAACTCTGGAATGCCTCAGATAGAATGGGATATCGGACTTCTCACCCAACTAAATGAATTACAAAGGTAATACTATTGGTTCATGTAGTTTCTCAGATGAAGATGTGAACTTGGTCATCAGACTCAAGAAAAACACTTAACCTTTGAGTAGGTTAAGTGTGTCCAAAATCATCACCTCAACAATCAAACTAAGGAGTATAAAATGGCAATTATAAATAATTTAAGATTTGGTGTTAAACCTAAATTCGTACCTAAACCTATTTCTAGATGGGGTATTAAAATTAAGAAACAAAATAAAATTATAAAGGATAAGAAGCATGAGAACACATAATTATCTATGTAGAATAAATGATGATCAATGGATTGATTTAATGAAGGTAAAATCTTTAGATAAAAGAAGTTTTAATTCACTTATTCAAGAGGGATGTAGATTAGTAGTTCAAGAAAAATTAGGAATAATATCTAAACAAAGAAAACAGAGGAATAGTTTGAATAATATTTATAATTGATTTTAGTTTTGATATTAAAACAGCTGTTAAAAAATATTATTTTTAATAATATCAGTCTTAACTTTAAATAACCCTAACTTACCTTTAAATGGTATTGGATTTTTTAATATTTTAGGATTTGATAAATGCCAAGAGTAATATTTTTGGTTATATGATACTTTTGATTTTTCTGCATCTTCTGGTGTCATTCTTATACAACTGGTTATATTTACACTTCCACAAATTACGCCAGAAAGTTTATTTAACTCTAAAAAAGATTTATCATTTTTGACTTCATCTGTTAGAATACAATCATCACGATTGACACCAATATGAATAAAAATTGTACCTCTAAATTTTGTTTGCCAAGTCCTAAGTTCAATTGTTTTAAAGTTAGTCAAAATCATAGAAGCATAGGGATTTCTTATGGATAATACTTTAGAAAACATTAAAGAAACTCTTGCTCACGATGTTGTCTTTCCAGAAAATACCAAAAAAGGTTGGTTTAACTATAATCCTCCAACAACACAAGAAATGCAATGGATTAAAAATTTTGGTAAATACGATAATTTTAATCCAAATAAGGGTAAACTAAAAGATAG
>CACMOJ010000021.1 GCA_902615325.1 uncultured SAR116 cluster alpha proteobacterium | reverse complement strand
GTTTGATAGCTTCTCGGGTAACATTGGTATTACAAAGTTTGGAAAGTAAATAGAATTACCTCTTTCTTTAGCATGAGTGTCTAAATTTGAGTTTTCTTTTACATAGTTTGAAACATCAGCAATACTAACTATAATTTTCCATTTTTCATTTTTATATTTTTCAGCAAAAACAGCATCGTCAAAGTCTTTTGCATCATCGCCATCAATTGTAACGATAGCTAAATTTGTTAAATCAGATCTTTTATCTTTATTAGATATATCAATCTTTTCAACCTCTTTTATCACTTCGGTTGGAAATGTATCTATTATATTTAATTCATTTATTTCAAGCATTGGAAAAAAATTATTGGAGTTAAATCCTTTATAAACTCTTTCTAACTTACATGTTTTCAAATTTTTAAAATTTGATTTAAATTCTTCACTTGCTTTGAGGATGTCTCCAACATTCAAATTTTCATGAGAAGGATCCCTTTTTATGAAATAATCATCATCATTGTCAGAAAATAATTTTTTTATTTTTATGAATTTAGATGAAATTTCATTTACTTGTGCAAAAAAAGGTTTTGGAGCATAGATTTTTTTTAAAATTTTTGTATTAATTATACTTTTTTTTTTATATTTAATTAATGAAGATACAGTATCACCAATTTTAATGACGGGGTTTTGTTTGTTGTAAGGTATAAAGACTTCAGTGTTTCTTAACTTCTTGTCAATTATCTTAGCTGTAGTATTTCCGTCTGAATCAATATCTAAGATTTTGAGTAAATAATTTTTTATCATATCAAAATTATTTTTTTTTCTTTGCTCGTGACTCTTTTTTTTCAATCAATTCCAGAGCTTCATCAAGAGTGATTTCGTCTAAATTCATGGTTTTAGGCAAAGTTGCTCTCGTCTTTTTATACTCAACATAAGGACCATACCTTCCTTTTTTTGCTAGCACCTCTCCATCATTATTTGGGTGTTTTCCAAGACTTCTTCCTCCAGGAGATTTTTCAGAAATTAATACAACTGCATGATTTAAACCTATAGTTAAAACAGTTTCATCATTTGGTAGACTAACTGAATTAATATCATATTTTAAGTAAGGGCCGTATCTTCCAATATTAGCAGTAATTTCTTTATTAGTTTCAGGATGGTTGCCAATAACTCTTGGTAACGATAAGAGTAAAACAGCCTTTTCAAGTTTTATATCTTTAGGATTTACTAATTTAGGAATACTTACTCTTTTAGGCTTTTTGCCATCACCAAGTTGAACATATGAACCATAAGGTCCTTTCTTTATAAAAACATCTTCATTTGTATCGGGATCTTTACCTAAACTTTGATCAAAATCAATTTCATTGTCAAATTCAGGGTTATCATCTTTTTTATTAGCTATCTGCTTTGTGTATTTGCATTCAGGATAATTATTACAGCCTATAAAAGCGCCATATTTTCCAAGTTGTAATCCAATTTTACCATCAGAGCATTTAGGACATTTTTTTGAAGCATCAAATTGATTATCTTCAGTCGAAAAAAACATTTGTTCTAATTCAGATTCTAGAGTATTTAAGATCTCTGATCTCTCTAAGTCAGTCATTTTGTCAAGATGTTTTTTAAAATCTCTCCAGAAATCTGACAATAAATCTTTATAAGGCAATTTACCATCAGAGATTTTATCAAGATTTTTTTCTAATGTTGCTGTAAATTCATAATCAACATATTTACCAAAGAAATTGCTTAGGAAAGCTGTTAATATTCTTCCTCTTTCTTCTGGAATTAGTTTTCCACTCTCTTTTAAAACATAATCTCTTTCAACTAAAACTCTTAATGTTGAGGCATATGTTGAAGGTCTTCCAATACCAAGTTCTTCCATTTTCTTAACTAAACTAGCGTCAGTATATCTTGCAGGTGGTTGTGTGAAATGTTGTTCATCTTCTAATTTTTTTAAATCTAAACTTTCATTAAGATTTAGAATTGGGAGAAGCTTATCATCATCACTATCACCTGAAGTTGTTTTTTCATCAAAGCTTTCTTTATATACTTTTAAAAATCCGGGAAAAGCAATCTGAGAACCATTTGTTCTGAAAGAAATTGAGTTATCTTTTGACTTTATATCTACCGTAGTTTTGTCCAATTCTGCTGAAGACATTTGGCTAGATAAAGTTCTTTTCCAAATTAAATCATATAACTTAAGCTGATCTTTATCTAAATATTTTGAGATTAATTTTGGAGAATAAGTAAAGTTTGTTGGTCTAATAGCTTCGTGAGCTTCTTGGGCGTTAGCAGCCTTTGATTTATAATATCTTGGACTTTCGGGAATAAAGTTTTTTCCATATTCATTAGAAACAAATTCTCTTATATTTGTTATTGCTTCCTGGCCAATTTGAACACCATCAGTTCTCATGTAAGTTATTAGACCACTGGTTTCTTTATTTAAATTTATGCCTTCATAAAGTTTTTGAGCTACTCTCATAGTTTTATAAGCACTAAAACCAAGTTTTCTAGATGCTTCTTGTTGGAGTGTCGAAGTTGTGAAAGGAGGTATAGGATTTCTCTTAATTCTTTTCTTTTCAATATTTGATATATAAAAATTATGTTTTTTTATTTCATCTAATATTTTTTTTGAATGTTCCTCATTTGGTATATCAAATTTTTTAAGTTTTTTTTGGTCAAATTCAATTAATCTAGAAGAAAATTTTTCATTACTTGAATTTTCAAAAATTCCTGAAATAGTCCAATACTCTTCAATTGTAAATCTTTCAATTTCTAATTCTCTTTCACAAACTAATCTAAGAGCTACTGACTGAACTCTGCCTGCTGATCTGGAACCAGGAAGTTTCCTCCATAAAATTGGAGATATTCTGAAACCAATTAAATGATCTAATGCTCTTCTAGCCAGGTATGCATCAACTAATTCAGAGTTTATGTCTCTAGGATGTTCCATAGCGTTTAATACAGATGACTTTGTAATTTCATTAAAAACAACTCTTTGAACTTGTTTGCTTTTTAATGCTTTTTTTTCGTTTAAAATCTCATTGATATGCCAACTGATAGCTTCACCTTCTCTGTCGGGGTCAGTTGCTAAAATTAGAGTTTCTGCATCTTTTAAATCTTTTATTATTCCATTAATCACCTTTTTTTTATCTAAAGGTTGATCCCAGGACATTTGAAAATCTTTTTCTGGTTCAACTGCACCATCTTTTCTTGGAAGATCTCTAACATGTCCAATAGATGCTACAACTTTATAATTATTACCAAGATATTTATTTATTGTTTGAGCTTTTGCAGGTGATTCAACAATAACTAACTTCATTTAAACTCCATAGTTCTTTGCCAATTACCATTGGTTTTAAAATATATCAATATTAATTTAAATTTTTTTTTCTTCTTTTTTCAAAAGTCTAATTATATTTTCCCTATGTGTAAAAAAAACAAATATAGTTAAAATAATTGATAAATATAACAAATTTACTTTTTCATATTTAAAAAAAATTAAAATTGGGAAACTTGTAGACGAAATTAGTGCAGATAAAGAACTTATTTTAAAAATTAAAAATACTAAAATCCAAATAGTTAATAGACACAAACCTATAAAAACATCTATTGATAATATAACACCTAAAGAAGTTGCAATTCCTTTTCCACCTTTAAACTTAAGCCAAATTGGGAAACAATGTCCTAAAACAAAAAAATAACCAAATACTAAAACCAAAAATATTTTATCAATAATTATAAGATTAAAAAAATCATTGATTATTGGATGTGGATATAATTTAAAAAAAATAAATAATGGAATAAAACTTTTTGACAAATCTAGTATTAAAGTTAAAAGTGCTAATGTTTTATTTCCTGTTCTTAAAACATTAGTAGCTCCTATATTTCCACTTCCAATATTCCTTAAATCATTGTTATCAAATAATTTAGTAAGAATTAGTCCAAATGGAATGGATCCAATTAAATAACAAATAATGAAAATTAGAAATAGAATAAAATATTCAGTCATATTAGTTTATAATAAATCAAGATTATCAAAAACGATTTCACCATTCATCATGGACATATAATTTTTCCCTTGAACAGGTCTGCCGTGAAATGGAGTTGGTGAAGTTTCCAGGGCATCTTTGTTAATTAAATATTGTTCATTAGGATCAAACATAATGAAGTTTGCCTTTTCATTAGATTTAATTTTAGGAATTTCAACTTTTAATAATTTTGATGGATTCAAAGTTATTTTTTTTAAAATATTCATCATTGAGACATCTGATTTGTTTAGTAAATTTAATGTTAATGGAAGTAATGTTTCAATTCCAGATGCACCTGTAGAAGCTGAAGTAAAAGGGAGAATTTTTGTGTCATTCGACATTGGTTTATGATCTGATGTGATTACATCAATTGTATCATCAAAAATAGCATTTTGAATTGCAATTCTGTCTTCTTCGTTTCTAAGAGGAGGGGATAATTTAAAAGATGTGTCATAAGTTGATAATTCTAATTCATTTAAACTAAAATATGGTGGCGATGTATCACATGTTATTTTGATATCATTTAATTTAGCTCTCTTTATAACTTCAACTGTTTCTTTAGTAGAAACATTCGACACATGATAATGTACACCTGTGAGTTCTGCTAATCTTAAATCTCTTTCGACTATCATTACTTCAGCACATGAAGGAATTCCAACTAATCCTAATCTCGTTGAAACTTCGCCTTCATTCATTTCACCTTGAATTGTTGTGGAGTTACTAGATGTTAAACCAGCTAGAGATTTATCTTCTGGGTTTTGAAGAATGGGTTTTTCAAGCATTTTTGCATAACTCATAACTCTTCTCATCACAAGAGAGTCTTGTATACAATTAGGTGCATCTGTAAAACCAATTGCACCAACTTCAGCCATCAAACCTAATTCAGCGATTTCATTCCCTTTTAATTCTTTAGTTGCCCCTCCATATGGATAAAAAAAATTATCATTATTAAAGTTTGTTTTTTCAATTAAATGTTCAATCATTATAGGATTATCAAGCAGGGGTTTTTGGAATGGCAAAATTCCCATTTTCAAAACTCCTGATTTAAACGCTGCATTTTTTAAAATTGAAACATTTTCATTATTTGTTTCATTTAAATAAACTCTTAAGTCAAAAATGCCAGGTGATAAAATTTTATCTTTACAATTGACAGACCTGAAATCCTTTTCATTAAATGGAATATTTTTTTTACTATTTTCAAAATATGAAATGATTCCATTATTGATAATGATATTCATCTCTTGATCTAAATTCTGAGATGCATCAATTACTCTAATATTTTTTAATAGAATTGGTTTTTTATTTTTGTGCATTATAAACTGCTTCAATAGTTGCCATGCGTATAGCGACACCAATTTCAACTTGTGTCTTTATTAAACTTCTATCTTCGTTATCTGCAAGAGATGATGCTATTTCAACTCCTCTATTCATTGGTCCAGGATGCATAATAACTGCATCATGATGTGCCATACTAAGTTTTTCTTCATCAAGACCATAAAATCTATAATATTCTCTTTTGGAAGGAGATTCGGTTCCTGACATTCTCTCACTTTGTAACCTTAGTAACATAATTGCGTTTACGTTATTAATGCCGTCTTTTAAACTATTAAAACAATTTACACCAAGGTTCTTTAAACTTTTTGGCATTAAGGTTGGAGGTGCTATACATCTTACCTCAACACCAAGTGTTGTGAGTAGATGAATATTAGATCTTGCAACTCTACTATTAAGTATATCACCGCAAATAGCTATTTTTAAACCTTCTATTCTACCTAATCTTCTTCTGATAGTAAGTGCATCTAGAAGAGCTTGTGTTGGATGCTCGTGTCTGCCATCTCCAGCGTTAACAATACTACAATTTAAGTAATCAGAAAAAAGTTTTGGTGCACCACTCTCAGGATGCCTAACTATTAATAAATTAGGTTTCATAGCACTTAGGGTGTTTGCTGTATCGAGAAGACTTTCACCTTTTTTTATTGAGGATTTGTCAACTGAGATGTTAATTACTTCTGCCCCTAGACGTCTTCCTGCCAATTCAAAAGATACTCTAGTCCTTGTCGAATTTTCAAAAAAAACATTTAGAATAACATACCCATTGAGAGTTTTTATTATTTTTAAAGGATCTAAATCTGCAAAATAATCTGCTCTATCTAATAAAGAGTTTATTTCTAACTTATTCATCCCTTCTATAGATAAGAGGTTTTTAGAATTGAGAATTGCTATTGGAGGTGGTATTTTATTAATTTTATGAATCTTATTCATTAAAAATTAGTTAGTACTACCTTTTTTTTAAAAAGTCTAGTGCAGATTGTAAAATCCAACATGCTGCATGTTTATCAATATTGGAAGATCTTTTTTTTCTACTTATATCCTGAGATATAAAAATTTTTTCAATAGCTTGTGATGACATTCTCTCATCCTGAAAGAGCAGAGGTATATCATGAAATATTAAAAAATTTCTAAAAAATGTCTCTACAGATTGACAACGTGGCCCTTTAGTTCCATTCATATTTAATGGCAACCCGACAACAATTCCACCAACATCCTTTTCTTTAATTATTTTAAGTATTTCATTAAAATCTACATTTTGTTTTTTTCTTACAATTGTTGTTAATGGTGTAGCTATGAAAAGCTCTGTATTAGATATTGCTATGCCTATTAATTTAGACCCATGATCAATTCCTAACAAATTTTTATGATGACTTGTCTTTATTAAAAAATCTTCATGCTTGCAGATAGGCATAACAGATGGTATCAAAAAATAAAAATTTTAAAATCAAAAACATATATGAGTAATAAAAGTAAAATCGACTTAGAAACATTAAAAAAACTTGGTAAATTATCAAGAATTCCAATTGATGAAAAAGGTTCAAATGAGCTAATGAAAGATTTAAATGAAATTATTGGTTTTATCGAGCAACTTAATGAGGTTGATACTGAAAGTGTAAATCCACTTAGTTCAGTTACAGGACATAATTTGCCAATTAGAGAAGATGTAGTGGATGATGGAAATAAAAATAATGATGTTTTAGAAAATGCTCCTGAAAAGAAAAGTGGATATTTTGTAGTTCCGAAGGTTATTGAATAGATGAGTAATTTATTGCAATTTAGTATAAGTGAAGCTCTATCTCTATTAGAGAAAAAAGAATTTTCAACTAAGGAATTAGTAGATACTTATATTAATGCTATTGAAAAAACTAAAGATTTAAATATGTACCTAACCACATGTTTTGATCAAGCTTTAGAACAAGCAAAAATTTCTGATCAAAATTATTTGAATGGGAGCCAAAGGTTTTTAGAGGGGATTCCCTTAGGAGTAAAAGATATGTTTTGCACTAAAGGTATAGAAACTACTGCATCTTCAAAAATTTTAAAAAAATTCATTCCAACTTATGAAAGTACTGTAACTCAAAATCTTTGGAACCAAGGAGCTATTAATTTAGGAAAGCTTTCATGTGATGAATTTGCAATGGGTTCAAGTAATGAAACTGCTGCTAAAGGGGATGTTATTAATCCTTGGAATTTTGAAGAAAAAAGAACTCCTGGAGGATCGTCCGGCGGATCAGCAGCGGCGGTTGCTGCTAAAGCTGCTTTAGCAGCTACTGGAACAGATACAGGTGGTTCCATAAGACAGCCTGCAGCATTTTGTGGAGTTGTTGGATTAAAGCCAACTTATGGAAGATGTTCACGATGGGGGATTGTTGCTTTTGCTTCATCACTTGATCAAGCAGGTCCAATAACGAGGAATGTGTCTGATGCCGCATTAATGCTTCAAGTTATGTGTGGTTACGACCCTAAAGACTCAACTTCATCAAATAAAAATGTTCCTAATTTTTATAATGACCTAGGTAAAAGTATCAAAGGTATTAAAATTGGTATACCAGAAGAATATAACAGTGATGGGATTTCATCTGATATATTAAACGCCAAAGATATGACTATAAATTTCTTAAAAGAAAATGGAGCTGAAATCATACCTGTAAAACTTCCTTTAACTAAATACTCTTTACCTGTTTACTACATTGTTGCGCCAGCTGAGGCTTCAAGTAATTTAGCGAGGTACGATGGGGTAAGATATGGAGCTAGAATTGGTGGTAATAGCTTAGATGAAATGTATGAAAATACAAGAAATTTAGGATTTGGTGACGAAGTTAAAAGAAGAATTATGATAGGAACTTATGTGTTGTCTTCAGGTTATTACGATGCATATTATTTAAAGGCTCAAAAAGTAAGAAGGCTTATTAAAAATGAATTTACTGAAATTTTTAAACAAGTTGATTATCTTGTAACACCAACAACACCAACCACAGCTTTTAAGCTTGGAAGCACTCAAGATTTGTTAACTATGTACCTAAATGACGTATTTACTGTACCAGCATCTTTAGCTGGAATTCCAGGAATTTCGATACCGATTAAACTTGATAATAATAAATTACCTGTTGGAATTCAGATATTAGGAAAAGATTTTGATGAACAAGGTCTTTTGAATGTTGCTAATGTAATTGAATCTTGTGCATCTTTTAAAGACACTCCAAATGGAGTTGCGTCATGACAAATGCTAATGAAAACTCAAATTATATATCTGGAAAAACTGGTGATTGGGAAATTGTTATAGGTTTAGAAATACATGCTCAAGTTTTAAGTAGTTCTAAGCTTTTTTCTGGTGCATCTACTGAATTTGGTAAAGATCCAAATCATAATGTTTCTCTAGTAGATGCCGCGATGCCGGGAATGTTGCCTGTAATTAATCAAACATGTATAAAGCAGGCAATAAAATCAGGAATAGCTCTAAATGCTGAGATAAATAAGTACTCTGTTTTTGATAGAAAAAATTATTTTTATGCTGACTTACCTCAGGGTTATCAAATTAGTCAATATAAATACCCAATTGTAGGTGAGGGTAGTCTACAAATTACAGATGCTAATGGTGAAGATAAAGTAATAGGAATTGAGAGAATTCATCTCGAACAAGATGCAGGCAAATCTTTGCATGACCAACATCCTAGTAAATCTTTTATTGATTTAAATAGAACAGGAGTTGCGTTAATGGAAATTGTTTCTAAACCAGATTTAAGATCACCTGAAGAAGCTGCATCATATGTAAAGAAAATTAGAACAGTATTAAGGTATATTGAAACATGTGATGGAAATATGGAACAAGGATCTTTAAGAGCTGATTGCAATGTATCTGTAAGAAAACCAAATGGAAATTTAGGGACAAGATGTGAAATAAAAAATTTAAATTCAATTAAATTTATTTCTCAAGCGATACAATATGAAGCAGAACGGCAGGTTGAAATAATAGAAAATGGTGGTGTAATTGATCAAGAAACAAGGTTATTTGACACCTCAACTGGTGAAACTAGGTCAATGAGAAGTAAAGAAGATGCTCATGATTACAGATATTTCCCTGACCCAGATCTTTTGCCATTGGAACTTAGTGATAGTCAAATCAGTGAGATCAGAAGTGACATGCCTGAATTACCAGATCAATTGGTACAAAGATTAATTTCTGAATATGGCATAACAAAATATGACGCCAATGTAATTGCAGAAGAAAAAGAATATGTGCACTACTATGAAAATTCAGCAAAAAATCGAGATGGTAAACTAGTCGTCAATTGGATGACCTCAGAGCTATTCGGGTTGTTAAAGAAAAATAATATTCAATTTAATCAAAATCCAATATCTCCAAACTATTTAAATGAACTTGTAGAATTAATTGAAAATAAAACAATATCTGGAAAAATTGCTAAAGATGTATTTGAAATAATGTTTGCTACATCTAAGTCACCTAAAATGATTGTTAAAGAAAAAGGCTTAGAACAAGTTACAGATGATAGTGCTATTGAAGTTTTTGTTGATCAGGTAATTAATGAAAATAACGATAAAGTAAAGGAATATTTGAGTGGAAAAGATAAACTTTTCGGTTTTTTTGTTGGACAAGTTATGAAAGTTTCTCAAGGCAAAGCGAATCCAGGTTTAGTTAATAAAATTTTGAAATCAAAATTAAAGTAGATTTTTATTTCCAGTTTGAAACAAATATAGCAATAATTATAAGCCCTATAGCAACAAATATTCTAGAACTTATTATTTCATTTAATATAAAATGACCAAATATAGTAGCACTAATAGGGTTGAAACCAAGTGTTATTGAGGCCTGTGTTGGTGAAATCATTTGTAAAGCCTTTCCCCATAAATACATCATTAAAATACCACCAGGTATAATTAACATGAATAGATAAAAATAATTTATATCTGTCAGAAATAGAACATTTGATATTTTTTCTCCAAACACAAGGCAAATTAACATCGTTGATATAGATCCTGAAAATAATGTAAAAATTAACACATTTACATTCCCATATTTTTTTAAAAACCTTCCTGAGAAAACTGTAAAAACTGATGCAGAAATCACACCTACTGTCATCAAAATATCTCCTTTGATAGGGTGAGGTGCTGTTGGGTCTATAAATTCACTTAAACAAAAATAAACTCCTGAAAAAGCGATGATAACTGAGAACAATTTTGAAAGTGAAAAAGTTTCTATTTTAAAAACGCAGGCAATAATTATGGTAAAAATAGGCATTGTTGCGTATAAAAGGCCCGCTCTAGATGATGTAGTAATTTCCAAACCAAGAGCCATAAATACAGGGAAAAGTGTAAACATAAATATTCCAATTAAAACCATGTAAATAAGATCATTTTTTTGGAAGATTATTTTTTTGAAACCAATAAAAAAAAATATTAAAAATAATAATCCAGTAAACCCATATCTAACAAAACTAATTACAAAGGGATCAAGAGAATTTACTAAAGCCCTCGTAAATACAAAAGTTGTCCCTCCAAGCATTGCTGATAAAGATGAACAAACACAACCTATAAAAAAATATAAGTAAGTGTTTTTTTGATTACTTGGCATGAATTAGTTTTTAATTTAATGTATGAATGGAAAGTCATTAATACATGAAAATTAAAAGATTTGGAAGAACAGAATTTAAGATTTCCCAGCTAACATTTGGTGGCGGCTGGGTAGGTGGTATATTAATTGATCCCGATAAAGACATAATGCATAAAGCGCTTTCATTGGCATCAGAAAAAGGTATTAATTGGATTGATACAGCTGAAACTTATAGCGAAGGAAAATCTGAAAAAAATATAGGTGATCTTTTGCCTTTATTTTCTAAAGATAAATTTCAAATATCTACAAAAGCTCGATTAGATCCAAATAGCAGTGAAAGTATAATATCTCAATTAGATCGGAAAATTGATGCATCATTAGAAAGGCTCCAAAGAAATTTTGTGGAATTATATCAACTACATAATCGTATACAAAGCGTTGGTGATAAAGATAATTTTTCTGCAAAAGATATACTAAAAAGAGGTGGTGTAGCTGATGCTATGGAAAAGTTTAAATCTGATGAAAGAATTAAATCTATTGGAATAACAGCTTTAGGTGATATAGATGCTATTAATGAAGTTGTGTTAAGTGATTGTTTTGATGTTGCGCAAATTTATTATAATTTATTAAATCCAAGTGCTTCATATGATACAAGTGGGAATTGGAATGATCATGATTTTTCAAATTTAATAAATAATTGTGTATCTAAAGATATGGGCCTAATGAACATTAGAATTTATGCTGCTGGGTATTTAGCTACTGACAAAAGACATGGAAGAGAAATACCTGTTACATTTGGAATAAATGAAAATGAATTAAATAGAAGGGTTGAAAAAATTAACTCAATATTAGATGATGTTAAAGGAACAAAAGCTCAAAAAGCATTAAGATATGGTTTATCTAGTAGTGACATGTCCACAATAGTAATAGGACTTGCAAATATCGAACATCTTGAGGAAGCATTAGAAGGGTATAACCTAGGTCATCTTGATGAAGAAATTTTGATGAAAATTAAAAAATTACAAAATAATAATTTTAACTGAGGATTAATAATGAAAGTTTTAATATTGGGAGTTGGAGGGTTAGGTGGTTTTTTTGGAGCTCACCTGCAAAAAACAAATTGTGATGTGACATTTTTAGTTAGAGATAATACTAAAAAAATAGTATCAGAAAATGGCATAAAAATATTGAGTGATTTTGGTAATTTTAAAATAAATCCAATTTTAATTACAAAAAAAGATCTAAAGATTAACTATGATGTAGTTATAATATCCTGCAAAGCGTATCATTTAGATGAAGCAATTGCTGATTTGAAATCTACTCAAAAAAACGCTATTATAATCCCGCTTCTAAATGGGCAAGCACACATCAACAAATTAGAAAAAGCATTTAAAAAAGAAAATGTCTTCGGTGGTGTCGCTCATGTTAGTTCAAATACTAATTCTCCTGGAGAAATAAAACATGTTGGGAAAATAAAACGGTTAAGTTTTGGTAGTCGTTATGAGGCAAATCAAGACATTGCAAATGAATTTTATCAACTATGTCGTAAGGCTGATTTCCAAACAGTTTTAAGTGATAATATAGATCAAGATATTTGGGAAAAATGGATTTTTATAGCAACTATCGCAGGCGCAACAACATTATTTCAAACTAGTATTGATAATATAAGTAAAAAACCGAATGGGAAAATATTTATTCAAAATCTCTGGAATGAATGCATTAATATATCAAAAGAAAATGGATACGAATTAAGGGCTGAATCTAAAAACTTACATGAAGATCTTCTGTTTAAGTCTGATGTTCCATTTAAGGCATCCATGCTCGTAGATATGGAAAAAAAATTAATAACAGAGCACGAGCATATATTTTTTGAATTTATAAAACTAGGTAAGAAGAAAAAGTTAGATATAAGTTTATTAGAAACCTGTTATTTAAATATGTGTATTTACGAAGATAATTTATTTCATAAAGACTAAATAAACATTAATTTTAGTTTATCTCATTATTATTTGTCATTGTTGATCTATACAATTCTATGATTTCAGTTCTGCTTTTTTGATTAATTTCATTTATATTTGCATTAGTATTTATTTGAGGAGAAAATATAGTAATTTTGTAAAGTAAAGAAATAAATGTAATTGGATCCATTATTTTAAATTGCAAGCAGTATGCCAATTTATTTTAGGTGCCTACCTTTAATGAACTCATGATACTTCTTAAGGAAGCTATTACACTCAATGCAGTTATTTTTCCAGTTCCTGGATTTTCCTCACATTGAATATTTTCAATTTCTATTTTAAAATTTGAGCTATCAGACTGTACTAAAATTGAGTGAGTATTTTTACTTAAATTAGGATCTGCCCAAATTTCAAGTTGTGTTTTTTTAGCACCTACGCCAGCTAGGCCAACTGCAGCTGCAACATTAACGTTTGCTGGAAAAGCTTTAGCTCCTTCAAAAGCATTACCTGAAAAAATAAGTTTTGGTTCATTCAAGTTGTCTAATTTAATATTGTTCTCTAAAACAAATTTGGCCTTAATTAATGCATTTGGAGGCTTTTTCGTTGCCATTTTAACAAAATTAACTTTGCCTTCTGAAACAGCATTTAAGCCGTCTAATCCAATAATTGCACCTGATGCTAAAAATATCTGCGTAGAATGTTGCCGAGCTTTATTAACAAGTTGTAAGTTTTCTAAAATTCCTGCACCGCTAACTGTTATTAATTTTGTTTTATAACTGAAACATTTTTGAACAATTTCTCTGAAGGCTTCTTTTGGTGCACAATCGATAACTAAATCACATATTTTGCAAATTTCATCTAAATCTAAATAATTTAATGGTGAGTTAAATGATTTAGTTTTCTCAATTATTTTATTTTTAGTTCTCGAATGAACTCCTATAACATTAAATTGATCTATTTCATTATCTAATTTTTTTGCAACATCAAATCCAATTGCTCCAAAACCAATAATTCCAATTTTCATTTCATCTCCCTATTGCATAACCTTGCATAAATCGTGGGTTTGCAGCTGCTTTAAGAACTTTATTATCCACAGATGCTGCTGTCATTCTTCCAAGTGACCAATCTGCTTCAACAGTAACATTATGGCCTCTTCTTCTTAAGTCTTTAATTGTATTCTGTGAAAATCTATTTTCCATAAATAAACTTCCTATGTCAGTTTCTCTTGGAAAAAAGGAATTTGGAAAATGAAATGTACTAAAGCCTGGTGCATCAATAGCCTCTTGTAAATTTAAACCAAAGTGAACGTGACGTAGAAAAAAATGTAAAGACCATTGATCTTGTTGATCTCCACCAGGTGTTCCAAAAACCATATATGGTTTGTCATTTTTAAAAGCAAAAGATGGAGATAGTGTAGTTCTTGGGCGTTTCTTAGGAGCTAACGATGCAGGTGATTTATCATCTAGCCAAAACATTTGAGCTCTATTTGACAAACAAAAACCAAGCTCAGGAATTATTGGTGAGCTCTGCAGCCATCCTCCACTTGGAGTAGCTGCTACCATATTGCCCCATTGATCTATTATGTCAAAATGTGTTGTATCGCCTGAAGTTTGTCCATAAGAATTTGTTGAGAGGTCATCAAATTTGGCTACAGTTGGTTCTCCTATATCGTATTTTGAATTTGATTCTTCTGTTTCCCCTTTTTTTCTTACAATTACTGGTCCACCAAAACCCTCTATATGTCCTGGTCTAACTTCTAGTGATGCTTTCTGATTTATAAGTTTTGCCCTTTCAACATTATATTCACGACTTAATAAGTGATCTATTGGTACATTTACAAAATTTGGATCTCCGTAAAAAGCTTCTCTATCTGCAAAAGCTAGTTTAGTTGCTTCTGTAACTATATGAACAAATTCTGATGCATCTTCATTAAATTTTGATAGATCAAAATTATCTAAAATTGCTAGCTGTTGAAGGAAGCTTGGTCCTTGACCCCAGACATCAGTTTTAAATACTTCATAATTTTTATATTTGAAAGATCTTGGTTTTTCTTCATGTGCCTGCCAATTAGCTAAATCATTACCATCTAGCAATCCTTTATGTTTTCTGTCAGATGTATCAATGAAATGGTTATTTTTACAAAAATTATGAATGCTCTCTGCAACAAAACCAGATTTCCAAATTTCTCTAGCTTTTTCTATTTGTTTTTCACGATTAGATGAAAAGGAGGAGGCATTAATTATTTTTTGGTATGTCTCTCCCATTTTTCTATTAGAAAAAAAATCTCCTACATTTGGCAATTTTCCATTAGGTAAATAAATTTCAGCAGAAGATTTCCAATCTTCTAAAAAAAGACCTTTCACTGATTTTATTGTATTTATTATATTTGGTACAAGTGGATAACCTTTTTGAGAGATAGATATTGCTGGCTCAAGAACTTCACTTAATTTCATAGAGCCATAATTTAATAGTAAAAGCATCCAAGCATCGAATGCTCCTGGAACAACAGCTGCCAAAAGACCACTTCCTGGAACAACGTTTAAGCCAAGATTTTTGTAATAATCAATTGTCGCTTTTTGGGGAGCAACTCCTTGACCACAGATTACTTTGGGTGGTTGATTGTTCTTTGAAAAAATTATTGAAACTTCTCCACCAGGACCATTTAAATGTGGTTCTACAACTTGCAAGGTAAACCCTGTAGCAACTGCAGCATCAAAAGCATTTCCACCTTTTTCTAAAATTGACATACCAACTGCAGAAGCAATCCAATGTGTGCTTGTAACAACTCCAAAGTTACCTGTTATTTCAGGTCTAGTTGTAAAATTAAACAAAATTTATAGTCCTTAGTTTTATATCGAAGTTTTTCTCTAAAAAATTGACACAGCATCAAAATTTTATCAAGATTATTTAAACAATATATATGGAGAGATTAATGAATTTTAACAAAATGTTTAAATTAATAGTTGCTTCCACAGCTTTAATTTTTACAACTATAGGTTTTTCGCATTCTGCAAGTATGCCATGTGGTACCGCAAAATTGATAGTACCTTGGGGTGCTGGTGGTGGTACTGATGTAATTTTTAGACAAATGGTTGATAAAATAAATAAGAATGGTGCAAAACCGCAATTGCAAGTTGTAAACGTTGGAGGTCAAGGTGGAAATAAAGGTGCTAAGCAAGCATCTAAGGCAAAACCCGATGGATGTACACTATTTGCAATTCACCAAAGTGCAATTACAAGCTATTTCACAGGTCGAATTGATATAACTTGGGATGCATTTGAAACTATTTCTATGGTAACATCCACACCTTCAATTATTGGTGCAAATGTTAACACACCTTATAATAATTTATCTGAACTTGTAGCAGCTGCAAAGAAAGCTCCTGGCACTATCACTGCGGGTGGTACATTTGGATCAACTAGTCAGTTTGTTTTTCTTTTACTTGAAGATGCTGCAGGTGTGAAATTTAAACATGTTTCTTATGACGGAACTAAACAAAGGATGACAGCACTCCTTGCTGATAATATCAAACTTGGTGAAATAAATTTAGCTGCGGCAATTAAGTTTATTAAGGCAGGAAAGTTAAAAGCACTTGGTGTAACCAATGATGCAAGGCTTGATCAAATACCAAATATTAAAACTGCTAAAGAACAAGGTGCCAATGTTATTTTTGCAGTTGAAAGAGGTGTAGTAGCTCCTAAAGGTACATCACCCGAAATAGTAAAACATTACGCTAAAATGTTTGAGGGTGCAGCTATGGATAAAGATTTCAAAGCTGCCATGCATAAAAAAGGTATCTTAATTAATTATAAGGGACCTGAGGATTACAAAAAGCATTTTCAAGCAACTTATAACTACTGGAAACCAATTGCTAAGCAGGTTGGTGTATACAAAAGAAAAGACTAAGTTAAATTTCAAAGAAGAGATAATTTAATTATCTCTTCTTTTTTCTTTTACAATGAATAATGAAAATTAACAAAGATACAATCGTTTCAATATTTCTTTTGATCTTCTGCGGAATAATGATTAACAGCAGTTATTATATTGAAGATCCAGGATATCAAGGTATGAAAGCAAGTTATTGGCCCAGAATAATTTTGTGGCTTTTATCTATTATGTCACTTGTAATGTTGGTAAAGTCTTTTGCAAATATAGTTGATAGCATTAATGCAGTATCATTTTCACAAATTAATTATATGCAATTTAAAAACGCTTTAATTTGTTTTGGTATGTTTATAATTTTTCTAACATTTTTAGAATATTTAGGAATGCTACTAGGGGGTATTTTATTTGTATTTGGTTTATTAACTTTTCTAGGTGGATTTTCTATAAAAAAATCAACTAATCATTTAATAATTTCGGTAGTTACGATAGGTGTCATGTGGTCTATTTTTACTTTTGGTTTGAAGGTTATTCTTCCAGAAGGGGAACTAATAAGAATTTGGTAAGTATATGATAGATGTAATTCTACAAGCATTTGCAAGTATAGTTTTTGATCCTGTTACTTTAGGATTAATGTTAGTTGGCACTTTAGCTGGTATATTAGCTGGTGCAATTCCAGGCTTTACAATTGCAATGGGTGTGATTTTAACACTTCCATTTACTTTTGGAATGACTGCCATTCAAGGCTTAGCAACAATGTTAGGTGTTTTTGTAGGAGGTTTTTCTGGAGGATTAATGTCATGTATGTTAACTGGAATACCTGGAACACCGTCATCTGTAGCTACGACTTTTGATGGATTTCCCTTAGTTAGATCTGGTAAACCTGGTTTAGCTTTAGGATTGGGTTTATGGTCTTCTTTTTTTGGCGGAATGATAAGTGCTGTTATATTGGTTGCTTTAGCACCTCAATTGGCATTTTTAGGGTTAGAATTTGGACCTTGGGATTATTTTTCTCTAATAATTTTTGCATTAACAATTACTGTAAGCCTGTCTGGTGGAAATATTGTAAAAGGACTAATTGCAGGACTTTTAGGATTATTTGCTGCAACAGTTGGAGAAGACGAAATTAATGGTGTAGCCCGTTTTACATTTGGGTTTGATGAATTCAAACAAGGATTTGCATTTTTACCCGTTTTAATCGGTTTGTTTGCATTTTCTCAATTATTAACAGATGTAGAAGACGACAAAAGAGCAAAAAGTCCGTTAATGGAAAAATCTGGTACTTTAGTTCGAGTAGAGCACAGGCAAGCAATTGCAATTATTCTTAAAAGATGGATCAATTTATTTAGATCAAGTTTTATTGGGATCTTTACCGGTATTTTACCTGCTGCAGGAGGTTCAATTTCAAATATACTAGCTTATGACCAGGCAAAAAAAGCATCTAAAAACAGGTCTAATTTTGGAAAAGGTGAATATGACGGCATTGTTGCGCCTGAAGCGGCTAATAATGCAACCGCGGGAGGTGCACTTATAATGATGATGGCTCTTGGAATACCTGGTGATATTGTTACAGCTGTAATGCTTGGTGCATTAATGATACATAATATTATACCGGGCCCAACTTTTATACAAGATGAGCCACTTTTAGCATATGGTGTATTCATAGCTTTTTTTGTTGCTCATTTTTTCATGGTTGGTCTTCAAGCTTTTTCATTAAGAATATTTTTGTTAGTGACAAAAATACCAATGTATGTATTAGCGTCAGTGATCCTAGCATATTGTGCTATCGGTGTTTTTGCTTTGCATAATGTTGTTTTTGATATTTGGGTCATGTTCTTTTTTGGAGTGATTGGTTACTTCATGAAAAAATTAGGTTTTCCTCTAGCTCCAATGATTTTAGGAGTGGTTTTAGGAAAGTTAGCTGAGCTAAATTTAGCAAGAGCTACAGGTATAAGTGATGATTTATTATTGTTTTTTTTAAGACCTTGGTCATTATTCTTCCTTATAATGGCAGTAATTTCAGTAATTTTCCCATTCTATCAAGATGCAGAAAAAGGCTCGAAATTTTCAAATATTTACGTTCCAGCTTCAGTATTTGCTTTGGCTATTCCGTTACTCTTTATGGAAAGTATTACAAGATTAATAATTGCACTGATAATGATTGGTATATCATTTTATTTTGTTTATAAGTCATTCATTAAAAACAAAGCGTTAATAAATTGATTAAAGGTATTTAGCAGATATTTCTAAACTTTTATTCCAAAGTTTATCGGCATTTATCTTACTCATAGAAAAGTTTGATGAAGGTGAAACCTTTCCTTTATAGAAATATTCTCCAGTTATTTTATTATGCGTTTCAATTAAATATAATAAAGTTTCAGTACCTTTATTTATATTTATGCCTCCAAATTTCATAGCCAATTTAATTCCTAATTTCATAAAACAATTATTATTACTACCAAAATTAGTTTGAACAAATCCTGGATGAAGGCAATTAACATTTATTTCATCTTTTTTTAATATTTGACTTAATTTTTTTGTAAATAATATATTACACAACTTAGATTTTTTGTAAGCTATCCAACCATTATAGTTTTTTGTCATTTGAAGATCATTAAAATCTAGATCTACGCCCCAATGAGCACCACTTGCAACATTTATTATTTTAGAGTTTTTTTTAATTAAATTTTTCTTGATTACAAAATGTGTGAAAAGAAAATATCCCAAATGATTTAATGCAAAAGTTTTTTCTATTTTTTCTTTAGAGAAAGATTTATCAAAAAAAACAGCCCCTGCATTATTGACTAATATGTCAAGTTTTGAAAACTTATTAACTTTAAAAAAGTTATTAATTTCTGCTAAACTTGATAAATCACATTTTAAAAATGAAACATTTTTGTTGTTTGAAATTTCTTTAAGCTTTCTAAGTGCAAGCTCTCCTTTATTTATGTTTTTTCCAATTAAAATTAAATTATTATCTTGGTTCTTGACTAAATTTTTTGCAGCATTAAAACCTATACCACTTGTTCCACCTGTGATTAAAATATTTTTTTTCATTTTGCTATTTTTTTAAATTCTTTAAATTTTTGTTCAGGATCAATACTACTAAAAATTTCAGAAATCATTGCAAATCCTGAAACACCCATAGACTTAAGCTTATTAATGTTTTTTAGTTTTATACCACCTATGGCTACAACAGGTATATCTACTTTTTTTATAATTTCTTCTAATATTAATTCACCCATTGCTTTTGATGCATCAGTCTTGCTTTCAGTAGGAAAAATAGGGCCAACGCCAATATAATTTATAAAATTAGGAATATTTTGAATTTGATCCAAGTCAGTGATTGATAAACCAATTTTTACTTTACTACTAATTTGATTTTTTGCGAGTTCAGGATTCATGTCATTTTGTCCTATATGTAAAATATCAACATCATTACTAAGTTTGTTGGCTACTTTTACATTATCATTAATACAAAGCTTACAACTTGTATTTTTTAATACCTGTACTATTTCATTTGCAAGTTTTAAAAAATCAGTATCACTTGAGTTTTTAAATCTAAGCTGAAATACATCTAATCCTAAAGATGAAAAAAGACTAACAAACCTAACTAGAGCGGCACTTTTGGTTTCATATGGTAAAAGATGCCTTTCTTGAATATTTTCAGGACCTCCAATTACATATGTATTTAATTTAAATGAGTTCAATTTTTATATTTTTTTCAACCTCATCAGTTGTTAAATTATAAATAGTATCTATTAATACCGTTCTCAGTGAGGCTGGACCTCTTACCGACTTTGACGCCTTGTCTGATGCAACTGAATATATCCCTAACATATTAGCTGTAGAAACTAAATTATCTTGATTACTTGTTAATGCAGCACCTATAAGACATGTAAGGGCACACCCGGTTGCAGTTATTTTTGTCATCATTTCGTTTCCACCATGAATAGCGTAAACTTTTGAACCGTTAGTTACATAGTCAACTTCGCCGGTAACAGCTACTATTATATTATTATCGTTTGAAATTTTAATTGCAGCATCTAAGGCCTCATTTGAAGAAGATGTGCTATCAACTCCTTTCCCACTATTTGAAATACCAGATATTGAAATAATTTCAGATCCATTGCCTCTCAAAACTGTTGGTTTTAAAGATAATAATTCTCTAGCATTGTTACTTCGAAATTCGCTTGCACCTGCGCCAACTGGATCTAAAACCCAAGGTATATCTCGTAATTTTGCTTCATTTGCCACTTTAACTGCACATTTTTGCCAATGTTTATCAAAGGTCCCTATGTTTATGGTTAAAGCACCGTTAATTGCTTTAGAAAGATTTGCAAAAGATTCTGCTTCTTCAATGGCGTGAGCCATAGCTGGAGATGCTCCAATTGATAACAACATGTTAGCAGCTATGTCCATGGAAACAAAGTTACTTATGTTCCAAATTAAAGGTGAGTTAGCTCTAATTTCTTTTAATAATTTTCCTGAATTAGTATCTTTTAAAAAAGTCATGTTCTCCCTCCGCCAGTATTATCTAGATCAGGTTATAAGGGTATTTCTCAGCTTAGATTTAAAGCACCCCCGATAAATAACTGTACAAAATTTTAATATTTTTATCTACAGCATTATTATTTATATTAAAATTTGGTTACCATTCATTTTCAAAATCTTTAGAAAAGCAAAATCTTTTTATTGGTGTTGCTTCACCTCTAGGAATTTGTGCAATTGGATTAAGCTTTAAAGTATCTTCTCCTCTCGCCAACTGTGTTTCAAAAAATGGCCACTCATTTAAATCACCTTTTACATTTGTTGGAGAAAATCTCATTGTAATACCACATCTTTTTCTATTTGAATTGTTCGCATCTGATCCATGCAAGAGTGCATCATTATGTAGAGAGATTTCTCCAGCTTTAAGTTCCATATATACAATCTTATCTTTATCAATCTGATCTTCGGAAACTTCTTGATCTAAAACTAAGTGTGATGCATCATTTTTGTGGTGTTTAAAACCATTGACTCCTTTTTTATGACTGCCAGAAACAACCTTCATAGCACCATTTTCTTCATCACAGTCATAAACTGCTAGCCAAACAGTCACAGCATTAGCTGGTTCTAATGGCCAGTATTGTGCATCTTGATGCCAAGGCACTACAGAACCACTATGAGGTTCTTTATAAAAGAATTGACCACCCCATTGGACAAAGTTTGGGCCTAATATGTCTTCAACATAATCTAAAATTTGTGGAGTCCTGCATAAGTCATAAAACTTTTTACTAGCTTTGTGCCACATATTAGTTTTATTTATATCTACATCGGGTGGCAATCTTGAACTTAACTCTTCAAATAATTCTTGTAACTCTGAGACTCCATCATTCGAAAACACAGGCAAATTTTTAACATAACCTTGCTCCGAATACTGTTGTTTTTCATTATTTGTTAATCTTCTAACTTCATCACTTATCTGATACATACAGCCTCCAATTAATCATTTATTATAAATCATATATGATTTTTTAAAATAGGAATCATGAAAACATTCTTTTGCTCCTATTAGACCATTACTTTCATTTCTACATAAATAAATTGGTATATCATTCAGATAATCAAAGTATTGATCAATTTTTTTAAATTCGTTAAGAAAAATATCTTGATTTAAAAATTTTTGCAATTTTATTGAAATTCCACCACATATTATTACACCAGCAAGACTTCCATTTAAAAAAATATTATTGATGATAGATATTACTAAAATTTTATACATTTGATTAATTGCAGAAATAGCATTTAGATTATTTTTATTAGCTAAGTCTGCAATTTCATTAGCTGTAATTTTGGAAATTTTATTCTTATTTTTGATCTGATAAAAGTTAAATAAATTTTCAATTCCTCTGCCACTAACTAAATCCTCAACACTAACATATTTTTGAGATTTAAGAAGATGAGTTAAAATTTTTATTTGTTCAGAATTACTAGGTGAGAAATATGTATTTCCACCCTCACCAGGAATAGGGATGACATTATTGTCAACCTTCTTTAAGTTACAAACTCCTAAGCCAGTTCCTGGGCCAGTTACCAAGAGAGTTGAATTTTTTTTTGAAGTTCCATTCTTTATTTTCTTAAGTTTTAATTTCTTAAATAAAATTTTATATTTTTCTTCATCTTCTTCTAAGAGTAAATTTTTAAAAACAAAACTTTGTGCAACAAAATCATTGATTACAAGAAGTGATTTAAGGTTAAGGTTTTTCAAAAGTTGTATTTTATTAAATTTGATATGGTTGTTACTTAATAAAACATCATCATCTTCACATGGTCCCGCTGCGCCGATTGATATATGTTCATTAATAATGTTGTGTTTTTTCTTATATGCTGTGATAATATCTTCTAACGATTTAAATTCTGAGCATAAAAAGTTTTCGATAAGACAAATTTCAGAATTAATATTTTTTTGAAATGCCAATCTAGCATTTGTTCCACCAATATCTGCAACAATCAAGCTCATAAAACCCTTTCAAAATTTTGATTTATGTTTAGATTATCTTAGTAATAGCATGGAGATATACAATGATTAAATTTTATTATAACACTGGTCCAAATCCTATGAAGGTAGCTTTATTTTTAGAAGAAGCAAACATTGATTACGAGGCAATTCCTGTGGATACAAGAAAAGGTGAGCAGCATAAAGATGATTATCTTAAAATTAACCCTAATGCTAAGGCTCCAACTATTGTTGATGGTGATAATGTAGTTTTTGATAGTAATGCAATACTTTTGTATTTAGGTGAAAAAACTAATAAATTCATGCCAAATAATGATTTAAAATCTAAGAGTGAGCTATATTCTTGGTTAATGTTTGTTGCAACTGGAATAGGTCCTTACTCAGGACAATCAGTTCATTTTCAACATATGGCCCCCGAAAAAATTAAATATGCAATTAATCGATACACCTACGAAGCGGAAAGACATTACAATATTTTAAATGATAGACTTGCAAATAATGAGTATATGTTGGGAAATACTTATACAATTGTCGATATGGCCGTTTGGGGGTGGACCAGAATGATTGAAAAAGTTATTTCTCCAGGAGAATTAGAAAAAAGAGTTCATTTGAAAAGATTAATGGACAATATTAACAGTGGTTCAGCAAGTCAAACGGCTGAAAATATTGCAAATAATAATAGTCATAATTTTAAAATGGAAATAGATGAGGAGGCCAGCAAATTTATGTTTCCTCAAAATGAGAGGTTAAAATAATTTAACATTTTTACATCTTTTGAAATTAGAAGATTAAATTTATTACTTTGGTATGAAAATTGTAATATAATGTAACTTGAAATAAATAGGTGTTTTAATGCGAGATTGGGATAAAACAATCGATGAATTAAGAAAAAATATTGAAGATGCCCGAAAAAGGTGGGTTCTTCCTTATCTCGATCCAACACAATTTGATGCTAAAACCTCCGAAAATAAATCTAAAGTAAATGCTGAAGAAAAAAATATTTCTACTAATGAAGTTTCTGATACTGAAAAAGTAGCAACTGAAGATCCTCAAGTAGTTTCTACTGCAGAAACAAAAGAAGCCCCAGTAGAGGAAGTTAAAGGTGAGAAAGCCGAAGAAGTTCCCAAAATAGATATGGCTCAAGTTGATGCCACGTCAGACGAAGTTAAATCTGAAGAAGTACAATCGGCAGAGGTTGTAGATGAAAAAGTTCAAAAGGTAGATGCAGCTCAGGTTGATGCAATGTTGGATGAAGTTAAATCTGAAGAAACTCCAGTAGAGGAAGTTAAAAAGGAAAAGTTTAAGGAAGTAAAGCAAGAGACAAAATCACCTGTTGTTGAAGAAAATAAACCTATAGAAAAACCGAAAAAAGGTAAAAAGAAAGTAAAAGAAATTAAACCGGATTATGTTCTCCTTGAATTAGCAGAACTTGAAGCAATAAATGAAGAAGATTTATCTGAAGAACAGGAAGATCGTTTAATGGAGCTAAGAAGAATAAAAACACAACGAGCTATGCATATAGAAGTCGACGAACAATTCCAAATTGAAATGAAGCAAGCAGATGAGGAAATTAAAACACTAAAATCTCAACTTAAAATCAAAGATCCACTTCCTAAAGGATATATTGAGTGAATATACTAATATTATTTCAATTTAATAAAAAATATGTTATTTTGTAATTTTGAGGGGGATTTATGTCGAAAATAGTAGAGACTAACTTTGGTACATTAGTTGATTCAAAAAGAGTTGCTAGAGGTTCAGCTTCAAATGTTACCAAAAAGGGTGCTTTTTACGTATTCTCAATAAGAGTTGAAAACGATGATATAAGAGAATATTCATTTACTGACAGAGCTAGAGCTGAGCAAATGAGAGAAATTCTTATAAGCCACTTAGAGACAAGAATTTCTAAAAAAATTAAGAAGTCTAATTAATTTTTAATTCTTTTTTTCTTCTAGCAAGTCATTTATTTTCTCAATTTGAGGACTTATTTGTTTAACGAGACTATTGATTTCTTCCGAATAATTAAGCGTTCTTGTTTTTACAATCTCAAATATTAAGTCATCAAATTGTTTTTTAATTTCTAAATATTTTTTTGACATATTTTACTCCTAATTAAAGAAGGCAAAAATGGTGCCAAAATTATATTTCTTGAGTGATACTTATAATTTTTCTTGTTCTCTCAATTTGATTTGACCATTTTTTGTCAAAAATATTAATCATTTTATTTAAAGCTTCACTTTTTAAAATTTCATTAGCTTTTTTTAGATTGTCAAATTCATAATATGCGTAATGTATATTATTATTTTCTAATTGCCATCCTCTAGAAGCAGAGATTGCAGAAAAGTTTTGTTTAGCTTCAAACAAATGTTCTTTTTCGTACCAATCATCAAAATCTTTTTTTAAATCTGTTGGCACAAATGATTTAACAACAAGAAATATTCTCATAAATAATTATAATCTTTCAATATTCTCTTTTTCAAATAGTTCATGAAAATTTTTTTCTTTCTGTGCTCCAACTAAATAACTTGTACCTAAAATATAAGTTGGAACTCCAGTCACACCTACTTTATATGAATACTCCCAATGTTTGTCGATTACATCTTTATAGGTTCTTTTTTCCAAAATTTCTTTTGCTTCTTTTTCTGGTAGTTTAGCTCTAGATACTGCGCTTAAAAGAATATCTATTTCATAAACATTTTTTTTATTTATAAAGTAAGATTTATAAAGTTCATCATGTATCACGTCATTTTTATATTTAAATTGAGCCCAGTATCCAAGTTCTTGAGCTAATCTGCTATTATAAGTAAACTCCCTGTAGTTGTATTTTAGATTCTCTTCATTCATGAGCTTGCTCATCATAGAATTTTTTTTATTTAATTCTTCTTGAGAGCAACCGAATAGATCAAGTAAATCCCTACCTTCTTTTGGGGTTTCAGGATGTAATGGGAAATGTATAATATCTAATTTAATTTTATATTTTGAAATTATTTTTTTTAGTCTAGCTTGACCTAAATAACACCAAGGACAGACATAATCAGTAAAAATTTGAAGTGTTTTTATTTTCATTTTCTAACAACTATATTTCAATTTATTTTTTATGATATATAATCCAAAGATAAATATGATATTAATTATAATTAATTACAATGAATTCTTACTTTAACTTTGAAAATACATATACAAATTTGCCAAAATGTTTTTTCACAGAGCAAGAAATTAAACAAGTATCTTTACCAAATTTAGTTATATTTAATGATAAATTAGCTAAAAGTCTTAATATTAATATCCCTGTAAGTAATAGGAATGAATCAGCAAAAATTTTATCTGGTAATTTTAATGATAAAAATATGAATACATTTGCACAAGCATATGCTGGTCACCAATTTGGTCATTTTACTATACTAGGTGATGGTAGAGCAATTATGCTAGGTGAACATGTAAGTAAATTTGGTAAAAGATATGACATACAATTGAAAGGATCAGGGATAACACCTTATTCCAGAAATGGAGATGGTAAAGCAGCTTTAGGCCCAATGTTAAGAGAATATATAATAAGTGAAGCTATTCATTATCTTAATATTCCTACAACTAGAAGTCTGTCAGTTATAAAAACTGGCGAAGATGTTTTTAGAGAAAAAAAATTACAAGGATCAATTCTTACAAGAATTGCATCGTCGCATATTAGGGTAGGAACATTTCAATATGCAGCTGCACAACAAGATATAAAAATCTTAAAAAGTTTATTTGATTACACTGTTGAAAGACATTATTCAGATATAAAAAACTCTGAAGATATTTATATAGAACTTCTAAAAGAATTTTCTTTGAAGCAAATTAATTTAATAACAAACTGGATGAGAGTAGGTTTTATCCATGGAGTAATGAATACTGATAATATGACCCTTTCAGGTGAAACAATTGACTATGGCCCATGTGCTTTTATGAATAATTATGATCCTAATACTAAATTTAGTTCGATTGATCATATGGGAAGATATTCTTACAAAAATCAACCTATAATAGCACAATGGAATATTGCTAGATTTGCAGAGACTTTACTCCCGTTAATATCAAGTAATTTAAATGAAGCAATAAAAAAAGCTGAAGATGTAATAAAATCTATTCCAGAAAGTTATAAAACCAGCTGGTTAAACATGATGAAGAAAAAATTAGGTTTAGTTGATAATGATAATGAAGATGAGAATATCATTAGCTCTTTATTATCATGGATGGAAGATAATAAAGCTGATTACACAAATACCTTCGTTGATTTAATGAATGAAGAAAATCTTAATCAAAGTATTTATAAATCAAATGAGTTTAAGAATTGGTTTGAGATTTATATGAAAAGGAAATTAAGTAAAAATTTTTCAAAATCTAAATCAATTAAACTTATGCAGGAAAATAACCCTGTTATAATTCCAAGGAACCATATTGTAGAGAATGTTTTATCAAGTGCCGATGAGGGTGATTTAAAACCTCTTAATAAGTTTTTAAAAATTTTAGAAAATCCTTATAACAATATCATAAAAATATCAAATTATTATAAAAATGATCTTAAATCAAATGAACCTTATATGACCTTCTGCGGCACATAAATAGTTTAAATTTTTTGACTAACGTCCCATCTTTTTTTTAAATATCTACAAGTATCACAGCCAAAAGAGCCATCTGGATAAACATCTTGATCCATTAGATTTTTTGCTTCACTGATAGTTTTACTTACCCAATTATCATTGCAATCTAATTTAATTAAATGTAATTCAAATTTTAAAGTTTGATTAAACATTGGTTCATTTTTTAAACCATTGAAATAGACTAGATATGCTGTGTCAGATACTCTAAATCCATTTTTACGAAACAACCACTGATACATTTCCAATTGTCTTCTATAAGCTTTCGGGTATTCGTATTTATTCCATGTCTCTTTCCAATCAAAATTATTTTTGGAAGTGGATTTAACGTCAGATAAAATAAGTTCACCATTAGGTTTAACCCAAACATCATCTACAGCTCCATAAAAATGAATATCAGTTTCACTATCATAATAAGAAATACCTTGAAAATTATTTCTCCATTTATCCATTTCCTCATGTTTAAAAGGTACAGCATCAATATTATTTTCTAAAAAAAGTGGGTGTGGTTCTTGTTTTTCTCTGTAGTAGTCAAATTCATTCTTACATAAATTATCTACAGCGTTATTTAGTGTAAAAGGAAGTGTATTTAGTCT
>CACMOJ010000020.1 GCA_902615325.1 uncultured SAR116 cluster alpha proteobacterium | reverse complement strand
ATCTTATTTTTCTTTTTCATATGATGTAACATATTTAATAAATTTGTATGAAAGATTATCTGGAAGATATGTCAAAAACTTCATGAAAGTAGAAAAAAACCAAGGAAAAGTGATCTCAAATTTTTTACTACTTAGATTTTTTAAAATTATTTTTGCTGCAACATTAGGTTCAATTAACCCTGGCATTTTAAAATCATTAACCTTTACAGCTTTTGTGTTTACAAAACCAGGAGAACATAATTTAATTATAATATTATACTTAGCTAGATCATATCTTATTGACTGAGCAAAAAGTCTTAGTGCAGATTTTGTAGGAGCATAAGCAGATGCTTTTGGCAACCCTACCCAACCTGCGATTGATGACATTATCAATACTATACCCGACTTATTTATTAACATTTTTTTTAAAAAAGCATCAAAAGATTTGATAACTCCTAAATAATTTATTTCAGATTGTTTTATAAAAGTCTCTAAAGAAAAATTTTCAATTGAAACTGGTTCATATATTCCCGCATTTAAAATCAAAAGATCTGGTGAGTGAATCTCTTTTGATACAGATAAAAGTTGAGATGAATTTGTTACATCTACTGAAAAAATTTTTAAATCTTTTTTATATTTTGGATAAGCAGATTTTAATTTTGATAATTTTTTTAAATTTCTACTAAGGGCAATAACTTCATAATTATCATGTAAAAGTTCGCCTACAAGTGATGCTCCAATTCCTTCACTCGCTCCTGTGATAACAGCTATTTTCTTTTTTTTATTTTTTGATTTTTTCATTAAAGTTTACAAGTATTATATCTAATAATAATACTTCCTCTAACATTTGATTTTTCTATAATTAAATTTATAACAAATTTTCCCGCGTAAATTTTCTTGTTAATTGGCAATTTTTGTTTGAGTGTTTCTGTGCCTCCAAAATATATAAAAGAGACATTTATTGGCTTATTTGGATCAAAGAATGGTTTGTCAGGTGAATTATCAATTGATGCGCCCTCAGCTTTCAATCGTAATCCACCTCCAAGAATAGTTAAAAAACTATTTGGGGGAATAAAATTTTCTGTGGACACAGACATTTCTTTAGAAATTAAATTTCGACATTTTTCTTTGCTTGTTAAAAGGCGTATATGATTTATAATCTGATCCTCAGAAATACCTTTCGCCAGAGCAATTGCCAAAACTTTTTTTGCTTCAAATCCATAATTTTTTCCTTCAATGATATTTCTTTCTCTAAGCGCTCTATTAGCTTCCTTAAGTTTTAATTTAGCCGAAACTATTTGTTCCTCTAGATTTAACATAGAAACTTCATAAGATTTTAATTTTTTTTCATTCTCTAACAATAAAATATCTTTATCAGATGCACCTATTCTCCAACCAATTAAAATAGACGCAGCTACTAATATTATTTTAAAAAATAAATTTAAAAAAACTTTTAAACTTTTGTTTCTATATTTTTTTTGTGTTTCATAATAATCCATAAGAATCCTTATGACATAATTTAGAAATAAATCAAATAAACTAATTTATCATTAAATTTGTGCAGTACATAATTCATAAAAAACTTGCTTAAATATAATTACATTGGTAAATCTTTACAATATGCGAGCGTGGCGGAATAGGTAGACGCACTGGACTTAAAATCCAGTGACCATATGGTCGTGGGGGTTCAAGTCCCCCCGCTCGTACCACTAATTGAGATGGCTTTTAGTTGATAATTTTAAATACAAAACAAGATTATAAAAACCATATAAATCTTTTAAAATCAAAAGGTGAGATCATAGGTTTTGTTCCAACAATGGGCAATCTACATGATGGTCATTTATCACTTATTGAAATTGCAAAAAAAAATTCAAGTAAAATAATAGTTTCAATTTTCGTAAACCCGCTTCAATTTGGAAAAAATGATGATTTTAATAAATATCCAAGAACCTTTAACAGGGATGTAAGTAAATTAAAAGATTTAAACTGTGATATTCTTTTTGCACCTAACGATACATATGAAGTTTTTGATGAAATTGATAATCTTAAATATTTAAAAGCTGGACCAAAAGGAAATATTTTATGTGGAAAACTTAGACCTGGCCATTTTGATGGAGTTTTGAAAGTGGTTTATACTCTTTTTAAACTTACAGAACCAGATGTCTCTATATTTGGGCTCAAAGACTTTCAACAACTTTACTTAGTAAAAAAAATGGCAAGAAAATATTTCCCAAATATAGATATTATTTCTGCACCAACCATTAGAGCTAAAAATGGATTGGCACTCTCCTCGAGAAACTCATATCTGGACAAAACATCAATCAAAATTGCACCTTTGTTTTACAAAATTTTATTGGAGGGAATAAATAATCTAAAACATTCAACAAGCATTGAACAAACAACTAATAAAATTATCAATTCTTTAGAAAAAAATAAATTTCTGGTAAATTATGTGTCTTTACTGACAATAGATTTAGAAAAACTTAATCCAAATAGTTCCGATAAGAAAATACTTTTAAGTTCCGTTAATCTAGGTGGGACAAGACTTATTGACAATATAGAATTTAGTTAATGTTTCTATTTCCGTTATCAGATATCAACCCAACCAAAAGAAAGCCAATAGTAAGTTGGGTGATCTTAGCTTCTTGTATATTTATTTTTATTTATCAATACAGTCTAGATTTTCATTCTGAACAGATAACTATTTTAACTTTTGGAATGATACCTTCTGTATTATTTAATATTAAGCAACTTTCAACCGAGCTTGTTATAATTCCATCTTATTTGACATTGATATCATCAATGTTTCTGCATGGTGGATGGATGCATTTAATTGGAAATATGGCATATTTATATATTTTTGGAGATAACATTGAAGATGTATTAGGAAAAATTAAATTTTTGATTTTTTATGTATTGTGTGGGATATTCGCAGCATTAAGTCAGGCATTAGTTGATATAAATTCAGATGTACCAATGATAGGGGCTTCTGGAGCTATATCAGGTATACTTGGTGCTTATTTGATTTTATTTCCCAAAAAAGAAATAAAAATATTTTTTTGGTTTTTTATTTTTATTAAAATTTTTAAAATCCCAGCCATGTATGTAATTGGAGCTTGGATATTTATTCAGTTTTTTAGTTTAAATAACGGCGAAAATAGCAATATTGCATACGCTGCACATATTGGAGGATTCATAGCTGGATTAATTCTGATTTTTCTTTTGAAGAAAAATAAACCAACGCATCTTAAAAAATTAAATAAAGGATCATTACCAAATAGTCACTAAACTACTTTTTAATTTCAAATTCGCCACCAAATTTTTCTATTATTTTTATAAGTTTTTCTAATGCTAGATCTATATCTTCTTCTTTTACTGATCTTATCACAATAGAAGTTCCAAAAGATTGAGGATTAAAATATGGATATGAACCAATTTTCATATTTAAAAATTGTTTTTCAATTTGACCCAAATCATATGCTATTTTACCTTCTCCAATGTTACAAGTTATAGTTTTAGATTTTGTTATAACCCCGCCTTTCAATTCACTTGAAATTGAATGAAACATACTTTGCATAATTTTGGGAACACCTGCAAACACATATACATTTTTAATATTAAACCCTGGAGCAACTGAAACAGGGTTGTCAATTAGTGAAGCTCCCTTTGGAATAATTGCCATTTTTTGTCTAGACTCATTGAAATCAATTTTTGATTTTTCATAATGTTTCCTTAATAGATCCATTGCTATTTCATTTTTCTCTAATTCAAATCCAAATGCTTCAGAAATTGATTCAGTTGTCATATCATCATGCGTTGGACCAATTCCACCAGAAGTAAAGACATACGTAAATTTTTTACTAAATTCTAAAACTGTATTAATAATTACTTTTTTTTCATCTTGTATTATTCTAGCTTCTTTAAGATTGATTCCAATATTGTTTAATTCATTTGCAATCCAATTGACATTAATATCTTTAGTTCTTCCAGATAAAATTTCATCACCAATAATTATTATTCCTGCTGTAGAACCCATGAAATTAACTCCTAAATTTACAATTTACAAGTTTAAGAAAAATGAGTAAATAGAAATAATGTCATCAATTGTAAAACATTCAAAAAGTGATTTTCTTAAAATGCGTAGTGCAGGTAAACTTGCGGCAGAAGTATTAGATTATATAAATGATTTTATAGAACCTAATATAACAACAGAATTTTTAAATGATTTATGTCATGAATTTATTATAAAAAACAAAGCCACACCTGCTCCCTTGAATTATAAAGGTTTTCCAAAATCTACATGTATATCTGTTAATCATGTTGTTTGTCATGGCATTCCTAGTAAAAAATTATTAAAAAATGGGGATATTTTAAATATTGATGTCACAGTCATTCTTGATGGTTGGTTTGGAGATACAAGTAGGATGTTTTATGTTGGGAAACCATCAACAAAAGCTAAGCTTTTAACAAAAACCACATATGAATGTTTAATGATTGGAATTGAAGCAGTGAAACCTGGTAAAACTTTAGGTGACGTTGGTTATGCTATTCAATCTCACGCAGAAAAAAATGGTTTTTCTGTTGTAAGAGACTTCACTGGTCACGGACTAGGGACTGTATTCCATACAGCTCCGACTGTATTACATTATGGAGAACCAAAAACAGGCTTAACTCTTGAGGAAGGAATGTTTTTTACAATAGAACCAATGATTAATTCAGGAAAACATGAAGTAAAAATCTTATCCGATGGATGGACAGCAGTGACTCGAGACAAAAGTTTGTCAGCGCAATTTGAACATAGTATTGGAGTGACATCAAATGGTTGTGAAATTTTTACACTTTCACCAAAAGGATTAGAATTACCTCAATCATAGTTTTTTAAATTTTCTTTATATTTTTTTTTAAATGATTTAAGGTCTTTAAAGGTTGAAGTTTGATTAGTAGTTTTTTTTGCAACTTCAAAATACTTTTTTATTATTGGTTTAGCTCTTTTATAAGATTTGATAGCAACTTTCTTAATACCTTCTCTAACTTTTGGATTTTGTAATGCTAGCTTTGTAGCAAATTTAATTACATTAAACATTTATAACACTAATTATTTGTTTATACTTTATTTATACAATATTTTATAATAATTATATTTCTAGGTAAATAGATGATTGAGAGATATTCAAGAAATGAGATGAAAGAAATTTGGTCATCTCAAGAAAAGTATAATATTTGGTTAAAAATTGAAGCATTTGCATGTGAAGCAATGGCTGAATTAGGCAAGATACCAAAAGATTCAGTAAAAAACATCTGGAACAAAGGAAAAATAGATCCTTCTAAGATTGATGAAATTGAAAAAATCACAAAACATGATGTTATTGCTTTTCTAACAAATTTAGCAGAATCGATTGGAGAAGATTCTCGTTTTGTACATCAAGGCATGACTTCCTCAGATGTTCTAGATACTACTTTATCAATTCAATTAAAAAAATCTAATAAGATACTTTTGAAAGGAATTGATGAACTTTTGTTAGCATTAAAAAATAGAGCATTAGAACATAAACAAACACTCACGATTGGTAGATCCCATGGAATTCATGCCGAGCCAATGACATTCGGCTTAAAGTTAGCATCTTTTTACTCTGAATTTAAAAGAAACAAAAAACGTTTAGAAAATGCCGATAAAGAAATCTCCACTTGTGCCATTTCAGGTGCCATAGGTACTTTTGCAAATGTTGATCCATTTGTTGAAAAATATGTAGCAGAAAAATTAGATTTATTACCAGAAGAAATATCGACACAAGTCATTCCTAGAGATAGACACGCCATGTATTTTGCTACATTAGGCGTGATAGCATCTAGCATTGAGAGGGTTGCAACAGAAATAAGGCATTTGCAAAGAACTGAAGTAAGAGAAGTTGAAGAATATTTTTCAAAAGGTCAAAAAGGCTCTAGTGCAATGCCACACAAAAGAAACCCTGTTCTCGCTGAAAACTTAACTGGACTGTCAAGAATTGTGAGAAGCTCAGTAATACCCGCGTTAGAGAATGTTGCCTTATGGCACGAACGAGATATTTCACATTCATCTGTTGAAAGAATGATTGCTCCAGATGTAACTATAACACTAGACTTTGCAATAAATAGAATAACAAACGTTATAAATAATTTAGTTGTTTATCCAGATAAAATGAAAGAAAATTTAGATGCTTTAGGAGGTTTAGTTTTTTCTCAACAAATTCTATTATTACTCACACAAAAAGGCTTTAGTAGAGAAAAAGCATATGAAATAGTGCAAAGAAATGCAATGAAAGTCTGGGAAGCTCCTACATCAAAGAGGTCTGGTCTTTTTCAAAAACTTTTAATTCAAGATCAGGAAATAATTTTAAAGATATCTGAAGATGAAATAAACAATCAGTTTGATTATAAATACCATACAAAAAATATTGATACTATTTTTAAAAGGGTATTCGAAAATTAATATGACTAAATTAAATATTTTATATGAAGGTAAAGCAAAAATTTTATACGAAACTAATGTATCTAATGAACTTATTCAATTTTTCAAAGATGATGCAACAGCCCATAATGCACAAAAATTAGAAATAATTAATTCCAAAGGAATTATTAATAATTATATATCTGAATTTATTATGAATTTTCTTGGTAAAAAGGGGGTTGATAATCATTTAATTAAAAGAGTAAGTTCAAGAGAACAACTTATAAAAAAAGTAAAAATAATTCCAATAGAATTTGTAATAAGAAATTTTGCATTTGGTTCTATAATAAAAAGATACAATTTATCAAAAGAATATAAATTTAAAAAACCATTAATTGAATTATTTTTAAAAAAAGATGAATTAAATGATCCACTCATAAATGACGATTTGTTAATAGAACTTGGTTGGGTAAGCAAATCAGAATTAGAAGATCTAAAAAATAAGGCGCTTATAATTAATGAACACTTAGTTTATTTATTTAGCAAAATTAATGTTGAACTTATTGATTTTAAAATTGAGTTTGGAAAAACTCTAAGTGACAATGAGAATAAATTAATACTTGCAGATGAAATTAGCCCAGATAATTGTAGGTTATGGGATAAAAATACAAAAAAGAATTTTGATAAAGATATATTTAGAAATAATACAGGTGACTTAATTGAAGGTTATGAAGAAATTATCAAAAGATTTGAAATAAAAATAGAGAGTTAATTAATGATTATTGATGTTATAATTGATATATTTCCAAAAAAAGAAGTTTTGAACCCAGAAACTGAAGCCATAAAAAAAACCTTATCAAATTTGGGTTATAAAAATATTGATGAATTAATTCTTAGCAAACAAATAAAGCTATCATTTAAAAATTTAAATGAAGAAGATTGTCTATATCAATCCAAACTAATGTGTAATCAGATCCTAGTTAATACTAATATACAAGACTATGAGATTTCACTTCTAAAGAAAGATTGATATGAGAGTAGCAATTGTAGTCTTTCCTGGTTCAAATTGTGATAGAGATATATTCGAGGCTATAAAATTTATTTCAAAAAAATTGCCTAAATTTATATGGCATAAAGAAACTAATATTGAAAATTTTGATTTAATTGTGATTCCTGGAGGATTTACTTTTGGAGATTATTTAAGATGTGGTGCTTTGGCCTCAAATTCACCAGTAATTAAATCGATTAGAGACCATGCTAGTCGAGGTGGAGCAATTTTAGGAATTTGTAATGGATTTCAGATTTTAACAGAAACAAAACTTCTTCCTGGAACTTTAATAAAAAATAGTGTTTTAAAATTTTTATGTCATGATTTAAACGTGATCGTCCAAAATACACTACCAAGCCCTTTTACATGGGGGTTTAAGCCAAATACTAAACTTAATATTCCAATTGCTCACAACGAAGGAAATTACTATGTCAATGGTAATGAATTAAAAAAATTAATATTCAATGGCCAAATAGCTTTTAAATATGAAGAAAATTTTAACCCTAATGGTTCTGTAGAAAATATCGCGGGTGTTTTATCTGAAAATGGAAGAATTCTTGGAATGATGCCTCATCCAGAAAGATCAGTTTTTAGTCATCACAATTCTTTAGATGGTAGATTGTTCTTTCAGAACTTAATTGAACAATTGTTAAGTTAATAATGATGAAAAAAAATATAAATAATGAATGCACATTAGATCAAGCAATGGAGATGGGACTTACGGAAGAAGAATTTAAATTAATATGCAAGAAAATTGGTAAAACCCCAAATTTTACAGAAACTGGCATATGTTCAGCAATGTTCTCTGAACATTGTTCTTATAAAAGCTCAAAAAAGTGGTTAAAAACATTACCCACCTCTGGCGATTACGTTATTCAAGGTCCTGGTGAAAATGCAGGAATAATCGATATTGGAGATAATCAAGCTATTGTTTTCAAAATCGAATCTCATAACCACCCTTCTTTTATAGACCCCTATCAAGGAGCAGCTACAGGTGTTGGAGGAATATTAAGAGATGTTTTTACAATGGGTGCAAGACCCATAGCGCTGATGAATGTATTAAGATTTGGAGAAATTTCTAATCCATTGACCAATCATCTTTTAAGTGGTGTTGTAAAAGGAATTGGAGGATATGGAAATTGTATCGGAATTCCTACAATTGGTGGAGAAACAAATTTTAATCAATCTTATAACTCAAACATACTTGTAAATGCAATGGCCATAGGGTTGGTAAAAAAAAATAAAATTTTTTATTCGGCTGCAAGTGGAATTGGAAACCCGGTAATATATGTAGGTGCAAAAACTGGAAGAGATGGAATACATGGAGCTACCATGGCTTCAGCTGAGTTTTCTGATGATACAGAAAGCCAAAAACCAACTGTTCAAGTTGGAGATCCATTTACAGGAAAACTTTTATTGGAAGCCTGCTTAGAATTAATGAAAACAGACTTAATATTGTCAATCCAAGATATGGGTGCGGCTGGATTAACAAGCTCAAGTGTTGAGATGGCTTCAAAAGGTAATGTTGGAATTAAAATTGATTTAGATGAAATTCCACTAAGAGAAAAAAACATGTCAAGTTATGAAATCATGCTTTCAGAAAGCCAAGAAAGAATGTTGATGATTTTAAAAAAGGGAGCTGAGGATGACGCAAAAAAAATTTTTAAAAAATGGGATTTAGACTTTGCTGTGATTGGTAAAATTATTAATGAAAAGAAAATTATATTAAAAAAAGAAAATAAAATAGTTTGTAATCTACCACTCGATTTTTTAGTAAACGACTCACCTGAGCTAAGTAGAGAATATGTAATTGAAACTTCCAGCAAGATTTTAGACAATAAAAATATTATAAAAAAAGAATCAATAAAATCAATAATTTATAAAATAATTAAAAATGAAAACTTTGCTTCAAAAAAATGGATTTATGAACAATATGATAGCTCTGTAATGGGAGACACAATATCTATTGGCAATAAAAGTGATGCTTCAATTGTTAAAGTTCATAATAGTGAAAAAGGTGAATTTAAAGGTAAAGCAGTTGCTATATCAACTGACTGCAATTCAAAATATATTTTAAACGATCCAATTGAAGGTGGAAAAATTACTGTCGCAGAAGCCGCAAGAAATTTAATTGTGTCCGGTGCTAAGCCATTAGCCGTAACAAATAATCTCAATTTTGGAAATCCTGAAAAAAAAGAAATAATGGGTCAAATTGTAGGCTCAATTAAAGGAATTAAAGAAGCATGCGAAGAACTATATACTCCCGTAGTTTCTGGAAATGTTTCTTTGTACAATGAAACTAATGGGAAAAGTATTTTACCTACACCCGTGATTGGAATGGTAGGTGTTATAGATGACATTGAAAAAATTATCTTTATGAATGCCAAAAACAATGAAACATTATTTATAGTTGGCCAAGATGAAAATAAATTTGATGGTTTTCTTCAATCAAGTTTATACCAAGAAATTTTTTGTGATGATTTCTTAGGACAAGTACCACCTATTAATTTAAAAAAAGAAAAACAACTTTATGATTTTATAACGAAGCTGAATGATAATAACATTATAAATTCTGCTCATGACATTTCTGATGGTGGGTTATTACCATGCATGATTGAAATGCTTTTATTATATAAACTGGGTATTAATATTAATTTACCTCCTAGAATAAAAACTCCAAACAAAGAAAATCTTTTATTTTTACATGGCTGGTTATTTGGCGAAGATCAAAGTCGAATAATAATTTCAACAAATAAACCTGATGAGTTAATGGAATTTTCAAAATCCGAAAATATTAAAATATATTGCATTGGAAAGACCAATAATACAGGTGTTGTTGAAATACCAAAATATGATAGCATATGTATTAATAAGTGCTTAGATTTATACAACAATACTATCCCAAACTTATTTTCTTAGAGGTGAATTTATGCCAATGCAAGCGAATGAAATAAAAGATTTAATTTTAGAAACGTTTCCTGATGCTAAGATTCAGATTGATGATCTTAGAGGTGATGGGGATCATTATGCAGCTTATATTGAAACCAGCTCATTTAAGGGTCTTTCAAAAGTTAAACAACATCAAATGGTTTACAAGGCTCTTAAAGGTAAGATGGGGTATGATCTTCATGCATTAGCTTTAAATACATCTGAACCCAAATAAATAATGGAGAATTAAAATGGAAAATTCTATAAAAGAAAAAATTGAAAATCTAATAAATGAAAGTGAAGTAATGCTTTTTATGAAAGGAACTCCTGAAATGCCACAATGTGGATTTTCTGCAGCAGTTGTAGGAGTTTTAAATCATTTAGGAGTTAATTATAAAACTAGCAATGTTTTACAAGATCAAGAAATTAGAGAAGGCATTAAAGAATATTCTGATTGGCCAACTATACCTCAACTTTATGTAAAAAAAGAATTTGTTGGAGGTTGTGATATAATTAGAGAAATGCATGAAAATGGAGAGTTAACAAGTTTTTTTGAAGAAAAAAAGATTAAAACTAATTAACCTTAACTATTGATTTAATTTTATTAAATTTTTAAGCTGTTATAAACATAATTGGAGAATATAAAACATGTCTGAAGTTAAATTCATATCCCCTGAAACACTTGAACAAGCTGTAGATGCATATTATAAATCGAGTAAAGAAGGAAAAACAAAAATTTTAGCTGGAGGTACCGACCTTTTGGTTCAAATTCGGTCTGGGATATCTCAACCTGATACAATAATTGATATTAAAAATATAAAAGAATTAAAAGAAATAAGTAATGATAATGGATCATATACAATTGGTGCCGCGGTTGCAGGTGCAGTTTTAGATGAAGAAGAAGATTTTGGTAATAATTGGCCAGGTGTTCTTGAAGCTTTAAGATTAATTGGCTCTGAACAAATACAAGGTAGAGCTTCATTAGGTGGTAATCTTTGCAATGCTTCACCTGCTGGAGATAGTGTGCCAGCATTAATAGCATCTGGTGCAACTGTAAAGGTACATGGTCCTGAAGGCGAAAGAAACATGCCAATCGAGAGTTTTCATGCAGGTCCAGGAAAAACTAATTTAAAGAATGGTGAAATTGTTGTTAACTTTCAATTTCCAAAAAAACAAAAATGTTCAGGCGATGCTTATCTGCGAATGATACCAAGAACTGAAATGGATATAGCTGTTGTTGGTTGCGCTGTGAATGTTACAATTGAAAATGATAAATGTGTTGATGCAAGGGTTGCTCTTGGTGCAGTTGCTCCTACAGCATTGTTAGTTGAAGACGCCTCTAAAGCCCTAATTGGTTCAAATTTTGAAAAAGAAGCTGTAGAAAAAGCTGCTTTAGCATGTGAAGCAGCTTGTAATCCTATCGACGATAAAAGAGGAACTATAAGTTATAGAAAAAAAGTTTCAAAAGTTTTATTTAAGAGGGCTTTAGAAAAAGCAATTGAACGAGCAAAAAAAGGATAGACGAAATGGCTAAAATACAGGTTAAAACAAAAATTAATGGTGAAGAAACAGAATTTCTTTGCCAGCCTTACGACACAGTTCTTGATGTGTTAAGAAAAGATCTAAACATGACTGGAACTAAAGAAGTTTGTAGTACTGGAGACTGCGGTGCATGTAGCATCACTATGGATGGAAGATTAGTATGTTCATGTCTAGTATTAGCTGCAGAAACAGAGGATAAAAACATTGAAACTATCGAAGGAATGGCAAAAAATGGTAAGTTCAACGTTTTACAAAAAACCTTTCTGGAACATGCTGCCCTTCAATGTGGAATATGCACCCCTGGAATGTTAGTTGCCGCAAAATCTCTTCTTGAAAAAAATACAAATCCTACAGAGACTGAAATTCGTTATTGGTTAGCTGGAAATCTATGTAGATGTACAGGATATGATAAAATTGTAAAAGCAGTTCAAGCAGCTGCTGAAGAGATAAGGGAGAATGCATAATGAATGAAATGGATAACAAATGGATTGGTAAAAATACAATCAGGCCAGATGGAGCTGATAAAGTAACTGGTAGAGCAGAATATGCTGCAGATACTATAATGCCAGGAATGATTTGGGGCAAAGTATTAAGAAGTCCTCACCCTCATGCCACAATTAAATCTATAAACACAAAAAAAGCAGAAAAACTAGATGGTGTATTTTCAGTTGCTACATCAGCTGATTGTGTTGATTTCCCTGTCGATACACCAGTAATATTAGGAATTCAGGATATAAGATGGATGGCAAGAAATGTTTTAGCAAAAGAAAAAGTGCTTTTTCATGGTCATCCAATTGCTGCTGTAGCTGCAAGGACAGAAGAAATAGCAGAAAAAGCATGTGAATTAATAGAAGTTGATTATGATGTTCATCCTTGGGCTATCGAGATAGACGATGCAATTAAGCCTGATGCTCCAATTTTACATGATTTTATTAAATTTGATGGAAAGCCTTCAAATATTGTGGGAACATTAGAACATAAAAAAGGAAATATTGAAGAAGGTTTTAAAGATGCTGATATTATAATCGAAAAAGAGTTTGAAACAGCTGCAGTACATCAAGGTTATTTAGAAACACACGCTTGTTTGGTAAGTGTATCACCTGACGATAAAACCATTATATGGAGTTCAAGCCAAGGTCAATTCATGGTTAGAGCAATGACATCATTCATTACAGGTATTCCTCAAAGTAGCATAAGAGCTATTCCCGCAGAGATTGGTGGAGGATTTGGAGGAAAGACGATAGTCTATCTTGAGCCAGTTGCTACAATTTTATCAAAAAAGTCAGGTAGACCTGTAAAAATGGTTATGACTAGAGAAGAAGTTATGAGAGCTAGTGGACCAACATCAGGTTCCAAAAGCAAAGTTAAAATTGGTGCAAAAAATGATGGTAAAATTACAGCCGCTCAAGGCACTTTTTATCTGCAGGCTGGTGCATTTCCAGGAGCCCCAATTAGAGGTGCTGCTGGATGCTGTTTAGCACCTTACGATATACCAAATGCACATACTTTTGGTTACGATGTTGTTTCAAATCGATCTAAAGTAGCTGCCTATAGAGCACCAGGGGCACCTATTGGCGCATATGCTGTTGAATGTGTAATAGATGAGGTTGCAGAAGCCCTTAAAATATGTCCATTAGAATTTAGATTAAAAAATGCTGCTAAACAAGGAACTAAAGCAGTTCATGGACCAACTTATCCTGTTATGGGTTACGTTGAAACACTAGAAGCTTGCTTATCGCATCCACATTACAAAGCTCCTTTAAAAAAACTTCAAGGAAGAGGTTATGCGAGTGGATTTTGGTTTAATGCTGGTGGCGAATCAAGTGCTCAGGTTAATATAACTGAAGATGGTAATGTTGTAGTAACAACAGGACATCCAGATATCGGTGGTTCTAGAGCATCGATAGCAAATATTACTGCTGAACTTTTAGGAATTGATGTTAATCGAGTATCTGTACTGATTGGTGATACAGCTTCAATTGGTTTCAGTAATTTAACAGGAGGAAGTCGTGTTTTATTTGCTTCAGCACTAGTAGTCACAGAATCAACAAATCAGGTAATTGATATACTTAAAGACAGAGCGTCAAAAATCTGGAATATTGATAAAGAAGCAATCGAATGGGAAAATGGTCAAGCTAGACCAGCTGGTGACAATGCAGGTAAATTTAAACCTCTAACGCTTGTTGAGCTTGCAGAAAAAGCAACACCTACCGGCGGTCCCATTGGAGCAGGTCATCAAGTTAATACTGTTGGAGCTGAAGGTGGTTTTGCAACACATATTTGTGATGTAGAGGTAGATATAGAACTTGGTATAGCAAGAGTTATTAGATATACAGCAGCACAAGATGTAGGTAAAGCAATACACCCTGCTTATGTTGAAGGTCAACTTCAAGGTGGAGTTGTTCAAGGGATTGGCTGGGCATTAAATGAGGAGTATATATATAATAAAGAAGGCAAACTAGATAATCCTGGTTTTTTAGACTATCGAATACCTGTTTGTTCAGATCTACCTATGATTGATACTATTCTTGTAGAAGTACCTAATCCAAAACACCCACAGGGGGTTAGAGGCGTGGGAGAAGTACCAATAGTTCCACCATTATCTGCTATAGCAAATGCTATATATAATGCTATTGGAACTAGGTTTTATAGTTTACCTATGTCTCCACCAAAGATCTTAGAAAAAATTAGCGATTAAATATTAAAAAAAAACCCGCTATCAAAAGCGGGCTTTTTTTTTTAATTAAATTAATTATTATCTAGAGTAATACTCAATAACTAAATTTGTTTCCATCTGAACTGGGTATGGAATTTCATCAGGAGCAGGTATTCTCAATATTCCACCTGAAAATTTAGAATGATCTATTTCAATATAATCTGGCACGTCACGTTCAGGTGTTTCTATAGCTTGTAATACGTATGGTATAGTTTTAGCTTTCTCTTTTAAAGATATAATATCTCCAACCTTAATCATTCTAGATGGTATGTTACATCTTTTTTCATTAACATTTACATGTCCATGATTAATTAACTGCCTACAAGCGAAAACAGTTGGAGCTAATTTCATTCTATAGATTATTGCATCCAATCTACATTCTAACAAACCAACAAGATTAGCACCAGTATCACCTTTACGTCTTACTGCTTCTACATAATATTTTTTAAATTGTTTTTCACCAATATTTCCGTAATAACCTTTTAACTTTTGTTTAGCCATTAACTGAACACCAAAGTCAGTAGGTTTTTTTCTTCTTTGTCCATGTTGACCAGGAGCATAATCTCTCATATTTAAAGGAGATTTAGGACGACCCCATAAATTAACTCCAAGACGTCTATCAATTTTATGTTTAGAACTTAAACGTTTATGATCGGATTTAGCCATACAATTCCTATTTTTGTCTTAAAATAACGTTTGAATCATCAATGTCAAGCTTGTTTATTGTATTCATATAAAGATTTTATCATACCATTTAAAGTTTTAATTTCTTGAGAAGATAATTCTGCCCTATTAAATAAAACTTTAATATTTTCCATAATTGATTTTTTCATTAAGTCTGAATGGAAAAAACCTGAGTCATTTAATTTTTTTGATAAATTATTATAAAAAAAATCCATGTCTTTAATTGTAGGGGTTTCATTTTGAAAGAATTTAGAATTATAATCTAAGCTAAGATTATTAAAAAATTTAAAGAATTCCCAACATATTAATGAAACTGCATGAGATATATTTAATGAAGAAAATTCTGAATTAGATGGTATATAAATTAATTGATTTGCAGTAATTAAATCTTTATTTGATAATCCTGAACTTTCACAACCAAATAAAATACCAAATTTGAAATCATTTCTAGAAAAGTTAGTTTTATTTAATGAGGAAACTGTTTTGACTAAATTTAAAGTTTTAATATTTAAGTCTCTTTTTCTTGCAGAGGATGCAAATAAATAATTTAAATCATTACAAGCTTCTGACACGGTATCATATATTTTAGTATTTTTTATAATATCGTACGCACCTGCTACAGTTGACATTACATCTTCATTAGGCCATCCATCTCTTGGATTTACAATCCGTAAATTTTTAAAATTTAGATTTTTCATTACTCTTGCTACAGAACCAATATTTCGACCTAGTTGTGGCTTAACTAATATTATAAAAACATTATTCATATAAATTATTTATATCGCCAATCTGTACCTTCTGCATTATCTTCTAAAACTATTCCTTGATCATCCAAAGATTTTCTAATCTTATCTGCTAATTCAAAATCTTTTTTTATTTTAGCATTTGCTCTTTTTTCTATAAGTCCTAAAATTTGATTTATTGTGATTTTATCATTTGATAAATTATTTTCATTAATAAAACTTCTCTTAAACCAGTCATCTGAAGTTTTTTCAAGAAACCCCAAGATTGACGATGAATTTTTTAAAAGCTGTGCAGCCTCTACACTCCCCTTATTGGCTTGTTCAGATAAAAAATGTAACCTAGAAAAAACTTTTGGAGTGTTAAGATCATCTTCTAAATTAGTTAAAATTTCTTTATCAGGATCACCATTTATAGATAAATTTTCAATTGATCTATACAAACTAGATAATGAAGTATTTGCTTCTAAAAGAGAATTATCAGAGAAATTTAATGGCGCTCTATAATGTGATTGTAGCAAAAAATATCTTATAGTTTCACCCTTAAATCTATTAAGAAGTTCTGATATACTTACAAAATTCTTTAAAGACTTAGACATCTTTACATTATTAATGTTTACATAACCATTATGCATCCAGTAATTTGCTAGAGAATCAGAGTTATTTGCACATCTAGATTGGGCAATTTCATTTTCATGATGAGGAAAAATTAAATCTGCACCACCTCCGTGAATGTCAAATTCAACTCCTAGATATTTTTTGCTCATTGCAGAACATTCAATATGCCAGCCTGGCCTGCCCCTTCCCCATGGACTTTCCCATCCTGGAATGTTTTGCTCTGAAGGCTTCCAAAGAACGAAATCTCCAGGATTAATTTTATAATCAGCTATCTCTACTCTCGAACCAGAAATCATTTCATCTAATGTTCTATTAGACAAATTTCCATATTCTGGAAATTTTTTAATATTAAATAAAACATGCCCTTTTGATAAATAAGCAAATTCATTTAATATTAGATTTTCTATCATTTCAATCATTTCTGAAATATGTTGAGTTGCTCTGGGTTCATAATCTGGATATAAATTATTTAATGATGTACAATCTTTTTGGAAATCATTAATAGTTTTATCAGTAAGATCTTTTAAGGTAATTTTTTCTGATATCAAACGATCATTTATCTTGTCATCAACATCTGTAATATTTCTTACATAAGTCACTTTTGGATACTTATACCTTAATAATCTTACAAATGTATCGAAAACAACCAAAGGTCTGGCGTTTCCTATATGTATTTTATCATATACAGTTGGACCACATACATAAATTTTAATATGTGATTTATTTATAGGGATAAAATCTTCAATTTTTTTAGATAATGTATTATAAATCTTTAGCATAATTAATTATCTTTCTTAAGCCTTTGAAAAATTTTTTCTTTTCCTAAAAAAATTATTAAACTTGATAACTCAGGACCTGATGATTTACCTGTTAAAAATGCTCTAATATTTTTAATAATATTAATTTTTTTGTCATTAACTTTTAGTGTTATATTTTCTAACCACTTAGACCATGTTAGATGATCAATTGGCTGATCTGGAAAACAATTCAAATAGAAATTTTTCGTTTCAAAATTATTATTTTTATCAATGTAAAAGTTACCATAAAGGATATCTAACCACTCATGAATTTGATCAATTGAAGAAACATTAGTTTTAATGAAATCCCAAAACTCTTCTGTGAAATAAGCTTTATTCTTAGTTATTCTCTCTTTTATGGTATTAAAATTAATTAATTGAAAAAATTTAATATTAAAATTTTTTAAAAATTCATGATCAAACTTTGTAGGTGCTTTATTAAATGAATTGATATCAAATTCAGTAATAAGCTGATTTATAGAATTATGTAATTCAACATTTTGAGAGGAACCAATTTTAGCTAAATAACTCATTAAAGCTTGAGGTTCTATATTTTGTTTTTTTAATTCATCAATAGACAGACTTCCTAATCTTTTAGATAATCCTCCTCCATCAATATCAGTCATTAATGATAAATGTCCCATTTGAGGAATTTGTAAGTTTAAAGCTTTAAAAATCTGAATTTGCACTGCTGAATTTGTAACATGGTCTTCTCCACGAACTATATGAGTAATTTTAAAATCACTGTCATCTATTACAGACGCTAAAGTATAAATAAATCTTCCATCTTCTCTAACAATAATCGGATCAGAAACAGATGATGTGTCTAATACACATTCACCACGAACTAAATCATTCCAAATAATTTTTTCTTTTTTTAAAAAAAACCTATAATGAGGTTTTTTACCCTTTGAAATCTTTTCTTCTATCTCTTTATCCGTTAAATTTAATGATTTTCTGTCATAAATTGGAGGTTTTCCAGATGACAATTGAGCTTTTCTTTTAAGGTTCAATTCTTCAGGATCTTCAAAACATGGGTAAACTAATTGTTTACTTATTATCAAATCTAAAACTTCTTTATATTTATTAATTCTTTGACTTTGTCTAACTTCACTATCCCAATTCATACCTGCCCAAATAAGATCTTTCTTTATTTGCTCTTCATAAATCAAATTAGATCTCTCGATATCAGTATCGTCAATTCTCAACATAAAATGGCCTGATAATTTTTTTGCCAATAGATAATTTATCAATGCGGTTCTAAAATTTCCAACATGTAAATTACCAGTCGGACTAGGGGCAAATCGTAGCTTATTCATTATATTTTCCAAAAAATTTATCTGTTAAAATTTAATAAACTCTGGATTCGTTTATGTAAAGTTAATTAATTCCAATTTGAAAACCCACTAGTTAATGGAAACCTTCTATCTCTGCCAAAAGCTTTATCTGTAACTTTAGGACCAGGAGCTGACTGAAAACGTTTATATTCAGCAATAGATAATAATCGAGAAACCTTTTTAACTTCGGACTCATTGAAACCTTTACTAATGATATTTTGAACAGATAATTCTTTTTCAACTAAGCTTCTCAAAATTTCATCTAAAATATTATAATCGGGTAAACTATCAGTATCTTTTTGATTGTCTTTCAGTTCAGCTGTAGGTGGTTTATTAATGATATTATCTGGCATCACTTTTGAGTTTGGACCTAAAAAAAATGAGGAGTGGTTATTATTTCTCCATTTACATAATTCAAACACATCTGTTTTCCAAACATCTTTTATTGGAGCATAACCTCCACACATATCTCCATACAATGTTGCATATCCAACCGCGTACTCTGACTTATTACCAGTTGCTAACAACATATATCCAAATCGATTAGATAGAGCCATTAATAATAAACCTCTCAATCTTGATTGAATATTTTCCTCAGTAATACCTATTTTAAAATCTGGACCTTTAAAATCTAAAAGAGTTTTATCAACAATTTTCATGCTGTCTTGAATGTTTAATTCATTATATTCTACATCAAGAAAATTTAGAGCTTCCTTAGCATCATTTAAACTTTCATTGCTTGTATAAGGGCTGGGCATCATAACGGCATGAACATTTTGAGGGCCAAGAGCATCAACAGCAAGGGATGATACTAAAGCAGAATCTATTCCACCAGACATTCCTAAAATAACTCCAGGAAATTTATTGTTTTTTACATAATCTCTTAAACCTAAAACAAGAGCTTTATACAAACTTTCATATTTAGTTGAAGATTTTATGATATCTCCTTTTCCAATCCATTTTTTATCTTTTCTAAAATTGATTATAGAAATATCATGTTCAAATGATTTACAGTTCAAAAATATTGAGCCATCATCATTTAAAGCAAAAGAATTGCCATCAAAAACTAGTTCGTCCTGACCTCCATATCGATTCAGATAAACTAAAGGAAGCTGATTTTCTCTAATTCTAGATATAACAACTGATAATCTTTCATTATATTTGCTCAAAGTAAATGGAGACGCATTTATTGAAACTATAATCTCTGCTCCCGATTCTGCCAGGCACTCAATAACATTTTCTCTCCAAATATCTTCACAAATTGGAATTCCAATTCTTACTCCTTTAATATTAACTGGTCCAGATAAATTTCCAGGGGTGAATATACGTTGTTCGTCAAAAACCCCAGAATTTGGTAATTCGTATTTGTCTCTAAATGTAGAAATTTCTCCATTTTCAATTACAAATACTGAGTTTCTAATAGTATTTTTTTCTTTTCTTGGAGCGCCAACAATTATAGATGATTTAGAATCTTTTGTTGCTTTAGCAAGGTTTTCTAATCCTTTGTCTACTAAATCTAAAAAATCTTCTCTCAGAACCAAATCATCAATTGGATAACCAGAAATATAAAGCTCTGGTGCTACTAATATATCAACACTATCATCTAAACTTGATCTTACAGAAATTAATTTATCAACATTACCAATTACATCTCCAACCAAAGGATTTAGTTGCGCTAATGCAATTTTTAGATTTGTCACCATAGTTTATATATAGTTATAAATTCTACTTCTTAAATAGAAATTCTCTTCCTAATTTAACCATTGATTTTCCACCATAGGAAACAATATCTGCTGTAGCATATGTTTCGGACCATTTACTTGGTAAATATGACCCGGTACCTATAGTATCAACTGGTACATTTGCAAAAGAAAAAACTTTGCATTTTTCAGGGCCAAATCCACTACTTGCAACAATTTTTACTTTTTGAAAATTAGCATCATTTAAAATTTCTCTTAATCTCCAAACTGAAGCAGCTGATACTCCTGTACCTATTAAATATCTTAACTCTTGTTCTGTACGATAACCTCTTATTGAATCAGGGGCATTTCTCTCTAATACATTATACGAGCCAGCTACGTCTAGACCTTCTAAATATCTACTGCCATGAGTATCTAAACGAAGTGATAACTTTCCCTCTTTTGCAAGATTTTTAAAATATCTAGCTACTGATAATCCATCCGTAATTTCTTTTCCGAAATAGTCAATTAATACAGTTAATGGTTCATTTGGAAATGTTTTATGATACATTTTTGCAGCTTCAAGGGTTGTGCCAGCATACCCGACCAAAGCATGAGGCATTGTTCCCAAGCCGCTATTTTTATCAAATAAAGATGCTGTCCTATCTGTAGCACACCCAATAAATCCAACAACATCCTTTTCTTTTTTAGCAGATTCTGAGCCAACAAAAGCACCATAAGCCATTAAATCAGCCATATCAGTTCCTGCACAATGCCTTGCATCCATTGCAAGAAAAGAAGCATAGGGTAGAGAGCTTACCATTGATTTTGCATTATAAGCAGCAACACATGTTGCTCCAATCTTTTGTAATAAAGCTGTTTCTAAATCAACGAGATTAAAAAAAGAACCAGATATATATGCTAGAGGTTCGCCAGCACCAACATACTCCCCTTCTTCAAAAAATCTCTTAACATTAATTTTACAATTTCTATCTTTTAAAATATTATCTAGCCATTTTAAGGCAGGGTTAAGAGCTGACAACACTGGCCTTCTCATAAAAATTGCATATGTCACTTCAGTATCACCAAATTTTGACACAATAGATTTACTTTTCGTAAAATAACTATCAGTAATTGATGGTAGATCTTTTATATTAGGCCTTGAATTTTCAAATATATCTTTTGAATTTTTTATTTTATTCCTATTAACCATATTAATAAAATTTTTAGCTTAATTACTTTTCCTTTTATTAACTAACAATTCAGCTAAAAGAAAGGCTAATTCAAGTGATTGATTTGCATTTAGTCTAGGGTCACAATGAGTATGATATCTATCACTTAAATTGTCTTCTTTAACATTATATATTCCACCAACACACTCAGTTACATTTTGACCAGTCATTTCAAAATGAACACCACCAGGAACAGTATTATTATCGAAATGAACTTCAAAAAAACCTTTAACCTCTTCCATTATATCATCAACTTTTCTTGTTTTATAACCATTGGATGCCTTAATTGTGTTACCATGCATTGGGTCACAACACCATCCAACTGCTAACCCAGATTTTTTGATAGCTTTGACAAGTGGAGATAACTTTTCTCTTACCTGAGAAGCCCCCATTCTTGCAATCAAAGTTAATCTTCCAAACGAATTTGTTGGATTTAGAGTTTCCACTAGTTTTAAAAGTTCATCTAAATCTGTCGAAGGTCCACATTTTAAGCCAATAGGATTTGCTATTCCTTTCATGTATTCTACATGAGCACCATCTAAATCTCTTGTCCTATCACCAATCCACAACATATGCGCTGAAGTTGCAAACCACCCCTTTTCTTCTGTTATAGTATCTTTTCTAGTAAGAGCTTCTTCATAATTCAGTAATAAACCCTCATGTGAAGTGTAAAACTCAGTTTCTCTTAACTGCAATGTATTACTTGGAGTTATTCCACAAGCTTTCATAAAAGTTAAAGCTTCTGATATTTTTTCAGCTATTTCAATATATCGATTGACTTCATCTGTTCCTTTAACAAATTCTAAATTCCACTCTTGAATTTTATTCAAATCTGCCATTCCTCCACTTGCAAATGCTCGCAACAAATTCAGTGTAGAGGCTGACTTATCATATGCCATTAAAAGTCTATTTGGATCAGGGTTTCTACCTTCTTTTGTAAATGCCATATCATTGATCATGTCGCCTTTATAACTTGGAAGTTCAATGCCATCAATTACTTCGGTTGGAGATGATCTTGGCTTAGAGTATTGACCAGCAAACCTTCCAATTTTAATGACGGGTAATGAAGAGCCATAAGTAAGCACAGCTGCCATTTGAAGTATAACTTTAAAACTATCTCTAATATTATTTGCATTATGTTCTAAAAAAGATTCAGCACAATCACCACCTTGTAATAAAAATGATTTACCCTCCGCTACAGATGCTAATCTTCTTCGTAGTCTTCTAACTTCTTCTGCAAATACTAAAGGAGGTCTGAGTGAGAGTTCATCCTCAACATTTTTAAGTTCATTACTATCATTATATGTTGGCACTTGTTTAATTGGATAATTTTGCCAAGAATCAATAGTCCATTTCATATCAATACCTTTTTAATGAGATTATAATAAAAATAATTTTTATCAATGTTAATAAATTTTATTTCATAGTAACAAATTCTTCAGCTGCGGTTGGATGTATTCCAATAGTTGCATCAAAATCTGATTTTTTTGCTCCTGCTTTTATCGATACTGCTATACCTTGAATAATTTCAGGAGAATAATCTCCAAGCATATGAGCACCTAAAACTTTGTCATTTTCATCAACAACAAGTTTCATTAAAGTTTTCTCTTGTTTACCAGTTATTGTATTTTTTAAAGGATTAAATTCAGACACAAATTCTTTTGCCTTAATATTTAATGTTTTCGCATCTTCAAGAGTTAAACCAACAACTGATACTGGTGGCTGAGAAAATACAGCACTTGGAACATTGTTGTATGAAATAAATCTATTTTTATTTCCAAACTCTCTATCAGAAAATGCGTGACCTTCAGCAATTGCTACTGGAGTTAAATTTATTCTATCTGTTACATCACCAATGGCATAAATGGATTCAATATTAGTTTGATTAAATTCATTCACAATTATATTGCCTTGTTTACCAGTTTTTAAACCTATTTCATTTAATCCTAACGTTTCTATATTAGGAATACGTCCAGTAGCGCCCATAACTTTATCACTTAAAATTTTTTTCCCATTAGAAAGATGAGTTAAAAATTGATCATTTCCTTCTATTTTTTCAATTGTAGTTTTAGAGAAAACTTTTATTCCTCTATTTTCTATTTGTTCGGTAAGTTTCTTTCTTATATCTAAATCAAAACCCCTTAAAACAAAGTCAGACCTAAAAACTAAGTTAGTTTCAACACCAAAACCGTTAAAAATACCTGCAAATTCTACAGCTATATAACCAGATCCATAAATTAAAATTGATTTTGGTAACTCTTTTAAATCTAATGCTTCATCAGAATTTATCATATTCAAATTACCATCAAATTCAGGAAAACTTGATTTTCCACCCACAGCTATCATAATTTTTTTTGCAGAAATTTTACGTTCTTTTGAACTTTTATTTTTCACTAAAACTTCATGAGCGGATAAAACTTTTCCCCATCCTGGTATTAAATCGCATCCAGAGGTTATTATTAAGTTTTTATAAATACCATGAAGTCGATCTAACTCTTTATTTTTTTTTGAAATCAAATCTTTCCAATTTGATTTAAAACTGCCAGTTTCCCAACCATAACCAATTGCATCTTCAACTTGATGAGAAAATTCAGAACCATAAATTAGTAATTTTTTAGGTACACAACCACGTAAAACACATGTGCCACCTGCTCTATCTCCCTCGATTACAGCTGTTTTGGCACCATATCCAGAAGCTATTCTTGCCGTTCTTGTTCCACCTGAACCTGCTCCAATTACAATCAAATCATAGTCAAAATTATTCATATTGTATTTTTATAAGCGAAAATTAAGATAATTAAATATTTTTTTAATTCATATTATATTTTACGATAATTTATATTATAGTTCATTTATGTCAAAAGATTTAGAAAATATATTAGTCGTCTCAATTGAACAAGCTGTTGCAGCTCCATACTTATCTAGCAGATTAGCAGATGCTGGAGCAAGAGTAATAAAAGTTGAGAGACATGAAGGAGACTTTGCAAGAAAATATGATGATTTTGTTAATGGAGATAGTGCCTATTTTGTTTGGTTAAACCGAGGAAAAGAGTCAATAGCTTTAAATTTAAAAGATAAAAAGGATCTACAGGTTTTAAAAAATATTATAAAGAAATCTGATATTTTAATTCAAAATTTAGCTCCTGGAGCATTTGAAAGATTAGGACTTAATTTAAAAGAATTAAGAGATCAACACCCTAAACTCATCACTTGTTCAATTACAGGTTTTGGTGAAAAAGGCCCATATATGAAGCAAAAAGCATATGATATGCTCATTCAAGCTGAAACTGGACTTACAGATTTAACAGGCGTCCCTGAAAATGAAATTGAAAAAGGAAGATCAAGAGTTGGTGTATCAGTATGTGATATTTCTGCTGGAATGACAGCTTTAAATGCAGTTTTGCAAGCACTAATAGGCAGACAAAAAACAGGTATAGGAAGACATATTTCAGTATCTTTATTTTCAGCATTATCTGATTGGATGAATGTTCCATACTTACAATATGTTTACTCAAAAAAAGAGCCTAAGAGATGTGGGATAAGACACCCTACAATTACACCATACGCATCTTTTGAATGTTCTGACAATTTAGAAATTTTAATCGGAATACAAAATGAAAGAGAGTGGCTTAATTTTTGTAAATTTGTTCTTGAAGATGAAAATATAGCTACTGATGAAATGTTTTGTTCAAATAACGCTAGGGTTGTTAACACAAATAAGTTAGAAGAAATCATCAATACAAAATTTAAAAAACACACTCGAAATCAAATAATTGAAAAATGTGAATTAGGCGGTATTGCATATGGAAGAATTTCAAATATAGATCAATTCTCAAAACATCCACAAAATCAATTTATTGAAGTAAACGCGCCTAATGGAAAAGTAAAGATGATAGCTCCTGGCGCAGAACATGATGGGTTACATCAATACGCAAAACATGTGCCGGACTTAAACTCTAATTCAGAAACAATTAGAGAAGAATTTAAAAATTAAACTAAAAATAAGCTTTACCCTCCATAGCCATTCCGTAAGGATCAGTCTCTGAAAAAGAGTGATATTCTTTATCATTAATTTTTTTTAATTTTAATTTTAAATTCATATTTGCAAAAACTGGAGACACTCCTCTATGAGTAAACTTTTTTGCAGTTTTATTAGCATTTTCTTCTGAAAGATGTAACAGCAAGGTCGCTTGTAATGGGCCATGAAAAACAAGATCAGGATAAAACTCTTCTTTAGTACTGTAAGGATAATCATAATGAATTCTATGTCCATTAAATGTAATAGCGGAATAACGAAACATAATTGTGGGATGGGTATAAATGGATTTTTCATTATCAAATTTTTCATAAGGTAACTCAACCTTATCAATATTCTGATTTGTACTTATTTCTCTGTAGACAATGTTATGAAATTCTCTAATTTTAATTTCATCGTTTACAAAAAATTCATACTTCGCTTTAACAAAACATAATTTTCCAGACTTCCCTTCTTTTAATGAAATATCATCAACTGAAGATATTTTTGTAATCTTGTCTCCAATATAAAGTTTAGAATAGAAATCAGTTTCACAACCTGCCCACATTCTTCTAGGAAGAGTTACGGGGGGTAGAAACCCACCTTTTTTTGGGTGAGAATCTTTACCTAAATCAGAATGTTTATAAACTGGTGGTGCTAACGTCCAATGTATGCCGCTAGAAGCTACGTCACCTAGTTTTGGATTTCCAGGATCTATGTCTAAAGTTGCTCTAAATCTTTGTTCAAGAGATGATGTGATTATATCTTCAGACGTTTCAGAAGAACCTATCCATTTTTTTAATTCTTCAATATTCATATAAATAATTTGTAAAATTTTTGTTTATATTATTATAATCATCAATTATGTCTATAACAAACAACCAATCAAATATTCTTAATCAAAACATAGGTATAGCTGGGTGTGGTGAAATGGGCTACCCAATGTTAAAAATGTTATTACAAAATAATATTAATGCGACTGGACATGATATAAAGGCAAGTGAAAACTTTAAAGATTTTGGAGAGAAATACATACCATCAAAGTCAGATTTTTTTTTAAAAAATAGTGTTGTTTTATCAATAGTCAGAGATACAAAAGAAACAGAAGATTTATTAATTAAGAACAATGCATTGTTGTCAAAAAAACATGTTACGATATTAATTTGTTCAACATTACCAATAACTTATATTAAAAAGCTAAAAAAAAATTTGCCAGAACATTTTAGATTAATTGATACTCCAATGTCTGGTTCAACTATTAGAGCTCAAGAAGGCACATTGACATTTATGGTAGGTGGAAAAAATGATGAAGTGCAATATGTAATGCCACTCTTAAATATTTTAGGAGATAATATACTCCATATTGGTGATTTCGGTAAGGGCATGTCTATTAAATTACTTAATAATTTTATTGCCGCCTCATCAGTATTAGCTACTAGAAATGTGTTAGCTCAAATAAATGACTTTGGATTGACAAAAAAGCAATTACTAGATGTTGTGAAGTGTTCAACAGGTGATAATTGGTTTGCACAAAACTACGATAATTTAAATTGGTCTAAAGAAAATTTTGAAAAAAAAAATACCATGGGTATTTTGGAAAAAGATTTGCTTAGTTATATTGAATCAAAATCAAAAAAGAATACTAACTCTTCTATAGATGATTACGAGAATTCTATTGTGAATGGTATAAAAAATATTCCTAAAGTGATTTAAAATTTTTCTTTAATATCAATGATAATTGTTTTGATCTGACTTTTGACAAAGCCTACAACACTCATTACTTCTGATATTGCAGATTGTATAACTAAGCCTTTATTGCTTTCAATAAAGGATACCGAACTATTATCTAAAGCTTTAATAACGAGACCTTTATTTCTTAACTCAAGCTGATAATTGTAAGAGTCACCAGATGAAACTTTCAATATAATATTTCTTTTTTCAACAATGTCACCAGGCTCCTCAAATCTTTCTTTTTCTTCATCTTCATTAAATTTTGTAGTAACTTCGCCTAAATTTGAACCATCATCATATATACCTTCAACTGTTGGACTTTGATTATCTGAAGAAACAACAACTTTTGCTTTAATAACTCCTCCACCTTGTCTAGATATATTTTTTGTGTTTGTATTATTAGAAACAACATTTGAGTTTGAATTAGTTGAACTCTGATTATTTTGTGACAAATTATCAGATAACCTAATTGTATCATGCGATATTCTCTCAACATCTGTTGAATTTAACTTCACTACTAATTGGTAAGATGCTGTTGCTGAATTATAATTTAACGTTGCAGAAATGTTTGCAGAAATAGTAGTTGTCCCAACGTCTAAAATAGTTACGACACCTAAACTTGATACTGTTGCCACTGATGTATTACTCGATGTGTATGTGATTGGCAGTCCTGAAATACTTGAAATACCAGCTAATGTGTAACTTAAATCTCTAAAATTTTTAGATTGGTTACTTAAGCCACTTATTGAAGGATTACCAATTGTGATATTTGCATAAACATTAGGATGGTTTGTAATAGAATAATTTGTTACATCACTACCAGAAAACGTTGGTGTTAATGTTATTAACTTTCCTGTACCGATGTCTGCGTTACTAAACACACCAGTGAAAGATCCTGTGAAATCATCACCAGAAACTAATCCATTATAAGATAAAGATGAGGTGTTCAATGACGCAGATGTTGTTGTATCATATGATTTGCTTGATGCAGTTATACCTGAAACAATTAAAGGTTTAGCAGTAACAGTTGCTGTTGTTGTTTGACCAGTTGCTACGGAATAGTTGGCAGCTAAACCGCCATTAGTTCCATTAGCAAGAGTTATTGAGTTTACAGTAACAGTTTTTCCAGAACCAATGTTTTTATTATCAAAAGTAGAATTACCAGTTACATTTAATGTTTCGGAACCAATTAGACCATTTAAAGTTAAAGTTGTATTTGCTAAAGTTGTTGAATCATAAATTTTATTAGAT
>CACMOJ010000019.1 GCA_902615325.1 uncultured SAR116 cluster alpha proteobacterium | reverse complement strand
TTTTACTCATTCGCAAATTTTAACTTTGGGAAGAAAAATAATGATTGATCAGATATTTGGTGTTTGGAATTACTGGATAGTATTCATTTTAATGATGATAGGACTTTATATTGTCATATCCAAAAAAAGCCTTTTAAAAAAAATAGTTGGCCTAGCTATCTTCCAAACATCTGTTTTTCTTTTGTATATAACATTCGGAAAAATTGCTGGAGGAACAGCTCCAATTTTAACTGATAATGTAAATGAAATATATTCTAATCCTCTTCCACATGTCCTAATACTTACAGCAATTGTTGTTGGCGTTGCAACAACTGCTCTGGGTCTTGCATTGACTGTTAGAATTAACAAAGCATATGGAACTATTAATGAAGATGAAATTTCTGCATCAGATTTAGTCGAATATCATGAAAAATATCTCAAAGATAAAAAATAAAAATGATGCCATTTATAATTAAAAATTTACCTATACTTATCGTCATCACACCTTTGATGTTCTCACTGATAGTTGCGGTTCTAAATAACAATAGATTAGCATGGACCCTTTCTACTTTTGCATCTTTTCTAACAATGATATTCACAATTCTTCTTTGCTTTGAAGTTTCTTATAAAAGTAATATCTCATACTATTTAGGTAATTGGCCACCACCACTCGGCATAGAATATGTAATTGATAGAATAAGCATAATTCCAATTATGATAGTTTCAGTAATTGGCTTGATAGCGACGTTATTTGCACATAATTTTTTTACTTTAGAAATTGATGAAAAACTTGTTTCTAAAACTTATAGTTTGTGGTTGCTAACAATTGCAGGTTTGATTGGCTTAATCACAACAGCTGATGCTTTTAACCTTTTTGTTTTTCTAGAAATTTCATCTTTATCTGCAGTAGCACTTGTTGCGTTAGGATCAAAAGTAGATAGGAAAGCTCTAGTTGCAGGCTATAATTATTTAATTTTAGGTGCAGTTGGTGCAACCTTTTATGTAATTGGAGTTGGACTATTATATGGTGTGACTGGGACATTAAATATGGGTGATTTAGCTCAAAAAATTCCAGCTCTAGGACTAAATAAATCAGTTATAGTTGCATTCACATTTATGATGTTAGGTATAATGGTTAAAGCAGCGGTTTTTCCTTTACATATTTGGTTACCAAATGCTTATGCTTATGCTCCATCACCAGTTTCTGTTTTGTTAGCTGCAACAGCAACAAAAGTTTCTATATATATAATAGTCAGAATTTCATACACCATTTTTGGATCTTCATATGAAATTTATTCATTTGAAAGTCTTAGATATATATTATTATACCTTGCAATTTTAGCGATGTTTGCAGGAACCATTATGGCAATATTCGAAAAAGATGTAAAAAAACTATTGGCGCATTCTTCAGTGGCACAAATTGGATATATCGTTCTTGGCATTTCTTTAGCAACAAGTCCAGGAATTGCTTCAAGTTTTATTCATCTAATAAATCACGCTCTTATTAAAGCTGGCTTATTTATGTCAATAGTAGCCATGGGATACTATACTTTAAAAAGAATAGATGTGAAAACGATAGCTGGGCTGGGAAGGCAATTACCAATTACTTTTTTTTCTTTTGTGATTTGTGCTCTTAGTTTAGCAGGACTGCCATTAACGGTAGGATTTATATCAAAACTTTATCTAATTAAGGCAGCTTATATGAGCGAAGGAATATGGCTTCCATTTTTAATTTTAGTTAGTTCAGCATTGTCATTAATCTATATCTGGAAGTTAATAGAAGGTCTTTGGTATAATGAAAAGAGTTTAAAAATTGAAAAAATTAAAGAATTACCTGAAATTTATTTACCACTTTTAGTCATTACTTTTTTAAATGTTTATTTTGGTATAGACGCAGGTTTAATAATTGATAATAGCTTTATTGCCTCTGATGCATTAATGAGTGGAATTAAATAATGACCAATGAATTATATATATATTTATCAATTTTAACTCCCCTTATTGCCTTTTTTATAACTCCTTTATCATCGTCAAATCCGAACTTAAGAGATAGCTTAGGGCCAATAGGTGGTATTATTACTTTTTACAGTTCTCTGAATATTGCATCACTTTACTTAGATGGAGAAGTCCTTAGTTTCACATTTTTTCAAATAAGCGAAACATTATCTATTTCATTCAAGATAACCGGTTTAGGTGTAATTTTTGGATTAGTAGCATCAGGCTTATGGATATTAGCTTCAATTTACACAATTGGTTATATGAGAGGTAATAAAGAAAAAAATCAAACAAGATTTTTTACATTTTATTCAATAGCTATCTTTGCAGCAATTTGTATTGCCTATTCAGGTAATCTTTTAACATTATTTATCTTTTATGAAGTCTTAACATTTTCCACTTATCCTCTAGTAGCTCATAAACAAAATGAAGAGGCTAGAAGAGCTGGAAGAATTTACATGGGTATATTAGTGGGAACTTCAATTGTTTTTTTACTTCCAGCAATAATAATTGTTTGGGTACTGACAGGTAGTTTGGATTTTTCAACAAATGGTATTTTAAAAGGTAATATCTCAAATGAATATGTTCCATTTTTGTTGGCATTATTTGCATTTGGAATTGGTAAAGCCGCATTAATGCCATTTCATAAATGGCTTCCAGCTGCAATGGTAGCACCAACTCCTGTATCAGCACTATTACACGCTGTTGCTGTTGTTAAAGCTGGTGTGTTTTCGATGTTAGTTGTAATTACATATGTCTTTGGAATAGATTTTTTAACTGAAACTAATGGTGCAGTTTGGTTAATATGGATATCAAGTATTACCTTATTGCTGTCAAGTTGTATTGCAATTACTAAAGATGATTTAAAAGCTCGATTAGCTTATTCTACTATTAGTCAGTTATCATATATAGTGCTTGGAGGTGCCATTGCAACAAATATAGCAGTACAAGGTGCAGCAATTCATATTGTTATGCATGCTGTGGGTAAAATTACATTATTTTTTGCAGCAGGTGCAATATATGTTGCAACACATTTGTCAAAAATCTCAGATTTAAATGGAATGGGTAAATCAATGCCTTTAACATTTATGGCTTTTTTCATAGGTTCTTTGTCAATTATTGGCGTACCACCAATGGGTGGATCTTGGAGCAAATTTTACTTAATGTTAGGTTCTGTTGAAAAAGACTATTTATTAGTTATTTACATTCTCGCAATTTCAACTCTTCTGAATGTTTATTATTTATTAGAAATACCTGCTAAGGCCTTCTTTCAACAAAAAAGAACCAATATACAAGTAACTAAGCATCCTTTGACAGTTTATCCAACTTTTTTTGCTGCTATACTTACGATTATTTTGTTTATTTACATAGAACCGCTAAAAGACATTACTAACTTAATATTTGGGAATTGATAATGATATTATTAAAATTAATAAAAAAGTTTGGGAAAATAAATTCTATAGTTTTATTCATTTGCATATTATTATTACTTCTTGAATTTGTAGGCCATAGACATGGTGAATTTAAAATCGAGGAGTTTTTGTTTTTCCCTGCACTTTTTGGATACATTTCATGCATTGTAATTTTTAAAGTAGGTGTAGCTTTAAGATCAATATTTATGAGAGATGAGGATTATTATGATTAATTCCTTCCCTCCTGGATTTATCATGTTTATCGGGGCATTTTTAATCCCCTTCCTTCCTAAGCTTGGTAGACAAGTTTACATGATTTTTTTAGTCCTTTTATCTTCATTTTCATTATTTAATGGGTTTGGAACTCATTTAACAATTAATGTTCTAGACTATAATTTTATAATAAACCACTCTGACAATCTTTCACTTCCTTTTGCAATTGTTTTCCATATAGCTGCATTTATCACAATAATCTTTGGAAGTCACAAAGATGATTGGAAAGAAAATATAGCTGTTATAAGTTATGCAGGAGCAGCTATTGCTGCATTGCATGCTGGAGATTTGTTTACATTATTCCTTTGGTGGGAAGCTACTGCATTTACCTCCGTATTTTTAATTTTGGGTGGTAATACTACGAGAGCATATAGAGCTGCTTTTAGGTATATAGTAATTCAAGTCTGTTCAGGAATGTTTTTACTAGCTGGAGCTGTTTTATTTTTATACTCAAATGGAAATGCTCTATTAGGTCAAATGTCAATAGATGACACATCAGGTCTTTTAATTTTCTTAGCATTTGGAATCAAAGCTGCGTTTCCATTTCTCAACGGTTGGCTTCAAGATACATATCCTGAAGCGAGTGAGGTTGGAACTGTAGCATTGTCATCATTTACTACGAAACTAGCAATTTATGCTTTAGCAAGGTCATTTGCAGGAACAGACATACTTATTTATATTGGCGCTTTAATGACATTCTTTCCTATATTTTTTGCTGTCATTGAAAATGATCTGAGAAGAGTGTTAGCGTATAGCTTAAACAACCAACTTGGTTTTATGGTTGTTGCAGTTGGCATTGGCACAGAATTAGCTATTAATGGGGCTGTAGCACATGCATTTGCACATATAATTTATAAAGGCCTTCTATTTATGAGTATGGGTGCTGTCTTATATAGAGTTGGAACTTGCAAGGCCTCTGAATTAGGAGGCTTATTTAAGTATATGCCTATAACTGCTGTGTGTTCAATAATTGGAGCAATTTCAATTTCTGCATTCCCACTTTTTAGTGGTTTTGTCGCAAAATCGCTAATTATGTCATCATTAGGATACGAAGGTTTATCATTCATTTATTTTATGCTCTTATTTGCATCAGCAGGTGTATTACATCATTCTGGAATAAAAATACCATTCTTTGCTTTCTTTGCACATGAATCTGGTCATAAACCTAAAGAAGCACCTTTAAATATGATCATTGCAATGGTAATTGGATCAGTATTATGCATATTAATCGGCATATTCCCATCTATTTTTTATCAAATACTTCCTTATTCAGTTGAATATCAGCCTTATGATTTTAGTCATGTATTATCTCAATTACAACTTTTAACATTCGCGGCATTTGCTTTTATATGTTTATGGCATTTTAAGATCTATCCACCTGAACTTAATTCTACGGTATTAAATAGTGATTGGTTTTATAGAAGAATGTTCCCAGCAGTAATATCAAATATTGTCGATGGGTTAAAAATACTTAATGAAAAATTTTCAGTAAATTGTTTTAAGGGTTTTAATACTATTAAAAACTTTTTTCATGATATTATGTTTGAAAACAAAGTGATTGATAGAGAAGCTGGTTTTGATACACAGATTGTATTACAAATATTTGGAATAATTGTTTTTATACTGATTTTTATACACCTAAAATAATTTTAAATGGGGATAGAAAATGAAGATGGATGGTGAATATACACTACCAACAAATGTTGAGAATGTGTGGAATAATTTAAATGACCCTTTAGTTCTTAAAAACTCCATTCCAGGTTGTACAGAATTAATAAAAGAAAATGATAATGAATTTAAAGCTATAGTCACACTTAAAATTGGTCCTGTTTCTGCAAAATTTAATGGAGTGGTGAAACTATCAAATATAAAAATTCATGAAGGTTATACAATTTCAGGAAATGGAAAAGGTGGTGCTGCAGGTTTTGCTAAAGGAAGTGCAAATATTCAATTAGAAGAAAAAGATAATTCAACTATTTTAAAATATTCCGTTGAAGCTCAGATTGGCGGAAAATTAGCACAATTAGGCTCAAGATTAATTGATTCAACCTCAAAAAAATTAGCTGGAAAATTTTTTGATAATTTTGTAAAGATTGTAGATGGAACAACTAAAATTGAAGAGGAGGTTAAATGAATAAGAAAAAACTGCCAAAAGGTGTTCCTGAGGAAAATATTTATAATAAAGCACATTTACTAATATATCTTTTTTATGCTATTTCTATAGGATCAGTAGTATGGCTACTGCTTAATCAAAATTGAACGATTTAACTATTTATCATAAAAAAATTCTAGAATTAGCTTCTGCTAATAGAAAAAGTCTAGAAATAAATGATTTTAATTTTTCTAAAGAAGTTAAAAATCCACTTTGTGGTGATCTAGTTGAAGTTAGAGTTAATATTTTAAATAATAGTGTAAAAAATCTATCTGCTAAAGTAAAAGGTTGTGCTCTATGTGAAGCTTCAGCTGGGGTTGTTGTAAACTATTTTTTAAATAAAAATTTACCAACAAATGATTTTATGGAATATTTTGATAAATGGCTTACTAAAAACTATCATGAATATCCTAGTGAACTTCCTAAAGAATTAAAAATATTCTTACCAATCCAAGATATTAAAAACAGACATACGTGCATCAAAATGCCATTTGAAGCATTTTTTAAATCAATAAAAAATTAATATCCTATTCTGGATCTTTTGAATATTTACCAAATAAGATTAAAGCACCTACCAAAACAATAGGATATATTGCTAGTATTATAACACCTGTCAATGGATCCATAAAACTCTCTATAATTTTTAATAACTATCATTGAATTTTAGATAATATATATTATTAATAATTAATAATATATAAATTTCAACAACTTTAGGAAAACTGATGATTAATCGAGAAAAAATGGAGTATGATGTTGTAATAGTTGGCGGAGGGCCATCAGGATTAGCAACTGCTATAAAGTTAAAACAACTTAGTAAGGAAAAAAATAAAGATATTTCTGTTTGTATTCTTGAAAAAGGCTCTGAGATAGGATCGCATATTTTATCAGGCGCAGTAATAGAGACTAAAAGTTTGACTGAATTAATACCTAATTGGGAAGAGACAGATATTCCCCTCAAAACAAAAGCAAAAAAGGATAGCTTTCTATATTTGACCAAAGAAAAATCTTATAAATTACCTACCCCACCTCAAATGAATAATCATGGAAACTATATTATAAGTCTCGGCAAGCTATGTTCGTGGTTAGGTCAGTGTGCAGAAAATTTAGGAGTTGAAATTTATCCAGGTTTTGCTGCAAGTGAAATACTTTTTAATTCTGATGGAAGCGTTTCAGGTGTTGCTACAAATGATATGGGTATATTGAAAGATGGAAATAAAGGACCAAACTATGAACCAGGCATAGAGTTGTTAGCAAAACAAACAATTTTTTCAGAAGGTTGTAGAGGTCACTTAGGAAAAATTTTAATGAATAAATTTGATTTAAACAAAAACAACCAAAATCAAACATATGCAATTGGAATTAAAGAACTTTGGGAAATAGACCCTAAAAATCATAATGCTGGTGAAATTGTTCATACAACTGGCTGGCCTCTAAGTAGTGATACATATGGCGGTTCATTTTTGTATCATTTTGATAAAAACTTAGTTTCAATAGGTTTCGTTATAGGATTAGATTATAAAAATCCTTACTTATCGCCCTACGAGGAATTTCAACAATTTAAACATCATCCTGAAATCATTAAACATTTAAAAGGTGGTAGAAGAATTAGTTATGGAGCAAGAGCTTTAAATGAGGGAGGAACACAATCATTACCGAAATTAACTTTTCCAGGAGGATTACTTGTTGGTTGTGAAGCAGGCTTTTTAAATGTGCCCAAAATTAAAGGTACGCACTTAGCAATTAAGTCTGGAATAATTGCTGCTGAAACAATTTTTGAAGATATTGATAAAGAAAATGAACTTATAAAATTTTCTAAAAATATTAAAAATAGCTGGCTTTATAAAGAACTATATTCTGTAAGAAATATTAGACCATCTTTTAAGTGGGGTTTTTGGAAAGCATTAGCTTATAGTGCTGTTGATACTTACTTTTTTAGAGGTCAGGCTCCATGGACTTTGAAACATGAACATAGTGATCATGAGGCATTAGAAAATAAAGAGAAATATGACCCCATAAAATATCCTAAACCAGATGGAATTATTAGTTTTGATAGATTAACTAACGTCTCATTTTCAGGAACAAACCACGAAGAAAATCAACCTTGTCATCTTCAACTTAAAGATGTTTCTGTTCCTATTAAAATAAATCTTAATAGATATGATAATCCTGAAACAAGATATTGTCCTGCAGGAGTTTATGAGATTGTTGAGAAAGATAATGAAAAGCAATTACAAATTAATGCGCAGAACTGTGTACATTGTAAAACATGTGATATTAAAGATCCTACTCAAAATATAAATTGGGTTTCACCTCAAGGTGGTGGGGGTCCAAATTATCAAGGTATGTAGATAAAGATATAGTAATTAATATTAAGTTCATTTAACATGTTAATAATGTTAAATATGCTTAGAGAAAAATCCTCTCTCATTGGTATTTTTTGGATGGTTGTTACAACAATTTTTTTTGTTGGTGTAACAATATTTGTAAAAATTCTTGGAGAAAAAATCCCATCATCTCAGACTGCATTTTTAAGATATCTATTTGGAACAATTTTTTTATTACCAATAATAGTAAATAGCTTTAGAGATATTCAAATTAAACTAATGAAAAAATTTGTTCTAAGAAGTTTTTTTCATGCTATTGGAGTAAGTCTTTGGTTTTATTCGATGACAGTTATAACTATAGCTGAAGTAACTGCAATAGGATATTTAACTCCCATATTTGTATGTATTGGTGCAATTATATTCTTTAAGGAAAGTATAAAAGGCTTTCGTGCTTTTGCCATCACGTTATCTTTTATTGGAGCAATGATAATTTTAAGGCCTGGTTTTCATGAAATTAAATTAGGACAATATTCAATGCTCCTAGCGGCATTTGTTTTTTCTTTTTCTTATTTAATGGTGAAGTATTTAGCAAAAACAAAAAGTTCTTTAGAGATAGTAGGGTTTTTGTCATTATTTACAACAATCTTTCTTACACCTCTAGCTCTAATTCATTGGGTTGAATTGAATACAGATCAAATTTCGATTATTATCTTGATTTCTATAATCGCTACACTTGGTCATTTAACTATGACTATGGCCATTAAGGCTACAGCTATGACTATAATTCAACCGTTTACTTTCCTTCAACTAGTCTGGTCTGTAGTAGCTGGCTTAATGTTATTTGACGAAAAATTAGATATCTTTGTAATTATTGGAGGAGTAATTATCTTAATTTCAACAACCTATTTATCAATAAAAGATGCTAAAGAATAGGATCTTTAATTTTTATTGATAAACCTATATTTTCTGGAAACTGGATGTTTTTATGATCATTCTTTAATTGTTTTAATCTTTTTAAAACCCATTTCGAATAATTTTCTGTTTTCCTTTTTTTTAAATTAACATTTAACAATAATTGTTCAGAATACGCCATAATTTGGTTATCATTTGTTGAAATTAATTCTAAAAATAAATGCATTTTTTTTTTATCAAAATTAATAAGTGAGCATTGAACAAAAAATTTTTGTTTATGTAACATTTCACTTAAATAACTAAAATTTGCTTGAACAACAAATGGTCCTTGGTCATTGGTTTTAGCATGTGTTTCACCAATTCCCAATATTTCTTCTAAAAAATAATCAATTGAATTATCAATTGCCATTGTGTAGTAAGCAACGTTCATATGACCATTATAATCAATCCAAGATTTTAAAACTTTTCTAGAAGGAAGCTTCAAAGGAGCTTCGTATGGACCATCCAAACCTTTAACATTATTTAAAACCATATATTAAAATTTTCTAGATAATATTTTTGTTCCTTCGATAAGGCCTTCAATTGTTAGTGGAACCATTTTATTATCAAAAATCTGCTTTATAATTTGTGTTGTATGAGAATAATCCCAATATTTTTTAGGTGTTGGGTTAATCCACAAATGAGAACTCCATTTATTTGTAACTCTTTCTAGCCAAACATGACCAGCTTCTTCATTAAAATGTTCATTTCCACCTCCAGGTATCATAATTTCATAAGGGCTCATAGATGCGTCACCAACAAATATACACTTATAATCCTCACCATATGTTCTTAAAATTTCAAAAGTTTCAAATTTTTCAGACCATCTTCTGGCGTTATTTTTCCAAACGCCCTCATATATACAATTGTGGAAATAAAAATGTTTTAAATGCTTAAATGAACTTTTTGCGGCTGAAAACAAACTTTCAACTTTGTAAACATGCTCATCCATAGAGCCACCAACATCTAAAAACAAAAGGATTTTAATTGAGTTTTCTTTTTCAGGTCTAGTTTTTACATCTAAAAATCCATTCTTTGCAGTGTGTGATATTGTATCATTCATGTCTAATTCTTCACTCAAACCTGACCTAGACCATTGTCTAAGTTTTTTTAAAGCTACTTGCATTCCTCTTGTGTCAATTTCTTTTTTGTCATCAAAGTCTCTAAACTCTCTTTTATCCCAAACTTTTACAGCTTTACCTTGACCTCTTTCATTTTGACCAATTCTAAATCCCTCTGGATTATATCCATATGCACCGAATGGAGATGTTCCAGAAGTTCCTATCCATTTACTTCCACCTTGGTGTCTTTTCTTTTGCTCTTCAATTCTTTTTTTAAGTTCTTCCATTAACTTATCTAAACCACCTAATGATTTAATTTTATTGATTTCTTCCTTAGTAAAATTTCTTTCAATTAATTTATCAATCCATTGTTTTGGTACTTTTAAATGTTTTAAAATATCATCAAGTTGAATATCATCCAGACCGTTAAAATACTTTGAAAAAACTAAATCAAAACGATCAATTAATTTTTCATCTTTTATAAGACTAGAACGAGCTAAGTAGTAAAAAGAATTTATATCAAAAATAGATAAGCCTTTTTTTAATGCTTCCAAAAAATTAAAATATTCATTTAAAGAAACTGGTATTTTTACCTTTTTTAAATCTAAAAAAAAATCTAAAAACATTCTAATTCTGTCCTCGTGACATAAAAACTAGTTTTTCAAAAAGATGAATGTCTTGTTCGTTTTTTATGAGTGCACCATGTAATTTTGGTAATAATTCTTTAGGATCTTTCTTTAATTCTAATGGACTTATATCTTCAATTAATAATAATTTTATCCAATCAAGTGCTTCTGAAGTTGAAGGTTTTTTTTTCAATCCTTTTACTTCTCTTATTTCAAAAAATATTTTTAAAGCATTATCTAACAGATTTTTTTTAATATCAGGGTAATGAACATGAACTATTTTTTTTAACGTTTGAATATTGGGAAAGTTTATATAGTGAAAAAAACATCTTCTTAAAAAAGCCTCTGGTAAATCTTTTTCATTATTAGAAGTGATTATAACTATTGGTCTTTTATTTGCTTTTATAGTTTCTCCTGTTTCATAAACATGAAATTCCATTTTGTCTAATTCTTGTAACAGATCATTTGGAAATTCAATATCTGCCTTATCTATTTCATCAATTAACAGAACAGCTCGTTCTTTACTTTCAAATGACTGCCAAATTTTCCCTTTTTTGATGTATCTCGAAATATCATCAATTTTATCTTTATACAATTGACTATCTCTTAACCTTGTTACAGCATCATATTCATATAATCCTTGTTGAGCTTTAGTAGTTGATTTAATATTCCACTCAATAATTTCTAAATTTAAACTTTTAGATATTTGTCTTGCCAACTCAGTTTTTCCAGTCCCTGGTTCTCCTTTAACCAATAATGGTTTTTCAAGATTTATTGCTGCATTAACTGCTATAGATAAATCATCAGTTGAGACATACTCTTTTGATCCTTTAAATTCCATGTAATTCCCTAATTAAAAAAATTTATTTTATTATATTTATTTTTTATTAAAAATTGATTTAGTCCATTTATGTAGCCTGGTGTAATTTCACAACATCCACCTAAAATTGTACATCCTTTTTTTAACCAGATATTTGAGTAATTTACAAAGTCTTCAATTAAAATATCATTTCTTTTTTTTATATTGTCAACAGACATTCCAAGTTTAAGAGGTTTTACTGATTGAAAATTATTTGGTAAAGCTCCATAAGGTAAGTGATATCTTTTTAAAATATCTAAACCTTTTGAAATGTCTTCAAATTGAGAGCAATTTAGACAAAGTCCACTTATTTTATCAATTTGAATTAGATCGCAAGCTTTACTTAAGTCTTCACCAGAAAATAATTTTGTACCATCACCTTCTAATAAACAGAAACATAATAAAATTTTCTTATTAAAATTAGATAGTGCTTCTACTGCGTTTACAGCTTCATCAATTGAAGACATTGTTTCAATGATAAAAAAATCAACATGATCTTTTTGAAGTTCTCCTATTGATAAATATGTTTCAATCATTTCTTTTTTACTAATTGATTTATCTTTAAAATAACTTCCTGGAAGCGGAGAAAAACATCCAGCTATTTTAACATTATTATTTAATCCAGTTTCTATTATAGCTTCTTTTGCAGCTCTTAAGGCTAATTTTTGTAAATTCTTAAATTCATTTTCAAGATTAAACCTTTTTAATCTTTGAGGTGTACAGGAATATGAATTAGTTGTGATTATTGTACTGCCTGAATTAAGAAATTCGATATGTAAATTTTTAACTAATTCAAAATTATCTAGAAGAACTCTAGACGACCATAAAGGATCTTTGGTTGATAAATTTCGTTTGACTAGTTCTTGACCAATTCCACCATCAAAAAGCATTATGTCTTTCATTATTTTTTCTCCTTAATTAAAAATAAAAAAGGTATAGTTAAAAAGCTTACAATTGCAAATAACATAAATGAATTGATATACCCAATCATTAAACTTTGTCTATTAACTTCTGCAGTCAAATTCTTAATTGTAACTTTGTCGAAGTTTTCTATAAATTGATCCGTAAAATTTAAAGCTAAACCCGTATTCCAATCTGTAACTAAGGAACTTAAATTGCCAAAACTTATTTGACCCGTATGTAAAACAACTGCAACTGTAATCGAAATAAAAAAACTAGAAGCTACATTTCTAATCAAATGATACATTGCCGTACCTTCACCAAAATAACGTCTATCTAGAGTAGAAAACGTAAATACACTTATTGGAACCCACGCCATGCCTACCCCTATTCCCTGAATTATTCCTGCCCATGCAACTTGTGAAAAAGTCATGTCTATATTAAACGAGGCCATATACAAACCTGAAAGTCCTTGCAAAGAAAATGCTATTGTTAAAGAAACTCTAGGATCAAGTCTTGATGCAAGCGCCATTAGACCAAACCCAAAAAAAGCCCCTATTCCTCTAACACCAATCAAAAGTCCTATGATTGATTGTGGATAACCTCTTAATTCTTGTAAGAGTGGTGGAAAAATTATCATTGGAACAAAATTTAACATTCCAAAGAAAAAAATTAAAATTAATCCAAGAGAATAATTCCAATCTTTGAAAATTTTTAAATTTATAAAAGGACCTTTAGAAGTAATACTATGAACAATAAAAATATAAAATGTAATAAGAGCTAAAGCTAATTGAAATAAAGTTTCATTACTTTCAAACCATCCATTTCTCTCCCCCCTATCAAATAATATTTGAAGAGATCCTACAGATATTGAAATTGATAAAAAACCTAACCAATCTAAAGAAGTTGAAGATTTATTTTGATGAAAAGGGACTATAAAATATACCAATATAAACGCAACAATTCCAAAAGGAATTAGAGAATAAAAAATCCATCTCCATTCGAGAATTTCTCCTAAAAAACCACCTATCATTGGAGCAATCACTAATCCCAATATATTTGCCATTCCCCAAACTGCCATAGCTAGACTTCTTTGATTAATTGGAAATACACCTAATATTAATGCTTGTGACAAAGGCGGAAGTGGAGCAGCAAAGGCACCTTGTAAAAATCTAGCAATAACAATTTCCTCAAGGGAAGATGAATATCCACAATAAACAGATGAAAGGGTAAAGCCAATTACACTTATAATTAATATATACCTAATCTCAAATCTATTTGATAACCAACCAGCAAATGGTGTAAATATTGCTGTTGCGACTATATTTCCTGTCACTGACCAGGTTATTTGATCTTGGGTAGCAGATAAAGCACCCATCATATCGGGAAGTGCTATAGTTGCAATAAAAACAGCCATACCATAGAGCATTGTAACGAATGAACCTGTCAGAAGGATCAACCATTTAAAATAATTTTCAGATGCAGAAAAATACATTTATTATAGTGTATGAAATTTATAAAATAAATTTGCAATGGGACTTATAATAAATGGGATATTTTTTTTAAATTCAGTATTTACAACAACAGACACTGTCATGCCAACTTTTAACTTTGAATTAAGATTATTTAAACTTGAAGATTTTTTAATTTTTAAAATTATAGGAACTCTTTGAACAACTTTTACCCAGTTTCCAGAAGCATTTTGAGCAGGCAAAATTGCAAACTCTGAACCTGTTGCAGGACTTAAACTTTCTATCTCGGTTTTAAATTTTAAATTTGGAAAAGAGTCTGGAATAAATTCCCCTTTTTGTCCAATTTTCAAATTAGTTATTTGAGTTTCTTTAAAGTTTGCCTCAACATAAATTTTGTCTTGTTGAACAACTACAAAAAGTTTTTGACCTAACCTAACGACTTCTCCTTTTTCAAGGTTCATATTGGCAACAAATCCGTCTTTTTCAGCTCTAATAATTGATTTTCTAATATTTAACTTGATTCCATTTATCACAGCTTTTTGTTTCAAGTATAGAGGATGATTTTTTACTACAACATTTCTTTTTCCACCCAATGTTGTTAATATTGTTTCTTTTTTCTTATCAAGTAAACTCAATTGCTTTATAGCAATTTTTTTATAAAATTTTGCTTCATCAACTTCTTTATTTAAATTTAATGAAATAAGATTTGTTTTTGCTTTGTCAAATTTAAATTTTGCATCCTCAAGGTTTTTTTTGATACCAAAACCTTTTTTGGTTAACATTAACTGCCGATTAAATTCTAATTTAAAAAAATTAACTTCACTTTCAGCAATTTTAATTTTGTTATTAATTAAATTTTTTATTCTATTTTCTTCACTATTCCTATATTTAATATCTTCACGAGCTATTAAAATTTCTTGCTCAATTTCATTTAACTTTGATTTTTTGGATTTAATTTCTTCTTCAATTGACTTAAGGGTTTGTTCATTTTCAATTAATTTAATAGATAAATCTTCAGCATCTATAGTTAATAAAATTTGATCTTTTTTAACAAATTGATTATTTTTAATTAATACTTCTTTTATTTTACCAGAAACTTCACTTTGTACCGAAATTATAGGTGCCTTTACATAAGCATTATCAGTTTTAATTAATTTACCAAGCGAATAATAATAACCTAACATTATCCATATCAAAAAAATTGGGATAATAACTAATAAGAATATTCTCGATTTTATCATTTGTGAAATCATTTTATTAACTTTTATTTACTAAGGTCTCTTTTATTCTTTTAAGATAATGTCTTAGATTTTGATCTTCAATATAACTTAAATTTGAGAGAGCCTCTTGCCTAGTTTGTTGAGCCTTATCTCTCATTTTAATAATAATGGGTTTAATTTTTTTCGATAAAAAAACAGTTTTAATTCTTTTATCAATTTTATCACTTTTTCTTATTATCCATCCTTTTTTTTCCATTCTATCTAATAACCTACTTAATGGCGGTTTTTCTAAATCTAGTAATTTTGCAAATTCAGATTGATTGATCCCTTCATTAAAATACAGATAATTAAGTATCCACCATTGTGACCTAGTTAGCCCAAGCTCTGACATTCTTTTATCAAAAAGGTTTCTCATTAGACGAGCAACATCATGAATTAAAAAACCAATATTATTTTTATAATCTTCTTCCATTAATAGTTTCCTAGGTAATAGTATACTAGGTAACTATTAACATCAAAAAAAAACAATGCAAGAAATTTAAATTTTTTTATTCATAAAAAGTAGCATTATTTTTTAATACATTAATAAAGTTTTGTTTCACAGCTGTTGACCCTACAATTGGACCATCTTCTAATTGAATTTTTAACTCTTGTTTTTTTAAAGACTCTATAATCGGCCCTGCTAAATTATCATGGTCTTTTTTAAATGTATGAAAGTCAGGAAACAATAATACCAATGTTGCTGATGTATCGGAATTTTCAAATATAAACTTTAGTAATGTACCGTTTTTTATGCCTTGAGCGTCAGCTTTATTATCTGTAAAGTTTACAAACATGTCTTTTGACATTTTATCTTTAAAATTTATTTTGATTGTTCTTGCGTACATTATTTAATTTAAAAAGAAATTTTAATTAATTTATTTCTGCTAATAGCTTGATACATTTTTGCAAAATCTTCAACTCTATTTTTAATTTCATATAGACTCATTTTAGGATTATAAATGTTAGTTCCAATCCCAAAACCAGAAATATTAAAATCAATCCACTCTTTCATATTAGAAGAATTAATTCCTCCAACAGCAAAGCATTTAGTATTTTTGGGAAGTATTTGATTAATAGCATTGAATGTTTTTGGGCCTATACTTGAAGCAGGAAAAAACTTCAAAGCATCAGCTCCTAAATTAAGTGCCAACAATGCCTCTGAAGCTGTAAAACAACCAGGAATACTTACCATTTTGAATTTCTTTGTTTCTTTAATAACATCATCATTAGTGTTTGGAGAAACTATTAACTTTGCTCCAGTGTCAAATACATCTTTTACCTCTTTAACATTTAAAACAGTACCTGCTCCTATGAGTGCTTTGTCAGTGTATTTATTAACCAATAATTGAATACTTTTCAGTGGATTTGGCGAATTTAAAGGTACCTCAATTATATTAAAACCATTTTCAATCAATATATCAGCTATATCTAAAACTTTATCAGCAGTTATGCCTCTTAATATTGCAATTAACGGTAAATATTTCATAGGTTTAAACTTTTCTTAAAAAAGGATAGACCATTCAAAACCATGTCATTTGAATTAAATAATTGAATAGATTTTGATCTTCCATTTAATATTAATTCATAGTACTTATTCAAATCTGAAGATCCAATTATTACTAAGTCTTTATCTTCCCAATATGTCTTGCTCCCAGACAATTCTATACCTAATAAATAACCTACTAATTTTGAATTATTGGATGTTTGATTTGTGTTTTTTAACAAGTTTTCAGCACGTATTTCAAATAGCTTATTAGAAATAAAAGTGGGATTTTCTATAATTAAATTAGCAGCCGATTTAACAATTTTATCTTCAAGTCTATTAGTATTTAAACTATGTTTTAAAATAGAATATTTTTTTACTATTTCATATAACTCACCAGTTAAATATGTAGTAAATTCAATAATATTGTAACTTTTTAAATTGACCCATTTACTATGTGTTCCTGGTAAACATATTGAACCATTAAAACCAATATTATTTAAAAGAAAACCAGCTATTTGAGTTTCTTCACCTCTCATTACATCCGATGGATTAGATTGAGATACACCTGATAGTATATGGACATTAATATCATCAAGAATATTTAATGTTTTAAAATTAAGATTTCTGATATTACAAGGAGATTTTATATAAGGCACCTCAATCCAACCTTGTTTTGCCCCTACCATTCCACTAGCAATAACTATATTGATATCAAAATTTTTTTTCCAAGAAGTTATATTTTTTACAAGTGTATTTTCAAATTCTTTTTGATCAACAAATTTCATGCCTTCTTGGGTAAAAACCTGATCAATGACATTATTATTCTCCATTAGGTAAGCTCTAAAATTAGATGTTCCCCAATCTAGAGCTACCCAGTGATTCATAAAGCTACTAACAAAAAATTATAAACCTGTTTGAGAAACTAATTTAGTAGTCATATAAGCTTCCAAACCTTCAGGGCCACCTTCGGAACCATAACCTGAATCTTTAACACCACCAAATGGAGTATCTACTAAGCCTAATCCGTGATGGTTGATTGAGACTTGCCCACTTTCAATACCAGCTCCTAATTCTTGAGCTTTTTTATTTGAATTAGTGTAAGCATATGCAGCTAACCCATAATCAAGTCTATTAGCTTCTTGTATAACTTCCTCCATTTTTGAAAATGATGAAATTGGCGCCAATGGCCCAAATGGTTCTTCATTCATAATTCTTGCGTCCTGACTAACATTGGTCATTACAGTTGGTTCAAAAAAGTATCCTTTATTGCCTTTTCTTTTTCCACCAGTAAGAATTTTTGCACCTTTTTCAACTGCATCTGAAACGAAGCCCTCAATAGCAGTCAGTCTTCTATCGTGAGCTAAAGGACCCATTTTGACGCCATCTTCAAGACCATTACCAACATTAAGTTCCTCTGCTTTTTTTACAAAGCCGTCAACAAATTTATTGTAAACTGAGTCATGGACTAAAAAACGTGTTGGTGATATACAAACTTGACCTGCATTTCTAAATTTATTAGCACTTAATATTTTTACCGCTACATCTACATCAGCATCTTCACAAACTATAGCAGGAGAATGCCCTCCTAATTCCATAGTTACTCTTTTCATATGTGCACCTGCTAAAGCAGCAAGCTGTTTACCTACGGCTGTAGAACCTGTAAATGTCACTTTTCGAATAATTGGATGCGGTATTAAATATTCAGATATTTCAGCAGGTATTCCAAAAACAAGATTAAGAGACCCTTTTGGCATTCCAGCTTCATCAAAAGCTTTTACCAATTCAGCAACACTTGCTGGAGTTTCTTCAGGACCTTTCACAATAGCTGTACAACCTGCAGCAAACGCAGCAGCTATTTTTTTAACAACTTGATTTATTGGGAAATTCCATGGAGTAAATGCTGCTATTACACCAACTGGTTCTTTAAAAACAAATTGATAAATACCTTTTGCTCTTGGAGGTATTATTCTACCATAAGCGCGTCTACCTTCTTCAGCATACCATTCAATTGAATCGGCAGCACCTAGAGTTTCTATCATTGCTTCAGCTAAAGGCTTTCCTTGTTCCATAGTCAAAAGTTTTGCAATATAATTTGCTCTTGATCTAAAAATATCAGCAGCTTTTCTCATTATTTTTGATCTTTCATAGGCAGAAACATCCTTCCACTCTTTAAAAGCTTTATCTGCGGCAGTTAGAGCAATATCTAAATCTTCTTTTCTAGCATGTGATAGTTTTCCTATAACTTCTTCCGTTGCTGGGTTAATAATTTCTAGGGTTTCTTTAGATACAGAATCTCTCCATTCTCCATCTAAAAATAATTGTGTATTTGGATAGTTTTGTAACATTTTATTCTCCGTTATTTTAAATTTAATTTTTTCTTTGCATTAGATAATGCTAATGGAAATTTTTCTTTAAATAATTTTAAATCTTTATCAGTTCCTGCTGATACTCTTATACAACGATTTTCTGGACTAGTAAAAGGCATTCTTACAAAAATGCCATTGGATATTAAAAAATCTAAAACATTTTTTGCAAAAATACCATCATAGCCACAATCAATAGAAAGAAAATTGGTATAACTTTTTATAAATTTACAATTATTTGAAATTGCAATTTGTTCTAATTTTTTTAAAGATTTTTTTACTTTTGAAATTACATCCTCTAAGTGCTTATTGTCTTTTAATGACGCTATTGCAGCAAATTGAGAGACCCTGTTCATGCCGAAATGATTTCTAATTTTATCAAAATTATTTATTAATTTTCTATGACCTATGCCATAACCAACTCGAGCACCCGCCAAACCATAAGCTTTTGAAAAAGTTCTCATTCTAATTATATTTTCTTGCTTGATATCTATGTCAATTAATTCTTCTGTAGAAACAAAATCGGCATATGCTTCATCTAGACAAATTAATGTTTCTTTAGGAACTTCAGTTATAAATTTTTTCATTTCTACTTTTTTATTTAGAGTTCCCATCGGATTATTTGGATTTGAGACATAAACAATTTTTGGAAACTCAATTTTAGAAATTTTTAATAAGCCATCTATATCCTCAAAGTCATTTTTAAAAGGAATTTTTTTTAACAATCCCCCATATCCATTTACATGATAATTAAAAGTTGGATAAGATCCGTCAGTTGTAACAACTTTATCTTTGGGCTCTACAAACATCCTTACAAGATAACCTAAAAGTCCATCAATTCCCTCGCCAATTATAATATTTTCTGGTTTAACGTTATGCTTTTTTGCTATTTCAATTTTAAGGTCATAATTCTCTGGATCTCCATACATCCAGAGAGAAGTAAGCTCAGCTTTCATTACTTTTAGTGCTTCAAGTGATGGACCAAAAACGCTTTCGTTAGCGCCAATACGCGAATCAAAAGTTTTATCTAATATTCTTTCTTGAGCTTCTGGTCCAACAAAAGGTATTGAACTAGGAAGTGAGTTCAAAATTTTTGTATAATTTTTAGTCATAAAAGCTTCTTTTTTTTTAAAAAAAACATAATTAATAATGGTATACTTACAATGATAATCATTATCAATAATACTATTATATTATATTAATTTAATTTAACAGAGGAGAATTAATTGGCAATAGTATCTAGAAGAATAGCAAAACCATTACCTGGTAAAACTGATGTGGTTATGTCAAGGGTCACAAGATTTAAAGATTTAGTTATAAAGTCGGGTGCAAAAGCAAGAGCAGCCAAGTTTGTAGGTGGGTCTTTAAATGGCTCTATACAACTCACTACAATTTATGAAAACATGACTGAAGCTACAAAATCTTTTGAAGCATATTCTAAAGATCCTGAAATGATTTCTTTAATGAAAGAAAGAGAAGATAATCCAGCAGCAACACTAATTGGACCTGAAATTTATACGAGTGTTTATGGTTCTCCTTCTCCAAATCATAATGTTCTCTTACTAAGAGAATATGAAATGAATAGAAAATCTATGCCTAAGGCAATTGAGTTACTATCTAAAGTTGATGAAATAGTCCAAAAAGAAGACTCGAAAATGTTGGCACTTAGACCAATTATTGCAGACAAAATGGATGCTCTATTTGTTGTATACTATTATTCATCAATTGCCTCAATGGGTGAAATTGTTGATAGAGTAGGAATGTCTGAGGAGTTTCAAAAACTTGTCAATGAGGCAAATGAATATGGAACACTTACATCTTCAAATGTATTAATGAATATATAGACCTAGATTGAGGAGTTTTGCTCCTCAATTTTTAAATCTAGTTTATAAACTTTTAATGCTGTATTGTAAAAGAGATCTTTTTTTTCACTCGAACTAAAATTTTTTGTAATTTTATAATAATTATTGTAAAGGTCATTAAAGCTAATTTTTAAACTTGAAACTGGAAAATTACTTGCAAACATACATCTAGACGGAGAAAAAATATCAATTACATCTAATATGATTTTTCTATTCTCCTCATAGTTCCAATCTTGGTTTTTAACGCCAAATTCAGATAATTTGATATATACATTCCCTTCATTTGCTAGAACTTTTAAAGAATTTTTCCATTTCAGGATTCCATCTTTACTTCGATCCCATGGAAAACCTGCATGATTAATGACGACTTTTACATTTGGAATAAGCCTTATAACTTGTAATGACTCAATTAGGTGCCAAGATGGGATTCTTAAATCATAATTCAAATTATATTTTTCCAAGAGTTTTAAACCATCTCTCCATTTTTGATCTTGCATAGTCCCAACATAATTATCATAGCTGTCACTTTCTTTATTTTTCACAATTGGCTTTGATCTAATTCCTTTAACAAACTTAAAAGATGCCTGTTTTTCAATAACTTCTTCTGCATTTTTAGTGTGAAACCAAGCGTGAGCAACAACTGCAGTAGGTAAATTATATTTATCTTTTATACCTCTCAGCCACTTAGTCTCACCTACTTGATCTGATCTATCCCACTCAGCCTCACAATGAATTGTTCCAATTATGTTGTGATTGATTGTATCTTTTCTATAATTTTCTGGAAGATAGTTTTTTTTTAAATTGTTGTAATCACCTAAAAAGAAATTCTCTTCATAATGATCTGACAAAAAAGGGTAATAATTTTTATCTAAATCCCAAAAGTGGTGATGTGCGTCAATTATTGGAATATTTTGTTCATTCATAAAATACTAAGCCATTACTGGCTCTTTATCACCAACTAGTGTAACCCTATGCATAATTCTTTTAATAATATTATTATTAAAGGGCTTTACTGAATGCATTGTACATCTATTATCCCACATTATAATATCATCATTATTCCATATGTGCTCATAAACATATTTTGGTTGAATAGAATGCTCTATTAGTTTTTCTAATAGTTTCCTTCCTTTATCATAATCATAATCTACAATTTTAACCATTGTATGTGGAGAGAGAAAAAGGCTTGGTTTTTTTGTTACTGGATGCCTCCTTACTAATGGGTGAATTACAGGGTCAAGTTTATCATAATTACCTTTATTTTTTCTTCTACTTAACTCCTTTGATAAATTTATTATATATTCATGATCATGTACCACTCTAAGATTTTGTATCTTTTCTTTTAATGTCTCGTCTAAATCCTCATAAGCTTTGTACATATTTGCGAATAGAGTATTTCCACCTTTGTTTGTGGTAGAAATTCCATGTAAAATTGAACCATTACTTGGAATTTTTCTAAAAGAACTATCTGTATGCCACAACCAAGATTGTTTTAAATACTGCCAAGAAGTTTCTTTATTAGGAATAATTTTTCCATTTTCGTCTACATTAGACACACGATAAATTTCAGGGTTTTTTGAAGACCTATGAGATAATGAGGGGTGAACTTCAAGTTCACCAAATTTTTTTCCAAATTTAATATGATCTTCATCAGAAATATTTTGTTTTGGAAAGATTATAATTAAATATTGCACCCATAAATCTTTAATTTTTTTAAAAGTATTTTCATCAATCTTTGAAAGATCTATACCTTCAATTGAAACACCAATATTTTTATGAATCTGTTTTACTTTCATAAAAACCTTAATCACTTATTTTATCATATTAATAATAATAGAAGAAAAAATTGATATTGTCGACATCGTCAATATACCAATTAAACTTATTAAAAATATATCTGCACCTCCAAAATATATAATTAAATATCCAGCCAAACCTCCAAAACCAACCTGTAATGCGCCCATTAATCCACTTGATGCTCCTTGATTTTTACTGACTGAATTAATGGCACCTATCATTGCATTAGCAACAATAAATCCATGAGAAAATCCTATCAACAAGCAAATGAAAGTAAGGGAAAATATAGATTGAACTTCAATTAAATTTATAATAATTAACGTAAAAATAAAAATGAGGCTTAATATTGTTCCACATAAACACATTTTTTCTAAACCAATTTTAATTGTATATTTACTATTAATTAAATTTCCAAAAATATAACCAACAGAAGTTAGTGAAAACCATAAACCAAATTCAGATGCACTTGCACCTAATCTTAGATATTCATATGGCATAAATCCATTCATTGAATAATACATTCCTGTTTGCATTCCTCCAATAATGGAAAAATAAATGAACCACTTATTTTTGAAAATGATAATATAATTTTTTAAAATTTTTAAAATTGAAATGTCTTTAGACATAATTTTTAATGTCTCTTTAAGACTAATATTTAAAAGAAGAAAAATTACTATCCCGACAAAAAATAAGGCAATAAAATTAGAATGCCAACCAAAATATTCAGCAAACATCCCACCAAAAATAAAACATAAAATTGGTAAAACAACCATATAAGCAGTTACAGTTGACATTTTTGATGCAGCTTTCGATCTATTAAAGCTATCACTTATGATGTTTCTTCCTACAGCAAAACATGCTGCGGCACCAATACCTTGAATGGTTCTTAAAAAAATTAATACAGAAATATCATTTGAAAATGAACAAGCTAATGAAGAAAAAGAGAAAATTAAAGATCCATAAATGACTAAAGGCTTTCTACCAAACCTGTCTGATAATGGCCCCGCAAATAATTGACCTATAGCTAAAAATAAAAAATAGATACTCAGAACCATTTGAGTATTAGAAAAACTTGAACCTAAATTTTGTTTTATTAGAGGTAATGAAGGAGAAATCATTGTCATGCCCATTATAGGCATTGCAATTAAAACTGAAATTAATAAAATATTAGGTTTATTCAAAGAAGTCACAAATTATGAAACTTCTTTTTCATGTACCTCAATGATGTTTCCATCAGGATCATAAAAAAAAATCTGTTTCCAACCTGCAACAGCTGTTTCTCCCCAGTCAGAATACTTAATGCCGTTACTTTTCAAATGATTTTTAAATTTTTTTAGATCATCCGTTCTATAGGCTATATGACCTCTTTCTAAAGGATTAATTGAGTGCCCAGTTTTAAAATTAACCTCTAAATCCTTTTCAGCTAAGTGAGTTTGAATATTTCCATCTGTTACAAATTCAACATCCCCAGAATAACCTTTTCTTCTCTCCAAAATTGGTAAATCATTAGTTTCAGTGTCTAATAGTAAAATTTTCTTATAAAAATCATTCATTTTTTTTACATTATTTGACGAAAGATTTATATGATGTAATTTTAATTTCATGTTTTCTTATTGTAAATGTTTAACTAAATTAATTTATAGTACTTAAAATATATAATTAATAAATAAAAATGTATAATCCATTTAACATTATTTCATCATTTAGACTCTCATTTCTTCCCCCATTAATGATTTATTTAGCTGCTGGTGTATCTGGGTTAACTAATATTGTTGGATTATTTTTTGTTAAAGAGTATCTAGATCTTTCTGCTGCTTTTTTAGCAGGTTTAGGCTTTTGGGCCGGTTTGCCATGGGTATTAAAAATGCCATTAGGTCATATTGTAGATTTAATATGGAAATTTAAATCTATTTTAGTATTTTTTGGTGCGTTTATAATGGCAATAAGCAGTTTAATAATGTATTTTTTAATTGCGCATAAATCAGAAATGATAGCGATACTTAATCCAGAAACTTGGTTCATTATTTCAACATTACTAGCTCCGATTGGGTTTGTTCTTCAAGATGTAGTTGCTGACGCTTTAACTGTAGAAGCAATCCCAAAAACCGATGAACAAGGTAATGAAATAGATTTTAAAACCTTAAAATCTTTAAATATCGTAATGCAACTATTAGGTAGAGTTTCAATAATTTCAGGTACCTTATTAGTTTCTTTGGTTAATCTTGTAATGTTCTCTGATTCTTCTGAAATGTCTGAAAATGAGAAAATTATTACTTATGGAAAAATTTATTTATATTCTTTAATTGTTCCAGGTATATCAGTAATTGGAGTACTTTTTTCCTATATAAACTCAAAATCTAGATTAAATGAACTTATCAAAAATGGGTTAGCTTTTGAAAAAGCCCATAATTTAATTTACCCTATTACAAAAATTACTAAACCCAACCCTTCTATCATTATTGGGTCTATACTATTTGTTATTTTTACAGTATCTATAGGTTTTTCGAAAATTCCATTTTCTCAAGAAATTGTCTTTATTGGATCTCTCTCTATAATAGTTTATCTTTTAATAACTTTGTCTAGTCAGTTAGATGCAGTTTCGAAGAGAATGTTAATTGGAACAGCAATTATTATTTTTGTTTTTAGAGCGATGCCAGGTGTTGGACCAGGTGCATCATGGTTCGAAATTGACATTCTAAAATTTGATCAAGAATTTCTATCACTTTTAGGTTTAGTTGCCTCTATATTGACTATTTTTGGTATATTTGTTCTTAGACCTCTTATGGAAAACTCATCAATGAGTAGGCTTATTATAATTCTTTCAATTGCTGGATCTATTTTCCTTTTACCTTCTTTAGGAATGTTTTATGGAATACATGAATTTACATCAAAAATAACAAATGGTATTGTTGATGCAAGGTTTATTGCAATATTTAATACTGCTCTAGAGAGTCCTTTAGGACAAGTATCAATGATCCCCATACTAGCATGGATAGCGCAATCTGCTCCAAGTCATTTAAAAGCAACTTTTTTTGCTGTTTTAGCAAGTTTTACAAACTTAGCCCTTTCTGCAAGTAATTTAGGCACAAAATATCTTAATCAAATTTTTGTAGTAACAAGAGAAGTAAAGTCAAAATCTGGTGAAGTAACAACTCAAGCAGATTATTCAGAATTGGGCATTTTATTAACTACTGTTTTGTTGTTAACTTTAATATTACCAATATTAGCTACAATTTTAATTAGAAAATTAAAATTAATTGCTTACTAAGCATCGTGAACTTTAACATATTCAAAATCCCCTGATTTATTATCTATTCCTTGATCAGGAGCAGCAATCCATGAAGCATATTTCCCAGGCTCGTGCTCAGGTACCATTAAAGATTCTATAAACTTATTATCATCATCTGATGGTAAAAAATTATTCACATTTTGATCCCAAGTTTTAGAGTTTAAAATGTTTCCATGAGGATCAATAAAAGCATTAGCAAATGTTCCAATTGATCTATTAAAACCTTCGTGTGGTAGTTTAACTTTAAAATCAATGTTGAATGATTCTATAGTTCTATTCCATCTTTTAATACCTACTGAAGAATCTTTAATATAATCATCTCTTAATCTCATGTTTAATGCTAACAACGCAGGTGCATCTTTTTTTATAATATAATTATTTTCAAACTCTAATATAGGATAGGTATCATTTTGTAGTTGATGATCATCTTTAATTTTTGTTTCCCAAAATCTTCCTTTAACTCCGGCTGTAAAAGCATTAGCGGCATTAGTTGAAATTTCTGAACCAAATAAATCTAGTGATAATGTAAAATGTAAATTTATCTTTTTTTGTATTGTTGGTAAATCAATAACACCTAATTTTCTTATCTTTTCTATTTCAAATGGATCTGAAATACCTGCCTTAACCATTTCTTCACAAGTTTTTTTAATTACTCTTCTAACTCCGTTTTCTCCAACAAACATATGATGTGCTTCTTCAGTAAGCATGAAACGACATGTTCTAGAAAGAGGATCAAATCCTGACTGAGCCAAAGCTTCCAGTTGCATTTTTCCATCTCTATCAGTAAAAGATGTAAACATAAAAAAAGATAACCAATCTGGGGTAACTTCATTAAATGCACCTAACATCCTTGGTGCATCTTCTGAACCAGATTGTCTTTTTAATAATTCATTAGCTTCTTCTCTTCCATCAGAACCAAAGTATTTTTGTAACAAATAAACCATTGCCCATAAATGTCTTCCTTCTTCAACATTCACCTGAAATAGATTTCTCATATCATACAATGATGGAGCTGTTTTACCTAAGTGTCTTTGTTGCTCAATAGATGCTGGCTCAGTATCCCCTTGAATAACAATAAGTCTTCTTAACATTGATCTGTACTCACCTGGAACCTCTTGCCATGCAGGTTCACCAAAATGTTCCCCACAAGGAATTGTTCTTCCTTGCTTTTCTGGTGCTAGTAAAATACCCCATCTATAATCAGGCATTTTTACATAATCAAATTTAGCCCACCCTTCTCTATCAACACTTATGGCTGTTCTTAGATAAACTAGGCTTTCTTGAAAACCAACTGGCCCTAAGTCTTTCCACCAGTTAATATAACCTGGATGCCACCTTTCAAGTGCTTTTAAAACTTTTTTATCAGACGATAAACCAACATTATTTGGAATCATTGTATCGTATTCTACTTTAATATTATCTAACATAAATTTCCCCTTCTAAACTCTTTCCCAATTAAACTTACTTCTGTTACCTGATCCATATTTTTTTAATGCTCCCTCTTCACCAACAGCATTTGGTCTTTGAAATATCCAATTTTGCCATGCTGTTAATCTGCCAAATATTTTAGTTTCCATTGTTTCAGGACCTGCAAATCTTAAATTTGCTTCTAACCCTGTCATGCTATCTGGTGAAAAACTAGATCTTTCTTCCAAAAAAATTCTAACTTCATCTTCCCAATCAATATCATCAAAACTAAACGTTACCAAACCCAAATTTAAAGCCATTTGGCTATTTAATTCTCTACAGATTTCAATCTCAAGATCTTCAATTTTTTTTGGCTCATTTAAAAATCTAGTTTCTAATCTTGTTATACCATTCGACATTTTAAAGAAATCAAAATTTGACTTTGACAAAGCAATTTTAGCCTCTGGGTCATTACTTTCGTCAAAAACACCTTCTACCATATATGATCTATCTGATGCAAAGATAATTTCAGATAAAAATCCACCAAAACATGATCCTGGTTCAATCAATGTTACTAAAGATCTAGAGGTTAAATCAATTCTCTTTAGTGTTCTATTCCATAAATGTTTAATTTCTTTAAGAAACCAATGAGAATTATATTTATGCAAAAGATCATCATAAAGAAGAACATCACTTAAAGAACCTTGAGAAGAAAAAATTATTACACCCAAATCTAACTCATTAAATCTTAAATGTAGTAAAATATCGTCTAATTCTCTTGCACATCTAAGAAGCCAAAATTGATCTCCTTGTTTTATAATATCATTTTCATCATCTATTTTTATAAGTTCAGTTGATTTTATTACAATTTTTGCATTCTTCTTTGATCTATCTATTAACAATTCTACTGTAGAGTACTTGATATGATCATCGCTTATAATTTTTTTATTTATTTCATTTAATATAATTCCTTTTTTAGAGGAATTATCATTTTTAACATTTTGATCAATTATTTTTGTTAAAGTCTCATTATAATTTGATTTTTTAGTTATTGTATCTACTAGTTTCCATTCTTTTGCTTTTTGCGCCTTTACACCCTCTTCCATAGTACAAAAAACATCAGCCAAATCTTTTCTCACTTTTCTTTTATCAGTGACTCTTGTTAACCCACCTGTTCCAGGTAAAACAGCTAATAAAGGAACCTCAGGTAAAGACACGCTAGATGAGCCATCGTCTAAAAGCAAAATATGATCACAAGATAGTGCTAATTCATACCCACCTCCTGCACAAACACCTTCAATGGAGCAAATAAAATATTGTCCTGACTCAAGTAATGAAGACTCGATAAAATTTCTAGTTTCATTAGTATACTTACAAAAGTTTACCTTGTGAGCATGAGATGCCTCAGCTAACATTTTAATATTGGCTCCGGCTGAGAAAGCCCTTTTATTGCCAGATTTAATTATAATTAAGCTCACAAATGGATATTCAAATCTT
>CACMOJ010000018.1 GCA_902615325.1 uncultured SAR116 cluster alpha proteobacterium | reverse complement strand
AAATAACTTACCCATAACATTTCCTACTACAACAGGAGTTAAAAAGGCTATGACAGGCGGTGAATTATTAAAATACAATAACCTAAATTAACCCGCCTGATTTTTTTAAAGAGGTTGCGTGTATTATTGGAGCTTCTGGTAATAAATGTCTAATGTCAGCAAATGGAAAAGAGGCCTCAAACCTATAAGCCTCGGCATATGTGTTTTTTGAGCCATTACATTGTATTGCACGAAAACGGTTCCAAATTTCTACAAGCTCAATATATTTTTCAGGAAGTTGTGATTTATGTGATTTTATTGCTAGTTTCTTTTTTAAAAAAAAGTTGCTGATATCTATGTAGTAGTTAGGATTAAAATTTATGCCAACAAGGTTGTCAGCAAATAAAACAGGATAATATATACCTGCTACTGATTGCACAATTTTTGATAACGCTCTGTGGTCAGGATGATAATCATTTTGTGAGTGAGTTACGATTAAATCTGGATCAATCTTTTTTATTTCGTGGAATATTTTTTTCTGGTGAGAAAATTCATTTCCAAGCTGACCATCTTTAATCTTCAGTATTTTAGGAATAGATAGTTCTTTTAGCGCCTCTCTTGTTTCATTAGCTCTTATTGCTGCGAGATTTGCAGTTGGTTTTGATGAACCTAATGAACCATCTGTTGCAACTATTAGATTAATTTCATCCCCTCTTTCTTTAAACAAACATAAGAGTCCAAACATGAATATTTCTATGTCATCTGGATGAGCACCAATAGCAAGAATTTTGATAGTTATCTCCTGTAATTATAATTTATGGTAATGTTTAAACCAATTTACAAATAGCGGTATTCCTTCCTCAATTTTTACTTTTGGCTTGAAGTTTGTAACTTTTTGAATTTTCTCTATGTTAGCAGATGTTTTAATAGCTTCACCTGGTTGGAAATCTAAAAAATTTTTCTTGGCTTTAACGCCTAGTGCTTTTTCAATTAAACTTATGAAATATGTCAATTTGACTGGACTATTGTTACCTATGTTAAATACACTATATGGAACTGAATCTTTAATTTCATTTTTAACCATTAGTTCTACAAAATTTATAATTCCTTTAGTGATGTCATCTATATAAGTAAAATCTCTATACATTTCACCTTTTCCATAAATATCAATTGGTTTTCCATTCAAAATATCATTTGTAAATTTATAATAAGACATGTCAGGTCTTCCATAAGTTCCATAGACAGTAAAAAAACGAAGTCCTATTGTATTAATTTTATATAAATTTGCATATGAATATGCCAAAAGTTCATTAGATTTTTTACTGGCAGCATATAAATTTAATGGGGTATCAACAAAGTCTTCTTCAGAAAAATAACTCTTACTACTGTTCCCATACACAGAAGATGATGAAGCAAAGATTAAATTTTTTATTTTGAAAATTCTGCACATTTCTAAAATATTAAAAAATCCTTTTAAATTACTTTCAAAGTATGTTTGAGGACTTTCTAGAGAAAATCGAACACCTGCTTGAGCAGCTAAATGTATTATAAATTCAGGTTTTTCAAATTTAAAAATTTCAAAAAGTTTTTCTTTGTTTGATATATCACAGACGTAGTGTTTATATAGTTTAGATTGAAGTAATCTAAATCTATTATTTTTAAGATTTTGATCATAATAATCATTAAAATTATCTATACCTATTAATTGATATTTTTTTTTATTAAAAATCTTGTTGACTAAGTGATAGCCTATAAAACCAACATGACCAGTAATTAATATCTTCATAAATTTAATATAAAACTTGTGTATTTCAAATAAAACAATAAATTCAATATTATACAATAAAACAAAAAAATGTTACATAATATTGGATATATTGAAGGTTTTTATGGGAAGCTACTTAGTTGGAGCCAAAGAAAATCAATAATAAAAAATTTGTCTGAACTTAACTTTAGTTCTTATTTTTATGCACCAAAAGAAGACGTTAGACATAGATTCGATTGGAGAAAAAAATATACTAAAGCTTGGCTAAAATCTTTTCAAAACTTTTGTAATTACGCAAACTCCAAAAATATCAATATCATTATAGGCGTTAGTCCTGGCTTAGATTTTGACTTTACTTACAAAAATGACGATTTCATTGTTTTGAAAAATAAACTAAAGATATTAGAGCAATGTGGTGCTAATTCTCTCGTTATCTTGTTTGATGATATAGAAGAAAAATTTTTTCAAATTAAATCTGAGGGAACTTTGCATGCTGAACTATGTAATAGACTGAGCACTTATTTTAAAATACCATTAAATGTTGTACCAAGAATTTATTCTGATGAAATTAAAGATACAAGCAAAACTTATTTGAATAATTTTTTGAATGTGATAAATGAAAATGCATTGATTTACTACACTGGTAAAACAATTATTTCATCCGAAGTTTATAGCAAACACGAAAAAATTAATTATAAATTAAAAAATGAAAAGCTTATTTATTGGTGTAACTATTTTTCTAACGATTATTGCCCAAAAAAAATTTTCTTAGGTCCACCTCCAAATTTTAATATCAATATTAATTTCATGTTTAATCTTACTGGTTTAATTAATGTTGATATTCTGATTTTAAAAATAATTTGTGGAACGATGAAATCAAAAAATATAAAAAAAGACTGGAAAACAATTATTTTTAACCAAAAAATTCCTAAAGAATTTTTAAAAGTTTACAAATTTTTTGAAAAACCATATTTTCAAGGATCTAAAGAATTAATTAATGTTAAATTTGATAATGAAATAATTAATGCACTGGATGTATTACTATGGAAGTGGAAATCACCACTATCTACTGAATTATATCCATATCTATTTAATTTGAAACAAGATATTCAAATATACATGCAAAAATTAAATAGAAAAAGAATTATTAAAACTCAAACGTATCCATTACAAAAAATTTTTTTAAAAAGGAGTAATTCATGAAAAATATTGGATTTATAGGATTAGGTAACATGGGAAAAGGAATGGCAATTAATCTTTCAAAAAATAATTATGTAATTAACGGCTTTGATTTAAATTCTGAAGTTTTCAATGAATTAAAAAAATATAATATTAATCAGATGAAAAATCTGAAAGAGCTTACTGAGAATAGTGATTTAATTATAACGATGCTCCCTGATGGTAAGGCAGTTCTGAAAGTATGGGACGAAATCCTAACATATGCAAAAAGTTCACAAATTTTAATTGATTGTTCAACCATTGATGTAAAAACGTCACTTACAGTTCAAAAAAATGCGCAAAAAATTAATATTGATACACTTGATGCACCTGTATCTGGTGGTGTAATAGGGGCTGATGAGGGAACCCTAACATTTATGATAGGAGGTAATAAAGAAACTTTAAATAACGTAATTGATCTCTTTGATATTATGGGGAAAAAATCAATTCATTGCGGTACTTATGGTGCAGGTCAAAGCGCTAAAATATGCAATAATATGTTGCTAGCAAGTACTATGATAGCTGTAGGAGAAAGTTTTGAACTTGGGAAAAATCTTGGATTAGACCTTCACAAATTATTTGAAGTTTTATCGACATCAAGTGGATCATGTTGGGCAATTAACACATACTGCCCAGTTAAAGGAGTTGGACCAAAAAGCCCATCAGATAACAATTATAGTGGAGGATTTTCTACTGCACTAATGCATAAAGATTTAGGTTTAGCGGTTGATGCAATTAATCAGACTAAGTCGAAGAATTACTTTGGATTAAAAACTTTCAGCAAATATGATAATTTAGTAAAAACTGGTAAAGGACATTTTGATTTTTCAAACGTTATAAATGAATAAATTAAATGAGAAGTGGTGCTATTACTAAACTTACTATTGCCATAACATTTATTAGTATATTCATAGATGGACCGGATGTATCTTTTAAAGGATCACCAACTGTATCACCAACGACAGCTGCTTTGTGAACTTCAGAGCCTTTACCTCCAAAATTTCCTTTCTCTACATACTTTTTTGCATTATCCCAAGCTCCACCTGCATTAGACATCATTAAGGCCATCATAACACAACAAATTAAAGCTCCACCCAACATTCCACCTAAAGCTTTTGGTCCAAGCAAAAAACCTACCACCACTGGTGCTAAGACAGCAAGTGAACCTGGCAAAATCATTTTTCTTAAAGCTGCTTGAGTTGCAATATCTACACATTTAGCAGTATCAGGTTTTGCTTTTCCTTCAAGCAGGCCTGGAATTTCTTTAAATTGCCTTCTAATCTCTTTAATCATATCAAAAGCAGCATCTCCTACTGCAGTCATTGTCAACGCGCTTACCAAGAAAGGAAATATACCACCTAAAAACATCCCACTTAAAACTAATGGGTCATTGATAGCTAATATAAATGTTGGATCACTCATTGAAATTTTTTCTATATAGGCGCTGATTAGAGCTAAAGCGGCAAGGGCAGCCGCACTAATAGCAAAGCCTTTACCAATTGCTGCAGTTGTGTTTCCAACTTCATCAAGTGAGTCAGTAATTTGTCTTGTTTTTTTACCCATTTCAGCCATTTCAGCAATGCCTCCTGCATTATCTGCAACTGGTCCATATGCATCAATAGCCATCGTAATTCCAACAGTGCTTAACATCCCTATGGCTGCTATACCAACACCGTACAAACCCGCAAAGTAATTTGCTGTAAATATAATACAGACAATTGTAAAAACTGGAATGGCAACAGATTGCATTCCTGTAGCTAATCCGGTTATCATTATAGTTGCAGACCCAGTTTCTCCGCCTTTGGCAATTTTTTTTACGGGTGTTCCGCCTGTGTAATATTCAGTAACTAATCCAACAATTATGCCTCCAACAGAACCTATTAAAACAGCTGCCCAAACACCATTTGAAACACCTAGAAAATTAACCAAAAAATATGAAGCTACAATAAAGACTATAGCAGAACCTATAGTACCAAATCTTAGAGCTATTTCTGGACTTTTAGAGGAGTATATCTTAACCATGAGTATTCCAATAAGAGAACAAATCAACCCTAAAGATGCAAGAGCTAATGGCATCAATTGCAAAATAGATTGATCACCACCTAACTTGTTAATGGTTGCAGATGTCATTGAAGCAGCTAATGCAATAGACGCTATCATAGAACCACAATAAGATTCAAAAATATCAGATCCCATACCAGCAACATCACCGACGTTATCGCCAACATTGTCTGCAATAACTCCAGGATTTCTGGGATCATCTTCTGGAATTCCGGCTTCGACTTTACCAACTAAATCAGCACCAACATCTGCACTCTTTGTAAAAATCCCTCCGCCTACGCGTGAAAATAATGCCACTGAGGAAGCTCCCATGGCAAACCCTTCAATGGAATGAACAGTTTTAAGATCTCCACCAAAATAGTAAAATAAAATACCTACACCAAATAGACCCATAGATGCCACAGTTAATCCCATTATTGAACCACCAAAAAAAGCTACATTTAAAGCTTCTGCTGATCCTTTATCATTAGCAGCCACTGCTGTCCTCACGTTTGCCTTTGTTGCTGTATACATTCCAATAAAGCCAGCTATTCCAGAACATGATGCGCCAACAAAAAAAGATAATGATGTTTCCCATCCTAGTGAAAAGTAAAGAGCTACAATGCAAATTAAACAAAATGCTGCTAATCTTTTATATTCACTTGCCATAAATACCATAGCACCTAAATGAATTTCATCCCCTATTTCCTTGACTTTTCCTGTCCCTTCTGGAGATGATTGAACTTTTAAGTAAACAAAATAAGCACTTAATAAACCTAATAACCCTAAGATAATTGGTAAAATATTGTATATCATTCATATCTCCAGTATGTTTTAATCATCTTATATATATGTAATTTTGTTTTTGTAAATTACTAATTAGTAATTTTAAGAAATTTTTTTTTAATGCAACACAACCTGAAGTTGACCTTAAATCGTCAAAAGAACAATGTATGAAAATTGCACTGCCTTTACTTCTTATACAGGGATTTTGATTTTGGTTTAATTCCAAAATGATGTCATAAACATCGTCATCTCTAAATAATTTTTCATATGAAAAATTCAAATTTGAAAAATCCTTAACTCTTAATAACTTATTATATGACAAATAATTAGGGTCATCACACCATATATGATTATTTTTTAAAAATGTAATTTTACTTTTAATAAATTTATTTATTTTAAGATTTAAATTTTTATCTCTTCTAATAAGTATTGATAATATTTTCCACTTTCCGATAGGAGTACATTTGTCACCCTCTTTTTTTTTGTATTGAGGCAAAGTTCCACATTTACCAATTTGGCATATATACACTCTATTTTTAAACATTAATTTAGGTTTGTATATTGTATTTAAAAAAATTCTCATAAATTGTTGGAATCAAAATTTACTTTAAATGTTTATTATAGAGTTATAATATTAGATAAATTAATACATAAATAAAATGAATATCTTTAAAAAAAACGATTACAACAGTTTAAAAATTTTTTTTGAAAGAAGAATGTTAAAAATATTTCTTCTAGGATGTATTAGTGGCTTTCCGTGGGTTATCATAGGTTCAAGTTTAAGTTTGTGGCTAAAAGAAGATGGGTTGAGCAGAACTACCGTAGGATGGGCAGGTTTGATATTTGCAGTTTATGCAATTAATTATTTATGGGCTCCTTTAGTTGACAAATTAAAAATCCCTTTTTTAACAAAAAAGATTGGTCATAGAAAATCCTGGATTTTTTCAATGCAAATGTTGATAGGTTTATCTTTGTTGATGTGGTGCTTTTTAAAACCGAGTGAAAATTTAATTATAATAGTGCTTATAGGTTTATTTATCGCGATATTTTCATCTACACAAGACATCACAATAGATGCTCTTAGGATTGAGCAGGTTAAAATAAATGAAAAAAATATTATGGCTGCTGGTGCTTCTATGGCTGTCATTGGATGGTGGACAGGCTTTAAACTTGGTGGTCTTTTCTCTCTATCCATATCAGACTTCTTTCAAAGCATAGGATTTGAAAATTACTGGCAAATTACTTTTTTTTTCTTGTTTTTACTAATAACGATATTTAATTACTTTCTACTAACTATTGATGAGAAAAACATAAAAATACAATCCAAAAGTTTGAAATTAAAATCAAAAAAATTTCAATTCTTAAATAAGTTTAATATAGCAAATAAATTATTTTCTTGGATCAATTCAACATTAATTGAACCTATTTACTCTTTTTTTAAACAAAATGGTCTAGCTATAAGTATTGGAATACTATCTTTTATCTTTTTATTTAAGATTGGTGAAGCTTTTCTTGGAAGAATGTCAATAATTTTTTACAAAGAGATTGGTTTTTCAAAATCTGATATTGGCATTTTTTCTAAGGGATTAGGTTGGATAACTACAATTTTATTCACATTATTAGGAGGTATATTCACTATTAAACTTGGTCTTTTAAGAGCGGTATTTATTGCAGGTATTTTTATGGCAATAACTAATATTTTATTTTCATTTTTATTTTGGATTGGAAAAAATTATTACATCTTTTCTTTAGCTGTAATATTGGATGACATAGCTGCTGCTTTTGCTACAGTGGCATTCGTTGCTTTCATTTCAGTTTTAGTAAATAGGAAGTATACAGCTACACAATATGCTTTGTTAGCATCTATAGGAACAATAGGAAGAACAACACTTGCATCTTCTTCAGGGAGCATTGTAGATTACTTAAAAGGAGACTGGGGTTTATTTTTCATCATAACAGCTGTTATGGTTTTACCCTCATTAATAATATTATTATTTTTGAAAAATAAAATAAAAGTATTTAGTTAAATTTGCTAACAAATGAATAGTTATAACAAAATTGAACTTGATCTAAAAAAATGTCTTTTTATTGGTATAAAAAAAATTAATGCATTACCAAAATTTCAAAAAATAATGACTTACCTATGGATATTTGGTCCCTTTGTTTACTTAGTGGAGAGAGATCCAGCAGATTTATGGTTAACTTCAATTTCAATAGCATTCTTATGCAGATGTTACATAAAAAAAGATTGGCAATGGTCTGGTCAATTGTGGTTTATATGTGCAATTTTACTTTGGTTAACTAGTTTAATTGCTGGATTGTCTGGACCATATGACACATACTCTTTTTCGCAAGGTTTTGTTTGGATAAGATTTCCAATTTACGCAGCTGCTGCACAAGTATGGTTAGGTCGAGATAGAGATATAAGAATTACAATGTTTATTTCAATATTTTTGGGTATGATGCTTATGTGTTTAATTTTAATCCTTGAAATTTTCATTGAAGGTCCAAAAGAAAGATTAATGTGGCCTTACGGAGATTTAGTTCCAGGAAGCTATTTGGCAAAAGTATCTCTTCCAGTATTTTGTGTATTAATTTATACAATGACAACCAATTTCAATAAAGAGTCAATTTTTAGTTTATTTTCAATTCTACTAAGTCTCTTTTTAGTTTTTATGTCAGGAGAAAGAGGAAATTTTTTAATTCGTTTCTTTAGTGGAATTTTATCTATTTTTTCTTCAAAAGTTAAAAAAGTTAAAATAATTAAATCATTACTTTTATTACTTTTATTTATAATTGCTTCATATTTTTTAATTTCAAGTTTTAATAAAAATTTAGTGGATAGGTATACAAATCATTTTTTCAAATCTGTTCCATTAATTAATACTACTGATAAAAATCCTTATTGGGGAGCTTGGAGATCTGGTCTTCAACAAGGATTATCCAAACCAATTATTGGATTAGGACCATCAAGCTCAAGAAAACATTGTATTAAGATGACAGAAGAAGATATTAGTTGGCTTCCCGGTAAAAACTATTGCGGAAATCATTCACATAATTTTTACATACAATTATTTGCAGAAACTGGTCTAGTAGGATTAATTTTTGGTATTTTAATGTTTTATTTTATATTTTATACTTGTTATTCTGCAAGGAAAAGCCATCCTAGTTGTCCGATGAGTGCAATTGCATATATAATTCCATTAGCTTTCTTTTTTCCGCTTCAGCAAACTGGAAGTTTTTTTGGTCAATGGGGAAATCTATTCATTTGGTTTCCAATTGGATTTTGTTTAGCGCAGGTACAAAATTATAAATCAATTTTCAAAAAATAATTTTTTTCTATTTTTATCTAAAATAGATGAAACTGTTTTTGAATTTAGCAAAAAATTATTCCAAGATTTTTCTTGATAAGATTTCAACAAATCTTGATTACTCATTAATTTAATTAAATTGCTAGATATATTATCTGAATTAATTTTTCTGATTAAAATTCCATTTTTTTTAATTATTTCAGGCAGTCCACCAACATCTGAAGCAATTATAGCTATTCCGTTAGACATTGCTTCTGCAGCTACTAAACCAAAAGGTTCTTGCCAAATAGATGGTATTACAATAATAGAAGATTTACTCATTATTTTATTTAAATTTGTAGGATCAATAAAGCCAATCATCTTTGCTCTTTTTCCTAACCTTTCAAAATTATTTCTTATTTTTTTTGCATATTTATCGAAATTATTAATGCCTAATCTAGGTGAACCTATAATTTTAAATTCCCAATTCTCAAATGAACTGTAAATTTCGTTAACTGCATTTGCAAAAAGATGAACTCCTTTTTCTTCAACAATTCTTCCAACAAAAATAACAAGTTTGGTTTTTTTTGGTAATTCCTTTTGTATTCTTTTCACGCCATTATATAAAACAAATACTTTTTCATGATTATTTGAAATTCCCGTTAAAAATCTCCTTTTTATAAATTCGCTTACGCAATAAATTTTATCTAAACTTAATAGAAGATTTTTTCTTTCAGCAACTGATTTAGATCCTTGCATTTCTAACGGATCATTGTGAAAAAAAAGAGTTAACAAATGAATTTTTTTTAATTTTAATTTAATCTTATTAATTAAATATGGCCTATTATGAACTTCTATAATTGTTTTTTCTACATTTTCACTATTAATTTTCTTACACATTTCTAGAGCCATATGAAGATTTTTTTTCTTAAAAAAATTAATGGGTTTTTTTATTCCAAAAAAATTTTTTTTAAACATTGGCTTTTCCACAAATTGGCCAAAAACTCTTATCCTGTTTTTATATTTACTATACTCTAAATTATTAGAAACAGTAATACTTACAGATGAAGCTTCGTTCTTTGTAAATTTTTCTTTATATGGTAGTAGTATGTTTATTTTCATTTTTAAGAATTAATTAAAGAATAAGAGAAAATTAAAGGTATAATTTAAAAATGCAAACTATAATATGCATGAAATGGGGTAAACGTTATAATTTTAATTACGTAAATAACCTTTACGAAGCTATTCAGAAACATACAACAAAACCTACAAAACTTATCTGTTTTACTGATGATAGTAGAAAAATTTCAAATAATATTCTATGTCGACCATTACCTAAAATTAACATACCCAAAGAGATATCTAAAACACCTTGGAGAAAATTAAGTATTTGGCAATATCCTTTACTTGATCTTGATGGTGACATTTTATTTTTAGATTTAGATTTAGTAATAACCAATAACTTAGATAAATTTTTTACGTTCAATCCAGGGAAATTCTGTGTGATTGAAAATTGGACCCAAATAGGAAAAGGCATTGGTAACACTAGTTGTTTTAGATTTCCAATTAAAAGATATAGAAATATTTTTGATGAATTTGAGATAAACCCTCATAAAATTTGGAAAAAATATCATATTGAACAAGTTTACATAAGCAAAACTATAAATGAACAAATTTTTTGGCCTAAAAATTGGTGTCAAAGTTTTAAACATAATTTACTTCCAAGATGGCCAATTAGGATTTGGAAACCTGCAAATTTGCCTAATGAAACTAGTATTGTTGCATTTACTGGCAAACCTGATCCTGATGATGTTTTGAGAGAAAAATGGCCTGTACCCAACAATAAATTTTATAAAAAAATCTATAAACAAGTAAAAAAACCAAGTTGGTTAATAGAAAATTGGAAACTTAATTAATTAAATTTATTGGCTTACCATCTAAATAAGCAACAATCGCTTTAACATATCCTTGATGAAATTTTTCATATGTTTCTGATGAAACGTATCCTAAATGAGGTGTCAAAATAACATTAAAATCATTTATTAATTTCCTTAAATCATGTTTTTTAGGTAATGGTTCAATATCATAAACATCCAAACCAACTCCAGAAATAATCCTATTTTTGACAGCGTAAACCAAATCTTTTTCATTAATTATTGGTCCTCTACTAGTATTAATAATTATTGATGAACTTTTCATTAATTTAATTTTATTATGATCTATAAAATTTCTAGTTCTATCTGACAATTTAGTATGTATTGACAATACATCTGAAAATTTAAATAGATCACTAGACCTTACTAATTTAACATTCTCATTGTCACAAATATCTTTATTTAGATTATGACTCCAAGCAATGACATTCATGCCAAAAGCTCTTCCAAACCTTGCAACTTGTTTTCCTTGTTTGCCAAGCCCAAAAATGCCTAAGGTCTTACCATATAATGTTCTTCCAATAGTTGTTTGCCATTTTTGGTTTTTCATATTTTCAAATTCAATTGAAATATTTCTCCATACATTCATCGTTAACAACCAAGAGAGTTCAGCTGTTGATTGTATTCTATTTTCTGTTCCACAAAAGACTATATTTTTTTTATTCAAAGTATCTAAATCTACCGAAGGATTCCACATGCCTGAAGTTATAACTAATTTAAGTTTTGGCAATTTTTCAATAATACTTGAACTTAAAATTGTCCTTTCTCTCATCAAGCATAATACGTCTATGTGGGATAAATTTTCGATTAATTTTTCCGGATCATCAAAATATTTAGTAAAAATCTTTAAATTTATTTTACCCTCTAATTCAGACCAATTTCCATATTTTGTAGTTACATTTTGATAATCGTCTAAAACTGCTACATTTAACATCTACAATCCTAAAGCGGCTGCATTTCCTGCTTTTCTTCCAAAGACTGCTCCTGATGTTAAACCAGAACCACCAGGATAACCATTTAAAAAAACACCACCTACTAGTTCTCCACAAGCATAAAGTCCTTTGATATTATTACCGTTTTGATCTAATACATTTCCATTTTTTGAAATTTTTAAACCACCATATGTGAATGTTATTCCGCCAGTTACTGGGTAGGCTCTAAAAGGTGGTTTATCCAAACTCAGAGCCCAGTTTGACTTTGGAATCTTCAAATCTACAGTTTTTCTTCCATCAAGAATAGTTGGATCAAAGCTCCTATTAGATTTACAGGATTTATTAAACTCTTTTACTGTAGATAAACACTGTTTATAATTTACACCATCCATTTTCTTTATTAATTCTTCAAATGTATATGCTTCCACATAATGGGCATCTTCAAAAAAATACTCGTCATAAAGTAGATGTTTTACTTTTTCGTCAAATATCTGCCATGCAAAATGTCCAGGTTGTTCTAAAACTCGAGCCCCATATTGAGCATAAGTATAATTTCTAAAATTTTTTCCTTCATCTAGAAATCTTTTTCCATCTGCATTGATCATAATTCCAAGAAAATAACAAATCTTCCTATATTTTTTTCGTTCACCAGGTTCTAAATCTAAATTACCAAAATCTTTCATGTGAAGATCCATTGGTGTTGCGTGACAAGATCCAAAGTGTCCGTTGAGAGCAGCACCTAAATCCATAGCCATTTTCAATCCATCACCTGTATTGTTTGGAGTACCCCTTACCTTAGCAACACCCCAATGATCTCCCAAGTATTTTGATCTCATTTCTTTATTAGCTTCAAATCCACCTGAAGCTAAGATAACGGCATCAGCAATAAAATTACTATCTTTAGTTTTTACACCTATAATTTTTCCTTCTTTTCTAATAAGTTCAGTGACAGGACTTTCATATTCAATCTCACCGCCAAGTTTTATAAAGGCATTTAGTTCTTGATCAAATAATCCTACACCTTCATTTTTAGATGCCAAAGTTAATCCACCCCAGAAAATAAACTTTCCATCTTTTTCAAAACTTTGCCTTTGATATATTGGTTCAAATTTCACATCATGAGATGCTAACCATTTCATAGTTTCATAGGATTCGTTAATCAAAGTTTTTTGTTCAAAACTAAGAGGTTTTCCATCATTAAAATTTAGGATGTCTTCTGAAAACTTATCTTTTGAATATTGGCCAAAATTAGTTTTTTCTAATTTTGGATCATTAGGGTCCTTTAACAAAGGTTTTAAATCATCACCGTTATTATAAACAAACCTCATTGCACCTGCAGTGTACTTTGTATTTCCACCTGCAAGGTGCTTATTAGCTTTTTCTAAAATTTTTACATTTGCTCCATTTTCTAATGCAGAAATTCCTGCACATAAGGCAGCATTACCTGATCCGACAATGATAAGTTTTTTGGACATATTTTTTATTTTGAATTACTTTAACTAGATAATAATTAAAATAAATTTATATTCAAATAATTTATGACAAATAATTTTCTTGGCTCTTTAATTGGTTTAGTTGGAATACTGTTAGCACTTATTACACACATGATAATTAAAGATTTAACTTACGATGTAAATTTTTTAATGATTTTATTTGGTCGTTTTGTTTTTTCTTTACCTCTCTTATTTATTTTTTCAATAATCGCTAGAAAAAATAACTTTTTACAAATTAACAATTGGTTTTATGTTTTATTAAGATCTGCTTTTGGTTTAACGACTATGCTTTTAGTGTTCTTATCTCTACAACTAATTCCAATAGGTTTAGTAACTGCACTTGCTCAAAGTTCTGCAATATTTGTAACCATTTTAGCTCCTATTTTTTTAGGAGAAAAAATAGGTATTAAAAGATGGATGGCTGTTTTAGTAGGTTTATTCGGAGTTTACTTGATGACTAATCCTATTGGTATTATTAATGGAACAAGTAACTTGTCTTCCTTGGGTTTAACTATGGCAACTATAAGTGCATTAACTCACGCGGGTCTTGCTTTAATTTTAAGAAAATTAGGTAAAACCGAACATCCTACTACTACTGCACTAATTCATAACTGCATTACTTCTATTCTTGTTGTTTCTGGAATAATTATTTTTGGGTCAGATATAATTGGCCAAAGAGGAACTTTTGGTGTTGAACTATTGTTTGAGCCAAATTATTTTTTGTATATTTTACTTTTGCTAGGCTTTATTGGATCATTTGTGCAATATTTCATGACAACAAGCTACAAATATGCTGATGCAACAATTCTCGTAACACTGAGATATATTGCTATTCCTTTAGCAGGTATATTTGGTTATGTCATTTGGATGGAAGTTCCTACTCAAAGTCAAATAATTGGAGGCATCTTTATTCTTTCATCTTGCTTATTCATCACATTAAGAGAAATTAAAATAAATAAAAATGATTAATTATTTTCCACCATTTTCTTTAGACCAATCTTTTGGATTGTTTAAAAAGTTTTCAACAGCTTGTAATGTTTTATTATCAAATTTATTTAATTCTTTAGCACATTTAAGAACATCCCACCAAGTTGCAAGATAATGCAAATTCAACGAATTTTTTTGAAGTGAAGAAATAGTGTCTTTAAAAATGTCATAATAAAAAATCACAAATGTATGATTTACGATGGCACCTGCTTTTCTAATTGCGTTTGCAAAATTAAGCTTACTCCCTCCATCTGTTGTAAGATCTTCTACAAGAAGAATTCTTTGTCCTTCTTTTATATCTCCCTCAATTAATGCATCTCTTCCAAAACCTTTTGGTTTTTTTCTGACATATTGCATTGGTAAACTTAGTCTTTCTGCAATAAATGCAGCAAAAGGTATTCCAGCAGTCTCACCTCCTGCAACAGCATCAAATTTTTCAAAACCGACATTCTTTGCAAGTACAGAAGCCCCAAAATCCATTAAAGTGCTTCTTACTCTTGGATATGAAATTATTTTTCTACAGTCTATATAAACAGGACTAGCTGTACCAGAAGTAAATATAAATGGCTTGTCACTTCTAAAGTGAACTGCATCAATTTCAAAGAGCATCTTAGCAGTCAATACTGATATAGTTTGTTTATCAGTGAAGTTTAATGTTTGCATACATTATCTTTATATTTTTTAAACACCTAATGCAATACCATCTTTTCTCCAATCACTGGCGCCTAAAGATATCCCTTTGTCAATGTCATTTACTATCATTTGTCCACCTCCAATTGGAAGTGCGGGATAATTAATTGCATGACCTTTATTTTTAAGTTCTGCAATTACATTTGAATCAAAATTTTCTTCGATATCAAGTATTCCATTGTTTGGAAAAATTCGAGGCAAATCTAGAGCACATTGTGGACTCAAGTGGAAATCTAAAATTTGAGATAATATAAACGCATGTCCTGCTGCCTGATAATGACCTCCCATAACACCAAATGATCCTACAATTTCATCTTTACTTCCTATCATTCCAGGGATAATTGTATGCAAAGGCCTTTTTCTTCCAGATATTTGATTTGGATGATTATCCTTCAAAGAAAAACTCTTTCCTCTACAATGTAATAAAATCCCCGTTTTTGGAACTGAAATTCCACTTCCAAATTGGTCAAACAAGGAATTTATAAATGAAATTATCATTCCATTTTTATCCTTTACCGTTAAATAAATTGTATCTTTATGTTCTGGAAAATCAGAAATTTCTATATCATTAGCATAATCAAGATTAATTTTATTAGCATGATTTTTAATAAAGTTTGTTTGTATTAAATTCATTAAATCTACTTTTTGGTACTTTGGGTCTCCAAGAAATTTATCTCTTAAAGAATAGGCTATTTTTACTGCTTCAACATAAATATGATAATAATCTGATTTTGATGAGTTTTTTATATCAAATTGTTTAAGTAATTCTAAAATAAAAAAAACTACAATTCCTTGACCGTTAGGTGGAGCTTCATAAATAGTAAAATTATTATAATCGAATTTGATAGGATCTTCCCAAACTGGTTCATATTTTGAAAAATCCTCTGATGTATGAAGTCCTCCCAAATCATTTAATGTGCTTACAATATTATTTGCAATTGGTCCTTTATAAAAACCGTCCCTACCTTCTTCTGAGATAAAACTAAAAGTATTTATCAAATCATTATTTTTGAAATTGTCTAAGTGTTGATAAGCTAAATGATCTTTAATAAAGATTTTTTTTGTCTCTTTATTTTCCAATAGTTTTTTCTCATTTCTTTTCCAGTCTTCAGATACTCTTTCATTAACTAAAACACCATCTTTGACAACATCAATTGCAATGTTAAAAATATCTTTCCATTTTAAAAAACCATGTTTATCGTGAAGCTCTTTCCATCCTGCAATAGCACCGGGGATCGTTACTGAATGAGATGAATATGGTTCAATAGTTTTTATATTTTTGTCTAAAAAATACTTTAGATCATAATTTCTACCTGCATAACCTGAGGCGTTTAAAACTTTAATATCTTTAGTCTTTCCAGATTTAGATATTAATGCAAAACAATCTCCTCCTACACCTGTCATATGAGGTTCTGCAAAACATAAAACAACTGACATTGCAATTGCAGCATCAACAGCATTTGCTCCTTCTTTCAACATATCCAAACCTAATTGACTTGATAACGGATGTGAACTAGCAACTATTCCATCTTTTGAAATCGCATGTGATTTACTTGGAGAGGTAAAATTTCGAAATTTAAACTTTGGAAACTCTTTCATTTTTAAATCGTAACAGGTACTTGATTATTAAATCAAATCAAATTAATTTCTAATTATTAATGGATACTAAAGTTTTAATTATTGGAGCAGGGCATGCAGGAATAGAAACTGCAGCAAGCTTAAGAAATTTAGGGTTTTCTGGTAAAATTGAAATATTTGATCAAGAGAATACATTGCCGTATCAAAAACCACCTCTCTCAAAGTCATATATCAAATCATTTGATACAAAAGAAGCTCTTCTTAGAAGTAAAGAATGGTATATTAATAATAAAATTGATTTAAAACTAAACACAAATATCAAATTTATAAATGATAAAAATAAATCATTGAGTGATGAAAAAGATAATTGCTATCATTATGACAAACTAGTAATTGCCACTGGATCTAAAAATAATCTCTTAGGAATTGATACCAAGGAGTATCAACAGGGCAGCTTTTTTTCTTTAAGAAATTTAGAGGACTCTAAGAGAATACGAAAAAAAATTTCTGAAATTGAAACTATCACTATTATTGGTGCGGGTTTTATTGGATTAGAAATTGCCACAACAGCAATTCAATTAAATAAAGATGTTACAATTATTGAAAATAGTGAAAATGTAATGGGAAGATCTATATCTACAGATCTATCTAAATGGTTAATAGATTATTATACAAAATCTGGAATAAAGTTCATATTTAATAAATCTTTTAGATCTTTTAAATCTGATGAAAACTCTGTAACTAATGTTGTATTATCTGATGGTACAAAAATAAATTCTGACATGGTGCTTATATCTGCTGGCTCTTATCCAAATGATTTATTATTTAAAAATATTAAAATAAATGAATTTAATAAAATTAAAGTTAACTCCTTTTTAGAAACTAATGTAAATGATATTTATGCAATCGGAGACTGTTGTTTTTTTGATTACTATTCAAAAGAAGTAAGATTAGAGTCTATACAAAATGCAACAGATCAAGCAAAAACAGTTGCAAAGAATATCCTTGGCATGAAAGAACAATATAATTTTGTGCCATGGTTTTGGTCTGATCAACTTAATATAAAACTGCAAATAGTAGGCCTGTTAGATTTAAATTCAAATATTGATATAAAAATACTAGGCTCTAAAGAAAGTTCTAAATTTTCTAATTTTATATTTGAAGATGATCAACTGAAAGCAGTTGAGAGCATTAATAGTCCAGGGCACCACTTGATTGTGAAAAATAATTGGAAAAAAAGAAACTTTCTCACAAAAGATAAGTTTGAAAGTGATTTCAATTTAAAAAACTTTTTTAATTCTTTACGCTAGAAGTTTTTTTATATTTTTGGCTGCTTGTCTTATTCTATGTTCATTTTCTACAAGACCAATTCTTACAAAACCTTCTCCATATTCTCCAAAAGCGATTCCGGGAGCAACGGCCACGCTTGCCTTTAACATTAAATCTTTAGAAAATGCCAAAGATCCTTTTTTTTCGTATTTTTTTGGGATTGGTGCCCAAGCAAACATACTTGCTTCCGGTTTTGGAATTTCCCATCCACTTCTAGACATGGATTTTATCAAAGTATCTCTTCTAGACTTGTAGGTATTTCTAATATTTTCAACACAATGTTGAGGACCATTTAGAGCAGTAGCCGCTGCAACTTGAACCGGAGTAAAAGCACCATAATCAAGATAAGATTTAATTTTAGTTAAGGCAGCAATTAGATTTTTATTTCCTACAGCAAATCCAATTCTCCAGCCTGCCATAGCATACGTTTTAGACATGGATGTAAATTCTACACAAATTTTCTTAGAATTTTTAACTTGTAAAATAGAAGGTGGAGGATTGTTACCAAAATAGATTTCTGCATAAGCTAGGTCAGATAAAATAAACGTATTATATTTCAATCCTATTTTTACAACTTCTTCATAAAAACCCAAATCAACAATCTGTGCAGTTGGATTGGATGGAAAAGATACAATCACTGCTTTTGGAGAAGGTATTGAATGTCTAATAGCTCTATCTAATTTTTCTAAAAATAATTCTTGATTAAATTGTCCATCTTCCATTGCTGGTAAATGCCTTAATGATGCTCCAGCGATAATAAATCCATATGGATGAATTGGATATGAAGGATTAGGTGATAGTATTATATCACCTGGAGATGTAATTGCTTGTGCAAGATTAGCTAATCCTTCTTTAGATCCAAGAGTAACTACGACTTCCTTATCTGGATCTAATTTAACACCAAATCTTCGTTCGTAATAAGAAACTTGTGCTTTTCTTAACCCTGGTATTCCTCTACTTGTAGAATATCGTCCTGTTCCAGGTTTGTTAACAGTTTCTTTGAGTTTTTCACGTATATGATCTGGTGTAGGCATATCAGGGTTACCCATACCAAAATCAATAATATCTTTCCCTTTATGCCTCAACTTTGCTTTTAAGTCGTTTACTTCTTGAAAAACGTAAGTTGGTAGTCTATTTATCCGTTCAAATTCTGACATAATGTATTAATTCAAATATATATAAGTTTATTTTATATTCACGGTTTATTAATTATTTTTACGCATTTATGTGTATAATAAATTATAATGAAAATGATAGCAAAAATTCTTATTGGTATTTTAGGAGTATTATTTATTTTTGCAATGATATGGTTTGGAATGCCAAATGTACGTGATGCTTTTAAAGAAGTTAAAATGATATCTGTTACTGTAAAATTAGATAATAAATGTTCACTGAACGATGACTCATTTGTTGTAGCTGTACCAGGTACTGATATAATAGTTCCTTTTAGAAATAAAATTGCAAGACTAAGATTAAGGTCAGACAGAAAACTTCAACTAAGAGCAAATCCGAAATATCCAGCCATTAGATATGACGGAATGTTTGTTGATGTGAAAGAAAATGTTATTCTTGAAGCGGATTGTACTACTTCACCAAGACTTAAAGGGATATTTAAATCAATGAAAGATCAATTTAAAAATTAAAAGGAGATATTATTGTCTAACTTACCTAGTGACCCATTATTAAACATAAGTATAAATTCTTTTGCTAAAAAAATAAGAAAAGGTGAAATTAGTTGTAAGCAAATTGTCACGGCTTATTTAAATAGAATAAAAGCAGTAAATGATAAATTGAATGCTTTTATTTACATTGATGAAAAAATAGCTATTGATAACGCAATTGCTATCGATAAATTATTAAGATCTGGAGTTGATCTAGGTCCTTTAATGGGATTACCAGTAGCAATTAAGGACATTTGTTCTGTTAATAACATGCCGACAACAAACGGATCTGTAGTTAATTCCGATGACATTACTGGTAAAGAGGGAAGTCTTGTAAAAAGACTTAAAGAATTAGGATGCGTTGTTATAGGAAAAACGCATACAGTCGAATTTGCACTGGGAGCAACTGGCCTAAATAAACATAGAGGAACTCCATGGAACCCCTGGGATTTTGAAACTCATAGAATTCCAGGTGGATCAAGTAGTGGCTCTGCAGTCGCAGTTGCATCTGGTTTAGTACCTTTTGCAATTGGCACCGATACCGGGGGATCCGTAAGAATACCTGCATCATTAACGGGCATAGCTGGTTTAAAAACAACAAAGGATATTTGGCCTACTGATGGTATTTTTCCACTTTCACCTACACTTGACACACCAGGACCATTGGCAAGGTCATTCGAAGATATTAAAATTATATTTGAAACTTATGGATCTGGTGTGACGAGAAATTTAGGATCCATTCATCTTAATAATCTTAGGTTGGCAAAATTAGGTAAGCCTTTCACTGATGACCTAGATGAAGAAGTTCAAAATGCCTATGAAAAAATTTGTGAAAAATTAAAAGGAAAAGGAGCCTCCTTAACTGAACTAGATATTCCTGAAGCTTTAGAAAGAGTTAATCTCTTCCCTCCAATAGTAGGATCAGAAATTATCTATGCTTTTGGAGAAAAAAGGTTTTTAGAGAATTGCGATAATATGGATCCTGTTACAGCTAAAAGAGCTAAGGTAGGATTAGATGTTAAATCGGCAGACTATTTAAAATTCAAAAATAGATTAAAAGAATTAGAAATAATGGCTTCAGACTTTTTCAAAGATTATGATGCTTTAATTTCTCCAACTACAGTAATGAGAGCTATGAAAGTTGAAGATTGTGAAATCAACGGAAAACTTCATGAAAGAAGTTTACTTTCCTCTGCCAACACGCAACCAGGCAACTTATTTAACTTATGTGGTATAAGTTATCCTATACAAAAATTTTGTAGTGACTACAAAAGTGATACTTGCTTACCCGTAGGTCTACAAGTTTTATGTGCAAATGGAAATGACAGCAAAGCGATAGAAATAGGGATTGCTCTTGAAAAAGAATTTGGTTACCCGGAGTTTCCAAATTTAGATAATTTTTAATTTATTTGTCTTGAAAAAAAATTAAATTTTATTAAATATTTCATAAATCTCAACTTCTTTCGAGGATATATTGAAATTACTAGAAGCAAAAAATTTATATAAGTCATTTGGGAATATAGATGCTGTTTCAGATATCAGTATTTCATTAAATGTTGGGGAAGTCATTGGATTTCTTGGACCAAACGGCGCTGGAAAGTCAACAACAATGAAAATGCTCACTGGGTTTCTAGAAGCTGATTCTGGATCAATAGAAATTAAAAAATTTGATCTCTCAAAAGATCCAATAAATGCCAAATCTATTATCGGCTATCTCCCAGAAGGCGCTCCATCCTATTCTGATATGACTGTCAAATCATTTTTATTTTTTGTAGGTAAAATGAGAGGTCTAACAGATGAACTTCTTGAAAAAAGATTGGAAATAATGCTTAAAGATATAAATCTTTATGAAGTGCAAAATCAAATAATTGAAACACTATCAAAAGGTTACAAAAGAAGAGTAGGAATAGCGCAGGCTCTAATACACGATCCTAATATCTTAATATTAGATGAGCCAACGGATGGATTAGACCCAAATCAAAAATTTGAAATGAGAAAACTAATTAAATCAATCTCTAAAAATAAAGGAATTATTATTTCAACTCATATTCTCGAAGAAGTTGAAGCTGTATGTTCTAGGACTATCATAATTTCTTCAGGGAAAGTACTCTTAAATAAAGATACAAAAGACATATTAAAGAATAAAAAAGAAAATTTAGATTCAATATTCAGAAAAATCACAAAATAGGAAAATCATGAAACTTTATTTTGAAAAATTAATGATCATTTTTAATAGGGAATTTACTGGTTATTTCAGAACACCTCTAGCTTCAATCTTTCTTCTTGTATTTTTAGCATTATCAGCAGGAATGACTTTTTTTATGGGACAATTTTTTCAGAGAGGACAAGCTGATTTAAATTCTTTTTTTGTATGGCATCCATGGCTTTTTTTAGTTCTTATGCCTGCCATTGGAATGAGATTATGGGCAGAAGAAAGAAAGTCTGGTACTATTGAATTATTAATGACATTACCAGTGACTAACTCTCAATTAGTACTTGGTAAATTTTTAGCTAGTTGGTTTTTTACACTATTAGCTATAATAATGACAATTCCAATATGGATAACTGTAAATTATTTAGGTGAACCTGATAACGGTGTCATTTTTATTTCTTACTTAGGGAGCTGGTTAATGGCGGGATGTTTTTTATCCTTAACATCTTGTCTTTCAATGTTAACAAAAAATCAAGTAATAGCCTTTATTGTTTCAACAATCAGCTGTTTCATTATGGTTATGGCTGGATTTGGACTTGTTTTGGCTAGTGTAAGATCATGGGCGCCTTTATGGTTTACTGAGGTTATCCAGTCTTTTTCTTTTTTATCTCATTTTAAGAGAATTCAATATGGTGTTCTAGACTTAACGACTTTTATCTTTTTTATTTCTATGATTATGATTTGTATATCTATCAATATCTTTTTAGTTCAATTAAAAAAAGCTGATTAACATGAAAATTTCAAAAAATAATATCTTAAAATTATCTATATTTTTATCTATAATTTGTTTCTTTAGTTTAAATATTTTTTCTAATAATACTTTTAACAGAATTAGTTTAGACACTACACGAAATAACCTTTACACAATAAGTTCAGGAACAAAAAAATTTCTGAAGAGTATTGATGAACCAATCCATTTAAGGCTATTCATGTCTAGTACACTTGTAGAAATTGCTCCTCAATTATCTACTTACGCCAACAGAGTAGAATCTTTACTTTATTCATACACAAACATGTCTGAAGGTAAAATTACTCTAGAAATTATTGACCCTAAACCATTTTCTGATCAAGAAGATAGAGCAGTAGGTATGGGTATTAGTCCTTTTGGAGGATCGAATAATAATGATCCACTGTATTTTGGACTAGCTGCTACAAATTCGACGACTGGGCAAAAAAACATTAATGTTTTCTCTCCTGAAAGAGAACCATTTTTAGAATATGATTTAACAAGATTAATCGCTGAATTGGCACAAACAAAAAAACCAAAAATCAGTATAATTGATAACCTTGGTTTAGAAGCTAATTCAAGAATAGGAAAACCTGAACAGCAAGTTTTAACACAAATGAAATCACTATTTGATGTGGAATTTGTTAAAGACAATGCATCAGAACTCCCAGAAAATACAAAAGTTTTAATGCTCATTAACCCAAAATATTACCCTGATGAAACTCTTTTCATGATAGAACAGTGGGTGTTAAAAGGTGGTTCAACATTAATATTTTTAGATCCTTATGCTGAAACAGAAGTAAGTATTAATCCTGGAATGCCTGCTTTAAATCCTCGTTCTGATTTAAAAAAATTATTAGATACTTGGGGAATTATTTTTAATAACAAAAAATCTATCGCTGATAAAAAATATGCCCTAAGAACTGTCAGAAATATTAAAGGTCGAGAAGTTGAAGTTTCAAACTATCCTTGGATACAAATAACTGATGAGGGGCTTAATCAGAATGACGGTGTACTAGCGCAACTATCTAATATAATTTTTACAAACGCTGGTGGTTTAAACCCTAAAGATGGAATAAAATTTGATCCACTTATTACGTCTAGTGAATTATCTGGTTTTGTTGATTCAGACAAAGCAGGCGATTCAAAATCTGATCCTAGAGATTTAATAAAAGATTTAAAAACTGATAACAAGAAAATCATAATATCTGGTTGGTTAAGAGATAACCTAAATTCAGCTTTCCCAAAAGGCGTGAAAAAGAAAACTGGACTCAAAAAATCATCTGAAATGTCCAATATTCTCATAGTAAGTGATGCAGACATGTTAATGGATAGAAATTGGCTGACAAAACAAAATTTACTTGGGCAGGAAATTGTTTCTGCTTTTGCAAATAATGGTGATTTTGTTTTAAATGTAGTTGAAAACATGATTGGTGGGTCATTTCTATCTGAAATAAGAGGTAAGGGAATTTCTTGGAAACCATTTACTAAAATAGTTGAACTAGAAAAATCTGCTGAAGAAAAGTTCCTAAGCAAGGAAAGAGAATTAGTATCCAAACTTGAAAAAATGGAAAATAAGATTCAAAGTCTTACTAAGAAAAATAATAATGAAAATGATGTAATTTCTCCTGAAACAATTAAAGCAATAGATGGGTTTAAATCAGAAATGATGACTACAAGGGCTGAACTTAGAAATGTTAAGTTTCAGTTAAGAAGTGATGTTGATAATTTAAAAACAAAAATTATGTTCATCAATATAGGCTTGATACCAATTTTAATTGCTGGATTAGCACTTATTATTGCTATTAGAAGACCTAAACCAAAGAAGATAATACATTAAAATTTAAGGAATTATATTTTATGAAAAGCAATTTTACTAAACTATTAATTGTAACTGCAATTTTCTTTGGATTGGCATCCTATTCTGTATTAAAAAACAAAGACTCAAATCTTTTTTCAGAACGAGGTAATACTTTTATTGAAAATCTTCCCTCTAAATTAAACGATATACAAAAAATAAAAATTACAGGAAGAGACCTTAATATGGAATTAATTAATAAGAATAATTCATTCAGTGAAACGTCTGGTTATCCTTTCAAAGCAGGTGTTTGGGAAAGTTTCATAACAAGTTTATCTTTATTAAAAATCGAAGAAAAGAAAACAAACAATCCTGAAAGACATAATGAATTGAGTTTGGTAGCTATTGATAAATTCAAAGAAAATAATGATGATAACGAGCCTGCAACAAAAATAACTTTTTTTACAAAAGATCAAAAGGTTTTTAAATCTATTTTGTTAGGCAAAATCGATAATACTGTAGGAGGAATAAGCGGTGGTCAATTTGCTCGTTATGATAAAGATGATCAAGCATATTTATTAAAAGGGGCATTAAGAATGCCTTCAGGGAAATCGGATTGGTTTAACAGTTTATTACTTAAATTAGATCAAGATAAACTTTCTTCAATTTCCGTTAAAAGAAAGAAAACTATTTTTGAAATTGAATCAAAAGATAAAAAACTATTCTTAAAAAATAATCCAGATTTAAAAATTGACGAAGAGAAACTAAAGCAAGTAGCTGAAGTAATTGATGCCTTTTATTTCTATGATGTTAGAAAAGTAAATAAAATTAAAAAGAATAATAATAATATTATTTCTTATGAATTTAAAGATGGTCTTATTATAATATTAAAATTCATAGAAAAATCAAAAGACACAAAAGAATCTTGGATTGAGATATCTGCTCAATCTAATAATCCTAAAACTACAAATGAGGCAAAAGATTTGAATAAAAAAACCAAGGGTTATCAATTTTTAGCAAACATAAATACTTCTGTAATCTTCAATTGGAATATTAAAGATTTAATTAAAAAGTAATTAGTATGATCTTTGCATCCCTAAAACATGTTCTGAAAGATATGATAGTATTAAGTTAGTTGATATTGGTGCAACTTGATATAATCTAGCTTCTCTAAATTTTCTTTCTACATCATACTCTTCTGCAAAACCAAAACCACCATGAGTTTGAACACAGGCTTCTGCAGCTGCCCAAGACGCATCAGCCGCTAAAAGTTTTGCTGTGTTAGCTTCTTCTCCTATTGGTTTACCATCATCGTATAATTTTGCAGCATGATATACCATTAATTCTGCTGCTCTCATTTGTGCATAAGCTCTAGCTATTGGAAATTGTATCCCTTGATTTTGACCTATTGATCTTCCAAATATTTGTCTATCATTTGCATATTGTGTTGATTTATTAGTAAACCACTTTGCATCACCAATACACTCGGCTGCAATAAGTATTCTTTCTGCATTCATACCAGACAAAATATATCTAAAACCCTTGTTTTCTTCACCAATCAAATTGTCAGCAGGTATTCTTAAGTTATCGAAAAAAACTTCAGTTGTTGAATGGTTCATCATTGTTCTTATTGGTTTAATTGTTAAACCATTACTTTTTGCTTTTTGCATATCTAATAAGAATACAGACAGCCCATCAGTTTTTTTGGAAACTTCACTAAGTGGTTTGGTTCTTGCCAAAAGTAACATTAGATCTGAATGTTCAGCTCTACTTGTCCATATTTTTTGTCCATTAATAATATAATCATCGCCATCTTTTGTCGCAGTAGTTCTTAAACTGGTTGTATCAGTTCCGCTAGTAGGCTCTGTTACACCAAATGCTTGTAATCTTAATTTTCCACTAGCTATTTCAGGTAAATATTTTTTCTTCTGTTTATCAGAACCATGCCTTAAAACAGTTCCCATAGTATACATCTGGGCATGACATGCTGCTGCATTACATCCTTGATGATGTATTTCTTCAAGAATAACCGATGCTGATGTTATTCCTAGACCAGAACCGCCGTACTGCTCAGGTATTAAGACACTTAAAAAGCCTGAATCTGTTAGCGATTGAACAAATTCTGTAGGATAAGCTTGTTCTCTATCTAAGTTTCTCCAATATTCTCCTTGAAAATCTTGACATAATTTAGATACAGAAGATCTTATTTCCAAATTTGTATCATCTTGAACTAAGTTTGAAGTCTCTATTGATTTATTTTCATCTGGCATATCAATTATTCCCTTTTATATATATATTAAATTAAACATTTTTTTTTAAATTAAAAGTATTCAACTAAATTAATTGGAGGTTCTTTTGAAAATTTCTTTTCATCACATCAATCTGGTATCTAAAAATCTTGAAGAATTAAATAATTTTTATAAAAATATTTTAAAATTGAATTCCATACCTGAACAACAATTTCCAAGAACTGAAGCAAATCAAAATGAGGGGTATGACGGAAAAATTAAATTTGTTACAGATGGAAATATACAATTACATTTAGCAGAAAAAGATCTTACCGTTGCTGAGAAAAATAAAAAGCATATTAATCCCGTCGAAAAAGGACATATAGCTTTTAGAACTGACGACATTGAAGAGTTTAAAACAATTTTAAATAAAAATAATATTAAATTTGCTGATTATGGGACAACTTTTGCTAAAGAATGGTATCAAATTTTCTTTTATGATCCAGAAGGTAACATTGTTGAAGTTCATCAATTTATTGACAAAAATTAATGCTACTCTCGTGTTTTAAAAATCAATCTTTTAGGTATTTATGGACAGCTGGATGCTTTACTGGCATTGCAAGAGCTATGGAGTTTCTAACTCTTAGTTTGTATATTTTGAATGACTTTGGATTAGCTTACCTAATTACTGTAATTTTTGCATTTAGAATGCTTCCTATGAGCATGCTGGGCTTATTTATTGGTTCTATTTCTGAAAAAATTTCTCCTGTATTGATTGTTAGATTTTTATATTCCTTATCTTTTTCTTTTACATTAATATGTGTATTTCTTAAAAATTTTGATTACTTCAACTTATTTTTTGCTCTTTTATTAGCATTTATAAATGGAACCACATGGGTTATTGATTTAGCAGTTAGACGCAGGATGATAACAGAGAATATTACTGAAAAACTTTTAAGTACTTCATTAGCGATGGAAACTTTATCTAATAATTCAACACGATTGATTGGCCCACTATTGGCTGGCTTTTTATATGTTGCAATTGATTTAGAGGGTTTATTATTAATAATATCAAGTTTATATTTTTTAGCTTTAAGCTTAATAATATGTTTTGAAAAGATTAGTATAAACTCAAATGCATCATCAACATCAAAAAAAGATATTGTTTATGAATTTATTTTAGTTTTCAAAAGTCTAAAAAATATAATCTTTGATGCCTTTAAAAATATTAATCTTAAATTATTATTAATTGTAACCTTAGTATTTAATCTTTTTGGGTTCCCTCTTATTTCATTAATACCTGTGTATGGAAAAAATATTTTAAATTTAAATGAGGCAGAGATTGGATTTTTAGCTTCATCAGAAGGTGTCGGCGCATTAATTGGTGCTTTAATTATTGCTAAAATTTCACCTCAAAAAAGATTATCAATTTTTTTTCTAATTGGTTGTATAGGCTTTTTTGTAGGAATGCTTTTATTTTCTGTAAGTAGTTCATTAATTATTGGTTTTCTTTTTTTATGTTTAGGTGGAATGTGCTTATCTGGTTTTAGTACTATGCAAGGAGCTTTAACTTACAGATCTACAGAAAAAGGTAAAAGGGGTTATAATTTTGGAATATTAGTAACATGTATAGGTTTAGCACCAATAGGCATGATAATCATATCTCTTATAATTAATTTAATTGGCGTTGAACAAGTTATAAGGCTTAATTCAATAATTGCATTAGCTTCACTTATATTTATTGCTTATTTAATAACTCAAAACAAATTTAAAATTTTTTAAATATTAGCTCACACCTTTTACTAGAAAATTATTCATGATTTTAGCAAATTTGGTAGGGTCACTAGGAAGTTTTCCTTCCATCATTCGAGCTTGTTCAAATAAAAGGGTCCCAGCATCATCCACGAGGTTATTATGTTTTTTATCGCTTAGTAGCTTATTCATTTTTACAACTAATGCATGTTCAGGATTGATTTCTAGAATTCTAGGTGCTCCTTGATAATTAGGATCTCTTTGTTTCATTAGATTTTCCATTGCAACATCCATATCACCTTTATCTGCAACTAAACAAGCAGGACTATCAGTAAGTTTAGAAGTTAATCTAATATCTTTAACATTTTGCCCTAATGAAGCTTTTAGATGTGCAATTAAATTTATAAATTTTTTATCTACATCATCTTTTTTTGGATCTTTATTTTTTGGATCTTTTTTGTCAGATTTAATATTATCCAGATCAATCTCTCCCTGAGTGATTGAAACAAAATTCTTTTCTTTAAATTGTCCTGCCATAGACAACCAAAACTGATCGATAGGATCAGCCATTACCAAAACCTTAATTCCTTTAGATTTAAAACCTTCAAGATGTGGGCTTGATAATGCTTGAGATTTTGTGTCTGCTGCAATGTAGTATATATCTTTTTGATTTTTATCCATTGTATTCACATAATCTTCTAAAGAAATAAGATCATCATTTTCATTATTTGAGAACCTGGCCAATTCTAACAAAGTATCTTTTCTTTCAAGATCTTCATAAAGACCTTCTTTTAACACTTGACCAAATTCATTCCAAAACTGAATATATTTAGCCTTATCTTTGTCAGCTATTTTTTTTAATTCTCTTAAAATTTTTCCAACAAGTGACTTGCTAATTTTTGCAACTGCTGGATTATTTTGTAACATTTCTCTACTAACGTTTAGATCTATATCTTGAGTATCAACAATACCTTTAACAAATCTTAAATATGCTGGTATTAAATTGTCACATTTATCAGTAATAAATACTCTATTAATATATAATTTTAAACTTGATTTTCTATCAGGATTAAACAGGTCAAATGGTTTTGATGAAGGAATACAAAGTAAGTTTGTGTAACTTACGGTACCTTCCGTATTATTATGCATTGTTAATAATGGCTTACCAAAACCAGCACCTATATGAGAGAAAAAATCTTCATATTGTTTTTCTTTAATGTCTTTTGGCGCTCTTGTCCATAAAGCTGATGCCTCATTGATAGTTTCTTCCTTGGCATCTTTTTTTGAAACCTCTAGCATTTTAACTGGATAAGAAATATGATCTGAATATTTTCTAACTACAAATTGAATTCTAGTTCCTTCAAGAAACTCCTTGGCATCTTTTTTAAGGTGTAAAATCAACTCTGTTCCAGAATTTTTTTTATCACTTTTTTCAATGTTGTAACCACTTTTTCCATCAGAAGTCCATTTCCAACTTTGATCAGTGCCAGCTTTTTTTGATAAAACTTCGACTTTGTCTGCAACCATAAAAGAAGCATAAAACCCTACACCAAACTGACCAATTAAGTTTACGTCTTCTTTTTTATCGTCCTTTGATTTATTAAATTGTTCAAGAAATGCCTTTGTTCCTGATCTAGCAATGGTGCCAAGGGAATTTATAAGATCTTCTTCATCCATCCCAATGCCATTATCATTTATTTTTATAGTATTATCCTTACTACTAACTTCTATCTTTATTTCGAAAGGTTCTGATGTGTCATTAATAGATTTATTTGTTAAAGCCAAATATTTTTTCTTGTCAATCGCATCTGATGCATTTGAAATTAATTCTCTTACAAATATTTCTCTTTCCGAGTAAAGAGAATTGATTACAATATCAAGAATTTTCCCGGTATCAGCCTCAAATTTTTTTTCCATATTTGACATTATTTTCTCCCTTCACGTTGTAAATACATGTTTAAATTGGTTATTATTATTTCAATTTCAAGACATAAAAAAAAACTTTATAAAAGGAATAAAAATGAAAAAAATTGGACTTTGTGGAACTGGGAAAATGGGAAAAGCTATAGGCGCAAGATTAATAGAAAAGGAATATAATCTTTCAATTTGGAATAGAACAAGATCTAATTCAGATGACCTTATAAAGTCAGGTGGAAAATTTTTTAAAAAAATTAGTGATTTAGTCAATGAGGTTGACATTATTATAGTTATATTAGGTAATGATGACGCGTTAAAAATTGTTTATGAAACAGATAGTGGATTTAAAAATTGTGATTTGAAAAATAAAACTATTATAGAGATGAGTACTACAAGTGTAAATTACATGAAAAAGCTATCCAACTTAGTTTTAAATCAAAATGGTTCTTTTATTGAGTGTCCAGTCGGTGGATCAACTAAACCAGCAAGAGATGGACAACTTCTTGGTTTAATGGGGGGCAAGAAAAGTGAAATCGATTCTTTAGATTTCCTCTTCAGTCATTTATTTAGACGCTATGAATATTTAGGCGAAATAGGGAAGGGAACTGCTATGAAACTCGGTATAAATCTTCCTTTATTAGTTTATTGGCAATCGTTAGGAGAAGCATTAAAATTAACTTGCCAAAATGGGATTCAATTTGAAAAAGCTCTTGATATTATGATGGATACATCAGGCGCCTGTAAAGTTGCTCATCTAAAAATTGAAACCATATTAAAAGCGTATAATAATAACTTAGATGGATCTTCAACTTTTGGTCTTGAATCATCTTTAAAAGATATGAAATTAATGCAAGATGACGCACTTAAACATAATAATCATTTTAGTATTGTTTCTGAGGCTATTAAGTATATAGAAAAAGGATTAGATCAAAATCTTCATTATGAAGATGCATCCTGCACAAGTGGTTTAATACCAAAGAATTTTAATTAAAAAAAGTTACTGATCAAAATCAGAATTTTCATTAGATAAAATTGTTTTAATTTCTTTTAGAAATGCTGTGCCTGCTGGATTAGGGTATTCTTCATTATTCAGTTCTTCAGCAGTTTTTTTTGCAACGACTTCATCTAATATTTTCAGAGGTTTTCTAGTTTGCAATGCTTTAACATAGACTTCTGCTGCCCTTTCGAAATAAAATAATCTATTGAAAGCTTCAGCAACATTGCTACCTATTACCAATAGTCCATGATTGCCCATAATCATGGTTGTAAAACTTTCATCTTTCAACAGATTTGAACATCTTTGACCTTCTTCTTCAAACGCTAAACCACCATATTGCGTATCAATAATTTGTTTTCCAAAAAAAAGACAAGAAATTTGATTTATAGGGGGGATAATCATATCCTCTTTTAAAGAAGCTAAGACTGTTGCGTATATAGAATGAACATGCATGACACATCTTGCGTGTTTACAATTTTTATGTATAGCTCCATGCAATCCCCATGCAGTCGCATCTGGAGGATTGTCTTTTTGTAAAACTGACTTATCATTTGCATTTAAAAGTAATAAATCTGAAGCTTTAATACGCGAAAAATGCCACATATTAGGATTCATAAGAAATTCAGTTCCATCTTCATTTACTGCAAGGCTAAAATGGTTTGCCACTCCTTCATGTAAATTAATTCTTTCGGCCCACCTGAATGATGCCGCAAGATCTTTTCTTTCTTCATAGAAATTAATATTGGGTTTCATAATTTTATTTGATCCAAATTTGTATTATACTCACATAATAAATACTAAAGTGTCAACAATATCAAAGAGGAAAATATGGGATATTTCTACCTTATTATAGCCATCATAGGTGAGGTTGTAGGAACATTATCACTTAAAAGTAGTAATGGATTTACTTTAATAACGCCATCTATTTTAGTCATAGTTGGTTACGGAGTTGCTTTTTACTTCATGATACTGTCTATGAAAACTATACCTGTGGCAATTACTTATTCTATATGGTCAGGAGTTGGCATTGCAGCTGTAACGTTCATTGCTTCCATGAAATTTAATGAAAAACCTGATATTTTCGCTTTGATAGGACTAAGTTTTATAATTATTGGAATTACAATTCTGGTATCACTTAGTAAAATGGGAGCAAAAATATCTTAAGAATGTATTGCTTTCGAAAAGGTTGCTAAAGCTGCTTCTTTTATAGCCTCATTGACTGTAGGATGACCATGACATATTCGTGCAACATCTTCTGAAGAAGCACCAAAGCCCATTGCAACACTTAATTCATGTATAATTGTTCCAGCTTCATGACCTATTATGTGTGCACCTAAAATTTTATCCGTTTCTTTATCTGATAAAATTTTTACAAATCCCTCTGTATGACCAATCGCTTTTGCTCTGCTATTCGCAGTAAATGGAAAAACTCCTTTTTTATATGAAATCTCTTCTTGTTTTAAATCATCTTCTGTTTTACCTATTGATGCTACTTCAGGAGCAGTATAAATAATATTTGGTACAAGATTGTAATCGACATGACCTGCTTCTTTATTAATTAATTCAACTAATGCTACACCGTCCTCTTCTGCTTTATGAGCTAACATAGGACCTTTTATAACATCACCAATAGCAAAAATATTATCTACAGATGTTTTAAAATTATCATCTGTTTCAACAAAACCTCTTTCATCCACTTTTACACCTATTTTATCTAAACCTAAATTATCTGTATTAGGCCTTCTTCCAACCGCAACTAATACGATATCTGCCTCTAATATATCTGCTTTTGAAGTTTTAAGGTCTTTAATTTCAACATGTACTTTATCTTTAATTAAAGATGTCTTTTCTACAGAATGTTCTAACTTAAATTTTAAGCCTTGTTGTAGAAGAATTTTATGAAATTTATCTGAAACTTCAGAATCCATGCCATTTAAAACTCGTGGTAAAAATTCAATGACTTCCACATCTGAACCTAATCTTCTCCAAACAGTACCTAATTCTAATCCTATTACACCAGCTCCAATCACAATTACTTTTTTTGGAACAGACTTTAAGTCTAAAGCGCCTGTAGAAGTAACAATTTTTTGTTCATCAATTTTTATATTTTTTAAATTTGAAGGCTCAGAACCAGTAGCAATAATAATTTTCTTAGCAAATATTTTTTCAGTCTTACCTTTTCCATTAATCTGAATTTCATTTTTATGTATTAAAGTGGCTTCACCTATATATTTATCAATTTTATTTTTACTAAATAAAAAATTAATACCTTTTGTCAATTCATCAACAATGGATGATTTTTTTTTCATTAATTGTTGAACATCAATGCTTACGTCAGATGTTTTTATTCCCCATGATAAATTAGCATTGTTTTTTACATTATTTTCATATTGTTCTGATGCATGAAGTAAAGCTTTAGATGGAATGCACCCTACATTTAAGCATGTTCCTCCTAAAGTTTCTCTCTTTTCAATATTTGCAACTTTCATTCCCTTTTGTGCTGCAACAATAGAAGCAACATATCCACCTGGACCAGCTCCAATGACAACTAAATCATATTTTTTTTCTGACATGTTTTTTAAACTCCAATAAGCATTCGTTGAGGATCTTCAAGATTCTCCTTAATATTTACTAAGAAAGAAACCGCCTCTCTTCCATCAATAATTCTGTGGTCATAAGATAAAGCTAAATACATCATAGATCTAATCTCAACTTTGTCATCTATAACAACAGCTCTTTTTTGAATATTATGCATTCCAAGAATTCCAGATTGTGGTGGGTTAAGAATCGGCGATGATAACATGGAACCGTAAACACCTCCATTAGAGATAGTAAATGTACCATTTGACATGTCTTGAATGGTTAAATCACCTTCTCTAGCTTGTTTTCCAAAATTTACAATTGTTTTTTCAATCTCTGGAAAATCCATATCCTCTGCATTTTTTAAAACTGGGACTACTAATCCTTCAGGAGTTCCAACTGCAACACCTATATTATAATAATTTTTATATACAATATTATTATCTCTTATTTCTGCATTAACAGCTGGATAAACTTTTAATGCATTAATACATGCCTTTACAAAGAAGCTCATATATCCAAGTTTTATCCCAAATTTTTTCTCAAAATTAGGCTGGTATGTTGATCTTATTTTCATTAATGCTGTCATATCAACTTCATTATAAGTCGTTAAAATTGCTGCTGTATTTTGTGCTGATTTTAATCTATTTGCAATCGCTTGCCTTAATCTAGACATTGGAACAATTTCTTCTTGGTTACTTGGTAACTTTACAGCATCTTCTTTTTTAAAATCTGTTTCTGGAGATAAAGTTTTTGTATCTTTAGTTTCTAATTGTTTTTCTTCTTTATCATTATTTTCTTTAGCCTTCGGTTTATCATCTGAAGATTTTTTTCCATTAGGATCAAGAGCTCCTATATTCTGCCCAACTTCAACCGTTTCACCTTCTGCAGCAATTATGGATCCAATTAATCCTGAGATTGGCGCAGGAACTTCAAGTGTTACTTTATCTGTTTCTAATTCAACTACAGGTTCATCAACTTCAACATATTCCCCTTCATTTTTTAGCCATTTTGATACTGTGGCTTCTACTATTGACTCGCCAAGTGTAGGAACAATTATATCCATTGTAGATCCCTTTCTATTT
>CACMOJ010000017.1 GCA_902615325.1 uncultured SAR116 cluster alpha proteobacterium | reverse complement strand
TCAGTCTTAGTTTCTTCAGCAGGGGCCTCAGTCTTAGTTTCTTCAGCTTCTCTTTCCAAACGTTTTTTGCCTGGAGCGCTCTTTTTTGGTTGTTCATTGATAATTGGTTTATCAACTAATCCATCTTTTGAAAATAGCTTGCTAACTCTTAGTGTTGGTTTTGCGCCTTTTGAAATCCAATATTTTACTCTCTCAGCATCTATAACTAATCTTTCTTTATTATCATGATCTACCATTGGATTATAAGACCCAATTTTTTCAACAAATTTACCATCTCTTGGAGATGTGACCTCTGCAACTACAATCCTGTAAAAAGGTTTCTTTTTTGCGCCACCTCTTGATAATCTTATTTTTAATGCCATTAACTTTCCTTTTCTATAATTATTTAATTCTTTTTGACGGTTTTCCAGAAAAACCTGGCAATCCCATTCCACTAAATTTGTTCGCGCCACCACCACCAGGTAACTTACCCATCATCTTTTGCATTTCCTCGATTGAAGCAGGCATACCATTAGGCAAATTACTTTCAGAGTTTCCACCTAGACCTGAAAACATATTTTTAAGAGCTCCTATTCCACCAACTTTTCCCACTTTTTTCATCATTCTAGCCATATCTTGTTGTTGTTTTACTAATCTATTAACCTCGTGCACAGTGGAACCCGAACCTGAAGCTATTCTTTTTCTTCTAGATGCATTCAACAAACCAACATTACTTCTTTCTTTTTTTGTCATTGAATAAATGATAGCTTCTTGTTTTGCAATAACTTTATCGTCAAAATTATGAGCTTCCATCTGTTTTTGTAACTTTCCTATACCTGGCAACATTGACATTACGCCACTTAGTCCACCTAACTTTTTAAGTTGGCCAATCTGTTTTAACATGTCGTTCATATCAAATGAACCTTGAGATAATCGTTTCATCATCTCTTCTGCTTCTTCTTCAGCAATAGTTTCTTGAGCCTTTTCGACTAAAGAAACTACGTCACCCATATCAAGAATTCTTCCTGCTGCCCTCTCAGGATGAAAAGTCTCTAAACCATCTAATTTCTCTGAAACACCTATAAATTTAATTGGTTTTCCAGTTATTGCTCTCATAGATAGTGCTGCACCTCCTCTAGCATCTCCATCAGTTCTAGATAAAATTACTCCAGTAATATTTACTATTTCTGAAAATGCTTTTGCTGTGTTTACAGCATCTTGTCCAGTCATAGAATCTGCTACTAACAATGTTTCAGAAGGGTTAGAAAGTTTAAAGATATTTTTTGCTTCTGTCATCATTATGTTATCCAAGGTAGTTCTTCCTGCTGTGTCTAAGATCAAAACGTCAACACCTTGAACTTTTGAGGAAGCTAAGGCCCTTTTAGTAATGCTTTCAGGACTCTCACCATCACTATCGGGTAAGACAAGTACCTCAGCTTGTTCACCTAACAATCTTAATTGTTCTCGAGCAGCCGGTCTGTAAATGTCTAATGAGGCCAACATAACTTTCTTTTTTTCTTTATTTTTTAAATAAAGAGCTAATTTACCTGCGGTTGTTGTTTTACCAGAACCTTGTAATCCGACTAATAGAATGACAACTGGAGGCGAGTGATTTATCTCTAAAGGAGCATTAGCTGTTCCTAAAGCATCAATTAAAACATCATTAACAATTTTAACTACTTGTTGACCTGGAGTTACTGATTTTAAAACTTCTTGACCAACAGCCCTTTCCCTGACCTTTACTATAAAGCTTTTAACAACTTCTAAGGACACATCTGCTTCTAAGAGAGCTACTCTTACGTCTTTTAAAGCTTCATCTACGTCTTTTTCTGTTAAAGCGCCTCTCTTTTTAAGAACATTAAAAACACTGCTCAGCTTATTTGTTAAATTTTCAAACATATTTATTCATTAATTTATCATCAGTAAATATATTTTTTTAAGTCTCTAGTCAAGGTAAACACATATATCAAACTTATTCTAAATTCAAAAGTGCTTTAGAATAATCATCAGCTTTAAATATATCTAAATCATCTACTTTTTCACCTACACCTACTGCGAAAATAGGAAGTTTAAATTGTTCAGCTAAAGAAACGATTACACCTCCCTTTGCACTTCCATCTAATTTTGTAATTATCATGCCAGTTAACTGAATTTGTTCATTGAAATTTTTTACTTGTGAATGAGCATTCTGTCCAACTGTTCCATCTAATACTACAATTTTATTATGAGGAGCTTTAATATTAAGCTTTGCTAAGACACGACAAATTTTTGATAATTCATCCATTAATCCCGTTTTATTTTGAAGCCTACCAGCTGTGTCCACAATTAAATAATCAGCATTTTCTTTAATTGAGAACTCGAATGCTTTGAATGCAACTGAAGCAGCATCCGCATTATTAGACCCTCTAAAAAATGATGATTGTGTTTTTGATGCCCATTGTTCTAATTGTTCAACAGCTGCAGCTCTAAAAGTGTCACATGCAGCAATTACAACTTTTTTATTTTTTTCTTTAAGCATTGAAGCTATTTTCCCAGCAGTAGTGGTTTTACCAGATCCATTAACGCCAATTAAAAGAATAACATGGGGTTTATCATTATTATCCTTAAAAAAACTCTGTTCACAATTTATTAAAATTTTATTTAATTCGTCTTTAACTACATCGAGTATTATCTCTTTTGATATTTCTTTATTTTTGGAGGTTAATTCAAATTTGTGACTCCTTAATTTATCAACTATTTTCATTGAAGCGTTAACACCTAAATCTGATGATATTAATTGATCTTCAATTTCAGTTAATGAATTCTCATCAAGCTTTTTTTTACCAATTACAGAGGAAAATGCTTTTTCAACTTTTTGGGCAGATTTTGAAAGTCCAGTTTTTAATTTTTTAAACCAATTAAAAGTCATATATTATAATAATATCCCATTTAAATTATTAGAATTTGATGATATTATTTTAACATCAACAATAGATCCTGATAAAATATTTTCATTGATTTGGACTTTTGAAAAACACTCTGTATAGCCTTTATTACCGTCTTCAATTAAAACTTTCTTATGAGTATTAATGATTGATTTAAAATAATTTATTTTTTTCTCATGACCAAGTTCTCTAATTTCTTTTGCTCTTTCAGTTATCACTTCACTCGAGAGCATTTTCATTTTTGAGGCTGGGGTTTTTTCTCTAGGTGAGAAAGGGAATACATGTACAAAATTTATGTTTGCTTCCTTAATTAACTTCAAAGTATTTTTATGAGCTTGCATACTTTCAGTTGGAAATCCTGATATAATGTCAGCACCAAAAGTAATTTTTGGCCTTCTTCTTCTAGACTCATTAATCAAATTAATTACATCTCTGCAAAGATGCCTTCTTTTCATTCTTTTCAAAATTAAGTCATCACCATGTTGTATTGATAAATGTAAATGTGGCATTAATCTATGATCATGTTCAAGAACTTCCATTAATTCATAATCTATTTCAGCTGGGTCAATGGAAGATACCCTGAGTCTAGGAAGATTTTTAAATTCCTTTAGAATTTTCTTTACAATTAAACCAAGTGAATTACCTTTCCCTGATAATTCTTTGCCCCAAGATGTTAAATCTACACCTGTCAGAACAATTTCCTTAAAATTATTTTCAAGAGCTTCATTAACATTATCCAAGATTTTATCTACACTTACAGATCTACTATTTCCTCTTCCATAAGGTATAATACAAAAAGTACAACGATGATCACACCCATTTTGAATTTGCAAAAAATACCTTGATTTTTGTTTAATCAAACCTGAAAAGTCAGTTTTATCTTGCTTTACAGACATAATGTCAGAAGTGATTAATTCATTATCTTGATCTAAAGAAAATTTTTTCCAAAACTCTTTTTTAGTTTTTTCTAAATTTCCAATGACATTTGATACTTCTTCCATTTGCAGCCATTTGTTGGGATCTATTTGGGCAGAACAACCCGTTACAACTATTTTTGCATTTGGATTTTCTTTTTTAATTTTTCTAATACTTTGTCTTGCTTTTCTTTCTGCCTCTGATGTAACTGCACAAGTGTTAAATACAAAAACATTTTTATCAATCGAATGTTGTTTTAGTTGATGATCAATTAACTCTGATTCTAAATTATTAAGTCTACAACCGAAAGTAATTACTTTATTTGGTGATTTGTTCATAGTAAAAAATTACCCTTAAACACTAGATTAACTTCTCCAGACATTATAACATCATCATTATCAAGCCAATTAATTGTCAATTTACCACCATCAAGAATTATATCATTCTTTCTTAGTGAAATATTTTTCTGTCTAGCAGCCACAAGAGTTGCACAAGCTCCTGATCCACAAGCTAAAGTTCTCCCAGATCCTCTTTCCCATACTTTCATTCTAATTGTTTTGTCTTTTAATACAGTAGCAAACTCAACGTTTACACTTTCTGGAAAATTTTCATTGTTCTGTATTTTCTTACCTACTCTCTCTATATCAACTTTATTCAGTGCATTTTCATCTTCAAAAAAGATTACACTATGAGGGTTACCCATTGACAGGCAATATAACTCGAATTGATCAATTTTAATAATTTGTGATTCAATTTTTCTTAAAAGTGGTATTTGTGTCCATTCAAATATAGGTTTCCCCATATTTACAAAACAATTTTTATTTTCAATCCAACAATCTAAATTTCCAGATATAGTTTTTATTTTAATTTTACTAGTATTATTTTTATTCATTAGGTATGAGGCAACACATCTTACACCATTCCCACATGCCCCTGCCTCTGAACCATCCTTATTGAAGATAGTTACTTCAGCTTTTTTATAATCATTACTCTCAATAATTAAAATTTGGTCACAACCAACACCAAAATTTCTTGAGCTTATTTTTTTTAATGTTTCTTTGCTTACAATTTCCACATTGTTTTCACTTTTGTCAATTATTACAAAGTCATTTCCTAAACCGTGCATTTTTATAAACTCAAAATACTTCATGTAGATAACTCTAAAATTAATGGCACATGATCTGAAGGTTTTTCCCAATCTCTAATATCTTTGCAACTTAAAAATGATTTTAATTTAGAATCTAAATCTTTTGAAACCCAAATATGATCTAACCTTCTCCCTCTATTAGATTTTTTCCAATCCTTATTTCTATACGACCACCATGAATATAATTTTTTATCTTTTGAAATATATTTTCTTCCAACATCAACCCAATTTAAATCCTCAATGAGTTTAGTTAATAGTTCTGTTTCAGTTGGCGTATGTGATACAACATTTAACAATTGTCTATGAGACCAAACATCATTTTCAAAAGGGGCTATATTTAAATCACCAACTAGAATTGTATTTTTTTTTTTTTATTTTTTAAAATATTCCATCATTTCTCTGACAAACCTTATTTTATGATCAAACTTTTTATTAATAGTGACGTCTGGAACATCTCCTCCAGCTGGTACATAAAAATTATGAATTATAATATTATTCTTTAATTTTACCGATATATGCCTGGCATCATTTAATTCACACCAATTCAAATAACTTTGATCTAATACAGGAATTTTTGATAATATAGCAACTCCATTATATGATTTTTCACCTCTAAAATTACAAAAATCCATACCTATTTCTTTTAGCTCATCAATTGGAAAAAATTTATCCTCTGTTTTTGTCTCCTGCAAACATAAAACATCTACATTATACTTTTGGACAAAACGAATAACATTAGCAATTCTCAATCTTATCGAGTTAATGTTCCAAGTAGCAATTCTCATTAAAATCCTATAGGTAACTGTTGAATCATTCAAACTATCTACAACTTCATAATACAATAATTTAATGACGGCAAATAGATATTAACAAAATTAAAATAATTAAACATACTTGATAAATATTTGACAGGTTGTCAAATTTTTTAAATATATGTATTTTAAGATTTAATACATTTTTTAATTAAGTTGAACAGACAACATAAATTGAAATAACAATAAAGGAGCTTCTAGTATTTTTTATAAGAGACCCAAATATTTAACTGAAATTTTCAAAATTTAAGTTATATTTTTAATATTAAATAAATTTACATAAAGTATATGATTAATTATTTAGAATCTGAAGCTATTTATATTTTTAGAGAAGTACTGTCTGAAGCTAAAAATCCAGTATTCTTGTATTCTGTAGGTAAAGATAGCTCAGTAATGCTTCATTTAGCAATAAAAGCTTTTTACCCTGCAAAACCACCATTTAAATTTTTACACATAGATACAAAATGGAAATTCAGAGAAATGATTAAATTTAGAGATAAAATAATGAATGAACGAGGTTTAGATTTATTAGTTCATACTAATAAAGAGGGCATTTATAAAAAAATTTCTCCTATCACTCATGGAAGCGAAATTCATACAAAGATTATGAAAACTGACGCATTGAAACAAGCATTAACCAAATACAAATTTGACGTGGCTTTCGGAGGTGCCAGGAGAGACGAGGAAAAATCAAGATCCAAAGAAAGAATTTTTTCATTTAGATCAAAGTCTCATTTGTGGAACCCAAAAAATCAACGACCTGAATTATGGAGTTTATATAATCTTAATAAAAATTCTGACGAAAGTATTAGAGTTTTTCCTTTATCTAATTGGACCGAAATAGATATATGGGAGTATATTTTAAAAGAAAATATAAAAATTCCATCTTTGTATTTTGCCAAGAAAAGAAAAGTTGTTGAAAGAGATGGACAGTTAATTATGGTTGACGATGAGCGCTTACCACTAAAACATAGAGATGAACCAAAATTAGAAATGATCAGGTTTAGGACTTTGGGATGCTATCCTTTAACTGGAGCAATAAGATCTAATGCAACTACTTTAAAGGGGATTGCTGATGAAACGTTAAGGGCATCTAGTTCAGAAAGAATTGGAAGAATAATTGATAAAGACCCATCTTCCAGTATGGAAGAAAAAAAGAAAGATGGATATTTTTAATTTTAATTTTCGGAAGAGTATTGACCATTAAAAAAGATTATAACAAACATTTAAGAATTATTATTTGCGGATCCGTAGACGATGGAAAATCTACATTGATTGGTAGATTACTATACGAAACAAAAAAATTGTATGCTGATCAATTAAAGATTTTTCATGAAGAAAATACTAAGTTCGGAACGCAAGAAAACAAATTAGATTTCTCACTTTTAGTTGATGGTTTATCGGCTGAAAGAGAGCAAGGAATAACAATTGATGTAGCTTATAGATTTCTTTCTACAAAAAAAAGAAAAATGATACTGGCTGATACTCCAGGACACGAACAATACACTAGAAATATGGTAACAGGCGCCTCAACTGCTTCAGTTGGAATTTTAATTGTAGATGCAAAAAAAGGTATTTTAAAACAGACTAGGAGACATAGTTTTATATTATCACTTCTGGGTATAAAAAATATAGTTTTAGCTATCAATAAGTTAGACCTTATTCAATATGATGAAGTTATATATAAAAAAATCAAAGAGACTTTCCTCAAATTTTCAAAAGAATTAAAATTTAAATCTATTTATTCAATACCTATTTCAGCTCTTGATGGCGATAATGTAACAAAAAATTCAAAAAAAATTTTTTGGTATAATGGTCAAAACCTTTTAGATTACTTAGAAAATTTGGAAGATGATACTGATTATAAAAGACCCTTAAGAATTCCCATACAATATGTCATAAGAAGTGTTAATGATTTTAGAGGTTATTCAGGAACAATAGTTTCGGGAAAAATGTGCAAAAATCAAAAGGTTACAGTACTTCCATCTGGTTTTAGTACAACAATAAAAAAAATTATTGCACCAAAAGAAAAAAAAGAAATTCAAAATGCAATTACCCCAAGTTCTGTTACTTTTACTTTAAATGACCATATCGATATATCAAGAGGTGATTTTATAGTAGACAAAAACAATACTTGCGAAATATCAGACCAATTTAGAATTGATTTAATATGGATGGATGTAAAATCTTTTTTTCCAGGTAGAACTTATTTTATAAAAATGGAATGCCGACTACTAAAAGCAAAAATTTTCATCAAGTATAAGTACGATATTAACAATTTTCAAAAATTAATGTCTAAGACATTAGATTTGAATGATATTGCATGTTGCGATATTATTTTTGAGCACAAAGTTGTTTATGAAAAATATGAGATTAACAGAGCACTTGGTTCATTTATAGTTATTGATCCTGAAACAAATTCAACGTGTGGAGCAGGTAAAATAAATTTTGCATTAAGAAGATCTTCAAACATTTTTTCTCAAAATTTTATTATTGATAAAGAAAAAAGATCTAAATTAAAAAATCATAAACCATGCATAATTTGGTTTACAGGTATTTCAGGATCTGGAAAATCGACAATAGCAAATATTCTTGAAAAAGAACTTTATGATCTACAAATACACACAACCTTATTAGATGGCGATAATATACGTAGTGGTCTTAATAAAGATCTTGGTTTTACTGATGCAGACAGAGTTGAAAATATAAGAAGGATTGGTGAAGTTTCTAAACTAATGGTTGAATCAGGTATATTGACAATAGTGTCATTTATTTCTCCTTTTAAATCTGAAAGAAAATTAGTTAGAAATTTAGTAAATGAAAATGAATTTATAGAAGTATTTGTCGATACACCTTTAGAAATAGCAGAAAGGAGGGATCCTAAAGGTTTATATAAAAAAGCTAGGTCAGGCAAATTACCAAACTTCACAGGAATCGATAGTCCTTACGAAATTCCAGAAAATCCAGAATTAAAATTAAAAACCGTTAACAGTTCACCCAAAGAATGCGCTAAAAAAGTAATTACTTATTTAAAATCAAAAAAATTTTTGTTTTTATGATTTATATTTTTAATTACATTTTTACATGGTTTTAACTTAAATATATTTTTCAAAATGACAAATGATCCAAATAAACAATTACTTGAAAAAATAATAAATGATTTCAATACAGGAAATACAAATAAAGCTCTAATCGAAATAAAAAAAATAATTAAAGATTATCCATATTCTCCATTATCTTATAATATACTTGGGTCTATACAAATGACTCTAAATGATTTCAATAGTGCTAAATCTTCATTCAGGGAAGCAATCAATCTCAAAAAAGATTATGAACATGCGATAAATAATTTAGGTTTGGTTTTTTATAAAATAGAAAATTTTGAAAAGGCAATTTGTTATTTTAAAAAAGCATCCTTACTGAATAAAAACTATGTGGCACCACTTTTAAATTTAAGTGCCGTTTACATCGATACTCTTAAAATTAATGAAGCAAAAAATGTACTAAATACAATTCTTACTTTAAACCCAAATCAACATGAAGCATTTTACAATCTTGCCAGATTACATACTAAGTTAGGTGAAGCAAAACTTGCAATTGAAAACTTAAATAAGGCAATTTCGATCGATAAAACACAATTGAATTATCTAAAAGATCTTGGCAATATTTACTTACAAAAAGGTGAATACGATATTGGGATTAAATATTTACAAGAATATTTAAAAATATTTCCAAATAGCACAGAAGTTTATTTTTATATTAATTTAATTAAGAGTTATGAAAAAGGTGATGAAATTTTTGAGTCCATGTTTCATATAAATGAAAACGAACTATCAGATAACAAAAAAATTTTTTTGTACTTCACGTACGGTAAAATATATGGTGATCTAAAAGAATATAAAAAATCATTTTCTTATTACCAAAAAGCTAATTCAATTAAAGACAAGATGTACGAATTTAATGTAGAAAATGAAAATAAAATTTTGCCAATGCTCAATAAACAATTCTCAATTATAAATTTGGATAATCCATTCATTAATCATCAAACACTCTTGGAAAAATCTAATCCTATTTTCATTGTCGGGATGCCAAGATCAGGAACATCATTAATTGACCAAATCTTATCAAAGCATAAAGACATTAAAGCATTAGGAGAACTAGAATTTCTGAGTAATGAAATATATAAATTAGATTTATTTAGTACAAAATTTTCGAAAGACAAGGCAAATCTGTTGAATATAAATTATTATAAAAATATCAATAGTGAAAACCTTAAATTAAAATTTTTTACTGATAAGACACCTCTTAACTTCAGATGGATAGGGTATATTGTCCATAGTTTTCCTAATGCGAAAATTATCCATGTTCATAGAGATGCAAAAGCAACTTGTTGGTCAAATTTCAAAAGTAATTTTAGCGGAAGAGCTAATGACTTTTCAAATAATTTAGAAAATACAGTAAAATATTTTGTTAACTATAAGAAAATTATGTCTTTTTATAATGATTTTTTTAAACATAAAATTCATAATATTAGTTATGAAAATTTGGTGAATGATTTCGAAAATAGTGTAAAAAAAATGATACATTACTTAGAATTAAAATGGGATGATAATTGTTTAAATTTTAACAAAGGAGATAGATTTGTATCTACAATATCTTTTGCACAAGTAAAAAGAAATTTATTTCACAATAGTTCTAGTGAATGGAAAAATTATGAAAATCATCTTGATAAATATTTTAAAAATTTGAACTAGTAATGCTTTGCAAATATATCAACACACGCAAAATAAATATGAATATAGATAAGTTACATCAAAAAAAAATCTTAGAGTTATTTTTATAAAAAAATGATCTCAATTTGTTTAACAAAATTTATTGAAGAAGCAAAAGATCCTTGGTCACAAGTTATAATGAAGGGTTTTTTGAAAGCATTAAATAAAAATAAAAAGCTTTATGAAGTAGAGGAAATATTTGGGTATCCCCAAAAAAAATATGATTTAATTATTTTAGTAGGAATTAGATCAATAGTGAAAAGAAATTTAGATAAGGATAAAATTCTTCCATATTGCAAAAAATTAATTGATATGGGTGACAGCTCTATGGACCCTAGAAGAAATTATGAGGATATATACTTCTATTTTAGTCCTTCAAACACAAAACTTTATAAACATTATGAATATCTTCCAAAGTTTGTTTTAGATGAATATCTTTATCCCTCTCAAGAAAAAAATAAATTAAATGTTTATGTAGATCACTATAAAGCACAGTCAGAAAACGAGAGAGAAGTTTCAATAAATACAATTAATAAAATATTTGAGGATATAAGAAACTCAGATGTGCCTATTAATGTTTTCTATCACACATCAAAAGGTATTGAAAAAAATAGATTATACCCTGAAATTCCAAATGAAGGGGTACCTCAATCTGCAGCTTTTGTTCCCTTTGAAACTATCACTAAATATTACAGAAAAACTGATATTTTTTTGCCAACTCATAGAGAAACTCAGGGCATGTTAGCTCAAGAAATTGGTGCTTGTGGAGGAATTACTGTTCTACAAGAATGGATGTATCCTAAATTAACACACTATCAATTTCCTAATATAATATACATGCAAAACCAAAAGATTGATTTCTTATTCTTAAAAAATGTATTAGAAAAATATTCAAAAACTGATATAAGAAAACACGTTTTAGTAAATTGTAGTTTTAAAAACTTTGAAAATAAACTAGACAATGTAATTAAATCCTTATTTAAAATTTGAATTATTAATATCATCAGGTTTAGCGTAAATGTTCTCAACATTAGAAATATCTAATTCATTTAAATCTATAGGGGTTTTAGTATCTTCCAGTAAATAAAATTTGTAATTAAACAATTTTAAAAAGTGTTCAATTTTCTCTTTATTTTCATTCCTAACTTCTATTATTATTTGAGGTTTAAATGCCTTGATGAGGTTTTCAGCACCTAATAAAACGTTATAATCTTCACCTTCTGTATCAATTTTTAAACCCTTTATAATTTTATTTTGACCATTTATTTGAATGTCATCTAATTTTATTATATCTACTCTTTCACCTTTGTCAGACAACAAACCTCCTTTTGACATTAATGAGAAATCTTGATGAACTTTAAAAAATCCTTGCCCTGACACTTTTGATGCTGCACCTAAAAAACGAGAATTATTTTTGAATAGTCCATTTAGTCTTAAATTTGAAATTAATCTTCCCATATTCAAAAAACTTGGCTCTATTGAAATAACCACATTTTCTGGATTGGATAGCAAACCAACTATAGTATACAAACCGGTATGAGCTCCAATATCAATGTAAAGTCCCTTGTCTTTTGTTATCTCACCCCATAAATCAAGGGAATTAGTATCATGATGTCCCTTCCAAAAAAAATTTACAACAGAAGAGTCATCGTTTTTTATACATATTAAATCAAAAGAAAAAAATTTTGTGTTAAATGGGTAAACGCCTGACAAAAGTGGTAGTTTATTAAAATCTATCATTCCCATTTCATCGTAATTTAAAAGGTTTCTCTTTTTAAAATTGTAAGCTTCTTTGGTCATAATAAGATTAATTTACAAAATTAAATGAAATAATAGTAAATTTCACAAATTAAATTTTGTTAAAATTATAATTCATATTAAAAATATTTTTCCAAGTAAAAAAATGTAAAATTGGTGCCCATCTTTTATCATCAGGTAAATTAACATTAGTTATTTGACTTGCTATATGATTAATTTCTTTACAATCTTTATTAAATTGTGCCCTCCATAAATTTATTGGAGCAGTCCATCCTGTTTTAGGTTTATTAATAATGCTAGCTGGTAAAAGTTCCTTATATGATTTTCTACTCATTTTTTTTAAACTTTCCATTGTGTCTCCAAATTTATGAGAAGAATGAATATTCATACAATAATTCATTATTTTTTTACATGCGAAAGGGAACCGACCTTCCATTGAATATAGCATGCCAAGTCTATCATTTCTTCTAAAATAATCTTCGGAACATATTCCTTGCTGATCTAGTCTCATATAACTGGATACTGGATCATCTTTGTCCCATAATTTATCAGGAAAAACTGTCTCAATCAATATATCTACAATATCATTAATGTTAATTTTAATTTTAAAAGAAGGAGGTCGGGCTAATCTTTTAGTGAGCCAAAATAATACACAATCTCTATATGTTTTAAAATTCTGTCTTTTTGCTATTATGTATGATGGATAACCTCCCAAAATTTCATCTCCCATGTCTCCTGCCAAAGTAACAACAATTCCACTTTTACTCATGACCTCATTCATATGAGCATACATCGGCAAACTTGGATTATACATTGGTTCTTCAAGAGCCTCTACAGTTTTTTTCCAAAACTTTGCATATAGTTTTGGAGTATGAACCACCATTTTATGATTAAAACTTAAAAGTTTTGCAAATTTTTTTGCTTCATCACTATCAGAATTATAATCTTCATCTGGATCATGTGGACATGGCAAAATATGATTTGTAAATGTGTTTTGTTTAAAAAATTTGTTTGCATGAAATGCGATCATAGCTGAATCTAAACCGCCGCTCAAAAAAATTCCTATTGGTCGTGTTCCAATAAGACTTTCTTGAACAGTATTACCAAAAATAGTTCTAAATTCTTCTTCATTATAAGAAGATCCATTTCCACCAAGAACAATGTCTCTTTTTACAGTAATAATTTTTTTTGTTTCAAGATCAAATTTTAATGTTTCACCAGGCATTAATTTTTTTATACCTTTAAAAAAACTATTGTTAGTAACATTTAACCCAGATAGACTCCAGCAAGATAATGCAAGGTAATCCATATTTCTTGCATTTGGAACGATGTCTAAAAGACCTCTAGCTTCAGAGCCAAATACTAAAAAGTTACTTGTTAAAGAATAGAATAAAGGTTTTATTCCGACATGATCTCTACTTAAATAAAGTTGTTTTTTATCTTTAATCCATAATGCAAAAGCATGTTGTGAATCAATTTGATCAATAAAATTTATGCCAAACTCATCTAGCCCCCATGCCAACAACTCTGTATCACAGGTAGTCTTTGGTTCAAAATTTTTATATCTTTTGCATAATTCATAATAATTAAAAATTTCCCCATTATATATCAGTATATTTCCTTTATTTGTTTTCCAAGGCTGAGTTCCTTGTGAAGGACTATCTGTAATGGATAGAAGATTATGTCCTAAAGTTATATTATCATCAATATACATTTGATTCATATCTGGTCCTCTATATTGACACTTATCAATATAGGACTTTACCCATTCAGGATTTTTTTCTGTTATTCCATAAATTCCACACATAAACTTACTATAAAATTAAATTTTCATTTTCCTTGAGCATTTTCCAAGCAGTGCCATCTTGAATTTCAGATAAATTCCATTGATTATTAGCTAACCAATATAACAGATTCAGCCTATTTTCAGGTTCTTTATTAAAAAGTTCTGTTAAACTTCTTTCTGTTTTTTTGAAATCGTCTAATTTATAGCTAATTGGTTTACATGGGCTTATATTACTTACAATGACAGGTATTCCCAACAAAGTCGCTTGTAAAGCAACATTACTATTATATGCAATTACACAACGAGAATTGTTTAAATCTTCTTCCAAAGATATATTATTTTCATTAGGCTCTAACTTTATTAAGTTACCTACTTTATCAACTATTGGTTCATTAGGCTTTAGTCTAACTTTTATAAATTTATGTTTCGACATAGGTAAATAATTTTTTAGTTTACAAATTATATGATCACACCAATTATAATTTAAATTTTGAAACCAACTTACAGCATGAGTTGGAGGACAAATCAAAATATTTGGACCACAATCAACCTGATTTTTCCAGGGCAAAATATTATTTTTTGACTGAAAATAATTAAGCCATCTATTTTTACCTGTTGATTTCAAAGATGTACAACTATGACCATTTTTTACTATTCGATACCATTCTTCATTCTTATTGTTACTTTTAAAATAAGAATGATCCATGTAATAAAAATCTATCCCCTTTTTTTTTGCCTCGTGTAATAACATACCAGCACCTCTCAAAACACCCCAAGTTGCAATTGCATCACCTTTTTTTAAATCTGATGAAAAACCATCACTTAAATAATATTTTAAAGGAACAACTTTTGTGTTCCAATTAGGATCTGATGAGATAACTCCCTTTGCAAAAGCGATTATTCTTTCTAAAGTTCTTTTATCAATTACGTAAACTTCTAGTTTTGGCATTTTTCCTTTATATTAATCTCCAAAAAAATTTAATTTATATTATTAAATATTTTTTAATTTGAACCACATAATCTAATCATTTAATGTTAAATAATTCAAAGAATAAATTAAAAAATGTACAAATATAATAAATTTTCAGCAGTAACAACTTTTAATCTTGAACGGCATCCTTATGGCATAGAAATGATTAATAGTTTTTTTTTAAATTGGCCAGATGAAATTAAATTAACCGCATATATTGAGAATTCATTAACAATTGATGACAGTAAAGTTAAAAATAAAATTATGGTCAAAGAATTTAATGATGAAATACCAGAATATTTAGAATTTTGTGAAAAATTTAGTCATAAAAAAAAATATACAGATGATTTTCGCTTTAATGCATTTAGATTTGCTCATAAAATTTATGCTATTTTAACATCATTAAAGAATATAAATTCTCGATATCTCATATGGCTAGACTCAGATATAAAAACACACAAAAAAATTCCAATAGAATTTTTTGATTGCCTTATAAATGAAAAAGCATATATGTCTTATCTTGGAAGAGAGAAAATCTCAATTAAGCATTTGTCATACTCAGAATGTGGGTTTTTAATATTTGATACACAGCATCCAATTCATAAAATTTTTTGGAAAAATATGATCGACATGTATTCAGGAGGTAAACTATTTAAGGAAAAAGAATGGCATGATAGTTATATTTTTGATCAAGTTAGAAAAAAACTTGAGAAAAATTTTAATGTAAGTAATTTTAATATTTGTAATCTTGGTTTAACAGATATAAAAGCAAAAAATGACGAACATGTCTTCGTAACTAGTGTATTGGGTAAGTATATGGACCATAAAAAAGGTAATAGAAAAAAAGTTAAATGGTCTCCTGAGTTGATAGAAAGAATTAAAAGAGATCAATTTAATTCAACTTAATAAAGGGATTAATTGGACTGATCCAAAAATAATTAAAACTGATCCTATTAGAATTTTTGTTGTAGGTCTTGTTAATGGTAATTTATCAATATCAAATGTTTTCTTACTTTGTTTATTACCTATATAAATCATTACGATGCCTATAACTATAATCATTAAACCAATTTCCCATGGAAATATTGCATCAATTCCAAGACTTTTCTTCATAGTTTGATTTTTTCACCGATACCTTGGAGTAATTGTTTGAAGTATTTCTTCCAATAGGATGCCATAGATGTATCGTGAAATTCGTCAAAACAAGGTGTACCAAGCGTGTAATGCACTATTTTAGCATCAAAATTTTCTTCATACTCTATTGCAAGCCAATTCCAATCTTTATCTAATTCACCAATTTCAGCATCTGACAACCATTTAAAACGGTGTAAATAGGCCCCAGATTTGTTGTTAACAAAATCTGGAATTAGACATTTATTATTTGAATGATTACAATTCCATAATATTACACTTGACCAGTTCTTTCTTGGGTAATTTTCATTAACATTTCCAAAATATTTTTTTTTCATTGTGGTTTTATATTCATGCTTTACGACTTGAATAGCGTACTTTTCGTTACGCAAATCCCATAGCTTTTTCAAATCTGCTAGACACACCATATCACCATCCAAGTACAATACCCATCCTTTAAAATTCATCAAATAAGGAGCAAGAAATCTAGAATATATAAATTCATTACTTCCATCATTGTGATTTTCTCTATATTTTACAAAATTTTTTAAACAGAGTGGAATTATGTTTACATGGCAAGTTGTATTAGAAATTATGCTCTGAACACAAGTATGAAAAGCAATAGATTCTCTTTCATCATACCCAATTATTATATTAATTTTCTCGTCCATATTTTCCTTTCAAAGGTTGGTGAAATAATTTAAATATATTACACCTATCGATCATATAACATTTATTTTTAAACATTAAAAGAAAGTGAAATTAAAATGACTCTTCGAGCTAATCATTTTCATTGAATTTTTTTAGTTCCTTTTTTATTTCATTAATAGGAAATTTCCAATCTCCAACATTTTTTTGTTGAAATATTTTAACTGAGGGATACCAAATACTATGTTTATTTTCTGAACTCCAATTTAATAATCTTCCTCTTCCTAATGATGACAGCAAAAATGTTCTTTTGCCTAATGCACCTGCTATATGTGCATTCAAATTGCTACAAGTTACAACTACATCACATGCTTGAATAATTGAAGCGACACTGAAAATATCATTAAAATAATTAATGTTATCTATCTTATGCATTTCAATATTTAGCATTTCACAAATTTTAAGTTTATTAGTTTTTGAATTTTTATATTCCAAATCTAAAAAAGTTAAATTTTCTAATTTAAGAATGGGAATTAATTCTTCCAAACTCACACTCTTGTCTTTACCCATATCTTCATTTTGACTTGTCCATGATATCCCAACAATTTTTTTCTTAGGATAATGATAATCATCTCTAACTTTATTTGAGAGTTTTTCGTCAATTTCAATATATGGAAATTTTGTATTTTCAAATTGATTTAAATTAGTCCTCAAAAATTTGCCTAAATCAACTGCAGATAAATGATTATCAAAATCTTTTTCATTGACTATATCTTTTTCACCAATGAAAACTATATCAGGATTTTTATTTTTAAATAATCTGATTAATCTTTTATCTATTCTTATAATCAATTTATTACAAATTTTTGCAAATTCATTAAAAATACTCCCATACATAATTTGATCCCCAACACCTTGCTCAGACCAAACTAAAACCCTATTTATATTTTTTAAATTTGTGAGTATTTTATTTGAAGATAAAAACTTTTTACCACTAAAATTTTTACAAAGCCATCTACTTTCATAATTATTCCATCCATCTACAAAGTTCTTTTGATATAATTGAATTTGTCCCAAAATAAATTTTGTCTCATGGTCATATGGAGAGATTTTAATAGCCTTTTCAAGATATATTATAGCTTTGTCTAAATTACCAATATGTGAATATATTGCACCAAGATTTCTTAAACCGATTACATTATTTTTTTCTAGATTAATTACTTTTTTTAAACTATTAACAGCTTCTTCAAACTTTCCTTGTCTCTCTAATATAATAGCTAAAGCAATAAATCCACCTATGAAATTTTCATTAATTTTGAAGCATTCATCAATGAATTCCAATGCTTCCTTGAAATGCTTTTCCTCGATTTTTATAAGAGCATTATAATAAAAAACATCAATCTTGTCTTTTTCTTCGTTTAATTTGTTGAGTATTTCTTTTGCTTTTTCAAAATTTTTTGAGGTTATAAGCTTATAACAATATCTCTTTTTATACTTTGTTCCTTTATGTTGGTTTTCCAAAAAAATTAATTTTTCATAAGATTCAAAAGACTTTTTAAATTTATTACTCATAAAACAAATATCTGCATGGGATGACAATGCTATTTCATCAGTCTCATCTAGAAGTAGAGAAAATTCATATATTTTTGAACTTAAGTCTAAAGCATTTAAAAATTTATATGTTTCAGCAAGATTTATATAGAAAGCTTTTTCATAAGGATTTAGTAATATTGATTTTTCATGGTATGTCTTAGCCAGTTTCAATTGACCTTTTTTTCCATGAAAATTCCCTAAGCAAGAATGCAAATATGCATTATTTGGTTCAATAGTTAAAAATTGATCTAATTTGATTTTAAAATCATGTTGATTTGTATTAAAATATAAATTTTGAATTTCAGTTGAACTAACTCTCATTTTTTTTATATATTTAAGTTTATTTTTTTTAAATAAATTTTCGACTCTTTTACTTTGTGGATATTTTTTTTTTAATTCATAAATTTGCTGAAAAGCTAATTGAATATTATTTTGGTTAAAACTTTTTTCTATGTTTGACAAATAACGGTCAATTATCATTTATTTCTCCAAAATCTTCAGGAAAAAACAGAAGATTAGAATTTTCTATTCCAGTTATTAAATTCTGAAATAATACTGAAGTTTTATTATCAAATTCATCAATGATTTCCCATTTTTTTAATTGTATAGGGTTAGTTTCAAAAAATAATTGAAAAGAAGTGCCAACCATTTTTTCAGTCTTTAAAAATCTTAAAGTAACTATTCCATTCTCTTCATGAAACTTAAATTTATAATTATTTTTATCTAAAACTAATTTTTGATTTAAAAAATCATTTAAAGGAGTTTTACTAAGAGGATAGTTATTGGTCTGCTTAAGTATTCTATTTTGCACTACCAACCAAAAACCCATTGAGGTAATTAACAAGTCATTTGGATTTTCGTAAGAAATTCTCAATTTACCGGGTAAAGTGATGTATATTTTCCCCTTTCTTATGCTCCCATCGTTAGAAACCTGAATAAAGTCTGCGTTAAGTGTCTTTAAATCACTTAAATAATTTTTTATTTCTATATAGTTCTTTTGACTTATTGCTTCACTTGTAGATATTTTAAAAAATAAATTTACAAAAAATACAATAAAAATAAAAATCAAACTCTTTTTTAAATTTTTAATTACCATTTTGTTCTAATATAATTTCTCTTTTACCAGCTCTTCCAGGTTTTGATATAATATTATTTTCCTCCATTTTTTCAATTATAGTTGCTGCTCTATTATACCCAATTCTGAAATGTCTTTGAATAAATGAAGTACTTGCTTTCTGTTCTCTAAATACCAAATCAACTGCTTGCTGATAAAGTTCATCTCCATTAGAGTTACTTAATATTTCGTTTGAGCTGATATCATCATTATTTTGTTCTTCTGTTATGGTGTCGTCATAATCAGGTATAGATTGTTTAGTCAAAAATGATGTCACTTTTTCAACCTCATTATCATTTAAAAAAGGGCCATGAACTCTTACTATTTTCCCGCCTCCTGCCATAAACAACATATCGCCTTTTCCAAGAAGTTGTTCTGCACCCTGTTCTCCTAAAATTGTTCTGCTGTCAATTTTACTTGTAACCTGAAACGAAATTCTAGTTGGAAAATTTGCTTTAATTGTGCCTGTGATTACATCTACTGATGGTCTTTGCGTAGCCATAACAACATGTATTCCTGCAGCTCTTGCCATTTGAGCTAATCTCTGAACAGCTGCTTCAATTTCTTTACCAGCAACCAACATTAGATCAGCAACTTCATCGATTAAAATTACAATGAATGGTATTGGAGTTAAGTCTATTTCTTCTTCCTCAAAAACTGGTTGTCCACTTTCATTATCAAAACCAACTTGAACATTTTGAGTTAAAATTTCACCTTTCCTTCTTGCCAAGATTAATCTTTCATTATAATTTTCAATATTTCTTACTGACAACTTACTCATTAATGAGTATCTCTTTTCCATTTCTCTAACCGCCCATTTTAAAGCCGTAATTGCTTTTTTCGGATCTGTAACAACGGGAGCTAATAAATGAGGAATACCATCATAAACAGATAACTCTAACATTTTTGGATCAATCATAATAAATTTACAAGTCTCTGGAGTATGTTTATAAAGTAATGAAATAATCATTGAGTTAACACCAACAGACTTTCCAGAACCTGTTGTACCTGCAATTAGCAAATGGGGCATCTTACTCAAGTCGGCAATTATGGAGTTCCCGGCAATATCTTTGCCTAAGCAAAGAGGCAATTTTTGATTTGAATTTCTGAATTCATCATCATTAATTATATTCCTCAAAGATACTACTTCTCTTACTTTATTAGGAAGTTCAATGCCAATAACATTTTTTCCTGGTACCATTGCCACCCTGACTGATTCTGCTAGCATAGACCTAGCTATATCATCTGATAAAGAAATAACTCTTTGACTTCTTAAACCTGGAGCAGGTTTCAAGTCATATCTTGTTACTACTGGCCCTTGTTGAACAGTTTCTATAGAACCGTCAATAGAATAATCTTTTAAAACACCCTCTAACAGTTTTGCATTAGCATTAAGTACATCCTTATCTAATCTTAAATTTTCAATTTTTTGATGAATTAGTAAATCAATACTAGGTAAGATAAATCCAGTTTGTGAACTAAGAGGTAAATTTTGTTGTTTATTTGTTCTTTTTAGAAGTTTTTTATCTTCATTTTTTTGTAAATTTATATTATTTACACTTACATTTTCTTTAAGTTGTATTTTTTCCTTTTTTCTTTTAATCCTATTAAGTAATCCACTCACAAATCGATTGAATCCATTTTTCTTAATATGCTTGTAAAAATCATTCTCCGATTCAAAATATATTTTTTTTATAAATAAATTATTAAGTAACTGTGAAGTCCATATTACGGGAGAATAAAGTGGTTTAAATATATTTTTTAAAAATAGCAATTCTTCAAAATTTGTTGATGCAACATACACAAGAGTTAAAATAGAAAAAATTGCAATGCTTAAATTAAATATAATGAGTGTCTGATTATTCGATAAATCTGATGCTGTATTTAAATAAGCCAAAATTGACTCATAAGCTTTATAAGAGAACCCTTTATAGATAAGTATTTTGCTCTCCTCAATGAAATATGATTTTAAAAATATGTGAAATGGCTGAGATAATAATCCCAATAGGAAAATCAAAGTTATCGTTAAAATTAGTTTTAGCCATATTTTAGATATGGTTTTATATTTGAAGAGTTTAATGCCATACATCAAGAAGATTGAGGCTAAACAAAAGGGCGTTAATATTCCAAATTCTTTTAATAGGAAACCTGAAGCATATGATCCATATATACCAAATATATTTTTATTTTCTGTGTTAGTTAAAACAAGCCATCCTGTTTCATCAAAATTAAATGATATTGAAGACAAAAATATAAATGATGATATTACAAAAAAAACCGTTCCAAATATGGCTGAATATAGTTTCCTTTTAAAAGTGAAATTAGAGATATATTCGTTATCATGCATAATTATTTTTTTTAAAATAATCTGACATTCTTTGTAAAGCCTCTATTACAGTAGATTTTTTATGTACTAATGCGATTCTTAAAAATCCTTTACAAGGATTTTCGCCTAAGACATTTTCAGCCATAAATGTTCCTGGCATAACTCTTACAGAAAAATTTTTCCAAAGATCTACTGCTACCTTTAAATCATCTTTAACAGGAAGCCATAAATAGAATCCAGCCTTAGGTATTTCTAAGTTCGGGTAAGTCTCCTTTAATATTTCTTGAGCCATTTTAAAATTTTTATCATAATGCAAACATGTTTCGAAATTGTGTTTTTCATCTTCATATAATGAAGCTGCTATATTTTGAATAGGGATAGGAACAGGAGAAGCACCATTTGATACCAGTAATTTATAAACAGAAATAATATTTTCATCTCCTAAAATAAATCCCGCTCTCAGACCGGGTACATTACTTCTTTTTGAAAGTGAGTTAAAAATTATGATGTTATTTAAATTAGACTGCATTTTAACTAAAGCATCTAAAAACCCGATTGGTTTAGGTAAATATGTTCTATAAATATCAATATAACATTCATCAACAGCAAGTATAAAATCATATTTTTTTGCAAGTTTGGCAACTTTTATAAGGTATTCTATATCTGCAAGAGCACCATGAGGATTAGAAGGAAAACATAAATACATTATTGTGGTTGATTTTAGTATTTCTGGTGTCAAAGTTTCAAGATTTGGGTTATAATCATTCTCTTGTTTTGCATTAAGCCATAAGATTTTTGAATCACTTTGAATAGCCCCAGCTTTCCAAGCATGGTAGAAAGGGTTTGTTAATATTGCTAGGGGATTTTTTTTTGATTTATTTTTAGAAATAAGCCCAACTAAATGTAAAGCTTCTCTAGTACCTGGAACAGGAACCATATTTTTTTCAAAATTTATTATTTTTTCTGACCCAGGAAACCTTTTACTTAAGTAACTCCTTATTGCATCACTAAGTATTGGGATGGGATTTGAAGGTGGGTATCTTCCCCAATCATAAAACAAATCATCAAATTTATTTCTAATAAAATCAGGAGGCCCCAATTGAGGTTCACCAATAGACATTTTTAAAACATTTAAATTTGGGTTAGGAGGTATTTTATCTAATAATGAGCTTAGACTTCCAAACATCCAATTTTTCAAAACATCAAAATCTTTATTAACCATAATTATTTAACATATATAAACCACACTATGTTTGAAAATTAAATAAAAATAATTTAATTTTAAATATGAGAAAAATTAAAAAAGATAAAAAATTTGATATTACTGTTGTGGGAGGTGGGCTTACAGGTACATTAATGGTTTCAATCTTAATCAACAGTGGTATTGTTGAAAAAAATAAATTGTGTTGGATAAATACTGACAGGAAAATAAGTACAGATAAAAGGGTAAGTTTTATAAATTACAAAAATTTTTTAAAACTTGAAAATAATTATGGTATTAATTTATCAAATCAAAAATTTATAAATATTAATAAAATTGAAATTCACAATTTAGATGAAGTAACACCTATCACTTTAGAAGATAAATTTGGTCATGGTGTAATTGTTCGAAATGATATTTTTAGAAACAATCTTAGAATTTTTGATAATGATTTAACCGTTTACAAATCAAAAGTTGTTGATACAGATTATAATGAATTTCATAGATATCTAATATTAGAAAATGGAAATAAAGTTAACTCGTCATTAGTGCTTTCAGCTGATGGAAATTCATCTGCTTTGAGACAATTATCCAATATAAAGTTTATTAATTATGATCTTGATCATACAATTATTAGTGGTTTTTTGAATACCAAAAACTTTCATTTTAATACAGCAAAACAAATTTTTTTAAAAGATAGTTTCATTGGCCTTTTACCTTTTTCTAAAAATGTTACTAACTTTGTATGGAGCCTAGATAACCGAATACTAAATGAAAAAAATAATTTTAAATATTATGATGAAATTCTTGAAAGACTTAATACATTTTTTTATAAAAATGGCATTTATTTTGATTATCCCTCGTCAAAAAATAACAAGTTGCAAACATATCCTATAAATATTAAATATGTAAAAAAACCATTCACAAAAAGATTAGCATTGATTGGTGACGCGGCTCATAGTATACATCCTCTTGCTGGGCAAGGTTTTAATTTATCTATTGAAGATTGTTTTAATGTAATGAACTGTTTACATGAAGCAAAAAATATTGGTAAAGATTTTGGAGAAATTTCAATCTTAACTGAATATGAGAAATCAACAAAATCAAGAAAAAACTTCATTACTTTAGTGACCACAATTTTATTTTACATTTTTAAGAAACGAAACAATTTTATGAATACAATTATTAACTTAGCTTTTAAAAATATAGAAAAAACATCTTCTAAACAAATATTTAAATTTCTAGCAAGAGGATATTAATTTTAATCATATAAATTGAATTTTCTATTTGATTTTTCTAGCTTCATTTTCTAGAAGAATCGGAATGTTATTTTTGATTGGATAAGCTAAATTTCCTTTCATACTTATTAATTCATTTTTTTTCTTATCGTAAATTAATTCGCAACCAGTTTTAGGGCAAACTAGAATTTCGAGTAATTTATTTATATTTTGTTTAAAACTAGTGTTTGAATTGGTTTTTTTCTTCATTAGGATTTACCGTATTTTGTAGGATAGAGACTAATAAAATGTATCTTTCATCAATTGAACTTGACTCAAGTAACATTTGCTTTTCGTGAGCTGAAAATGGACATATCATAGACAATTGATTAATTAAATTAACATTTGAACAAGAATTAATATAAGTCCAATCAGAATCTAATTTTTTAGCCTGTAAATAAGATTTTAAATTCGCTTTGAGACGTTTATCATCAGCAAACTTAAAATTTTTATTATTACCTATAATGTCCGCATCATTTTGAAAATTACTTGTAGATACTATCGAATTTATATAGCCTCTCTTAACTAAATTACTATCAATAATTTTGAATCTTGAAAGACCCTTAATTGAAATTAAATAAGTATTTTGCTCTGTTTCTTGAAATTTTATAATTTTTCCAAAGCAACCAACAATGTTCTTAAAAGATGAAGCTTTATCTTGTTTTTTCATTAGAGGTTGAACTATTCCAATAAATCTTGAATCCGTTTTCAAACTATCCTCAACCATATTCAAATACCTTTTCTCAAAAACATTTAATGGAAGTAATGATCCAGGTAAAAGAATTACACCATCAAGTGGAAAAATTGGGATTTCAAAATTAATGTTTTTCATATTATGATTTCAATTAAACAAAATTGATGATAATTGTCTCCTAGCAAGCCTAGCTTCTTCAGAACTAAGACCATTACTACTTATAAAAGATAATAATTTTTTTCTTGCTTCTTGATTATTCCATTCTGGATCAATTTTAATTGCCTTAATTAAGGTAGAATAACAATCAGAAATCCTACCTGTGCCAAAAAATGCATTAGATAGATCTATATACGCTTGTATATTATTCGGATTATCTTCGAGAGATTTTTTTAATTTATCTAAATCTTTGCTTGCTTCAACTGATTTTTCTGTAATCTCTATCTTTAAAGAAAGTTCATTTATTTTTTTATTACTTAAAATTTCTTCTGGTAATATAGACATTAACTCTTTTGCTTCGCCAAATTTATTAAGACCAATCAAAGAGAGAATTTTACCATAACATCCGTTTATATTATTTGGTTCAACATCTAAAATCAAATTCGCTTCCTCTAATGATTCAACCCAATTCGCGTCTTTAATTAAAATCTCTAACTTTTCTAAACTTTCTTTTATATCAGAATTAGGACCAGAAAGCTCAGCTATTTTTCTAACAAACTCTTTAACCTCACTCTCAGGAATATTTCCTTGAAATCCATCTACTACTTGACCATTAAAAAAAGCATATATTACAGGGATTGATTGTATTTGCATTTGGGCGGCAATTGATTGATTCTCATCTATATTAACTTTGGCCAATTTTAGTTTATCCGGAAAGGCGTTAACTGCTTTTTCTATTATTGGAGTTAATTGCTTGCAAGGTGAACACCACGGAGCCCAGAAATCTACGATAATTGGAAATTTCTCTGAGCCCTTAATTACTTTTTCGACAAAATCTTTGCTAGTTACTTCGGTTATAAGATCTGACATATTAATTATTTTTGATACTACAATGTTACTATATAAATGATCATATGCTTAGTCATAAAAATTAATCAAGAGTTTATATTCATTTATTGTTACAAAAGACTACTATTGACGCTTTTGAATTATGAGGTTTATTTATACTTATGTACAATTCTAAAGTTGGTCTGATAGGACTGGGACAATGGGGTAAAAATATTTACCGTAATTTAGAAAAATTTAATGTCATTGAAAAAGTTTATGACAATAATTTTGAAAATCTGTTAAAAAATGTAACTAATAGAACAAAAGTTGCTAAAAATCCTAATGAGCTGATTTTATCAGCAGATATTGATAGTATTTTCATTGCATCTCCAGCATCAACACATAAAGACTATATTGCTAGATCGCTTTTAAACAATAAAAATGTTTTTGTAGAAAAACCACTCACCCTTTCTTTAGATGATTCTTATGAAATAAAAAAAATTGCTAACCAAGTAAATAAATTCGTTTTTGTTGGACATCTTTTACAATATCATAACGCATTTGTTGAATTAAAAAATAATATTCAATCAGGTAGAATAGGTGAGCTACAAATAATTAAAGCTAATAGATTAAACTTTGGAGCAATCAGAGATAAAGAGTCTGTTTTGTATGATTTAACTTCGCATGATATATCTATGATCTTATCAATTACAAAAAAATTGCCAAAAAAGGTTGAAACAAACGCTGTTTTTAAATACTCCAAAAAAATAGCTGATTGTGTAAATATTGTACTTTATTTTGATAAAGACATTATAGCAATAATTAATTCGAACTGGGTTAGTCCTTATAAAGAACACAGGTTTAGTGTGTTAGGATCAAATGGAAGTTTAATTTTTGATGATGTTAAGGATTGGCCCGAAAAATTAATATATAACCCAAGTTTAATTGACGAAGGCAACAAAATTACTTATCTACCAGAAGTTGCTATTCCTGTAAAAAAGCATGAACCACTCAAACAAGAAATTGAAGCTTTTTTAAAATGTACCTATTACAATGAAGTCCCCATTACTGATATACAAGAAGCTTTAGATGTCCAAATTGTTTTAGATATGATAGAAAAAAAATTAAAAGAGAAGTATTTTTAATATGATGGATTTTATTGATTTAAAAAAACAACAGAAATTAATAAGAAAAAATGTTGATAAAAGGATTGCTAAAGTACTTGATCATGGGCAATACATTCAAGGTTCTGAGATTAGTGAACTTGAAAAAAATTTATCTTTAATCTCCGGATCTAAATTTGTTTTGTGTTGTTCTAGCGGAACAGATGCTCTCGTTTTGGGACTTATTTCATTAGGATTAAAACCTAATCAAGGAGTAATCGTTCCCTCTTTTACATTTGCTTCTACAGCAGAAGCTGTTTGTATGTTAGGTGGAATTCCTTTTTTTTCAGATGTTAAATTAGAAACTTATAATATTTGTGAAAAAAGTATTATTAATTCTATAAATGAAGCAAAAAAAATAGGCATTGATTTAAAAGGGATTATTACGGTTGGATTATTTGGTCAACCAAGTGATATGGACAAAATAAAAGAGATAGCAGATCATAACAATTTGTGGATTTTTGATGATGCTGCTCAATCATTCGGAGCAGAATATAAAGGTAAAGTGTCTGGAAACTTATGTCAAATTTCAGCAACTTCTTTTTTCCCAGCAAAACCCTTGGGATGTTATGGTGATGGTGGAGCTTTGTTTACTAACGAAGAAAACTATTATAGAATTGCATATTCTGCTCATTTACACGGAATGGGTGAAAATAAATATGAGTATGACAGAATTGGAATGAATGGAAGAATAGATACAATTCAAGCTGCAATTTTATTAGAAAAATTAACAATTTTTAAGTCTGAATTATTTAAAAGAAAAAAAGTAGCAGATCAATATATCAAAAGATTTTTAACACTTAACACAAATATAAAATTACCTAAACTTATTAAAAATACAACTAGTAGTTGGGCACAATTCACAATACAACTTCCATTGGATTGTAATAGAGTAAAATTTCAAAGTTTAATGAAACAGAAAAAAATACCTACTGCAATTTATTATCCGATACCTATACATTGTCAAACTCCATATAAAAATTTTCCTATTTCACCCGATAATTTAAAAAATACAATAAAATTATCAAAATGCGTAATTTCCTTACCTATGCACCCATATTTATCATCAAAAGATATTGACTATATATCAAGTACGGCAGACGATATTATCAGAAACTTAGTATGAATAATTACTTGCTTAGTTTTATTTTAATAATTATAAGGGTACCTAAGCGGGCGTAGCTCAGGGGTAGAGCACAACCTTGCCAAGGTTGGGGTCGAGGGTTCAAATCCCTTCGCCCGCTCCAAACTAATAATGTTTAGCATTTTCATTGATATAAGTAAATTGAAACATCTGTCAATGTGCTCCTTTTGTCTACCATAAAATAAGCGTTACTAGTACAGATATATGGAACATAAAAATTCCTTTATAAAAATAATTAACCCCCACACATGAGCCATGGGGGTGTATAGGGTTATGTATTATTGCTGTATTAAGATGATTTTGATATGAAAATATAATGTTACCTATTTTAGCTACATTCACTTTCAATTTTTTTCATTTTTTCAGTTTCTATTTCAAAAATGTAAATATTATTTTTCTTTGTTCCCATTATATCACTCCTCCTAAAAATTATTCCAAAAGATTTATCTCTTGAAGAAAAGAATTTAAAAGTTTCGTTTGCTGGTCTATTAAAATAAACTTTTTCTTTATTTTGAAAGTTTAACTCCTTCAACGTTTTTATTCCCTTATAGTTTTTTGTGAAATTATCTGGAAAAGGCAAATCTTGATACCAAATAGGCTGACCCATTATACATTTTAAATTTAAAGGCAAAGGTCCATTAATTATTCTATAATATTTTACCCATCCAGCTCTTAACTTGTTTTTAGGAGTACCAAACCATATTTGACACTTTCTATAATCTTTTGTTTCACAATTTCTTGCTTTAAAATAAAATTTTCCAACATTTATTTTTTTTATTGTTTTTGAACATGTATTGTTTATACAATGTGATTTAATATCTTTTAATTTTTCACTAAAAGAAATATTACTGTATAAGAACAAAAATATAAATAAATATAATCTTAACATAATATAGCCTTTTTAATGATTTATGAATAATTAATATATTATCAGATATGTGCTATAAATGTATATATTGATAATGATAGAAAAATTAATGATGCAATTTCTAAATTAAAAGAAACATGGAAAAATAAAAATTTAAATAATAAGATATTATTATGAAAATTGTGAATTTTAGAGATGCTAGGAAATTAAGTTCCAAAACGATTAGAAAAAAAATTAGGTTAGAACTTTATAATAATCACACCTCTGGATTGGCAGCTAATAAACTTCAAGCTAATATTGTTATCTTACCAATTGAATATGCGAATGATTTTAGAAATTTTTGTAAATTAAACGATAAAGCTTGTCCTTTAGTTGGTCAGACAAAATTAAATAGTTCATATTTTGAAACTCTGGGAGATGATATTGACATAAGATTTGATGTGCCACTATACAACATTTATAAAAATGGAAATTTAACTTCTACAGTCAAAAATATTGAAAAATATTGGAGTAATAGTTTGACAGCTTTTGCTATTGGATGTTCTTTTTCATTTGAAGAGTCTCTTATTAATGCTGGTCTTGAGATTGATCACATTAAAAATAATAAAGTAGTTCCTATGTATAGAACAAATATCAAAAACAAAAAAAGTGGCCCCTTTAAAAGTCAAATGGTTGTATCAATGAGAATATTTAATAAAAAAGATATAAAAAAAGTTTTTAAGATCTCAGGAGATTTCTCTTTTGCTCATGGACAGCCGATTCATATAGGCGATCCAATTGAAATTGGTATTAACAAAATTGAAAATCCTGATTGGGGTGACCGTCCAAGACAAATAAACAATGATGAAGTATACATTTTTTGGGCTTGTGGTGTAACACCTCAAAATGCAATTATAGAAGCAAAGATTCCATTCTGTATTACACACAACCCAGGGCATATGCTAATAACAGACATTGAAGAAAAGAGCTTACACAATTAATTCATTTAAATATTTACAACTTTAATTTTAGATAAAGCAGCTTTGGCTTTTTTTAAACTACTTGCTAAAATTACACCCATTCTTCTATAAGGTTTAGTTTTAGGTTTGCCAAAAATTCTAATATCAATAGTTTTATCTTGAAATGCATTTTCAATCCCTTTTATCACAAAATTACCTTTTGCATTTTTATTTGCAAGAATAACCTGACTTACTCCTCTTTTATAAAGTTCAATTTTTGGTATTGAAAAATCTAATATTGCTCTAGCATGTAAGTCAAATTCACTAAAATTTTGAGTAAACATTGTAACCATTCCTGTATCATGTGGTCTTGGACTTAATTCACTAAAAAAAACCTCTTCTTTTTTTACAAAAAACTCTATACCAAACAAACCCTGACCATTTAAATCTTTTGTAATTTTTTTAGCTATGGTCTTCATTTGTTTTACAATGGTTTGATCGAATTTTGCAGGCTGCCAACTATACTGATAATCTCCTCTTTCTTGAATATGTCCTATGGGTGGACAAAAATGAATACTCCCTTTTGAATCCAAAATTGTAAGTAAAGTAATTTCATAATCAAAATTTATGAACTCTTCGATTATGACTTTTTTTTTCTTCCCTCTCATTCCTGCTAAAGCATAGGTCCAAGCTTTTTTAATCTCAGAAACTGTAGAGGCATAACTTTGTCCTTTCCCAGAAGAGCTCATTACTGGTTTAATTACAACTTTACAATTAAAATTATTAAATATTTTAATGAGTTCAGTCAAAGTTTCAGCATAGCCAAACCTTGCTGTTTTAATTCCAATCTCTTTTGCTCTATTTCTTATTTTGTCTCTATTCATTGTCAAACTGACAGCTCTTGAAGAAGGTATTACTTTCATACCTTTTTTTTCAAAATCTTTTAAACTTTCAGTATCAATTGCCTCAATTTCTGGAACTATTAAGTCTGGTTGGTGTTTAGCAATCACTCTTTTTAAAATGATAGAATTCAACATATCAAAAACTTCATATTCTTGAGAGACTTGCATTGCAGGTGCATTTAAATATTTATCACATGCAATTATATAACATCCAAGTCTTTGTAGACTTATAGTAAGTTCTTTTCCAAGCTCCCCACTCCCAAGTAATAAAATTTTTTTCATTTGATTTCTCTTTTCTTAGTTTTAAAAAATCATATAGTCTTAAAATGAATTTTTTAGATGAATTAACTTTCTCTTATCTTGAACATAAAATCAATAATTCATATGCAAAGAGATTGAAGAAATATGGAAATACTCCTCAAGGACTTTTCTGGAGAAATTCATTTACCCAAATTCATAGATATGAATTAATATTTACTGCTATAAATAAATACTATGATTTGAAGAATTTTACAATTTGCGATGTAGGTTGCGGACATGGAAAATTTTTAGAGTTTTTAAAAAAAAGAATGAATAATTCCGTCTTTCATTATCAAGGCTGTGATTTAAATTTTAAATTAATAAATTACTGCAAAAAGAAATTTTCAAATAAGAATTGTACTTTTTTCCAAAAATCTTCACCAAAGGGCTTTGTCGATTTTTCTGTAATGTCAGGAACTTTTAATTTGTGTGTTACACATGACATTTATATATGGGAAAAATATCTTTTAAAAAACTTAACAAACATTTGGAGATATACAAACAAAGTCATGATCTTTAATTTATTACACAAAAATGAAAGAAAAATTGACAAGGGTCTGTATTATAGTAATAAAAATTGGATAAAAAATATTTGTGAAAAAAGGTTTGGAAAAACTGAAGTTTTTTTATCTTCCATTTTGCCAAATGATATTTTAATTATGGTTAAAACTTAATATTGTTTGCAAAATAAATTATATGATCTGTAAGCTTTTTAGGCTTTCCATCCTTAATGGAATGATTGCAATCGTTCAATTCCATCCGAAATATATTTTTAATTCTTTTAAAATTCTAAATATTTTATGTAAAGAGCATGTCATAATAAAGGATAAAATTATAAGATATAAAAATCAAAAATCTATTTTAATTTAAAATTAAAGAGTCTTCCATAAACTTTAAAATATAATGTTGTTTCTTTTGAAGTTTAAAATTTTTAAAATCTGTATTTTATCTTTTTGTTTTGTTGAATTTTTTGAAAAGCTATGTCTAATATATCTATTATTAGTGAATTGACTTGTAGCTCAAAAATTACAATATAACAATTTCTCAAATAAATTCACTCAATGTTATTGCTTTTATCCAATGTATAATTAGTTTCTTCATTTAAAACGTCATCCTTTATTTCAATCTTTAAGTGAGAAAAATGCGTTTTTAATTCTGTAATTCTTTTATTATTGAAATCCAAATATTTTTTTTGTTCTTCGCTAATATCTTTGTCTTCTATGTTGTTTTCATTTTTTAAGTCTATAAACATTTGATCTTCTGTTTCTTCATGTATTTCTGGTTTAAGTGGTTCATCTCCAACCAAATCCTGAAACTGAACTATAGCTTCCAATCCTGTTTTTATTGCTTTTTTGTCGTCATCATTTTCAGATTCATCATAACCAACATATAGTGCGTGTATAATGTGTTGCTTTGGATCAGGCAACAATTGTATATCATAGATGTAATCATTATGAGCATCTAATTCATTATAAAATTTTGTAAATCTAATAAGAAGCTCTCTGGTTCTTGAAGGGCCCTCATTTTTGGGTTTTACAACTTCCCTGTCAATTTTAACAGATTTATAACTATTCCACATTGAAATACAAACTAATGCTGTAAATGTAGTTAACAAAGCCAAAACAAATGGGGTTGTGTCTTCAAAAGCTGTCAATTATCTCTCCATATCAATTATCTCTGCATATATAGTCATATAATCTCAAAAGATACGGTTAACTAACCATTAATTTAAAATTTACCATCAATAAAACAAAATTATGTCTTTTTTTTGGTGTAAATTTGCAATCTTATATATTTTAATGTTAGGCTATTAAAAATTAAAAATAAGGAGATTATTATGAATCGGAAACTCGGAGCTGTTATTATAGCAGTAGCCGTAGCAGTTGGTATTTATTTCATGACTGCCGAGAAAAAAGTTGAGAAAACAGCTTGCGGTAAGGTTACTATTGCAGAAATGAACTGGGCATCTGCAGAACTTATGGCAAATGTTGATAAAATAATTTTAGAAAAGGGTTATGATTGTGAAGTTGAACTAGTTGCTGGTGCAACTATGCCTACATTCACATCTATGAATGAAAAAGGAATGCCGGATATTGCCCCAGAACTCTGGAGTAATGCAGTGCAAGGTCCACTTTCAAAAGCAAAAGATGAGAAAAGGCTTTTTGTTGCAAATGCAGGCCCAATTACTGGTTTAGGAGAAGGTTGGTGGGTTTCGCCAAGCGTTGTTAAAAATCATCCAGAACTTAAAACAGTTCAAGATATAATTGAAAGACCAGACTTATTTCCTCATCCAGAAGATAGTTCTAAAGGTGGAATGATGACTTGTCCGGCAGGTTGGAACTGTCAACTTTCCACAAATAATTTATTTAGAGCATTTAAAATGGAAGAAAAGGGTTGGAAGTTAATTGATCCAGGTTCAGCCGCAGGCTTAGATGGTGCAATTGCAAAAGCTTCGACCAGAAATGAAAATTGGTTTGGTTATTATTGGACCCCAACCTCGGTGGTAGGAAAATATGGTCTGGTAAAAATTCCGTTTGGAGTAGATTATGATGATGATAATTGGCATAATTGTATAGTTAAACCTGAAAAAGAATGCGCAAATCCTAAGCCAACTTCTTGGACAAAGTCAGTAGTAGAAACTGTAGTGACTGATAAATTCATGAATAATTCAGGTATTGCCTCAGATTTCATTAAAAATAGGACTTATCCAGGTGAAATCATGAATCAGATGCTTGTATTTATGACTGATCAAAAAGCAACAGGAAAAGATGCTGCATTTGAGTTCCTTCAAAAACATGAGGATGTTTGGGGGAAATGGGTGTCTGAAGATGCCGCCAAAAAAATTAAAGCAAGTCTCTAAGTCTTGTTAAATTGCTCCTATGAATTAATTCATAGGAGCTTTTTTTTATTTAATTATGGAATCGTTAATAAAATTTCCAGAGATGGATCGAAATGGATTAAGAGAATTTAAGAAAACTGTAGATAATGCTTTTACATCTTTTTCAAGAAATTACGGCGAAGGTATAGAAAATTTTTTTGATCCACTTTTAAGTTTTTTAGTTGCATTTGAAAAGTTATTTTTAAAAACTCCATGGCCTATTACAATATTTTCTATTTTATTCATATGTTGGTTAGCCTCAAGATCAATAATAATTGTCGCTGGAACATTTTTAAGCTTCATGTTAATTGGTTATTTTGGCATGTGGGAAGACACAATGTCTACTTTAGCAATAATTTTAGTCGCAACATTACTTTGCATTTTTATTGGCATACCTATTGGAATTGCAATGGCAAGAAGTAATAAAGTTCAAACATTAATACTACCAATATTAGATGTCATGCAAACCATTCCAAGCTTTGTATATTTAATACCAGTAGTGATGCTATTAGGTATAGGCAAGGTTCCAGGCCTAATTGCAGTTTGTATATACGCAATACCTCCTATAGTAAGATTGACTAATCTAGGAATAAGACTTGTTGATAAAGATGTTTTAGAAGCAGCAGAGTCATTTGGAGCAAATTATTGGCAAAAATTATTTGGTGTACAAATACCTCTTGCATTACCAACAATTTTTGCAGGAGTAAATCAAACTATTATGATGGCTCTCGCAATGGTTGTAATAGCTTCTATGATTGGTGTTCAGGGATTAGGACTTCCTGTTTTAAGAGCAATTTCAAACCAGTATCTTGCTTTAGGATTAATGAATGGACTTGCAATTGTTGTCTTGGCTATAATTTTTGACAGAGTTACTCAAAGAATTGGAAAGAGAATGCAGAAATATAAAAGTGACTAAATGAATAATTTTATTAAAATCACAAACTTATATAAAATATTTGGTGATAATACTACCGAAGCTCTCAATTTAGTTAAAACTGGTGTAAGTAAAGAAAAGCTCCTTGAAAAAACAAATTGTGTGCTCGGGCTTAATAATATAAATCTTGAAATACCAAAAGGTAAAATTCATGTGATCATGGGTCTGTCAGGGTCAGGAAAATCCACACTTATTAGACATTTAAATCGGTTAATTGAACCTACTTTTGGAGAAATAACAATAGATGGAGTAAACGTTCTAGAACTTAATAATAAAGATTTACTAGAATACCGACAAAAAAACATGTCAATGGTTTTTCAAAAATTTGCACTTTTTCCTCATAAAACAATTCTTGAAAACATTAGCTATGGTTTAATGATACAAAGTATTTCGGAAGAAATTTATCAAGAAAAAAGTCAATTCTGGTTAAAAAGAGTTGGATTAGAAGGTTATGATAATTATTATCCAAACCAACTGTCAGGAGGAATGCAACAAAGAGTTGGTCTCGCAAGAGCATTGGCAACTGATGCAGAAATTTTACTTATGGATGAAGCATTTTCTGCATTAGACCCTCTAATAAGAGCAGAAATGCAAGATATTCTAATTGATTTACAATTTGAACTAAAAAAAACAATTGTATTTATAACCCATGATTTAGACGAGGCTTTGAAAATTGGCGAACGAATTTCTATACTCCGAGATGGTTCTGTTGTACAGGATGATAATCCCCAAAACATTATTCTAAATCCCTCTGATAATTATGTATCTGATTTTATAAAGGATATTAATCGTTCAAGAGTTATAAAAGCTAAGTCAATCATGACTAAATCTGTTTCTATCAATAAAGAAAATGTTCCTATAATTGATAGTGAAATGGTCTTAGAAGAGGTATTGCAAGAAATTACTAAAACCAAAAATTACTATGTATTGGTTAAAGATAAAAAAGACAAAATTATTGGGAAAATAACATTAAATGAATTATTGACTGGAATTCAAAGACCTAAAAAAGAAATAAAAAAATATGCTTAATTGAAAGGTCCTCTTCCTACTTGATACAAAGTGAAATTTTTATTTAAAAAATTTTCGGGATTAAGAGCATTTCTAAAATCAACAACTACCTTTCCTTTCATAAATTTCGACAAATAATCAGCTGATAATGTTCTAAACTCGCTCCATTCAGTCAAAATAATTGTCACATCAACATTCTCTATACAATCATCAATATTGTCTGCAAAATAGACATCTTTGATATATTTAGAAGCTTCATCCATAGCAATAGGGTCATAAACTTTTATTTCTTTAACATTTTTAGCCAAAGAAGGGACTAAATCTAATGAAGGACTTTCTCTCATATCATCTGTCCCAGGTTTAAAAGATAACCCTAATACAGCAACGTCCATCTTCTTCATATCACTTCCAAGTATATGCTTAAGTTTTTTGATAAGTGATTTCTTTCTATTCTTATTATAAGAGATCACATTGTTTATAATTGAGAGATCAACATTATGATCGGAAGCAATTTTTGATAATGCTATTGTATCTTTAGGAAAACATGATCCTCCATATCCAGGACCAGGGTGTAGAAACTTATCACCTATCCTTTTATCTAAACCCATACCTCTTGATATAAAATGTATATCAGTGTTTAAATTTTCAGATAAATCTGCCATTTGATTAATAAAAGAAATTTTCATAGCTAAAAATGCATTAGATGCATATTTTATCAATTCAGCTGATTTTAAATCTGTGAATAAGATAGGTGTTTGTATTAAATTGAGTGGTTGATAAATACGTTTCAAAATTTGTTTTGACTTTTCATTTTCACATCCAATAATCACCCGGTTAGGCCTCATAAAATCTTCTATAGCACTTCCTTCTCTAAGAAATTCAGGATTTGATACGACATCAAAATTTGCGTTACTATTATGCCTTTTAATGATATTTTTTATTTCTAAAGAAGTGCCAACAGGGACAGTTGATTTTGTAATTAAAACACAATATTTCTTTAAAATTGGTGCAATCTCTTTAGCAGCTTCATATACATAAGTCAAATCAGCGTGACCGTCACCTCTTCTTTCTGGAGTGCCTACTGCAATAAATATTGCATCAGCATCAGATATTGGCTTTTGTATCGAGTTGGAAAATTTTAATTTGCCATTTTTGAAATTTTTACTAACTAATATTTCCAAACCAGGTTCATATATTGGTAAAATTCCTTTTTCTAAATTATTGATTTTTTCTTTATCTTTATCTACGCAAATTACTTCATATCCAAATTCTGAGAAACAGGCACCTGTCACCAATCCAACATAACCTGTCCCCAACATTACTATTTTCATATAAAAAAATTCCCTATTAATTGTAGATTTACTATTTAAATACGTGATTTATGTCACATATATATATCATGCATGTTAAGAAAGCAATATTCCCAGTAGGAGGACTAGGCACAAGATTTCTACCTGCTACCAAATCTATGCCTAAAGAAATGCTTCCTATTGTTGATAAACCTCTTATTCAATACGCTGTTGAAGAAGCAGCAAATGCGGGAGTAGAACAATTTATATTTGTTACAAGTAGAGGCAAGTCGGCTATTGAAAACCATTTTGATCATTCATACGAACTAGAAAATAACTTACTTACAAAAGGTAAAAGAAAGACTTTAGCTTCTGCTCAGGAAATGCTCAAAATACCTGGAAGTTATGCATATGTTCGTCAACAAGAACCTGCTGGTTTGGGTCACGCAATCTGGTGTGCAAGACATCTTATACAAAATGAACCTTTTGCCGTGATACTTGCTGATGATTTAATTTTTGGTCAATCAACAACAAAAGAAATGATTAAAAATTATTCTTCAGGTAATATGGTTGCTGTGATGGAAGTTGATAAACAAAAAGTTCCATCGTATGGAATTGTCAAAGTCGATAATAATAATAAAGACTTAATGCAAATAAGTGAAATGGTTGAAAAACCCTCTATAGAAAATGCTCCAAGTAATTTAGCAATAGTTGGCAGATACATTCTTGACCACAAAGTTTTTGATATACTAGAAAAACAGGAACGCGGTTCTAGTCAGGAAATACAACTCACTGACGCTATCTCTTCTCAACTAGGTAAAGTACCTTGTTTGGGATATAGAATTCAAAATGAAAGATTTGATTGTGGATCAAAAATTGGGTTTTTACAGGCTAATATATCATTCGCTTTAAATAGAAAAGATTTGAGTTCTGAAATTAATAATTGGTTAAAAACATTAACAAGATGAAAATGTATAAACATCATTTTCATCCTAGTATTTTAAGAGAATATGATATTAGGGGTATAATTAATAAAACTCTTTTTGAAAAAGATGCTTTTATGATTGGTTATTTCTTTGGCTTAATTTGCAAAGAAAAGAATCTTAATAATATATCAAATATTGTAATCAGTATGGATGGTAGATTATCTAGTCCAAATTTAAAAAAACAAACAAAATTAGGTTTAAGTGTATCAGGCTGTAACGTAATTGATTTAGGACTAAATCCAACACCAATTCTATATTTTGGAAGCTATAATTTGAATGCTGATGGTGCAATTCAAATTACAGGAAGTCATAACCCTAAAAATTATAATGGTTTTAAAATGATGATTAAAAATGAACCATTTTTCGGAAAAGATATTCAAAATCTAGGAATTAAAGCTAAATCAGGTTCAAGCATTAACATGAATGGTAACATTGAAAGTTTAGATTTGAATGAAAAGTATATTCAAAAGATTTTGATGCCATTAT
>CACMOJ010000016.1 GCA_902615325.1 uncultured SAR116 cluster alpha proteobacterium | reverse complement strand
TTAATGCATTATGAAAATGGCTTTGACCACATGAAAATTAAGTTAGGCTTTGGAGTACAAGACGATATCAATGTAATGAAATCAATCCAAAAAGTATTAAATAATAAAAATTGTACTTTTATGGTTGATACCAATCATGCCTATGGAGTTACAGAAGCTTTAGAACTTGGTTATGCTTTAGAAGAATTTAATTTAAGATGGTATGAAGAGCCAGTTGTTCCAGAAAATTTAGAGGGATATGCTTATTTGAGGAAAAAATTAAAAAAGTATCTGGTTCAATTGGAGCAGTCATTGAAAATGTACAATTGAATAATGATTTAAATGAAGAAGTATTTGATGAAATTTACGATGCTTTTTTGAATTATCAAGTTATTTTTTTTAGAGATCAAAAATTTTCTCCTGAAAGTCAAAAGTCTTTTGCAAATAAAATTGGAACGCCAATAATATATCCTTTCGTAAAAGGTTTAGAAAATTTTCCTGAAATTACGCCAATTCTTAAAAAAGAAACAGATACCAATAATTTTGGTGGTATCTGGCATAGTGACACTACTTATCAAGATGAACCGCCAAAAGGGACAATGTTATACGCTTTAGAGGTGCCTGATTTTGGTGGTGATACGGAGTTTTCAAATCAATACCTAGCTTATGATACTTTATCTGAAGGGATGAAAAATTTTTTAAATAATCAAAAAGCTGTAAATATATCTGGCAAAGGTAGAGTAGCTAAAACAAGATCTGATATCATGAAACATTCCTCAGTTGGTTTAAAAGGTGATGAATTAGAAGCGATACATCCTGTTGTAAGAACACATCCTGAAACAAAAAGAAAATCATTATATGTTAATGAAGCTCATACAACTCATTTTGTAGGAATGAGTGTTGAAGAAAGCACCCCAATTTTAGAATATTTATATAAACATCAAATCAAGTCAGAATTTACTTGTCGGTTTAAATGGGAAAAGGGCTCTGTTGCAATTTGGGATAACAGATGCACAATGCATTATCCAGTTAATGATTATCATGGATATAGACGATTAATGCATCGAATTACTTTTCAAGGTGATAAACCATTTTAAAAAGGAGATATTATGAGTCAGAAAAATAATTTTTACAATGTAAATAATTTGGATGAGGGTATAAAAAGAAAGCTTGGTGAAGGTCTAGAAACAAGTATATTTTGTGGAGATCAAGCAATGATTTCTGTAGTCACAATTGAACCCAATTGTGTTGGGCAAATCCATTCACATCCTGAGGAACAATGGGGCGTCATGTTGGAAGGGTCTGGTATAAGAATTCAAGGTGGTGAAAGAATAGAAATCAAAAAAGGTGATTTTTGGTTAACACCAGGTAATATTGATCATGGTATAGAAGCTGGTGAAAATGGAGCAAAAGTTATGGATATATTTAGCCCTCCAAGAGATCAGTATAAGAAATCTGGATCTGGGTTTGGAGTATAGATTAGGAAACCTCAATGAAAATTAAATATTTTATGAGTCATGGAAGTCCCTGGACTTTTCTTGGGCACAAGAAAGTAAATGAAATTTCAAAAAAAAATAATTGTGAATTGGATATAATGCCTGTTAATTATGGAGAGATTTTTCCAGTATCTGGAGGACTTCCTGTACATAAAAGGCCATTACAAAGACAAAAATATAGATTACAAGAATTAAAACGATGGTCAGAATTTTTAAAGATTAAGCTTAATCCTGAACCAAAACATTTTCCTTCAAGGTCTCTTTTGCCATCCAAAGTTATTATTTCTGTTAAGATATTAAATTTTGAAAATGTGAATGATATAGCCTATGCAATTATGGAGGGTCTGTGGATTAAAGAATTGAATATAGATGATCCAAAAAATTTAAAGAAAATATTAACAAGATTTATTAAAACTGCTGATGAAGTTATTGATTTTTCTGAAAGTAAACAAGTTGAAAAAGAAATGAATGAATATACGAATGCGGCAATAGACCTTGCTGTTTTTGGTGCGCCTACCTATATAATAGATGACCAAATTTATTGGGGTCAAGATAGATTAGATTTTTTAGAAAGATATATTAAAAGGAAAAATAAGTAGATTTTATTATTGATAATTAATAGAGTGAATTTTAAAAAGAGACAACATTATGGATGATATAAAAAAAACAGTTACAAATTTAAATGTAGTTAAGTCTGAAAAAAAAGAATTTAACTGGAAAGATCCTTTAGATTTAGATGGGCACTTGTCTGAAGAAGAAAAACTTATTAGAGATACTGCTTATGATTATGCTCAAGGTAGTTTGTTGCCAAGAGTTGAAGAAGCCTTTTTAGAAGAGAATACAGATATAAAAATTTTTAAAGAGATGGGAGAACTTGGTCTTTTAGGTGTTACTATATCTGAGAAATATGGTTGTGCAGGTGCATCTTATGTTTCTTATGGTTTAGTTGCTAGAGAAGTTGAAAGAATAGACAGTGGATATAGATCAATGATGTCAGTTCAATCATCTTTAGTTATGCATCCAATAAATGCTTTTGGAAGTGAAGAACAAAAGCAAAAATTTTTACCAAAACTTGCAAGTGGTGATTGTATAGGTTGTTTTGGATTAACTGAGCCAGATGCAGGATCTGATCCTGGTGGAATGAAAACTATAGCTAAAAAAGTTGATGGTGGGTATGAATTATCTGGATCAAAAATGTGGATTTCCAACTCGCCAATTGCTGATGTTTTTATAGTATGGGCAAAGTCAGATAAACATGAAAAAAAAATAAAAGGCTTCATTCTTGAAAAAGGTATGAAAGGCTTAAGTGCCCCAAAAATAAATAAAAAGCTTTCATTACGTGCTTCTATTACAGGAGAAGTTGTAATGGATAAAGTTTTTGTTCCTGAAGAAAATATATTGCCAAATGTTGAAGGTTTAAAAGGACCTTTTAGTTGTCTAAATAGAGCAAGGTATGGAATTTCTTGGGGTGTTATGGGTGCCGCTGAAGATTGCTGGCATAGAGCCTTACAGTATACACTGGATAGAAAACAGTTTGGTAAACCATTAGCTTCCACACAACTTATTCAAAAAAAGCTTGCTGACATGCAAACTGAAATAACATTAGGACTTCATGCATCTTTAAGAGTCGGAAGACTTTTTGATGAAGGAAAACTTCCTCCTGAGGCAATTTCCATAGTAAAAAGAAATAATTGTGGAAAGGCTCTTGATATAGCAAGATTGTCAAGAGACATGCATGGAGGCAATGGTATACATGCAGAATATCAAGTTATGAGACATTTGATGAATTTAGAAACTGTTAATACTTATGAAGGTACACATGACGTTCATGCGTTAATTTTAGGTAGAGCTCAAACAGGAATCCAAGCTTTTTTTTAAATAAAGATTATTTATTTAAATCATCTTCGATATAGACTTTAATTATTTCTTCAAAGTTATTTTCAGCTTTAAAGCCTAATTCCATTGCTCTTGTAGTGTCTAAATCTCTTGCCCATCCTTGAACAATATTGTCTATTTTTGGATCAATTTCATGTTTTATTAACTTAACTGTTTCCTCACCAGCAACTTTTCTTAGTGCTTCAATTTGTTCTTCAACAGTTGCTGACAAACCTGGCATACTTAAATTTATTCTATTATTTAATTTCTTTGTATCAATTTCAGCTGCATGTAAGAGAAAGCCGGCTGCAGATCTTGGAGAAGCATGCCAATGTCTTACACTTGTACTAACAGGTAATCTCGCTTCTATTCCGTTTAAAGGTTCTCTGATAATTCCAGAAAAAAATCCAGAAGCGGCCAAATTTGGTTCCCCTGGTCTAACGCAAATCGTAGGTAATCTTATTGAAATACCGTCAACCATACCTTTTCTGGAGTAATCTGCTAGAAGTAATTCTGAAATTGCTTTTTGTGCTCCGTAAGATGTTAATGGAGTTGTAAAAAAATCATCAGGAATTTTTTCAGGGAAAGGCGCACCAAAGACAGCTATTGAGCTTGTAAAAACTAATCTTGGTTTATAATCATCACCTAACTCTCTAATTGATTCAAATAATCCCCAACTTCCTTTGGTATTAATATTCCAACCTAAATCAAACTCTTCTTCAGCTTGTCCTGAAACTATGGCTGCTAGATGAAAAATAATTTCTGGTTTAGAAGAAACTAATTTTTCACTAATTTCTTTTTTAGAAATATCTCCTGTGATTATTTCAACTTCAAAATTTACGTCATCTGGAAATGGAGCCTTAACTATATCAAAAAGTTTAAGTTTTTTAATTTCTCTACCATTTATTGATTTTTTTATAATTAATTTATTTAAAAGTTTTTGCCCTACCATTCCAGCAGCACCTAAAATTAAAACTTCCATTATTTCTCCTTAATTAAACATTGAATAATATGTAATAAAAAGCATAATTCAATTTTAAATAAAAGATAATCGAAAATTTTTTAAAATGAAAAATATAAACTTTGAGAATATTAATGTCTTACCCATTTTAGATATAGATAAAAATGTAGATCCAGAAAAACTTATTAATGCTTTGATTGATGGAAAAATAAATACAGTTGAAATTACACTTAGAAATGAAAAAGCATTTGATAACATAAAATTTATTCGTAAAAAATTTCCTAACTTAATACTTGGAGTTGGTACTATTGTTAAACTTGATCAACTTAAAAAGGCTATAGATTTAGGAGCAGATTTTGGAATAAGTCCTGGCTTTGAAACTGAAATTTTAAAATATGCACAGGAGAATAAATTTTCATATATACCAGGTGTTTCAACTGCATCAGAAATCATATCCTGTTTAAAATTTGATTGTAATTTCCTTAAGCTTTTTCCTGCTGAACCACTTGGTGGCATATCATATTTAAATTCTTTGAGTGGTCCATTTCCTAATGTATTATTTTGTCCTACAGGAGGAATTAATAGTGGTAATTATTTATCTTGGTTATCTCAAAAAAATGTTTTGTGTGTTGGCGGAAGTTGGATAGCTCCAAAAAATGACAATAATTATGATAAAATTAAGAAAAGAGCATTAGAAGTTTTAAAAAATTAATGAGGTTCTGATGATAGATTTAAAAAATAAAGTTATAATGATATCAGGTGCGAATAGGGGAATTGGTTATGCAACTGCTAAACTTCTTAAAGAAAAAGGCTGCATTTTAAGTTTAGCTGCAAGAAACTCTAATGATATTAAAGTTGGTGGAGATAATGTTTTAAAATGTACGTGGGATGCAAAAGAAAAAAAATTATCTAATTATTGGGTGTCTGAAACTATTTCACATTTTGGAAAAATTGACGGCTTGGTTATGAATGCCGGTGTTGAACTTGGAGGTGATTTAGAAGGTAATAGTGAAGAAGAATTTGATGAAATGTTTGAAGTTAATTTTAAGGGGCCATTAAGACTTGTTAGGGAAGCTCTGCCTGAGTTAAGAAAAACAGGGTCAGGTAGAATAATCAATGTTGTTTCTCTAGCAGGCAAAAGACCAAGAAATCAAAAAATATTAGGTTATTCAGCATCTAAATTTGCTGCAATGTCTTTAACTAATGCGATAAGAATTTCAGGATGGGACGATGGTGTTAGAGCAACATCAGTTTGTCCTGGAATGGTTAGAACAAGAATGACAGATGAAGTAACTGTTCCTGACGGAGAATTCAAAATGGAACCCGAAGCTATTGCAGCAACTATATCTTATGCATTAACTTTACCAAATAGTGCTGCAGTTGCAGAAATACTTGTAAATAGTAGATTAGAATCAATGTTTTAATATTGTGTATTATGAAAAAATCTAAAAGAGGAAATGTTGATCCATTTATCGTAATGGACGTTATGGAAAATGCCAGGAAAGCTGAAGAAAGAGGTGAAGATATTGTCCATATGGAAGTTGGTCAACCTGGTACGCCAGCACCAATAGATGCACAAAAAGAACTTATAAAAATAATGAAGAATGATAGTTTGGGCTATACTGTTGCATTAGGTATACCTGAATTAAGACAAAGAATTTCTCAATTATATGGTGATTGGTATAATCTGGATTTAAATCCTAACAGAATTATTATTACCTCTGGATCATCAGCTGGTTTTATTTTATCTTTTTCATCATTATTTGATGCTAAAGACAGAGTTGGAATTTGTTCTCCAGGTTATCCAAGTTATAGACAAATTTTAAAAGCACAAGATTTAGAGCCTGTATTAATAGAGACAAAATTTGAAAATAATTTCCAACCATTTTCAAAAGATTTGAAAGATATTAATCTTTCTGGAGTTTTAATTGCTTCTCCTGCAAACCCAACTGGATCTATGTTAAATTACAATCAATTAGAAAGTTTAATAAATACTTCATTAGAAAATAATATCTCTTTTATTAGTGATGAAATTTATCATGGAATAGAGTATGAAAAAAAGGCAACAACAGCTCTTCAAATAACTGATCAATGCTATGTAATTAATTCATTTTCTAAGTATTTTTCAATGACAGGGTGGAGAGTAGGTTGGATGGTTGTTCCTGAAGATCACGTAAGACAAATTGAAAGATTAGCTCAAAATATGTTTATTTGTGCTCCTCATGCAAGTCAAATAGCTGCTCTTTATGCTATGGATTGTAAAGATGAATTGAAAAGTAATATGAGTGTTTATAAAGAAAATAGAAAGCTAATGATAAAAGGTTTGAAAGAGGCAGGTTTTTCTAAAATATCTTCTCCTGACGGTGCTTTTTACATTTATGCAGATATTAACAAATTTTGTAATGATAGTTTAGGATTTGCAAATAAAGTTTTAGAGGATGCAAAAGTAGCGATAACTCCAGGATTAGATTTTGATCCAAAAAATGGTCATTCAACAATTAGATTTTCTTATGCAAGAAGCACCGAAGACATAATAAGAGGTTTAGATAAACTAAATATTTTTATGAAAAATAATAAATATATTTAGGGTATCAATACAGTTGCACCAATTGTTTTCCTTGCTTCTATAGCTTTATGTGCTTCACTAACCTCTGAAAGAGGATATAAATGATTTACATTAGATTTAATTTTACCAGTTTTTAAAATTTCAAACAAATCATTAGCACTGTTTACTAAATCTTCTCTTTTTTCCATATAATGCATTATTGCTGGTCTAGTTAAAAAAAGAGAACCTCTGGTTCCTAGTTCAATTACATCAACTGGATCGGGCGCACCTGATGCATGCCCGTATGATGCTAGAATTCCCATTGGTCTTAGACAATCCATTGACCTTTTAAAAGTATCTTTGCCGATAGATTCATAAACAATTGGACATCCTTGACCTTCAGTTACTTCACGAACTGTTTTAACAAAATCTCCCTTTGAATGTATAACAGTATAATCAGCACCAGCATCTTTTGCTTTTTGAGCCTTTTCTTCTGAACTTACTGTACCAATAATGGTTGCTCCTAAATATTTAGCCCATTGACACAAAATTAATCCCATGCCTCCAGCAGCAGCATGTATCAAAATTACGTCACCTTTTTTTACTTTATATGTTCTCTTGAGAAGAAACTGTGCTGTTAAACCTTTAAGCATTAAAGCTGCCAAATCATTATCAGATAAATTTGTCAAATTTTCAGGTACTTTTATAAGTTTATTTGCTGGATAAACTCTTTTTTGACTATATGCTCCATGAGGCGGAAGAGCATAGGCTACTCTATCACCTACATTAAAATCAGATATTTCAGAACCTATCCCCTCAACTATTCCAACACCTTCAATGCCAAGAACTATAGGTAAATCTGGAACAGGCCACGGATGTGGCATTCCTCTTCTATGATAGGTATCTATATAATTGACACCTACAGCTGTGTTTTTAATTAATACTTCATCATTTTGTGGATCTGGAACATCAATATCTTCCCATTTAAATACATCGGGCTTGCCTTTTTCATATATAACAGCACCTTTAGTCATGAATTATCCAGCAACACATGTTTGTTTTTGTTCACCTAACCCTTCAATCCCAAGCTTCATAACATCCCCAGGTTTTAAAAAAACTGGAGGTTTCATACCAAGACCAACCCCAGGAGGAGTCCCAGTCGCAATTACATCACCAGGAAATAAAGTCATAAATTGAGATAAATAGTGGACAATATGATCTCCTGAAAAAATCATTGTTTTTGTAGAGCCATTTTGCATTCTTTGACCATTTACATCTAAAAACATAGAAAGATTTTGTACATCATCAATCTCATCAGTTGTGACAAGATATGGGCCAATTGGTCCAAATGTGTCACATGATTTACCTTTAGTCCATTGCCCTGATCTTTTAATTTGGAAATCTCTCTCAGAAACATCATTGACAACACAATAACCAGCAATGTGTTTTTTTGCTTCAGATTCAGCAATATACTTTGTTTTTTTGCCAATTATTATTCCAAGTTCGACTTCCCAATCTGTTGCAGTAGAAGTTCTTGGTATTTCGACATTGTCATTGGGGCCAATTATTGCAGAGGTCGCTTTTGAAAATAAAATTGGTTCTTCAGGAGCTTCTGCACCAGTTTCAGCTGCATGATCAGAAAAGTTAAGCCCTATACATAAAAATTTACCAACATTGTTTACACAAGGACCAATTCTTGGATTACCGTTAACTTCCGGCAAAGAAGAAGTATCTAACTGTTTTAATTTATCTAAACTTTCTGGTGCTATAGTATTACCATTTATATCATCAATTACGCTTGATAAATCTCTTATTTTCCCATTTTGGTCAATTAATCCAGGTTTTTCCTCTCCAGCGTTTCCAAATCTTAGTAACTTCATTTTGATCTCCTAATTTTAATTTAATTATTTTGAATTTATTTAACTACATTGTTGCTCCAATTTGCCATGGAACAAACTCTAAATCACCAAGACCTTGTTTTTCAGACTTTGATTTTTCTCCAGAAGCTACCCTAACTAACAGGTCAAATATTTCGCTTCCAACTGTTTCAATGCTTTCATTATTTGTAACAACTTTTCCTGCATTAACGTCCATATCTTCTTTCATATGTTCATACATTTCAGTATTAGTAGCTATTTTTATAGATGGTGAAGGTTTTGAACCAAAAGCAGAACCTCTTCCAGTTGTAAAACTTACAAGATTACAGCCTGTAGCTATTTGCCCAGTAACTGATGCTGGATCGTAGCCAGGACTATCCATGAATAAAAAACCTTTAGATTTTGCTTTTTCAGCATAAAGAAGTACATCATTTAATGGCGTAGTTCCTCCTTTTGCAGCAGCACCTAAAGATTTTTCTAATATAGTTGTAAGTCCACCTGCCTTATTGCCAGGAGAAGGATTATTGTTAAGACTTCCTTTATTTCTAATAACATAATCTTCCCACCAAAGAATTCTATCTACTAATTTATCACCAACAGTTTTGTTTATTGCTCTCCTAGTTAGCAAGTGTTCAGCTCCATAAATTTCAGGTGTTTCTGCTAAAACTGCAGTACCTCCATTTTTAACTAAAAGATCTGCCGCATGACCAAGGGCAGGATTTGAAGTAATACCTGACCATGCGTCTGAACCACCACACTGAAGTGCTAGTGAGAGATGTTCAACTGATTGAGGAGATCTTTTTAATTGATTTATTTCTGGTAACATTGAATGTATGCGCTTAATACCTTCTTCAATTGTTTTTCTTAACCCTCCCATTTCTTGTATGGTCATTGTTTGAAAAAAAGGATTTTCATTTAAGTTATAAGCGTCAAGTAAAAACTTAATTTGGTTGGCTTCACAACCTAATCCTATTAAAAGAACTCCAGCTAAGTTAGGATGTTGGATATAGCCTAATAAGACTCTTTGTAAAGCTTCAAAGCCATCTCCAGAGTCTGCCATTCCACAACCTGTACCATGTGTAAAAGATACTACTCCATCAACGTTAGGATATTGTGAAAGTATATTATCATCAAAAGCATTTGCAATATTCCTAGCTGCAGTTGCAGAACAATTGACGGATGTTAAAATGCCAATATAATTTCTTGTTCCTACTTGACCATTAGGTCTTTTAAAACCGTCAAAGGTAGGTCTTTGACTTTCTGGAACAAAATTTGGCAACCTTATTGATGTTGAAAACTCATAATCATGTTCTGTTGACTTAAACTCAGTATTTTCTACATGAACATGTTCGCCTATATTTATATCATTTCTGGCTAGACCAATAATTTGGTCATATTTAATAATCTTTTCACCTTTTAAAATTTTCTTTAAAGCAATTTTATGGCCTTTTGGTATATCATTTTTAACTTTAATATGTTGCGTGATTTCTCCTTTAGCAATGTTATTAAATGCTGTTGCGACATTGTCATTAGAATTAAGTTTTATAGTTAGTATATCATCAACACTCATTGTTGTAATTCCTTAGATAAATAAATATTAAATTTTAATTTTTTATTATATGATTTTAAATTTATTTAACAATTAATTTAGATTAAAAATATAAATTTTAAGTGGAGTAAGATTATGCCAGAAGCTGTAGTACAAAGGACGTATGGTCAATCAGATGTATTAAATATTGAAAAAATAACTGTAAATGACCCAGCTGATGATGAAATTTTAATAAAACAAACTGCAATTGGAATTCATTTTCATGATATTTACGTAAGAACAGGGCTATATAAAACATTAAATCTACCTGGAATACCAGGAGTTGAAGCTTCTGGAATTATTGAAAAATTAGGAAAAAGTGTAAATAATTTAAAAGTTGGTGATAGAGTTGTTTATATTACGGGATCTTATGGGGCCTACTCATCCCATAGAGTAATTAATCACAAAATTGTGGCTAAGATACCTGATGAACTTGATGATGCAACTATGGCTACAAATTTTTCAAGAGCTCTTACGGTTAATATGTTAACTGAGCAAGTTTTCAATTTAAAAGATAAAAAAATAATTCTAGTTACAGCAGCTGCAGGTGGTGTTGGAAAATTACTGTGTCAGTATTTAAATTCTATGGGTAAAATTGTAATAGGGACAGTTGGTTCTCAAGAAAAAATAAAATTGGCAAAATCATATGGATGTAAAAATGCATTTATTTACAATGATGATAATATAATAGAATATTCTAAAGAGATAACTAAAGGTAACGGATTTGATCTGGTTTATGATTCAGTAGGTTTGGATACTTTTGAACAATCTTATAATTTAGCTTCCAATTGTGGTTATTTGATCAACTTTGGTCAATCATCAGGTCCAATTCCTCCTGTTGAAATGTCAAAACTTGCTCAAAAATCTTTATCTATTTCTCGACCTATATTATTTCACTACACAAATCAAAGAAGCTTGTTTGAAAATATGAGTAGGTCGGTATTTGATCAATTTATAAATAACGTTTATTCACTGGAAGATAAAATGTGTTTTGATCTTAAAAATGTTTCTCAAGCACACGATATTTTAGAGTCAAGAAAGGGTGGAGGAAGTTTATATTTGAAACCTTAATTGATTTTAAATAATATTTAAGTATGAACAAAATATATTGGAAGTTTCCAGAATATATATCATCTTTTGAATGGTTAAAAAATAACTTGGATGATGATAAAGTTAGAATTTATGATTGTACTACATACTTACACTATCAAGATCAGAATCCTTCATTACCTTACATTGTAGAGAGTGGGTTTAAACAATATCAAATTTCACATATAAAAAATTCTGCTTATTTAGATCTTCAAAATGATTTGTCAGATAATTCGAGTAAGTATAGGTTTACACTTCCTGATTATCCCACTCTAGCAGAAAAATTTTCAGATTTAGGCATAGGTGATAAATTCCACATAGTGTTATATTCAAGGAATGGACTTCAATGGGCCACTAGAATTTGGTGGATGTTATATGTTTTAGGATTTAAAAATCTAAGCATTTTGAATGGTAGTTTTTATGAATGGGAAAAAAATAATTTACCTACCGAAAGTAAAATAAATAAATTTGAAAAATCTGATTTTAAGAAAGAAATTGATGATACAATTTTTGTTGATAAAAATAGAGTGTTAGAATCTATGAATAAAAAGCACTGCGTGATTTTAAACTCTTTAACAGAAGATTTACATAATGGAGAAAATCCAAGGTATGGTAGACCTGGAAGAATTCCAGGAAGTTTAAATATTCCTTTTCATGAGTTAACTGATATAACAAAAGGATGTTTTAAAACTCCAAGTGAATGTTTAGAAGCATTTAAAAAAAAAGGTATTTCTATTAATTCACGTGTTTTAAATTATTGTGGTGGTGGTATAGCAGCGTCATTAGATGCATTTGTTTTACTTCAATTGGGTTATGATGATATTGAAATTTATGATAATTCTATGAGTGAATGGGCAACTGATGATAGCTTACCTATAGAAATTTGATGATATAAAGTTTAAGGAGAAGATATGTCAAAAAAATTTAATTCAAAACTAAGAAGTCAACAATGGTTTGACAATCCCGAAAACCCAGGTATGACCGCTTTATATATTGAAAGGTCTTTAAATTTTGGGCTAACACCTGAAGAGTTACGTTCTGGGAAACCTATTATAGGAATTGCTCAGACTGGCTCTGATATTTCTCCTTGCAATAGAATTCATGTAAAATTAGCAGAAAGAGTAAGAGAGGGAATAAGAAGTGCAGGAGGAATTGCTCTTGAATTCCCAGTGCATCCAATACAAGAAACATTAAAAAGACCTACTGCATCATTAGATAGAAATCTTGCTTATTTAGGGTTGGTCGAAATTTTACATGGATATCCAATTGACGGCGTTGTTTTAACAACTGGTTGTGATAAAACTACTCCAGCATGTTTAATGGCTGCGGGTACAGTTGATATTCCAGCAATAGTATTATCTGGTGGTCCTATGCTTGATGGATGGCATGATGGAAAATTAGCTGGATCTGGTATGGCTGTATGGGACAGTCGAGTTGAGTTATCTGCTGGACGAATTAATTATGATGAGTTTATGGATATAGTTACATCCTCTGCACCATCCGATGGACATTGTAATACAATGGGAACAGCATCTACAATGAATTCTTTAGCTGAAGCTCTAGGTATGAGTTTGACAGGTAACGCTAATATTCCAGCACCTTATAGAGAAAGAGGTCAAATGGCTTATAGAACAGGTTTGAGGATTGTTGAAATGGTTAATGAAGACTTAACTCCCTCTAAAATTATGACACGAAAAGCATTCGAAAATGCTATAGTTGTTAATTCTGCTATCGGAGGATCAACTAATGCTCAAATTCATATAACTGCAATAGCAAGACATGTTGGTATTGATTTAGAAACAGATGCTTGGCAGAATGTCGGATATGATATTCCATTGATGGTTAATGTACAACCTGCAGGAAAATATCTTTGTGAGAGTTATCATAGAGCTGGTGGAACTGCTGCTGTTATGAGTGAGCTTTTATCAAATAATAAAATACATGGAGACGTAATTACAGTTTCAGGAAAGAAAATGTCTGAGTGTCTTAATGGACTTAAAATTAAAGATAAAGATGTAATTTCAGAGTTTAAAAATCCATTAAAAACAAGAGCAGGTTTTATTGTTTTAAAAGGAAATTTATTTGAATCAGCAATAATGAAAACTTCTGTTATCTCTGATGAATTTCGAAAAAAGTTTTTATCTAAATCAGGCAAAGAGGGAGTTTTAGAAGGTAGAGCTATAGTCTTTGAAGGATCTGAAGATTATCATGATCGTGTAAATGATGATTCACTTAACATGGATGAGAATTGCATTCTTGTAATTAGAGGAGCTGGCCCAATAGGTTGGCCTGGTTCAGCTGAAGTAGTAAATATGCAACCGTCAGATAAATTAATTAAACAAGGCATCACAGAACTACCATGCATTGGTGACGGAAGACAATCAGGAACTTCAGGGAGTCCTTCAATTTTAAATGCATCTCCTGAAAGCGCAGTTGGTGGAGGATTAGCTTGGCTAAGAACTGGTGATACGATACAAATTGATTTAAATAAATTCACAGCCAATATGTTGGTTGATGATGACGAGATACAAGAAAGGAAAAAAAGTGGTCCACCAAAATTTCCTTGTCATCAAACACCGTGGCAAGAGATTTATAGAAATCATGTTGGGCATATGGCAGATGGAGGAATTTTAGAAAATGCTGTTAGTTATCAAAAAGTTAAAAAATCTTTACCAAGAGATAATCATTAATTAACTGGACTGAGTGTAGTATTTGTTGTCAACATTTGTACAATGTTATCATAAACAAGTTTTCCCATTTTGTATCTAGTTTCAACAGTTGCTGATCCAATGTGAGGAGTTAGAATAACATTATTTAAATTAATTAAATCGTCAGGTACATTTGGTTCATTTTCAAAAACATCTAAACCAGCACCACGAATGATATTATTTTGCAACGCGTAAATAAGTGCCTTTTGATCAATAACTGTACCTCTTGCAATGTTAATTAAAAATCCATTTTTACCAAGTTTTTGAAGAACATTAGCATTAACTAAATGCTTTGTTTCTTCACCTCCTGGAGTAATTACACATAGTGTATCAACGTATTCAGCCAAATCTTCTAATTTTGAAAAATATTTGTACTTAACATCTTTTTGATTTCTTGAGTGATAACAAATTTCACAATTAAAAGATTCAATTCTTTTTGCAATTGTTTTTCCAATTCTTCCCATTCCTAAGATCCCAAACTTAGTTCCTGAAAACTTTTTTGATAATGGGTATTCAGATTTAAGCCATTTTTTCTCTAATAAAAATTGATTTGCTAAAGCAATGTTTTTATATACACATAATGTTAAGGCAATTGCTGTGTCTGCAACTTCGTCATTTAATACATCAGGGGTATTTGTTACTTTAACGTTAGATAAAGTTGCTTGTTTGACATCAACAGCATCATAACCCACACCATAATTCGCGATTATTTTTAATTTGGGTAGTTTTTTTATGAGTTCGCTTGAAACAGCAGTTCCTCCCATAACTGCTATGGCTTCAATTTTATCACTTAAGCTTTCAATGAATTTTTCTGCATTTTCCTGTTCATAAGATTTAAACGTATTAAACGTTTCATCAAAAAGTTTAGTGATTTTATTTGGAAATAATGACATGATTAATACATTTTTTTCAATTTTCATTTACACCTCTAATTATATTTTCATTTTTGACTTTGGAATGATTGCGCCTCTATATTTGAGTACATTTTTTGTTATGACATGAGACCTTAAAATTTTTTCTTCAACTGATAAATGTTTATTTTTTAGATGATATGCTAAAAAAGATCCATTAAAAGAGTCTCCTGCAGCAGTTGTATCAATTGCTTTAATAATTGGTATATTTATAGAACCAATTTTATTGAATTCAGAATAAAATATTTTTTCGAAATACTTTAAAATAATTATGTTATCTTTTCTTTTAAAAGTATTTATAAATTGAAATGGATCAGACTTTCCAAATATCTCAATTATATCATCAAATGATATGAAATTTATTTTAGAAAAAAGATTACTTTTTTTAAATAAACTTTGAGATTTAATTTTGTTACCATGGAAACTATTTCGATAATTAAAATCAAAAGCTGTAAGTTTAGATTTTTTTGATAATTCAATTAATTTATTTTGATCCTTAGGCTTTAAAATCCCAAGAGAAATCCCTGTGTAATAAAATAATTCAGTATTACTAATGAATTTTTCTAAATTATCTAAATTACATTTTTTTATCATTTCTTTTGCGGCTGATTCATTTCTCCAATATGAAAAACTTCTATTCCCTTTTTTATCCGTTTGAATAGAATAAAGTCCAGGATACTTTCCCTTAATTCTTTGTATTAGGTCAGTTTTTAAATTTTCATATTTAAATCTTTCTATCATCATTTCAGATAAATGGTCATTACCCAACCCAGTAAAATAAAAAGTGTTAAATAGTTTATTTGTCAATCTAGAAAAATATACAGCTGCATTAAACGTATCACCGCCAAAATTTAAATTCATTTTAATTTGCTTTTTATCTAAATTATCAGTATTACCACTGACTTCTATCATGCATTCACCAGCAAAAATTGAATTTTTAATATTTTTTTTCATTTAAAATTATTATATTTAATGTAGTAATATCATAAGTACATTAATTTTAATAGGGATCAAAAGTGAGTGTATTAGAAAAAGAACTTGAAGTATCAGATTTAAATTTTGATTTTAATAAAAAAGATGCTGTTACTGAATTGATAAAAGAATTCGGCCAGCAATTTTCTATATCTAAAAGTGTAAGAGAACAACACACTGACACGACTACAATACATACCTCAAAGTTACCTGACGGAGTTGTTTTTGCAGAAAACGAAATAGATGTAAAAAAAACAGTTGAAATTTGTCAAAAATACAAATGTCCTATAATTCCTTTTGGAGTTGGATCGTCGCTAGAAGGGCATGTTAATGCTTTATATGGAGGCATATCAATTGATCTTAATAACATGAATAAAATTTTATATGTATCCCCCGAAGATGGTTATGCAGTAGTGCAACCAGGTGTTACAAGAGAGCAGTTGAATGTGTACCTAAGAGATACAGGACTTTTTTTTCCAATTGATCCAGGTGCAAATGCATCTCTAGGTGGTATGGCAAGCACAAATGCTTCTGGCACTAATGCAGTACGATATGGAACAATGAAAGATAATGTTATTTCTTTAAAATGTGTAATGCCAAATGGTGAAATAGTTAAAACATCTAATAGAGCAAAAAAAAGTTCAGCTGGTTATGATTTAACAAGACTAATTGTTGGATCTGAGGGCACCCTTGGTATTATTACAGAAATTACAATTAAATTATATGGTATTCCTGAAGTTATAGCAGGAGGTAGAGTAACTTTTCCTTCAATAAAGGACGCTACTGAAGCAGTAATTATGGTAATTCAGGCTGGTATTCCTGTCGCAAGAATTGAATTATTAGATCAAGAACAGGTTAAGGCTTGTAATAGCTACTCTAAACTTAATTTACCAGAAGAACCTCTATTACTTCTTGAATTTCATGGAAGTGAATCGTCTGTAAAGGAGCAATCTGAGTTCTTTTCAGAAATTGTAGCAGATTTTGGAGGAAACAATTTTGAATCAACTTCCAATAATGAAGAAAGAAATAAACTTTGGAAAGCAAGACATGACGCTTATTACGCGACTAAATCTTGTAAGCCTGATCATGAATATATTGCAACAGATGTTTGTGTACCAATTTCAAAGTTGTCAGAATGCATTGAAAAAACACAAAACGATTTAACAAAATATGATTTATTTGGTCATATTGTTGGACATGTAGGGGACGGGAATTTTCATGTTCAATTAATGGTAGATCCTAAAAATGACATTGAAATTAATAACTTAAATAAATTTCTTGACGATTTGTCAAAAAGAGCAATCTTACTTGATGGAACATGCACCGGTGAACATGGAATAGGACAAGGAAAAAAACAGTATCTAGTAGAAGAATTAGGTAGTTCAGTTGATTTTATGAAAAATATTAAAAAAGCTTTAGACCCATTTAATATTATGAATCCAGGAAAAATATTTTAAGGCTTATTATGTCAGATAATGAAAGCCAATGGTTAGGAAAAACATATAATAAAAAAAATATTCAAGAATGTATTTCTAAAATAAAAGATAAATTTGGCCAGCAATTTTCCGATTCTAAAAGTATTAGAGAACAACATTCACATACAATGACCATTCACGAATCTGAATTACCAGATGGAGTTTTATTCGCATCAAATAAAAATGACGTATCAGATGCAGTAAAAATTTGTAATGATTTCAGATGTCCTATTATTCCTTTTGGTGTCGGGTCCTCTTTTGAAGGGCATGTTAATGCTCCATTTGGTGGTTTATCTATTGATTTGAATAATATGAATGAAATACTTAATGTATATCAGGATGATTTATTGGTTACGGTTCAACCAGGAGTTACAAGGGAACAACTTAATACTCATCTCAGAGATACGGGTCTATTTTTTCCAATTGATCCTGGTGCAAATGCATCAATTGGAGGCATGTCTTCAACAAGAGCATCTGGAACAAATGCGGTTAGATATGGAACAATGAAGGATAACGTTGTTTCGATAGAGGCAGTAATGCCAAATGGAGAAATAATTAAAACTTCAAATAAAGCAAAAAAAAGTTCCGCTGGTTATGATTTAACTAGACTTTTAGTTGGTTCTGAAGGAACTTTGGGCATAATTACAGAAATTACGTTAAAGCTTTATGGTATACCAGAAGTTATAGCTGGCGGCCGAGTATCATTTACATCTATAAAAGATGCAGCAGATACAGTTATAACTACAATTCAATCTGGTATTCCTGTAGCAAGAATTGAACTTTTAGATGCGATACAGGTTAAAGCTTGTAATTTGTATTCAAAATTAAGTTTGCCAGAAGAACCATTGCTACTTTTGGAATTTCATGGAAGCAAAAAATCTGTTGATGAACAGTCAGAGCTTTTTGGTGAAATTGCACTTGAGTTTGGAGGCAATAATTATGAATGGACTTCAAATAATGAGGAAAGAAATAAATTATGGAAAGCTAGACATGATGCATATTGGGCTGCAAGATCTTATATGCCTGGTACAGAAATGTATTCCACTGATGTTTGTGTACCAATATCTAGACTATCAGAATGCATTGTTGAAACAGTAAAAGACTTAAATGATAATGATTTAATTGGTCCCATAGCAAGCCATGCTGGTGATGGAAATTTTCATGTTGCTGTAATGCTAGATACAAATAACGAAAATGAAGTTTCTAAATTAGGACCTTTCTTAGACAGGTTATCTGATAGAGCCATTAAAATGGATGGAACTTGTACAGGAGAACATGGAATTGGGCAAGGTAAAAGAAAATATATGTATAATGAATTAGGTAATTCAGTTGATGTCATGGAGGCAATTAAAAAATCTTTTGATCCAAATTTGATTATGAATCCTGGAAAACTGTTTATCTAAAATAATCAAAAAAAATGTTAGCTTTTACAATTGCAATCTTTTTAATGATAATAACGCCTGGGCCTGGGGTTTTGTCTTTAGCAGCGACAGGATCAGGTTTTGGATGGAAAACCGGTACATTATATTTAGCTGGGTTATTTATTGGAACAAATACAGTTTTAGTTCTTGTAGTAACAGGTTTTAAAGGTTTCTTATTTGAAATCCCATGGGTTGAACCTGTGTTTTTAATAATATCTTTATCATATTTGACTTGGATAGCTTGGAGGATAGCCACTGCAGGAAACGAAATAAAATTTAAACAATCAAAAAAAAAACCTACCTTCTTTGAGGCTATATTCTTACAGGTAATCAATCCAAAAGCTTATTTGGTAAATGGTATTTTATTTACTGGGTTTCCATTGCAAGGTTTTAATTTGCAGCAAGAAATTTTAATAAAAACGTTAATAATAAATTTTGTCTGGGTTCCAGTTCATTTTATTTGGTTATGGCTTGGCGTAAAGCTAAGACAATGGGGCTTAAGTAAAGGAAGACAATCGGCAGTTAATAAGAGTATGGCTTTTTGCTTGTTTATAGTGATATTGTTGGCAGGTCTTAGTGAATTTTGATTTGACCCAATATTCAAATCTAATAATTATTATAAACTATTCTAATACATATGGTGTCCACCATTTATAGAGATGGTAGATCCAGTAACAAATTGAGAGTCTTCTCTTGCTAAAAAAGCAACTGCTCTAGCAATTTCTTGTGGATGACCTAATCTCCCAACAGGAATTGTACTAATTATTTTATCTAAAACATTTTGTGGAACTGCTGCAACCATTTCTGTGTCAACATAACCCGGAGCAACGGTATTAGCTGTAATATTATAGCGAGCACCTTCTTGAGCTATAGCTTTTGTCATTCCAATTATACCTGCTTTAGCAGCGCAGTAATTCACCTGTCCGTATTGGCCTGCCTGTCCATTAACAGAAGAAATATTAATTATTCTACCAAAATGTTTAGATGTCATCTCATCCCAACAAACTTTAGTCATATTAAAAACAGAATTAAGATTAACGTTTATAACGTCTTGCCACTGATCAATTGACATTTTTTTGATTGTACTATCTCTGGTTATGCCAGCGTTATTTACTAGTATTGATAGTGTTCCGTACTCTGAAATAATTTCTTTAACAACATTGTCGCATTCCTGAAAATTAGAAACGTCCCATTTAATTGATTTAATATTGGTTTCTCTTGTAAATTTTTTTGCTTGCTCATCATCTGAAGCGTATCCAGCAATAACCGTAGCACCAGCTCTTTTTAAAATTTCACAAATACCTCTACCAATACCTCTTGTTCCACCAGATACAAGTGCTATTCTGTCTTCAGTAAAAACAACCTCGTCTTTACTTTTTGAGTTAAAATTAGAAAGTTTTATATCGTCCATTTGATCTCCTATTTATGTGTAAATAGGTTTTAAAGAATTATTTATCAACAGTTAATTTAAAAAAAGATTATTTCTAATTTAGAAATGATGAATATTTGGATAATTGATCAAAAAATAATCAATAATAAACTAAAATTTATTAATGAAATTTATGAACTCGGGACGGATATCTTCTCTCCAAGCCTTTCCACTAAAAATTCCATAATGTCCAGCATTTTCATGTAAATAACTAAATTTAAGGTTATCAGGAATCTTTTTTAAGATCTCTAAAGCTGCAAGACATTGACCAGGGGCTGAAATATCATCATTTTTACCTTCGATTATAAAAATCGGGATATCTTTGATATCATTTAGATCTAAAGCCTCATTTTCCAAAGAAAATATATTTTTTGCAATTTCTCTTTTTTTAAAAATTCTATTTACTGTTGTAAGATAAAATTCTGCAGTCATGTCCATCACGGCTAAATATTCATTGTAAAATTTATTATGACGATCATTTTCAGAGGCAATGCCTTCAATTTCTTTAAAAACTTGATCAAAAAAAGAGTTAAGATGCGTTTTAAAGTTCATTGATATGAAGGACGATAATTGAATTATCCCAGGATATACAGATCTACCTACTCCTTTGTAATTTACACCAACTGGCATTGTCATGGTGTTTTTTAAATAATCTAGGCTCAGTTTGTTTCCAAAGTCAGTTACAGATGAAGGGTTTGCTTCTGGATCAATTGGGCCTCCAATTAATGTTAAAGTACTTGGTTTCTTTTTATAATAATTTTTAGAAATAAATGATAAAGCCGCGAGAGCTAATGGTGCAGGTTGACATATTGCCATTACATTTAAATCTGGCGAAAGAAACTTATAAAATTCAATTAAATATTTAGTGAAGTCTTCAATGTCAAATTTACCTTTCGATAGAGATACGTCTCGTGCATTCAACCAATCTGTCACAAAAACTTCACAATCCGGTAATAAAGATAAAACTGTGTTTCTTGTCAGAGTTGCATAATGTCCTGACATAGGAGCAATAATGAGAACTTTTTTAATATTTGCTTTTTTTCTATTAGTTTCAAATTTAATCAATTCACAAAAAGGTTTTTTTAAGATTACTTTTTTTGAGACGCTATATTCATTTCCATTAGCTACAAAAGAATTTATTCCCCAATCTGGTTTTGAGGTTACTCTTGACAGATAATGCTCAGTCAATTTTCCATAAGTAAACATTACTTGAGGAATTGGACTAGGATTAAGACCAAAAATAGGGTTTCCCCAAAAAGTTTTCAAAGAAGAACTAATCCATTCATTATATTGTCTTGAAGTTTCAAAAAAATCATAAGTTGATATTTGCATATACATTCCTAGCAATTAACTAAAATTCTATTATATAATTTACTAATCGGGAAACAAAAAATGAATAATAATAATAAAACAAGAGAATTTGATGAATTACAAGAAAATCTAAATAGGATTGATTTGTTGACTAAAAGACTTGTTTTATCACTAGCTAATAAAAATAATGATTCAGATTATGCAAAACCAAACCAAGAATTATATTATAAAGCAGCGTCTAAATATTTTTCTGAGATGCTTTCAAACCCATCAAGATTAATAGAAAATCAAGTTAAATTTTACAAATCTACTCTTCAAATATGGTCAGATGCTCAAAAAGATTTTTTAAATCAAACAGAAAATAAAGCTGATGTATCAGACAGAAGGTTCAAAGAAAGCACTTGGGAGAATAACCCGTATTTCAAAATGATTAAAAATCAATACATCACCTCGTCTAATATTATTGAAGAAACTGTCAATAGTATAGAGGGTCTATCAAAACCCGATAAGAAACAAATAAGTTTTTTTACTAAACAAATGGTAGATTTTTTTTCTCCAACCAATTTCTTAGGAACTAACCCAGAAGCTATTAAAGAAGCAATTGATACTAAAGGTAAGTCGCTTGTTGATGGTCTTGAGAATTTAGTCAATGACTTAGAAAAAAATGATGGTGAGTTAAACGTAAGCTTAACTGATGATGATGCATTTGAAGTTGGGAAAAATATTGCTCAATCAAAAGGATCAGTAATATTTCAAAATGAATTATTTCAACTTATTCATTATGAACCAATATCAAAAAAATGTTATTCGGTACCGTTGCTAATTATACCTCCATGGATTAATAAATTTTATATTTTAGATTTAAAGCGTGAAAATAGCTTCATTCAATTTTGTTTAAAGAAAAATTTATCAGTGTTTGTAATTTCTTGGGTAAATCCTGGAACTGAACATAAGAATGTATCATTTGAAGATTACATTGATAACGGATTGTTAAAAGCTTCCGATGTTGTTAAACGTTATTGTAAGCAAGATCAAATTAATACTATTGGTTATTGTATTGGAGGCACCTTGCTAGCTTCAACATTAGCATATCTAAGTAAGAAAAATATTAAATTTATTAAATCAAGTACATTTTTTACAACACTTACAGATTTTGAAGATCCAGGAGATTTATCTATATTTGTAACAGATGAATATCTATCATCTATAAATAAACAAATTGAAAAGTATGGTTACATGGAAGGAAGTTTCCTAGCAAAAACTTTTAGTTTTTTAAGATCAAATGATCTAGTTTATGGACCCGCCATAAAATCATACCTTATGGGAAAAAAACCACCACCATTTGATCTATTATACTGGAATAGTGACTCCACTAATTTACCTGGAGTTATGGCTTTAGAATATTTAGAAAATTTTTATAAAAAAAATATGCTTTCAATAGGAAAATTAAATGTTTTTGACGAAATTGTGTCATTAGAAGATATTAATCTACCAATTTTTGCCGTTGCTACACATACTGATCATATTGCTCCATGGAAATCTTCCTTTTTTGGTCTGAATAAAACAACTGGAGAAAAAAAATTTATTTTAGCAGGAAGTGGTCATATAGCAGGTATAATAAATCCAGAGAACTCTGTTAAGTATGGATATTGGACCAATGAGACAAAAATGGAAGATATTAATGAATGGTTTTACAAAGCAAAGAAAAATGAAGGGTCTTGGTGGAACGAATGGGCATCTTGGATACAAAAGAAGAGTGGTTCTTTAGATGAAATGAATTTTAATCATAATAACGAATTTCAGGTAATTGAAAATGCTCCAGGGTCTTATGTAAAAAAGAAATTTAAATAATTTCGCGTTTGCAGAAAAATATACTTGACATTTCTGCATTGCAGTATATATATATTGCAGTGCAGAAAAAAAGGAGTGTGCATATGTTTAGTTTTGATGATTATAAAAAGAACTTTGAAGAAATGTTTTCTAAAAGTCCAATTAACTTAGAAGATTTTTACAAAAGTGCTAATGAATATAATTCTAAGTTTTCAAAGATAGCGTTTGATACTTTCAAAAAAAATGTTGAATTATCACAAGCTTGGACGAAAGAAACAATTGATGGTATGGATAAACTTGTTAAGCCACAATCAAAACCAGAAGATTACGTAAAAGTAGCTACTGATTTTGTGACTGAACAAGCTCAAACTTCACCAAAATTTATGTCTGAATTTGCTGAAATAGCAAAAAAGACTCAATTAGATACAATTGAATTATTTATGCAAGCTGGTAAAGAAGCTAAGGATGAAATGAACAAAGCTACAAAAAAAGCAACTACACCTAAACAAACACCTACTGCTACAACAGAAGTATCTGAATAAGTTATTATAAAGTTAAAAGGCGGTTAATTTACCGCCTTTTTATCAGTTGAAGATTAATTATTTATTATTTAATCTAAATTAATGACTGATAAAATAATAATAACAAAATATTCAAGTAGAAGACTTTATAATACTCAAACAAGTGAATATGTAACACTTGACCAAATAGCTGAGTTCATTAGAGATGGTAAAGAAGTCCAAATTATTGACAAAGAAACAAATGAAGATGTCACAAATCAATATCTTCTTCAAATAATATCAGATTACGAAATTAAAAAAGGTGCATCTATTCCTAAAGACATTTTAACGGAAATTATCAAAAGCTATAGTGATGCATCTAAAAATTTGATGCCTGAGATTTTGTCACAAACGTTTAATTTTATGAAGGAAAATCAAGAAAAGTTTTTAAGTAGCTTTAATTCTAATTTTGACGTTAATTCTAATAATGAAAAAAACACTGAAACTTTAAAAAATTGGCAAGATTTTCAATCTCAAATGATGTCAAATATTATGTATCCATGGTATGATAATTCAAATAATGAAGACTTAGGTGAAACTAAAAGATCAGAAGAAGGACCAAAAGAAGAACGGAGACAAGAAAATTACAAATCTGATATTGATATAATGAAAGAACAAATTGCTAAACTTCAAAAGCAATTGGATGAAAAAAATAAAGAATAATTACATTATCTAATAAGTAGCCCTTCCACCAGAAATATCAAATACACCAGCTGTAGTAAAACTATTTTCTTTACTTACTAGAAACTTTATCAAAGATGCAATTTCTTCTACCTTAACAAATCTATTTCTAGGTATTTTAGACAACATGTAGTCTATATGTTCTTGACTAATTTGATCAAAAATTCTTGTTTTTGCAGCTGCAGGAGTAATACAATTTACAGCAATATCTTGATCAGCAGTTTCTTTTCCAAGAGACTTTGTTAATGCAATTACTGCCGCTTTTGACGCAGAATATGCTGCTGCATTTGGATTACCTTCTTTTCCAGCAATTGAAGCTATGTTAACAATTCTACCGTATCCTTTTTCACGCATTGTTTTAATTACATGTCTGTTGCAATAATATACACCATTAACATTCACATTCATTACTTTTAACCACTCATTAACTGGATAATCCCATGTTGGCATGGTGGGGCCTGCAATACCTGCACTACAAACAAGAATATCAATTTTACTGTGTAAACCCAATGTTTCAGACGTACACTGTTCTACAATTTTATCGTCTGTCATATCCATATGTAGAAAATCACAATCCAATTTTTGAGATGCAGTTTCTCCTAAGTTTTTATCCATATCCCAAATAACGATTTTGGCACCATCTTGTTTAAGTTTTTCTGCAGTTGCATAACCTATACCTTGGGCTGCACCAGTAATGACTGCAATCTGTCCATCGAATTCACTCATTTTATCCTCAATATTTTGTAATCTTATAGAATTTAACTTATTATTATTGTTAACTAATAATAGTCAATAATGAAAGATTAAAAATTTCGAGGTAAAATTGTGGTTGTAGACATTATTTTTGCTGGAATATTATGTTGTATTGCTATGGATTTGTGGCAAAGACTTTTACTTGTTTTGTATAAAATACCTCCTACTAATTGGGCTCCTACTGGAAGATGGCTGTTAATGTTAATAAACAAAGGAATTATATTTAATATTAATTTGGAAAATGAAAAACCTATAAAGTATGAACTTCCTATTGGATGGATATTTCATTATATAGTTGGTATTGGATATGGATTTGCATACTGGATTTGCTTAACTTTTTTTGATTTTTTTAATACGTCACTTCTATCAGGGTTTCTTTTTGGACTAATATCGGTTGTAGTACCCTGGTTCTTTTTTTTACCTGCAACTGGAAAAGGATTAATGGGAAATAAAACACCAAACCCAAAATTAACTAAAGTATTATCAACATGCAGTCATATTGTTGTAGGTTTGTTTTTAGCAATTGGCTTTTCGTTAATGGAGTATTAATGTCAAATAATTTTTCAGAAAATTTTTTAAGAGATCAAATTTGTATCATTGGTAAATCTTTATTTGATAGGGGATTAACTCATGGATCAACTGGCAATATTTCAGCTATTACTGAAGATGGAGATCTTTTAATCACTCCAACAGGTTGTTCTTTAGGAAGATTGCAACCAGATCAAGTATGTAAAATAACTTCTAAAAATGAAGTTATTGGTAAAATGAACCCAACTAAAGAACTATTTTTACATAAAGCCTTTTATGAAAAAAATTCTAATAGAGTTGGAGCTGTAGTTCATTTGCATTCAACTTATTCAGTTGCTTATTCAATGTTACCAAATTTAGATGCAGATAATATTTTTCAACCACTAACACCTTATTCTATTATGCTATTAGGTAAAGTTAAACTTTTGCCTTTTTATTTGCCTGGTGATCCTAAGTTAGGTGATGTTATAAAAGGAGTTGCTTCAAAAAGATCAGCAGTTTTACTCGCAAATCATGGGCCAGTAGTTTCTGGAAAGAGTCTTGAAAGTGCTACAAATGCAATTGAAGAACTTGAAAATACTGCTAAACTTTCGTTGATTACAAGAGGTTTTAAACCAAATTTGTTAAACGAAAATCAAATAAAAGAAACTGTAAATAAATTTAATGTTAATTGGGATGAATAATGAAACTTTCTGCTAATCTTGGTCTTTTATGGTCTGAATTACCTCTTTTAGATAGAGTTTATAAGGCTAAAGAAAAAAATTTTGATGCAATTGAATTTCAATTTCCATATGAAGTTGACGCAAATGAATTAAAAAAAGCTATTGATAAAATTAATCTTCCAATAATAGGAATTAATACTATCAAAGGTGATGTAAGTAAGGGTGATAACGGTTTAAATGCTGTTCCCTCTAGAGAACAGGAGGCAAGATCAGCGATTGATCAGGCAATTGAATATGCTAAGGTAATTGGTGCTAAAAATATCCACTTTATGTGTGGTATTACAGAACAAAATAACAATTCTTTAAAAACACTTGTTGAAAATTTACAATATGCTACGTCTCAACTTAACGACACTAATATAGGGTTAGTAATTGAACCTAAAAATCAATATGATTTTCCTGGATATTTTTTAACAACTGTAGAACAGGCAAAAGAAATTTGTCAGTTAGGCGGTAATAAAAATATAAAAATAATGTTTGATTTTTATCATGTTCAAATAAGTCAAGGAAATGTTTTAACTAGATTTAAAGATAACTTTAATTACATTGGTCATGTTCAAATGGCATCAGTTCCAGAAAGAAATGAACCAGTTTTTGGAGAGTTAAATTATAGTAATATTCTATCAGAAATTTATAAATTTGGTTATCAAGGTTATGTTGGAGCTGAATATAATCCTTTAACAAATACTGATGAAGGCCTTTCATGGATGAAAAACATTAATAGAGAGGACAAATAATATATGAGAAAAATTTTTGGGCCAAATAACTTAACTCCATCTAAATTATGTTTCGGAACTATGCAGTTTGGTGATGGGGCTTCTGAAAAAGATTCCGAAGAAATGTACCTAAAATGTAGAGAAAATGAGATAAATTTTTTTGATACAGCTTATGTATATACAAAAGGATTATCTGAAAAAATTTTAGGAAAATTAATCAAAGAAGAAAGAGAGAAGTTACTAATAGTAACAAAAGCTGGTTCTCAAGGTGGCGCAGATCCTGAAAATTTAAGAAATCAACTAGAGGAAAGTTTAAAAAGACTGGATCAAGATTATGTTGATATTTTTTTCATACATCACTGGGATAAAAATACTCCTTTAGAAGAAAGTTTAAACGCATTAAAAAAATTAAAAGATGAAAAAAAATATTTTCATTTGGGCGTTTCTAATTTTGCTGCGTGGCAAATAATGAAAGCACAATATATATCAAAAATTAACCATTTTCCTCTAATTGAGTTTTTGCAACCTATGTATAATCTGGTTAAAAGACAAGTTGAAGTTGAAATTTTACCTATGGCACATTCTGAAAGTTTAAATGTAATTAGTTATAGTCCACTTGGTGGAGGATTGTTAACTGGTAAATATGATCAAGATTTTAAAGAAACACAAAAAAATGAAATTGGAAGATTAGATCACAATGAAAAATATCAAAAAAGATATGGCCAGAATTGGATGAATAGAGTTGTAAAAGATTTTGTAAAATTATCAAAAGAATTAAATTATAATCCAATTTCTTTAGCGGTAGCTTGGGTAATACATAATCAAGATATTTTGTCACCAATTATCTCTGCTAGAAATTTAAAGCAGTTAATACCTTCTTTAGATTCAATGAAGATTAATATTACAAAAGAAATTTACGAATCTATTAATAAAATAACTAGAACACCACCACCAGCAACAGATAGATTAGAAGATGTTGAGGGGTGATTATGGATTCACTTGAGAAAAAATGGGAAGTTTATGCGATTAAATATGCTGAGAGAAATGATAGAACAAGAAATGAAAGTTTTATTTTTGATGATCATGCACATGAACAGCACTCGATAGATTATTTTATTTGGGTTCTAAAAAATAATGATCAAATTATTTTAGTTGATACGGGTTACGACCAAGAAGAAGCAAATAGAAGAAATAGACCAATTATTAGATCACCGTCAAAAGCAATTAGGGATTTTGGAATTAATCCAGAAAAAATTTCAGATGTGATAATTACTCATCTTCATTATGATCATGCAGGAGGATTAAATGAATTTCCAAATGCTCGATTTCATTTACAAGAAATGGAAATGTCTTATGCAACAGGCCCTTGTATGTGCCATGAAACAATTAAAATGCCATTTACTGGAAAACATATTTCTCAAATGGTTGAAAATATTTTCTCGGGAAGAGTAATTTTTTATAATGGTACAGGTCAAATTTTACCTGGCATTTCAACTCATATGATTGGAGGACATTCAAGAGGTCTGCAAGCAGTAAAAGTAAAAACAGAAAATGGATATTTGTGTTTGGCTTCAGATGCAACTCACTTTTATGAAAATTTTATTAAAAATAAACCATTCCCAATCGTAGTAGATCTAGAAGAAATGTTAAATGGTTTTAAAATAATTAAAACATTAGCCTCATCTCAAGAATTAATTATTCCAGGACATGATCCATTAATTACAAAATTTTTTCCAAAATATAATAATTTTGATTTTGTTTGGAGGTTAGATAAAGGACTTATAAAAAAAATTAATTTCTAAATTTATTTTCCATTTGATGTCTGTAATTTATAATTTCATCATTTGAATCAAATTCAACATCATTCCAAGTTATAATCTTATCTTTATTTATGTCATTTTTTAAATACATGTCGTTTGCAAGTCCTATTGGTAGAGCTTTTAAGTTTAAAGATGTACTTGCAGGTATTAATTTTCCCCATACCGTAAAACCACCTTCACCATCTAGCTTTTCACCCTTTTTTAGATTTCTTTTTGATACCGATACAACATCGCCTTTGAAATATTTTGTTTGTCCGGTTGGAAGTTTTAATAATGCAGCTGAAAAAATTGAAGTATTTAATTCCATTCCAATTAAGTGAAAAGGTTTATACATAGCTGAAAATTCACCAGATTGATCAGTATTCATTCCATATTGTTTAAAGCATGAAGCTGCATAATCATTGGGCGCTTGTAATACTGCGTAAACACCCCACCTCAAGTCTTTAAACACAGGTCTACCATCTCGCTCTAAAGATGAAACAACTTCAACTTGTTCATTTTTTTCTAAGATACCGCCTTTATTTTTTTCTTTTAATAGACTTGCCAGATCATCCATGCCACAAGGAGGGAAAAGTAAACCAGTATTTGGTACATTAAGTCCAGATGCATTAGCTATTGCAGACATCTCTAAAGAAGATTTTGTTCCATCAAGAAAAGAATTAAACATTTTTGAATTCATTCCAGCTTTTTCAGCTTCATCTGATGTAAGGCCGTAATGATCCCAAACTGTTTTTGGAGTAGAATAATGATATTCAGGCATATATTTTGTACCTTTACCAGCTGCGGTTACTTTGAAACCAGAAGCCCTTGCCCATTCAATAATTTCTAAAGTTAATGATGGTTGATCACCATATGCCATTGAAAACACTACTTCTGCAGAGTTGGCTTCTGCAGATAAACTTGGTCCAGCTAATACGTCAGCTTCAACGTTTACCATTATTACATGCTTGCCATATTTAAAACATGTCCTAGCATGTTTAATTCCTGATGAAGGATGGCCAGTTGCCTCAACAACAACATCTACTTCATCATCATTAATTGCTTTTTCAAAATCTTCAGTAAATATAGTATTATTAATTAGATCTTCGCTCCAGCCAACCTCAAGGCAAGCTTTTTTAGCTTTATCAATATTTAGGTCACATATTGTAAAAACATTTAAACCTTTATTATAAGGAGCTTGGCTTAAAAACATTGAACCAAATTTTCCTGCACCAATTAACGTTACATTGACAGTTTTTTTATTATCAATTAATTCATTAATTTTTTTTTCGAGGAACATTTTTTAACTATATATATGCTTAATATTTTTTAAATCTTTTTCACTAAAATTAAGTTTTTTTAGAAAATAATTTTCATTAGATCCATATTCTTTTTTAATAAAAGTAATTGAATTTTTTAAATAATCTAATTTAACTTGTCCTATTACCTTAAGCATTAAATCCGTCATTTTTTTATTTCTCTTTAAGGTATATTTTTGTTCAGCTGTGGCGTATCTTTGATTTAATAATTGATTAGATAACAAATAATTATCAAATATTAATTCCTCTTTTTGAGAACATAAACTTTGTATTAAATAACTGGCTATTCCTGTTCTATCTTTGCCAGCTGAACAATGATAAATTACTGGTTTTCCATTTGACTCTAAAAGAATTGAAAAAAATTTTTTCCATACTTCAGAATGATTTTTAAGATAAAATTCATAACTTTTTTTCATAACATTTTCGTAAATTGTTTCATTTTCTTGGTAATTACAATTGTGATATGCATCTGCCATTCTCGAGAGAGTATTGGCAGATATAGGCAAATTAATATATTTTTTTAAAAGATTACTTGATAAATTATCTGGCGCTTTTTTGATTTCAACTGGATCTCTTAAATCAATAATTTTAAATATTTTATTTTTTTCTAAAATATCTAAATCTTCATCTTCTAAATTACTCAATTTAGCAGAACGAAAGAGTTTATTTTTTTTCATTGAACCAATGGAGCCATCCCTAAAATTACTAGTGTTTTTTGATTTTACTAACACTTATTTTGGATTATTCAGCTGCGGTTTGATTTTTAATAGCAAGTTCAGTTAAACAATTATCATCCATTGGAATAATTGGCTCAAAATTTCTATGTGCTATCCATTCATCTCTTTTAAATGCTCTTATATGGTTTTCAACATGACAGAGAGATAAATAAACGATAGTTCTTCCAAAAGGTGATATGTTTGGTGGGCTTGCATGAACAAGCAAAGACGAGAATAACAGCATACTTCCAGCAGGTCCTGTTGGTGCAACACAACCTCCATTTTCAGCAAGTTCTTTTACTTTTTTACGGTCTAATGTCCATAAAGGATAGCTAGTTGTTTCTAAATCATGCCCTGCTTCAACAACTCCAAATTTATGACTTTTCGGAATAAATAACAGGGGACCATTTGCTGCTGTAACGTCATCTACGAATACAGAAATATTCATGGCTCTTGGCTCTGGCATTTGGTCATCTCTATGCCAGGTACCAAAATCTTGATGCCATTGCCAGACATCACCATCAAATGCTGCTTTTGCATTGACTTTAAATTGATGCATATATACATCACCTTCTAAAATCTGTTTAACTGGATTAACTAACCTTGGATGTGCTCCCAGTCTTTTAAAACCTTCATTATAAGTATGAGCTGCAAAAGCAGTTCGAGCTACACCAGTTTTCTCTCTCCAAACTTCTTTTCTATTCATAGAATAAACATTTTCTGATTCTTGTTTTAAAAGCTTTGCTTCTTCAGCTGTAAAAACTTCAGGTAAAAAAAGATAACCTTCTTCATGAAATTGCTTTAATTGTTCTTTTGAAAGTTTCATAATAATCCTCTATATAAATAATATTATGCAAACTAATATTTAATTTTTCAAGTTTAAAACTTTAGACTTTTTATAGTGACATTAGATTAAATGTTGATAATATTTTGTTGTGATGTCACTACTTGAACCCTTAAATCAACTAAAGATACCTATAGTAGGTTCACCTTTATTTATTATTTCAAATCCTGATTTAGTTTTAGCTCAATGTTTAAATGGTGTTGTTGGTTCTTTTCCTGCTTTAAATGCTAGAGAAGAGGAGGGTGAACCAAATATGCTTGAAATTTGGTTAAAAAAAATTACAGAAGGATTAGATAAATATAATCAAAAAAACCCTGATAACCCTGCCGCCCCGTTTGCGGTAAATCACATTGTTCATAGATCAAATGTAAGATTAGAGAAAGACATTGATATTTGCGCTAAATGGAATGTTCCTATTTGGATAACGTCTTTAGGTGCTCGACCAGAAGTGAATGAAGTGGCTCATCAAGTTAATGGTATTGTCCTTCATGATGTGATTAATAATTTTTTTGCAAAAAAAGCTATCGATAAGGGAGCAGACGGATTAGTAGCAGTTGCTGCTGGTGCGGGTGGTCATGCTGGAACTTTATCACCCTTTGCTCTTATTCAAGAAATTAGAGAATGGTTTGAAGGACCTTTGTTGTTATCAGGATCTATCTCAAATGGTGGAGCAGTTCTTGCTGCTCAAGCTATGGGTGCAGACTTAGCCTATATAGGTTCAGCTTTCATAGCCACAGAAGAAGCAAATGCTGACATAAAATATAAAGAAATGATAACTAACTCATCATCTGAAGATATTATTTATACAAATCTTTTTACTGGTGTTCATGGAAATTATTTAAAACCCTCAATAACCGCACAAGGATTAGACCCTGCTAATTTAGAAACAAGTGATGCTTCAAATATGAATTTTAGTAGGGGTACTTCTAAGCCGAAAACTTGGAAAGATATTTGGAGTTCAGGGCAAGGTATATCTTCAATTAAAAATGTTGCTCCAGCAAAAGTATTAATTGATAGATTAAAATCTGAATATAAAGACGCAAAAAATAAATTAAGTAAATAAAGGAAATTAAATGAATCCTGTTTCAATAAGTTATGAAGGTGAAATTTCAATTGTTAAAATTTCAAATCCTCCAGTAAATGCAATTAGTTTAGAAGTTAGAAACGGTCTCTTAGATGCAATTAATGAATTAGAAAAAAAAGAAGAAGTAAAAGCAGTAATTATATGTGCTCCAAATAGAACTTTTTTAGCTGGCGCTGATATCAGAGAATTTGGTAAAAATTTAGGAGGTCCTACTTTATCTGAAATTTGTAATAAAATAGAAAAACTTAATAAATATGTTATCGCTTCATTACATGGTACGCCTTTAGGAGGTGGTCTTGAGGTTGCCATGGCTTGTCATTTTAGAATTGCAACACCAAATACAAAAGTTGGTCTTCCTGAAGTTTTACTAGGAATATTGCCTGGAGCAGGGGGAACACAAAGATTACCGCGATTAGCAGGTATAGAAATGGGTTTAGAAATGATGTTAACCGGTAAACATGTTCCATCGCAAGAAGCAATTGAAAACGGTATAATTGATAAAATTTTTGAACACACTGACACAATATCTAACGGAATTAATTATGCTAAAGAACTAATTCAAAATAATAGTAAAATTAAAAGAACCTCTGAAAATTTTTCTAAAGTAAAATCAGAAGAAGACTACTCTGAAATTATTAATGAAATAAGGAATAAATATAAGTCAAAACATAAAAATCTATTTTCTCCTAATGCTATTATTGAGAGTGTTCAACAAGGTTTAAAACTAGAATTTTATGCAGCGATAAATAATGAAAGAAAATTATTTGAAGACTGTTTATATAGTCCTCAAAGAGAAGGATTAATTCATACTTTTTTTTCAGAAAGAGCGGTTAATAAAATACCTGAACTTAAGACAGCCAAATCAAAAGATATTAAAAAAGTAGGTGTCATTGGTGGTGGTACAATGGGCACTGGAATTTCAATGGCTGCGTTAAATGCAGGTCTTTCAGTTATCATGGTAGAAAGAGACGAAGAATTGATTAAAAAGTCTTTTAAAAAAATTGAAAGCACTTATCAACGAAATGTTGACTTAGGTCGAATTAGTTTAGAAGAAAAAAATAAATTATTAGGTAATTTTATAGGCGGAACAGAATTAGAAAAGATAGCTGATAGAGAACTTATTATAGAAGCCGTATTTGAGGAAATGGATATAAAAAAAGAAATATTTACAAAATTAAATAAAATTTGTCCTTCTGACACAATCTTAGCTTCTAATACTAGTTATCTTGATATTAATGAAATTGCAAAAGTAACAAATAATCCTGAAAGAATGCTTGGCATGCATTTTTTCTCTCCTGCAAATATTATGAAATTATTAGAAATAATTGTTGGAGAAAAAACCTCTGCTGAAACTGTTGCAACAGCGTTCTCTCTAGGAAAGAAAATGAAAAAAATACCAGTAAGATCAGGTGTTTGTGATGGATTTATTGGAAATAGAATTTTATCGAAGTATCTTGTTGCCACTTATCATATGGTAGAGGATGGCGCTAGTATTTATGATATTGATAGAGTTATTCGAGAGTTTGGATGTGCAATGGGACCATTCCAAGTAATTGATTTGGCTGGTGGAGATATTGGTTGGGCAACTAGAAAAAGAAAGGCACCTTTTAGAAGTAAAAATGATAGATATGTAGAAATCCCTGATAGAGTTTGTGAAAGAGGTTGGTTTGGCCAAAAAGTTGGGAAAGGTTATTATTTATATGGAAAAGACGTAAAGCCTTTAACTCCTAATCCTGAAATTGAAGAAATCTGCAAATCTGAAAGAGAACGAGTTGGAATAAATCCTAAGGAATTTTCAGACAAAGAAATTCTTGATAGATATATCACAGCACTTGTATTAGAAGGAGTAAAAATTTTGGAAGAAAAGATTGCTATTAAACCTTCCGATATAGATGTTGTTTATAATAATGGATATGGTTTTCCTAGATGGAGAGGTGGCCCTATGAATTATGCAGATAAAATAGGATTAGATAAAATATTAAATAATATTAAAAGTTATGAAAAAGAAAATTCTAATTTTTGGAGTTGCCCAAAGTTACTTGAGCAACTTGTAAGTGAAGGAAGAAAATTTAAAGACTTAAATTAGTTAGTTGGATCATCATTTAGTTTAACAACTAATTTACCAAAGTTTTTCCCATTTAATAAACCAATAAATGCTTTTGATGCATTTTCTAAGCCCTCAATAAAATCTTCTTTATATTTGAGTTTACCATCTTTTATCCAAGAAGATAATTGTTCAATGGATTCTTGTCTTTGATCATAATGATTAAATACAATGAACCCCTTATACATCAAACGTTTTGTAAGCATTTGTCTAAATAACAATGGTATACGATCAGGTCCATCTAGTTTTAAAGATTTTAAGTTGTAATATGATATCAAGCCACAAACTGGAATTCTAGCATAATCATTAAACAACGGCATAACAGCATCAAAGGAAATTCCACCAACATTTTCCCAATAAATATCAACCCCGTTAGGACAGGAATTTTTTAGGTTTTCTTTAAAATTTGTATCTTTATAGTTTAGGCAATCATCAAAACCATATTCAGTTTTTGTAAATTGACATTTTTCGTCTGAACCAGCTATTCCAACTACTCTGCAACCATGAATTTTACCAATTTGACCAACAGTACCACCTACAGCTCCAGAGGCTGCTGACACAACTAAAGTCTCACCACTTTGTGGTTTAGCGAAATTTTTCATGCCTACGTAAGCAGTGGTACCAGGCATTCCTAAAACACCAATCGCAGTTGATAATGGAGCCATTGATGGATCTATCAATCTAAGTTTATTTTCATGAACTGTAGGGTTATCTTGCCAACCAGTTCTTCCTTCAACAAAATCACCTTCTTTAAAATTTTTTGATTTTGATTTTATGACCTGGCTTACTGTACCTGCCTCCATTACCTCTCCAATTTCCACAGCCTTTGCATAACTTTTAGCATCATTCATTCTACCTCTCATGTAAGGGTCTAAGGACATATAAATTGTTTTTAAAGAAACTTCATCATCTTTAGGTTCTCTAATGTCTTCTTCAAATAATTCAAAATCTTCTAACTTTGGCTCTCCAATCGGTCTTTGCTTTAAAACAACTTTTTTGTTCATGTAAACTCCTTTATTACTTTAATTTGTATTTTGAATTTTTTTTCAAAATATAAGATGATAATAACGATCCTAAGCCTAACGCAACGAAACCAACACTCCAAGATAATTTACTATTTTCGCCACCAAAGCTATCTAAAGCTAACCCTACAATAGGCCCACCTAATGCCCCACCTAAAAATCCTATAATAGAATGTAGAGCTAATCTTGAACCTCTATCTTGAGATGAACCATTAAGAACAGTCCCAGTTGTTAAAGAGCCAGAATCCATTATGATTAATATATTATAAATAAATATAAAAAGAAGTGCTAAATACAAGTTAATCCAAAATGAAAATGCTGTGATTATAGAACCAAAAAAACAAATAAGTCCCATATAGCTAATTATTAAAGGTCTATTTTTTCCTATACAGTATTGAGCGCCAATTATTGAAGAAAATATGCCAGTTAATCCAATAATAGCCAAAAAATTTGCAATAAAAATATTACTTAAATTAACATTATACGTAGAGCTTAAAAAAACAACGCATGCAAAAGTCCAGGATCTATAACCAAAAAGTTCATATGTATGTCCTCCATAACCTATAATATATGGCATTGCTTTTTTGTTTTTAAAAACATTGTAAATTGATTTTAATATTTTAAAGATGCCGCTAAATTTTATATATGGCTTTATTTCGATTCTTGGGCCTGAAAATAAGATTATTGGAATACCACTCAATAGTTGAAAAAATCCTACGACAATAAAACTATAGCTCCAATCTAAATTATACTCTTTCAAAATACCAAGAATAAAAAATGATGTCGCAGTGCCTAAACCAAAAAAAGCAGTATACACTGATACATATTTTTCTTTCCCTTTTGCATCTAATCTTTCGTTTAAAATTTGGAGACCTGGCATATATGTGCCAGCAAAACCAGCTCCTACTATACTCCACATGAGTAGGGCTGAATAAAATCCGTTTGCAAATAAAGCAAATAAAATAAGGCCAATTGAACCAATTAATGATGATATAAAATAAACTTTTTTTGAATCGTAGCTATCAGTTAATCCAACTAGGAAAGGGGTGGCAAAAATGTACCCAAAAAAAAATGCTCCGCTTATCCAGCCTGCTTCAAGATTTGTAAGAGACCATAAATTTTGCAAATCAATAAGGTAAATTGGCCAAGCTGCAAATCCAGCCATTGAGAGGACTTGAGAAAAACAAGTTAAATAAACAATAAATGGCATATTTTTTTATTTTTTATAGATCAATTTACATAACTTATTTAACATGTAAATTGTATTTACACTATAAAAAGGTTTTTATCATGTCTGCATTAAAAGATATAATGTCACCTAAATCTATTGCTATAGTAGGAGCCTCAGACAATAGAGGTCGAATTGGTGGAAAACCTCTTTCTTATATGTTGGATCAAAATTTTTCAGGAAAAATTTTTCCAGTAAACCCAAAACATGAAACTATTCAAGGCTTGAAATCATATAAAAGTTTAACAGAAATTGAGGATGATCTAGATTTTGTTTTAGTTGCGGTGCCATCTCTTCATGTAACAAGTGTCTTAAATGAAGCAGTTAAAAAGAAAGCTAAAACAGCTTTGATTTTTTCTTCTGGATTTGCGGAGATGGGAGGTAAAGGAAAAGAATACCAAGATGAAATAGAAAACATTAGTAAAAATTCTTCACTAAGAATTATTGGCCCGAATTGCTTAGGATTATTTAATGCAGAGAGCAATTTTTACCCAACATTTACATCAGCTATTGATAGAGCAGCACCAATTCCAGGGGGCATAGCTATTGCAAGTCAATCTGGTGCTTATGGCAGTCATATTTATATGGTTTCTCATCAAAGGGGTTTAGGTATTAATTACTGGATAACCACTGGGAATGAAGCAGACTTTTCTGTTTCTGAAGCCATCCAATTTTTGGCTGAAGATGAAAAAGTTCATACCATTATGGCATATGTAGAAAGTGTTAAAGATGGAAAAAAGTTTGTGAAGGCATTAGATACTGCTAGGGAAGAAAAAAAACCTGTGATTTTAATGAAAGTAGGTAGATCAGAAGTTGGTGCAGCAGCTGCAAATTCTCATACAGCATCATTAGCAGGAGAAGATGCAATTTATAGCGAAGTTATTAGAGAACATGGAGCTTACAGAGTTAAAAGTACTGAAGAAATGTTAGATATCGCGTATGCTACAAAACCAAGAATTTATCCAAGTGGAAAAAATTTAGGTATAGTTACAATTTCTGGAGGTGGAGGTGTATTAATGGCAGATGCTGCTAATGATGAAGGTTTAAACGTAAAACCTATGCCACAAGATGCTCAAGAAAATTTAAAAAAAATTGTTCCATTCGCATCTCCAATGAACCCGGTAGATGTAACCGCTCAATTTTTTAACGATCTATCTCTGGTACCAAGATTTACTGATGTGATGTTGTCTAAAGGTGGATATGACGGAATAATAGGTTTTTGGACGTCAGTGCCCGGCTCTTCAAAATTCACTCAACCTTTACTTGATGCCCTTAAAACTGCTATGAAAGACTATTCAGAAAAAATTTTTATAAATTGTATGGTTGCTCCAAATGAAATTTATAAAAAATATGAAAACGAAGGTTTTTTATGTATTGAAGATCCTACAAGAGCTGTTGTATCAATGGCAGCATTGATGCATTTTGGGAGTGAATTTAATAAGAATGTAGAAAAATTTGAAAGCTTAGAAATAAAAAAACTTAATATACCTAAAAGAAAATTAAATGAATTTGAAGCAACAAATTTATTGTCAGAATTTGGAATAAATATGAACAAATGTTATTTAATTAAAAATAAGTCTGAATTAGAATTCATTTTTAAAAATAAAAAAAATAAAAAATTTGTCATGAAAGTTGTTTCAAACGAAATTGAACATAAAACCGAAGTTGGTGGCGTTCAACTTAATATAAAAACTTTAGATGAAGCTTTAAAATCATTTCATGATATTACTGAAAATATTTCGACAAAAAAACCAAACATTAAAATTGATGGTATAATGATAGCTCCAATGATTGAAAAAGGCATTGAAGTTATTTTAGGTGCAAAAATTGATCCCGTTTTTGGCCCTTTTATAATGTTTGGCTTAGGCGGAATATATGCAGAAGCTATTAAAGATGTGGCTTTTGTAGAAGCGCCAGCAAATAAAAAGATGGTTGTTGAAATGATAAAAAGATTAAAATCTTCTAAAATATTTGAAGGTGATAGAGGTGTCAAAATTAATTATGATCGTTTAGTTGATACAATTGTAAAATTATCTAACTTCATTTATGCTCATAAAGATCAAGTAAAAGAAATCGAAATTAATCCAGTAATTGTTAATGAAAAAAATATAATTGGATTAGATGCGTTAATTATAAATTATTAAGTTGGAGAGATTTATGCCTGAAATTTTAACTAATCAAGTTGGTCCAGAAAAACAATTTTATGATTTTTTATCAGATGGTAAAATTAAAATTCAGAGAAATAAAAATACCGGAGAATTTTTC